>JAYSVS010000001.1:0-8778 GCA_043718395.1 Acidobacteriota bacterium
TGCAATTGCTCTTGGCTCAATGTCACTCTCTCTTTTCGGCAGGGGGTGACAGAATCCCTGAGCAGTTAGGGGGTGACAGAATCGCTGAGCAACTTCACAGTCAAAGTGCTAGACAAGCAAACAACGGGTCATCGGGTGTAGACTTGCTCCATCTTGGGATAAACCCGATGACCCAACTCGCAACGATCACTCAACTCTGCCTCATCTTCGCCGGCATCTCGATGGCCCAGCCTCGAATCACCGGAATCCAAAACAACTACAGCTATCTCATCCCAGGCACTCCGAATTACGCGATTGCTCAAGGCTCTATCTTCACGCTGTACGGAGTTAACATCGGGCCTGCTGTCTTGCAGCAGCAGGCTTTCAACCCTTCACTCAATCGCAATCTAGGGAGTGTATCGATCAAGATCACAATCGGCGGCAGCACCACCGAGGCCATCCCTTACTATGTCTCGGCCGGACAGATTGCTGCGATTCTTCCGTCCGCCACTCCGGTTGGTACTGGCAGCATGACGGTTACCTACAACGGCCAGACGAGTGCCACTTTTGCGCTGACGGTAGTGCAGAGTGCCTTCGGAATTCTGACGCTTGGTGGCAACGGTTTTGGTAGCGCTGCTGTCTATGATCTCGACTACAAATACATCACCCCCACCGCTGCCGCCAATCCTGGGCAGGTTGTCTATTTCTGGGGTACGGGTCAAGGCCCCGACCCGAATGACGAAACTCGCCCCATTGCTTCACCGCAGAATCTCGACAGGCTTCCCTTCGAATTCTATATCGGCAACAAGTCAGCAAAAGTGATCTATCACGGCCGGTCTGGCTTTCCAGGGCTCGATCAGATTGCCGTTGAGATTCCAGAAGGCGTCTCTGGCTGCTACGCCTCGGCGTATGCAAAAACCGGCAGCTACATAAGCAACTTCGCATCGATCCCGATTGCCACTACCGGCCGCGTTTGTACCGATTGGTTTACGCCCGCCGAGGATGTCCAGCGCTTGCTCGGGACCGGCAAGACCGAGGTTAACCTCGGCTGGATCTACTTATCAAAGTTTCTCTCCTACAGCCCAGCCTTCGGCAGCCAACCGGCCCGCATGACGACCCAGGATTCCGCAACTACCCAATTCTTGCGTTACACGCCCTTTAACTCCAACAACTATGGTGCCGGCGCATTTGCCAATCCCGGTTGTGTCGTAACCGCTTTCAAAACGCGAGATTCTTTCAATGTTCCAATCTTGAAGCTTCTCGACGCTGGCCCCGCCGTTACATTGATACTCCCGAATGGCAATACCAGAACTCTGGCCAGGCAACAGACACTAAGCTTTCTATTTTCTGGAACTGATTCCACCAATCCATCTCAATTGTTTATCCCGGCAACCGGAGGTACCTTCCGCTTCCAGGTACCCGGTGGACCTGACATTGGCCCCGCCGAAGCCAGCATTGTCGCTTCCGACCCCCTGGTTTGGAACGAACAGACGACAATCTCTGCAGCGCCGCGCAACCAGCCTCTGACGGTGACTTGGAGAGGTGGAACTCCGGGAGGATTCGTAATCATTCAGGGTGCGTCCTATGGACCCAATGCAGAAATCGCTACGGCCTTCGGTTGCACCGAAAGAGTGGAAGCGGGCCGCTACACCGTCCCGCGAGACGTCATGGCCTCTTTGGTTGCCGGCACTACGTTTCCTCCCGACAACGCACCCACCGGGGTTTTGATCGTGCAGCATTTCACGCTTCCGGCGCGATTCGCCGCAATTGGCCTCGATCATGGCTCGATCACCTGGGTCTCCTACAGCCAGACGACTGTCCAATACCAGTAGGCTGTTTCTAGTGGTCGGCGATGCCGCCGTCAGGGAAGCGCAACTGCTGCCGGTTATGCGGCTGATAGGGCCTTAACGCCGCCACCTTCTCATCGAGATTGACTCCAAGCCCAGGACGATCCGGGGCCTCGGCAAAACCCTTGTCGTAGTTGATGCCACCACCGTAGAAGAGGTCTTTCCAATACTGCTCATTGCCGCGGTGGGTGATCTCCTGGATGGCAAAGTTAGGAGTTGAAAAATCAACATGCAGGGATGCCAGCGTGCTTACTTCGCTTTGTGGATTGTGTGGCGCGAGTTCGATGCGGTAGGCTTCGGCAATAGTCGCGATTTTCTTCATCTCAAGAATGCCGCCGCAGTGTACGACGTCGGGTTGCACGTAGTCCACAAGGTGACGCTGGCAGATCGGCGCGAAGCCGTATTTTGTGAAGAGACGCTCGCCAGTCGCCAGCGGGATCCTTGTTGAAGCACGCAGATGTGCCAACTCATCAAGGTCTTCGATCTGCGTGGCTTCTTCGACAAAGAAGGGTCGATATTCTTCTGCTCGCTGGCAGAAGTCGATTGCCATCGTCGGTGTGGTCTTGCCGTGGACGTCAATGCAAATGCGGAAGTCTTCGCCCACTGCCTGTCGTACTGCCTTGAGATTGGCAATGCCCTCGCGTACTGACCGTACCGGGTCAATCACATCTCCCTGAGTCGTGATGAACGCCGCTTTGCAGCCGGTCCAGCCTTCCTGCTTGGCCTGCAACCAGGCCTGCGCATAAGCCTGCGGTGAATTACCGCTGGCGTGAACATACATCTGAACCCGGTCGCGCGCACGGCCTCCCAGCAACCTCCAGATGGGTTGGCCCAAGGCTTGGCCGAGGATGTCCCACAAAGCAATTTCAACGGCGCTGATAGCTGAGTTTAGGATTGGTCCTCCGCGCCAGCGAGGCCAGCGGTACATCGCCTGCCAGTGCATCTCGATGTCGGCCGGATCACGGCCCACCAGATAGCGCTTGTGCTCCTCAATAGCTGCGGCTACTGTCGCTTCCTTGCTTGTGACGGATCCTTCGCCAAGGCCTGTAAGCCCCTGATTCGTATAAATCTTGACGAAGACATAATTGACTCCGTTGGTTCCGCCGCGATTCACAATGAAGGTCTTGAGGTCTGTGATTTTGATGTTCAGTGGCTTTGCCTTCTCACGCGCTTGCGCGAGCAAGCCTTCAGTCGAACACAATGCAGCAACGCCCGCAGTAGCAAGGTACTTGGCGTTATCGAGGAAATCGCGGCGAGTCATGTTACGGATTCTATACCCGCTCCAGACCAAGACCAAGCAAGGCGCTATACAATGACCATGACAAGGAGCTACTTTCGAAATGACACCTTCAAGGCGTGGTTTTATCACCAGTGCGGCGGCCTTACCGCTGGTTGAATCTTTGCAATCTCAATCCTCTGCATCTGGCATCCCCACTCGCCCACTGGGCAAGACTGGAGTGCAAGTTTCGATTCTCGGTCTTGGCGGCCACCATCAGGCCCGCCCAAAGGAAGAGAGCGAATCCTTCCGCATCGTCCACGCGGCCATCGACAACGGCATAACTTTCATGGACAATGCCTGGGATTATCATGATGGGCGCGCTGAAGAAGTAATGGGCAAGGCTCTCGCCATGGATGGCTATCGCAAGAAAGCCTTCCTCATGACCAAGGTCTGCGATCGCGATTATGCTGGCGCAATGAAGCACCTTGAAGACAGCCTGCGCCGCCTGAAAACCGATGTGATCGACCTCTGGCAATTCCATGAGTGCAACTACTACAACGACCCGGAGATGTTGCAGGACAAAGGCGGGCTCCGCGCCGCCATTGAAGCCAAGAAGCAAGGCAAGATCCGCTTTATCGGCTTTACAGGGCATAAGCACCCGCGAATCCACCGCAAGATGCTGGCTCTCAACTTTCCCTTCGATGCCTGCCAGATGCCCAACAATGTGATGGATTATCGCTTCGAAAGTTTTCGCCACGAAGTGATGCCCGAATGCGCCAGGCGCGGTATTGGTGTCATCGGCATGAAGGGCTGTGGAGGGGACGCACGGATGCTGAAGGACGGTGTAGTCACGGTTGAAGAGTGCTACCGCTACTTCCTCTCGCAGCCCATCAGCACGCAGGTTGTGGGCTTGGCAAACATGGAAGACCTCAACCGGGCACTCGCGATGGCCCGCAGCTTCAAGCCGATGACCGCGCCAGAGTTGCAGACGCTCAGCTCACGGCTGAAAGATGTTTCCGGCGACGGCCGCTACGAGCACTTCAAGACAACGCAACGCTACGACGCGGCACACCATCGCAAGCAGCACGGATTCGCTGAATGAGCTGGAGGGCGATTGACCATATTTGGTCACTTGACTTCATATAGTCATTTTTAGAAAAGGGAATCTGGGCCTGATCCAGTGAAATTGCCCACCTTTCGCTGCGGTTGCTACAGAGCAGCAGACGGTCCGAAAATTGCATCGTCAGAAATGTTTCAAAGAGGATCTAATGTCATTCGGAATTTACATTGCTGGTTTCTTGTTGCTGATTGCAGGATTAATCTATGGAGCAGTGATTCTCCATATTTCTACTCAATGGATTGTTGTGGGATCCATGGTCCTTGTGGGCTTCGGCATACTATCGGCAGTACAAGCCACCAGAGGCAAAGATCCTTCCTGATTCAAGCTAAAGCCGGGCTGAAGAGCACCTGTTCAGTGCGTGAAAACTCCGATCAAGGCTGAAGACTGTTCCGGCCCTTCAGCTCGCTAGGCCCCAACGCTGTGGGCAACGCCGATCGCATGACGAAGCCGCTTCCAATCGGTTTCTCCCTCCACGGTGCAGTCGGCCCCAAGTATAAATTGCTTGGGCCAGCTCTTGACCACCCGCTTGATCTCGGCTTCAACTTCTGCTGGGCTCCCCTTCGCGAGAATTCCATGCCGGTCCATTCCGCCCATAAAGGGCCGCTTAAATAATCTTGAGATCTCCTGCGCCGACATCTCTTTCTCAGTCAGTCTGACATTGCAGTTGATGACATGCCCAGGGTAATCATAAACAGAATCGTAGTTGGCGTAAGGTGCCACGTAATCGCAAACATGCAGAATATTGAAGCTGCAAGCTTTCTGGATCTCGTTCATCGACACCAGATCATAGGGCTTCACATAGTCAGAGAATATCTTCGGGCTATTGAACCGCTTCGCCTCAGACCCCTGCGTCGACATATAGAACCCGTCAATCCCTTCTTTGATACAGGCACGCACAAAGAGCATCTGGCTCTCGGTCAGAATCTCCATGCCCTTCTTCACCGCCTCAGGATTCTCTTCGAGGTGCTGCTTGAGCAAGGGCGATGTGGCGCAATGTCCTGCGCACATGAACGGTGAATAAAGCGTCATCAGGATCAATGAATCCTTCTTGCTCGACTTCACTACTTCGCGCACGGTCTGCAGAAGAGGCTCGTAAAAATCGAGCTTGCGCAAAGCGAGCTTCGACCAATCCGCCGGCTTCTGCAGAAACTCCTGCCGTGTATAGGTCTGTTCGAACTGGATCTTCACAAAATCCATGTTCGTCTGCTGGAAGAACTCAAGGTGGCGTTTGGTTGCGGCAGCTCCGGCCTTGTATGGATCGCCAAAATGCAGAAAGAATGCAGCAGGCGTGTAATTCGGCATAGGCTTGCCAGCAAGCCAATCCATCATCTGTTTCCGCTTGTTGGCAGGCGCTGCTATCGCTCTGCTATCAGCAACCAGTGCGCCAGCCTGAGACACTCTGAGAAAGTCGCGACGATTCATGTCAGTAGCATACACCGGCAATGCATATACGCAATCCTCAACTGCTTCCAAAAGCAGGCATCACTTGAGAGCACGCGACAAATTCCACCAATCTCTGCTACAACAGCAAGATGACCCGGGCTGCCATCACTACACTTCTATTGCTCCTTCCTGCTGCTTACTCCCAGAGCATCTCCCACTTCAAAACCCTCAAATTCCGCGAAGTCGGACCGGCAAACATGGGCGGACGTATCGATGACTTCGCCGTGGTCGAATCCAACCCCAACACCATCTATGCCGGCACCGCTTCGGCCGGAGTCTGGAAGACCGTCAACAGCGGCATCACCTGGGACCCAATCTTCGACGATCAATCCCTCTCCTCTATAGGCGATGTCACTGTCGCTCCCTCAGAGCCGGAGACTGTCTGGGTTGGAACCGGCGAATCGAACAATCGCCAAAGCTCCTCCTGGGGCAACGGGGTTTACAAGTCAACCGATGGTGGCAAGACCTGGACCAACATGGGGCTCAAAGACACCCACCACATTGGGAGAATTCTCATCCATCCCACCGATCCCAACATCGTCTATGTCGCTGCCGCCGGCCACCTCTGGGGGCCAAACGAAGAACGCGGCGTCTTCAAAACTATCGATGGTGGCAAGACCTGGGCCAAAGCCCTCGCAATCAACGCAGACACCGGCGTCAACGATATCGCCATGGACCTCCAGAATCCCGGCACTATCTTTGCCGCAGCCTACCAGCGCCGCCGCACCCCTTTCGGCATGAATGGCGGCGGGCCCGGCAGCGCCATCTATCGAACCACCGACGGCGGCTCCTCCTGGACGAAACTCACCAAAGGCCTTCCTCAAGAAGACCTGGGCCGCATCGGTCTCGACGTCTACCGCCGCAACGGCAACATCGTCTATGCTCTGGTGGAATCGCAGCAACCCGCTCTCTACCGCAGCGACGACAAGGGCGAAACCTGGGCCAAAATGTCCAACACCAATCCCCGCCCGATGTACTTCTCCAACGTCCGCATTGACCCCAACAACGACCAGCGCATCTGGGTTCTCGGCGTCAGTCTTCATTACTCTGAAGACGGCGGCAAGACCTTCAAGACTGAACGCGGCTCGAATTTGCACTCTGATCATCACGCCATGTGGATCGACCCATCTAACTCTGACAACATCGTCGATGGCTGCGATGGCGGCATCCACTTCTCACGCGATGCTGGCCGCCACTGGGACAATCGCGCCCAGATTGCCCTCGGCCAGTTCTACGAGATCGGCCTCGACAACGCCAGGCCCTACAAGATCTGCGGCGGCCTTCAGGACAACTACACCTGGTGCGGGCCCTCAGCCACCACCTTCAGCCACGGCATCACCAATGAAGACTGGTACCAGGTTCAGGGCGGCGACGGCTTCTACGCCCAGATCGACCCTGAAGAACCCTGGATCGTCTACGCCGAATCACAAGATGGCAACCTCTCCCGGCGCGACCTCCGCACCCACGAAGCCAGCTCCATCCGCCCCCGCGAAGACAACGACACTATGGACCGATTCCGCTTTCAGTGGGACTCCCCAATCACGATCTCCAGGCATGATCGCAAGACTCTCTACTACGGTGGCAACTTCGTCTTTAAGTCGACTGACCAGGGCGACAACTGGCACCGTACCAGCCCAGACCTCACCGCCAATACTGATCGCAACACCCTCTCGATCATGGGCAAGAGTGTTTCTGATCGCACAATGCTCGCCCGCAACGACGGTGTTGCCAACTACCCTGCCGTCACCACACTCAGTGAATCCGCAACGCGCGCCGGCATCGTCTGGGCGGGTACCGACGATGGCAACCTCCACGTCACAACCGATGGCGAAACCTGGAAGAACGTCGTAGCTAACGTCCCCGGCGTCCCCAAGGGCACCTACGTCAGCCGCATCGTCTCCTCTCAACACAATCAGGCCACAGCTTACGTCACCTTCGATGGCCACCGCACCAACGACTTCGGCATCTACATGTACAAGACCACTGACTTCGGCAAGACCTGGAAGGCCATCAAGACCGGCATCCCGGAATCAGGCGGCGTCTTGAACGTGATCCGGGAACATCCCAAGAACCCCAAGCTGCTCTTCGCTGGCGGCGAGTTCGGTCTTTACGTCTCCTTCGATGCCGGTGACACCTGGCAGGAATTCAAGAACAATCTGCCCCGGGTCCCGGTAGACGACATCGCGATCCACCCGCGCGACAACGATCTGGTGCTTGGCACCCACGGCTGCTCGGTCTGGATTCTTGATAGCCTCTCCGCCCTCGAACAAGCTAAGCCAACGCCAGATGCTGTGCAACTCTACGACGTCCGCCCAGCCATCGTGTGGCGTCTGGCCCGCAAGCGCGGCTTCGATGGTCACGACATGTTCTTCGGCAAGAACCCGCCTGCTGGAGCCATCCTCGACATCCACTTCGCTTCCAAGCCAGACCCGAAAGATGTCAGGATTCGAATCCTTGATGGCGCCGGCAAGCTGGTTCGCAACATTCCAACGCGAACTGCAAATCTTGACGCGGGCCTGAACCGCATCGTCTGGAACCTGCGCATGGATCGTGCCGTTGCACCTACGCCGCAAGAGGTGGAACAAGCCACCCTCTTTGCCGAAGGTGGTGGCCCGGACGTAGGTACAGCACTTGCTGGGCCAAGTGTCGACCCCGGCCAATACACGGCTGAGATCTCGCTTGGAAACACCAGGGTCACCAAGACCTTCATCGTCGAAGAAGATCCTCGCATCACCTGGTTTAGCGATGCAGACCGCAAAAGCCGCCGCGCTGCCATCAATAGCCTGATGGAGCTGTCACGGCGAGCAGCCGAGCTTCGCAGAAAGTTCAGCACGGTCGATACGGCACTCAAGGCCACGATGGATTCCTGGAAGCGCCCTGATGCTGCAAAGCCTCCGGCCAGCCTCGCCAAACTTGCCGCTGACCTCAAGGGGAAACTGGACGAGCTGCGTCCCAACTTCGCCGCCGGCGGCCGCGGTGGCCCGCCTCCCTCGCCCGAAGAATTGAAAGAGCGCCTTGCAAAGCCAGAACCGAAGTTTCAGCTTCCCGCCCTCACCCAGCGTATCGCCCAACTCACCAGTGGCATTGACAGCTTCTCGGCCGCGCCAGCCAAGTCACAACTGGATCAGATCGAACTCGCAAAACAGGTCTTGGAAGCTGTCGGCCAGAAC
>JAYSVS010000002.1:0-28994 GCA_043718395.1 Acidobacteriota bacterium
GGATTGGATTAGAGACTTTGCCGCCCTGCAATCCAAAGCGCAATTCGGCTTCCCACTGGTTTAGCCCTGATTCACCTGCCTCGCGACTGGGGGCTTCATCCACAAGGTCATCTGTAGTGCGGCAGAACCAATAAACGGCATAGGCCCGCCGGGCCAGATCCTTCGGAAAGAATCGCGTCGCAAAGTAGAAGCTCTTCGACCCTGCCTCGGTTGCCTTCGCAGCCTCCCGGTACAACCCGTCGATGTCGCTCAACGGAGCGGAAGGCGCTGACACACCAGATCCTCAACGATTTTCGCTGAACAAAGTACGCCGGGCATTCCTGCTCCGGGGTGGGTTCCCGCTCCTGTAAAGTAAAGGTTTTTCACGTCTTCACTTTCATTATGCGGTCGAAACCACGCGCTCTGGGTAAAGATTGGTTCAAAGCTGAAAGCCGCGCCGGCATGGCTTCTCAGGGTCGTTTCAAAATCCAGTGGCGTGAAGGTCCGCTCGGTTGCCAGATTCTGATTCAAACCGGGCATGTAGTTGGCATCCAGCCAATTCATCACGCGGTCACGGAACGGCTTGGCTTCTTTGTTCCAGTCAATGCCGCTCAATTGATTCGGCACCGGGATCAGGACATAAAAACAGTCACAGCCCTCAGGAGCCATTGATGGATCGGTGGCAGACGGCCGGTGCAGATACATAGAAAAATCATCCGGCAACTTCTTTCGGTCAAATATATCAGTTAGTAACTCTCGATATCTCTCACATAAAAAAATCGTATGGTGCGCCAGATTCTCATACTTCTTCTTAGTGCCAAAATAAATCACAAACAAAGACATGGAGTACTTCATCCTGGCCAACTTGCCATCCGACCAACGCTTCCGATCCTTGGGTAGCACCATTTGGGTATAGGTTGTAGCTACATCGGCGTTTGAAACAACAATATCGGCCTCGATCTTCTCGCCGGCTTCAGTCTCGATGCCCTTCACCTCGCCGCCTTCGACAAGAATCCGCTTCACTGCCGTATTCAGTCTTGTCTTGCCACCCAATTCTCCAAATAACTTACCCAAGCCACTCACAACGGCGCCCGTACCGCCCATCGCATAATGCACGCCCCATTCGCGCTCGAGGTGATGAATCAGAGCATAGATGGAGGTGGTGCTAAATGGATTGCCACCTACAAGAAGTGGATGAAAGCTGAATACGCGGCGCAAACGGTCGTCTTTTACATAGCGCGAGGCGAACTGGTAGACGGTTAGATGGCTCTCAAGCTTGATCAGATCAGGGGCGATTTTTACCATATCCATGAATTTCAGGAATGGTTTAGCCGACAGTTCCACAAAACCTTTGGCAAAAATCGCCTTTGCCGCCCGGATCATCCGTTGATAACCGTCGACATCGCCGGGAGCCATCTTGCGGATCTTTTCTATCGTAGCCGCCTCATCCGCGTTGTAATCAAAACTTGTACCATCGTGGAATTCAATCTTATAAAACGGATCGATCGGCACAATCTGCACATAGTCTGATGTCTTGCGGCCAGCGCCTTCAAATAACTCGTCAATCAGAAATGGAGCCGTAATGACTGTTGGCCCGGCATCAAAGGTAAAACCATCCTGACGATACACATAGGCCCGTCCGCCCAGTTGGTCGCGAGCTTCAAGCATCGTTACGTCATAGCCGCGCGTCGCCAGTCGAATGGCAGACCCAAGCCCGCCAAATCCGCTACCAATCACTACTGCTTTATATACTCGTTCTTTGGGCAAGGTATTGGACAAGTTCGAGGAGAGGTTCAGCGTTCGCTCCGTAGTTTTGGAGGCTGGCGCGGCAGTGGTCATAGGTTTCGTCAAGAATCTTCCGTTCTTCAAGTTCGCCATCGAGAAAATCATCTGTCAGTTGAAAGGCCACGCCAAAGTGCTGGCCAAAGGCTTCGAGGTCTTTTGGCACACCGTCAGCACACGAAACGCATCCCGCCTCGACAGCTAATTTGAATAGAGGGACGGTCTTCATTTCGTTTACGGCGTATCGCTGCGCATTGCGTTCCTCTCCGGCCAGCGCCAGATCCATGCTTTGACCCCCGATCAAAGAACTGCAATCGAGAGTCCTTAGCAATGCCAATTGAAAGCGTCGCAATCTTTGGCATTCCGATTCCCCAGATGCTGTCTCCATTACTGTTCGCGCTGCCATCGCCACCATCGAGAAAGCGCCGAGAATCGCGGTCGGCTCCCCAAACTGCAAATGAACCGCAGGCCGGCCACGCCGGATCTCTTCATTATCCATACACGGCAAATCGTCAATGATCAACGAAGCGCTATGAATCAATTCCACCGCTGCGGCTGCTCGCAAAGTGTCATCTGTCTCTGCTTTTAGCATCCGGGCAACACGTAAGGCAAGGATGGGCCTCACCCTTTGCGCCTGTCCCATCACGGCGTATTCCATGGCCTTTGGAACCGGATTCCAGCTTGGCTCAAGTCCCTTGCTTAGCAGTGCCGCCAGACACGCTTCCACCTTCGATTTATCTGAGGCAAAGCCTAATGATAAAGGCGGTGGAAGATATCGATGGGCGATATCGGTTTGGAGTAGAGCATTAGACATACATTCTTTCTTGTCTTGATTCAACCACATTGAATTTGGTTCATAAAATCAAGTGAGAAATTCTTCAGATTCACCTCACTTCTATAAGACATGGCTCTTTACCGCACCCGCAGCGCTGCTGTTTATGGAATCGATGCTCACCTGATCGATGTCGAAGTGGACATGGCTCAGGGCGGCAGTTCTCGCGATTTCATAACCGTTGGCATGCCCGATACTGCGATTCGCGAGAGCCGCGAACGCATTAAAAGTGCGCTGCTCAACTCCGGCTTCGGCTACCCCACACGATCTGTCACCATCAACCTTGCCCCAGCCACCATCAGAAAAGAAGGTGCTGGTTTTGACCTTCCGATGGCTATGGGCATACTTGGCGCGATGGGCGTCTTTCGCAAAAGCGAGCAACATCTGATGGTGGGAGAACTCTCGCTCGACGGGTTTATTCGTCCTGTACGCGGAGCGCTTTCGATGGCCGTTTGTGCCCGGAAGATGGGGATCCCAAACGTCGTCGTACCTGAAGAAAACGCGGCTGAAGCCGCCGTGGTTGAGGGCGTAAATGTCTACGGTGTGCGGCACCTCGGCGAAGCTGTCAGTCTATTCACACAGCCCGACCGCATATCACCGGCGCGTCCCATTTCTGGCCAGACTCTACCCGCCGATCATCGCAATCATCTGGATTTCTCAGACGTCCGTGGCCAAACCATCGCCAAGCGTGCCCTCGAAGTTGCCGCTGCCGGGGGGCATAACCTGCTTATGATCGGGCCCCCGGGTTCTGGCAAGACGATGCTTGCCCGGCGTCTGGCTGGAATCCTGCCTAAACTCAATTTCGTTGAAGCCATTGAAACCACCCAAATTCACAGCGTTGCCGGTGTCCTGCCCAAAGGTGAAGGACTTCTGAAAGACCGCCCCTTCCGCTCGCCTCACCATTCGGTCAGCGACGCGGGTCTGATCGGGGGAGGTAGCGGTACGCCCAGGCCCGGCGAAGTCTCGCTTGCGCACAACGGGGTCCTCTTTCTGGATGAACTTCCAGAGTTTAACCGCAACGTCCTTGAACTCCTCCGTCAGCCTTTGGAAGAAGGCAGTGTATCGCTGGCCCGCACCAATATGTCGCTCACCTTTCCAGCCAACCTGATGCTGATGGGCGCGATGAACCCTTGTCCGTGCGGCTACTATGGGGATCGCACCAAGGAATGCCGCTGTACGGGTTCTCAAATCCAGCGCTACATTGGAAAAATCTCCGGCCCTCTGCTCGACCGGATTGACATCCACATTGAGGTGCCTGCAGTGGATTACAAAGAACTCCGGGGCCAGGGCGACGGAGTTTCTTCTGCGGCGATGCGCGAACGAGTCGAAGCCGCCCGGGCAACACAACTCGAGCGCGGCCACCTAAACGCCCGCATCCCTTCGGCGCAGCTTCGTGAGCACTGTCAGCTCGACGATTCAGGCGAGCGCACGCTTGAGATGGCCGTGCGTAAACTGTGCCTTTCTGCCCGCTCTCATGATCGTCTGCTCAAGGTTTCACGCACCATCGCTGATTTGGCTGGGCAAACACAGGTCGCGGCCAAGCACATTGCTGAAGCTGTTCAGTACCGCAGCCTCGACCGCGAGTATTGGAAGTAATAGACTGGGAGTTCCTGTCATGACCAACCTAGACTTGCTCCGCAAACACCTCACCAACCTCACCGACGAAGCCATTCTCGAAGTCAATCCTGATGACCTTACCGAAGAGGCCAAAGCTGTTTACGATGAGGAACTTGCCTCGCGCAACCTATCCTGGCCAACCACCGAGACGCCCGACGAAAGCATCATCGCTGCCGGATATCCAGATCCTGCCGACGGTGATCTTGTCCACATTGCCACTTACGATACTTTTGCCGAAGCTCGATTCGCAGTGACCCTCCTTCGCCAGGAAGAGATCCCTGTCTGGATTGCTGGTGCTACAAAACCAGGGATGTCCATGATCGATCCGAATGCACCCATCGACCTTGTCACTCATGCTGAACATCTCGAGGCAGCACAGCTCCTGCTCTCAACTGAAATTTCCGACGAAGAGCTAGCCCGTCTGGCCGAAGAAGCTGGCGAAGCTTAAACGAGCATCGTCTTCCAGCCATCCTCATCATGCCCCACTGCCAGCTTGTTGCTACCGCGCACGAAGGGCAGACGCAACAACTTCGGCTCCTTTTCGATCCGCTGCATCAGCGTCGCATCGGAAGCTTTCAGATAAGCCAGCCCAGACTCGGCAAATTCAGTTGACTCTATGTCCATCAAACCCATCAGGCCGCCAAACTTGTCCATGAAGCGTTTGATTTCTCCCGCCGACATCGACTTCTGCTTCAAATCCACAAAGTGAATTTGAATTCGCCTCTCTTTGAAAAACCGCTCGGCCGCCCGAGTCGCGGGCGAACCCTTCACACCAAAAATCTGTACACTGATTGCCATCCAGTCTTCAGGCTAACGTAAACTACGCACTATGATCCGCACCCTGTTACTGCTTTTTCCGCTCTTGCTCCAGGCTGGCCAACACGACAAACAAATTGCCGCTGCCATGCAAAAGATGATTGATCAAAATGAGGTTCCGGGCGCAGTCACACTCATTGCCACACCCACCGGAATCACGCATCTGGCCGCCCTCGGTTACAGCAGCGCGGCGAAGACGCAGAACTTGCAAAAGCGCTCCATCTTCTGGATTGCCTCCATGACCAAGCCCACCATCGGTGTCGCTATCCTGATGCTGCAGGACGAAGGCAAGCTCATGATTGATGACCCTCTCGGCAAGCACATCAAAGAATTCGCGGATTCCCCGGTGACGCTGCGCCACATGCTGACCCACACCTCTGGCCTGCCCGAAGCCACCCCGCAACAGCTCGCTACTGCAAACAAACTCGCTGAGCTGGTAGACTTCTCTGCCAACCGCCCTCTCTTGTTCGCGCCAGGCTCCCAGTGGCGCTACTGCCAGTCTGGTATCAACCTCCTCGGACGTGTCATTGAAGTTGTTTCCGGAAAAACTCTGCCAGACTTTCTGCAACAGCGCCTCTTCGGCCCTCTCAAGATGAAAGACACCACCTTCTACCTCAGTGATAAACAGATGCAGCGGCTTGTAACGCCTGCCAGACTCGATGACGGCAAACTCACCGACGCCGCCAATCCTATACTTCACGGCAAGGTTCCGACCGACAAGAACCGTTACCCGGCCGCCAACGGTGGCCTCTACTCAACGGCTCCCGACTATGCCCGTTTCGCTCGCATGCTCCTGCGGGGCGGGGAACTGGACGGGAAGCGTTACCTCTCTGGCAAGGCTTTCGAGCAACTCACAGCCAACCAGACAGGCGAGCTCAAAGCCGGCTTTATTCCTGGCCATGCGTGGGGCCTTGCTGTCGGGGTTGTACAACAGCCCCAAGGTCAAACGGCGATGTCGAAACCGGGCACCTTTGGTCACGGCGGTGCGCATGGTACACAAGCCTGGATCGACCCGAAATCTGGAATTGCGATGATTCTCATGGTCCAGCGAGCCAACTTCAAAAATGCCGATGACTCGCCGGTCCGGCTCGCCTTCCAGCAGGCCGCAACTCAGCCTTAAACAGAAAGAGGCAGGCTCTTTGGCCTGCCTCTTTCTGTTTAGCTCAGAAAAACTAGTCGGGGATCACCAGCACATCGCCTGGATGAATTACGCTCTTTTCATCCTTCAACTTGCCAGGGTTGCCGGCAATGATCTTGGGAAACTGAGAGCCGTTGCCATAGAAATGTGCAGCAATCTTCCAGAGGCTGTCACCACCAACAACTGTGTAATGCTTCACAGGTTGGGGAAGAGAAGTGTCGACATCGAGATCGACGGTGATCTCATTGTGCCAGCTCTCGCCCACTGCCTTCACGGCGTTCCAGACATCGTTCTTCGCGTTCTCGTTTGGCGCAGTACCTTTCATGTAAAGCTTCTCGCCCTCGATGTGAAGGTTGGCAATCACAACGCCTTTTTCCTTCGCAACCGCGATCGCATCCTGATACTTCAACTTGAGTCCTTCAAGCATGTCCATAGGGATTCTCCTCAAACTTCATTTGCCATGTGGCTCTCATATCGTCTCATTACTTTGTGACTCATGCATTAAACTCGAATTACAGGCATGAAGCAATTCGCCAAAACCCCGGTGCTCTCAGACCTTAAAGGGGCACTTTCGCAAGTTCTCCTTGGCAAGGATGAGGCCGTACGACTGACCATCGTGTGTTTGATCGCACGCGGCCATCTGCTGATTGAAGACGTTCCCGGCGTGGGCAAGACTACCCTCGCCGAGTCGCTGGCCCGCTTGGTTGATGCCAGTTTTCGCCGCCTGCAATGTACTTCAGACTTGCTGCCCGGCGACATTACTGGTGTTTCGATCTACCGGCCTCAATTCCAGGATTTCGAATTCCGTCCTGGGCCAGTATTCGCAAATTTTCTTCTCGCTGATGAAATCAACCGGGCGACCCCCAAGACCCAATCTGCTCTGCTCGAAGCAATGAGTGAAGGGCAGGTTTCGGTGGATGGGCGCACCATGCCGCTTCCTGATCCTTTTATGGTCATCGCCACTCAGAATCCCACTGAGCAGCAAGGCACATACCCTTTACCGGAGAGCCAGCTTGATCGCTTTCTGATGCGCATCGAAATTGGCTACCCCAGCCACGAACAGGAGCGGGCTGTTTTGCGCGGGGATAGCCTCAAGCCCGGTAAGCTTTCGAGCATCCTTCACAGCAATGAGCTCAAGCAGATCCAACAGGAAGTCGAAGCGGTGCATGTCGATCCAGATCTCGTTACTTACCTTTTGAAACTGGTAGAAAGTACCCGGGCGCATGAAGGCGTCACCCTTGGGGTGAGCCCTCGCGGCGGCCAGGCCCTTTATCGCGCGGCCCAAGCCAGCGCACTTCTCGATGGCCGTGATTTCCTGATCCCCGACGACATCAAACAACTTGCTGTCCCGGTTTTCTCTCACCGTCTACGCCTCACCGCTCAGGCTAGCTTCGGCCAGCGCCATTCCGAATCCACGAGGCGTGTGATCGAGCAAATCCTTACTGCTGCTGAAGTCCCCCTGTAACCAAAGCACTGCCTATGAGCGTTAATCTAGGGACAACCCAAAATCTTATGGAACGCAAAAAAGCAAGCGACTTTCCCCAAGAGCTACTCAACCTCTTTGACAAATATGTACATGGCGACATTGAGCGTCGCGACTTTCTTGAGGGCGCCAAGCGCTTTGCCGTTGGCGGCGTAACTGTCGCCGCTCTTTACGAGAGCCTGAAGCCCAATTACGCCTGGGCGCAACAAGTGCCCAAAGACGACCCGCGCATCAAGGCCGACGTCGTCACTATTGAATCCCCACTTGGTAATGGCAACATCAAGGGAGTCTTTGCACGCCCGGCCAAGCTCACCGGCAAGCTCCCCACTGTCATCGTGATTCACGAGAACCGTGGCCTCAATCCCTATATCGAAGACGTCGCCCGCCGCTTTGCCGCAGCAAACTTTATTGCCTTTGCTCCAGACGGCCTGACCAGCGCTGGCGGCTATCCGGGTGACGACGAAAAGGGCGGCAAGCTCTTTCAGGGCATTGACAGACCCAAGATGACAGAAGACTTTATCGCCGTCGCCAAATGGCTCAAGTCCCACAAGGATGGCAATGGCAAGCTAGGCTCAGTCGGCTTCTGCTTCGGCGGCGGCATCACCAACACTCTTGCTGTCCGTCTCGGAGTTGATCTCAATGCCGGTGCGCCCTTCTATGGTGGCCAGCCCAAGGCCGAAGATGTCCCGAAGATTAAAGCGCCGCTAATGCTCCACTACGCCGGCAATGACGCTCGCGTCAACGCCGGGTGGCCTCCCTACGAAGAAGCCCTCAAAGCGAACAACGTTACCTATACTGCCCATATTTACGAAGGCACCAACCACGGCTTCCACAACGACACCACCCCGCGTTACGACGAAGCTGCTGCCAAGCTCGCCTGGCAGCGCACCCTTGAGCATTTTAACAAGTACCTCCGAGCCTAGACGCTAAAGGTTTGCAACGATGTATTCGCGCTATTTTGCGTTCCTGGCCGCAATCTTTTCAAGGCCTGCTTGAATCTCGCTTTTGGGCATCCACTTCCCACGCACGAGTACACCCGAAATTTTCGACAGGTTTCCAATATCCTCCAGCGGATTGGCCTCCACCAGAATCGCGTCTGCACGTTGCCCAACTGCGATCGTCCCAAACGAGTCCTTTGCTTTCAAATATTCTCCAACTCGCGCTGTCCCTGATCGCAAAATGTCGTAGGGCTTCATCCCTGCCTCGTGCATGGATTTCAGCTCCCTTATCATCGAAAACCCCGGCACGCTAAATTGCTGCGGCGAATCCGTCCCAAACAAAATCTTCACCCCCTGTTGATCCATCACCTTTAGCAGCCGCTTGCGATCTGCTGCAACCCGCTGCGCCTTTACCCTCGAAAACTGCGGTGTCGATTGGCGGCCGGCAAAAGCCTCAGTCCATTGCTTCACTGTTTCCCGAGGCATGTATTTCAACTCCGGAAACGCATGCAACGAGGCCGCATCGGGAGCACCAATGATCGTTTCCCAAAGCACCATCGTCGGCACTACCCAAGCCCCTGCCGACTTGGTTTTCTTCGCCACATCCACCAATTGCGCATCGGTGATTGGCGAGCCCAGCTTGTCGAGATACTCGATGTATCCATCCAGGTGATCTACTGTTTCCTGCTTCTGCTCCAGTGCATGAAGAATCCCGACTTCGGCCGGAATGTGTCCAGAGAAAGAGATGCCCAGCTCGCGGGCCGTCTTCGCCATCGCGTCATAAGATTCGCGCGACACCCCGGGATGAATCTTTAATAGATCCCACCCTTCGGCTTTCTGCTGCTTCACCCGCTCCACTGCCTGAGCCGGGTTCTTCACCGTAGCTCCGCTAAAGCTCGGCCCCGCGAGATACAAGGCCGGAGCAATAATCTCGTTCCTTTTGGCCTTCTCGCGAAAATCGAGTTGCCCCGGATGCCCCAGCATCCCGCGTACAGTGGTGATGCCATTGGCCACATAGAGAAACAGTACATCATCAATGAACTCTTTCGGCGCAGCCGGAGGCGGGATATGACCATGCATTTCACCCATCCCTGGCGTCAGATACTTCCCCTTGCCATCGATCCGGGTGGCACCTGCAGGAATCTTTATTTTGCCGCCAGGCCCTACTTCAACAAAGCGTCCATCTTTGACGCGCACAGAGTAATCTTTAAGCACGGTCTCCCGCGTCATCGGAATCACATTCACGTGTTCGAAAACAATCTCCTGCGCACCAGCCGTCAGCACCAGGAAGAATCCAAGTTTAGCTCTCATGAAGAAGCGCCTCCAATTCGCTCCTATCTTATCCCCGCCAAGCCAGAGGATGTCCCATCGGTTTAGACGATAACTCTTGTGAAGTGTTTTCGTATTCATCCCAGACAACGAGCGAGCACAGCCCAACACGCGATATTGTGTTAATTCAAGCCATGCTCCAATTTGCTCTTCTATCCCTCCTCGCTCTCCCTCTCATCGCTCAGGACCGCATCGGCACCGTCCAGGTGCGTGTCTCCACCGATCACGCGGATTGGCGCTATGAACCCGGTCAACCCGTCCGTTTTCGCATTGTCGCCGTTCAGGACGGCCACGCCCTCAGCGGCCTGAAAGTCTCGTACAAAATCGGACCTGAGATGATGCCTCCCAACGTCGATCAGTCGGCAACCCTGACTGCCGACGGCATAACTATCGACGCCGGCACGATGAATGAACCCGGTTTTCTCCGCTGCATCGCCACAGTCGAACTTAACGGCAAGACTTACCGGGGCCTGGCTACCGCCGCCTTTCAGCCTGAAAGAATCAAACCCACTCAACAAGACCCCGCTGACTTTGATCAGTTCTGGGCCGCTGGCAAAGCTGCGCTCGCCAAGATACCGATCGATGCCAGGCTTACTCCAATCCCCGAGTACGGCAACGCTGCTGCTGACTGCTTTCAGGTGAACTTGCAGAACGTCGGCATGAACACGGCACCTTCCCGCTTTTACGGCGTGCTCTGCGAGCCCAAAGTTCCCGGCAAATATCCTGCACTCCTCAGTGTCCCCGGTGCTGGCGTCCGCCCCTATCGAGGTCTCGCGGAGATGGCAGCCCGTGGCATCATCACTCTTCAAGTTGGCATCCACGGCATCCCCGTCACCTTGGAGCAGTCCATTTACGATTCGCTCAGTGCCGGTGCCCTGTTAAACTACAACTCCTTCGGCCTCGACAACCGTGATCGCTACTACTTCCGCCGCGTCTATCTCGGATGCGTACGAGCTAACGACTTTCTTACTAGCCGCCCAAATTGGGATGGAGCAAACCTCGCCGTCACCGGAGGCAGCCAGGGCGGTGCCCTCTCGATTGTCACCGCTGCACTCGACCCGCGTGTGAAAGCTCTGGCCGCCTACTATCCCGCACTCGCCGATGTCACTGGCTATCTGCAGAACCGTGCCGGCGGCTGGCCTCACATGTTCCGGGCCACCGCAGGCCCACTCGCCCATCGCACACCTGAAAAGATAGAGACCTCGCGCTATTACGACGTAGTCAACTTCGCCCGACGCCTTAAAGTTCCAGGCCTATATTCGTGGGGCTACAACGATGAGACCTGTCCGCCAACCTCAATGTATTCCGCCTACAACGTAATCCAGGCGCAAAAGAAGCTCCTCCTCGCCCTCGAAACCGGTCACAACAATGTCCCCGAACAAGTAGCTGAGGTTCAAGCCTGGCTGCTGGCCTTTCTGAAACCAGGTCAATAGTCGAATCATGTTCTTTCTAATAGCTGCAATGGCAATGGCCGGAGTCATCACAGAAGAAGGCGCGAAGCTCGTTAAGGCAAGCGAGGCAGGCGGCAGTGAAGGCCCCGTCTGGGACGGCAAGGGAAGTCTCTACTTCACGGGCAAAGGCCGCATCTTCCGGCTCGACTCTTCAGGCGCAACCCAAGTATTCCGCGAGGCCTCTGGCGGTGCTAACGGCCTCTTCTTCGACAAGCAAGGCCGCCTCATTGTCTGCGAAGCCACCAACCGCCGCGTCACCAGAACAGAGACCGACGGCACCATCACTGTATTGGCCGAATCCTACGAAGGCAAGAAATTCAACTCTCCCAACGACCTCTCAATGGACAGCAAAGGCCGCATCTATTTCAGCGATCCACGCTACGGTAATCGTGACAGCATGGAGATGAGCGTCGAGGGTGTTTATCGAATTGACGCCCCTGGCAAAGTCACGCGCGTGCTGGGCCGCGATCTCGTAGACCGGCCAAACGGCGTGCTCGTTTCCCCCGGCGACCGCTATCTCTATATGGCCGGCAACAATAACAACAATCCGGGTGCAGACAGAAAGCTCTGGCGCTTCTCCTTGCGCCCTGATGGTTCAGTCGACGGCCAAAGCCGCAAGCTTATCGCCGACTGGGGCGACAGCCGCGGCCCGGACGGCATGGAGATGGACGCCAAAGGCCGCCTCTTTGTAGCCGGCGGTCTGAACCAACCCCATCCCCCGCACGAGACAGACAAAAAGAAAGGCGGAGTCTACGTCTTTTCACCCAAAGGTAAACTACTTGAGTTCATTCCCGTCCCACTCGATGAAGTCACCAACGTAGCCTTCGGTGGATCTGACATGCGTACCCTTTACGTGAGCGCAGGAGGCACTATCTGGAGCATCCGCGTCAAGACACCCGGTATTCGTCCGAACTAATTTCGCGAGCTGTAATTCCCAACAATCGCTCGCCCCGGAAACACATTCTCACCCGTCTTTCCGTCAGCCACCACAGCCACACCATTGACGATCACCTGAGTAATCCCCTTAGAAAACTGTGGGCCCGTCTCATAAGTGCCCGTGTCCTTCACAGTCCCGGGGTCAAACACAGTGATGTCCGCATCCGCTCCCACCCGGATCCGTCCCTTGTTCTTCATCTGCGGAGCCATCGCCTCCAATCGCTGTGCCGGCATTAGAGTCATTCGCCGCAGCGCCTCCATCAGCGTCGTCGCTTTCATCTCCCTCACATACTCACCCAGCACCTTGCTAAACGTTCCCCCGCCGCGCGGATGCGCCCCCTTCGCATAAGGCATCGCATCAGAGGCGACAATCACAAACGGCGAAGCCATCGCCATCCGGATCCATTCCGGCTTCATGCTGTGTTGAATCACAATCCCACCCTCTTTGCGGTACTTCTCAAAGGTTTCTTTGGTCAGCCGCTCGCCCGTTGCCTGCCACTGCAAATCGCCATAACTGCTTCCCTGGGCCTCCATCCACCCATCATCAAAAATAGCGGACTCAATAAACGTCGATCCAGCCGTATAAGGATAAGCTTCAGTCGTAATATCGATCCCACGCTTGCGAGCCCCCGCGATCATCTCGAGCGACAGCGGAATCGATCCGCGAGTCGAACTGTTCAAATGCACAATATGCACACTGGCCCCGCTGCCTGCGGCATTTGCAATCGCCTCCTGCACTCCTTCCTCGCCCCGTCCCCGCACGTGCGTATAAACCGGAACCTTCCACCTTCCCGCCATTTGATAGACACGGAAGATCTCTGCCCGCGTCGCCCCTGGCAGGTATGCCGGAATCACACCCAATCCCAGTCCGCCTTCCTTTAATCCTTGCTCCATCAGAAACGCCAGCCTGCTGTACTCCTCATCGTCTTTTATCCTGGCGTTGCGCCCTGCCAGAGGAATCCCGCTCATCGGGGCATTCGTATCCGGCCCAAGAGTCGAAGCGAATTCTTTCATCGCCTTTACCCGTGCCGAGGCATGCGCGACGGTGGTGCCGTAGTGAATCAACGCCTTACCTTCTCGCGATTTGAGGTAGCCGGCAACCGAAGGCAACCCTGCCTCCAGTTCCAATGCCGTCGTTACCCCATCATGAGCCTGGTATTCATTCGAAGCATTATTAATGCCATGTGAATGGAGATCGATAAACCCGGGAGCAACAACCAGCTTCCGCGCATCAATCATGCGCACTCCAAGCAAGGGGCGTGCGCTTATGACGGCAATCTTGCCATTCTTGATGCCGACATTTCGAATCCCGTCCAGCCCACTCTCCGGGTCCATCACCCGCCCGCCGGAAATCACAATGTCATACGTGGAGGTCTGGGCCTGAATGAACAAAGTGCTGCAGTAGAGAAGGAGAGCGAGAGGGCGTAGCATTACGCAAAGTATATAAAACCTTCCCCACCCCCCCTTTGCATCCGGCCCCACAGATGGATATGCTAGACCACGCCCTCAGGGGCATGTTGAGATTCCTCGCACGTGAGGTGCCACTGTGACATTGATTGATGTTCCCCTAAAGAACAATCGTTTCGGCCGCACTACCCGCCGTGACAACTGGTGGCTTGCTCCACTGGCAGTCTTCCTTGGCCTCAGCACCTTTATTGTTTATTCCACCTGGGCCGCATTCCAGGGCGAGCACTATCGTTTTGGCCCCTACCTTTCTCCTTTTTATTCTCCAGAACTCCTCGGCTCAGAACACGCTCTGTTTGGCCCCAAGCCTGCCTGGTGGCCCGGCTGGATGCCCTTCTCCGCGGCTCTTCTGATCCTCTGGGCGCCTGGAGGATTTCGCTTCACTTGCTACTACTACCGCGGCGCTTACTACAAAGCTTTCTGGGCAGACCCGCCCGCCTGCGCCGTCGGCGAACCGCGCAACTCCTATTGCGGCGAGCACGCCTTCCCTTTGATCTTCCAGAATATTCATCGCTATTTTCTCTACCTGGCCCTCCTTTTCATTCTGCTTCTCGCTCACGATGTCTGGCTGGCCATGTGGTTCCCGGATGGCTTCGGTATCGGCATCGGCACACTTGTGCTCGCCGCCAACACGGTGCTCCTTGGCTCCTACACATTGGGCTGCCACTCACTCCGTCACCTCGTGGGTGGACGGCTCGATGTCATCTCAAAATCGCCGCTGCGAAAAACTGCCTATGACGGCTCTTCGTGCCTTAACCGCCGGCATATGCGCTTTGCCTGGTTTAGCCTCTTTTCTGTTGGATTCTCCGACTTGTATATCAGGCTCTGCGCAATGGGTATCTGGAACGACTGGAGAATTTTTTAGATGGACGAATACCAGACATTCGAACATGACGTGCTCGTGATTGGCGCGGGCGGTGCCGGCTTGAGCGCCGCTGTAAAGGCCTCCGCCGCTGGTGCCAAAGTCGGTGTACTCAGCAAATCCCTGCTCGGCAAGGCCCACACCGTCATGGCAGAGGGCGGTGTTGCCGCCGCCATGGGGAACGTGGATAGCCGCGATTCCTGGCGCGTCCACTTCGCCGATACGATGCGCGGTGGCCAGTATCTGAACAATTGGCGCATGGCCCAGCTCCATGCTCAAGAGGCACCAGACCGCGTGCGCGAACTCGAACAGTGGGGCGCACTCTTTGACCGCACGAAAGAAGGCGGCATCCTCCAGAGAAATTTCGGCGGACATCGCTATCCCCGCCTCGCCCACGTCGGTGATCGCACTGGCCTTGAGATGATCCGCACGCTTCAGGATCATGGCATCCATCAAGGCATCGACTTCCACATGGAAGTCACCGTGCTCACTCTTCTAAAGGATGGAAACCGCATCGCCGGTGTCTTCGGCTATGATCGCGAACGCGGCCGCTTCAAACTCTTCAGAGCCAAAGCAGTCATTCTGGCAACTGGCGGCATCGGCCGCGCCTACAAGATCACCAGTAACAGTTGGGAATACACTGGCGACGGCCATTCGCTTGCCTACCACGCAGGTGCAGAACTACTCGACATGGAGTTCGTCCAGTTTCATCCAACCGGTATGGTGTGGCCGCCTAGCGTGCGCGGCATCCTGGTCACAGAAGGTGTCCGCGGCGAGGGCGGCGTGCTCCGCAACAAAGACGGCAAGCGCTTCATGTTCGATGACATTCCGCCTCTTTACAAGAGTTCAACGGCGGACAATGAAGAAGAAGGCTGGCGCTACACACAAGGCGACAAAGAAGCCAGACGCCCTCCAGAACTGCTCACTCGCGACCACGTCGCCCGCTGCATCCAGCGCGAGGTGCGCGAGGGTCGCGGCAGTCCTCACGGCGGTGTCTTTCTCGATATCGCCTGGATCAAAGAGCGCATTCCCGGCGGGGCCGAGCACATCAAGCGCAAGCTGCCCAGCATGTACCACCAGTTCAAGCAACTAGGAGACATTGACATCACCAAGGATCCGATGGAAGTGGGGCCCACAACGCATTACATGATGGGAGGGGTCAAGGTCGATCCCGATTCGCAAATGTCCGCTGTACCCGGTCTTTTCGCCGCTGGTGAATGCACAGCGGGCTTACATGGGGCCAACCGTTTGGGTGGCAATTCGCTCTCCGACTTACTCGTCTTCGGCAGTCGCGCCGGTGAATTCGCCGCCAAATTTGCCAGCCATCAGGATCTCGGAATTGCCGATCACACCCAGATCGAAGCTGCCGCCCTCGCCGCTCTCGCCCCTTTCGAGCGCAACGGTGGCGAAAGTCCTTACGCCGTCCAATATGACTTGCAGGACATGATGCAGGAGAAGGTCGGAATCGTTCGTATCGAAGAAGAAATGCACCATGCGCTTGAGTTGATCGCCCAACTGCGCACACGAGCCGGCAATGTTTTCGTTCCCGGCAATCGCGATTACAACAATGGCTGGCACACCGCGATGGACCTCCCCAGTCTGCTCACCGTCTCGGAGTTAGTCACCCTCGCCGCAGTGGAACGCAAGGAAAGTCGCGGCGCGCACTTCCGCGACGACTTCCCCGACAAGAGCGCAGAGTTTGGTTCCTTCAACATCGTCCTGCACAAAGGCACGGACGGACTCCCCGTGTTGACACGAACCCCAATTATCGAAATGCCCGCAGAGTTAAAGCAGATCATTGAGGAGATGAAATAGCCATGTCAACGGCAACATTGCGAATCTGGCGCGGCGACAGAGGTGCAGGCCGCTTCGAGGATTACGAAACAGAAGTCTCAGAAGGCATCGTAGTGCTCGACGCGGTGCATCACATTCAGGCCAACCAAGCCAATGATCTCGCGGTTCGATGGAACTGCAAGGCCGGAAAATGCGGCTCCTGCTCGGCGGAAATCAATGGCAGACCACGGCTGATGTGCATGACTCGATTGAACGCCTTGCCGCTCGACAAACCGATTACCGTCGAGCCCATGAAAACCTTTCCGCATATCAAAGATCTCGTCACCGACGTTTCCTGGAATTTCAAAGTCAAGCTCGGCATCCGCAAATTTACTCCCTCTGCCAATGAACAATGGAAAGCCCTTCAGGACGATGTAGACCGCCCGCAGGAATTCCGGAAGTGCATTGAGTGCTTCCTCTGCCAGGACGTCTGCCATGTGCTGCGTGAACACGGATTGAAAGACGAGTTCATTGGCCCGCGCTACTTTGTCTATTCCGCCGCGCTCGAAATGAATCCTTTCGACACTGCAGACCGCCTCGCCGATCTCAAGGCCACACAGGGCATAGGCTACTGCAATATCACCAAGTGCTGCACCGAAGTCTGCCCTGAAGAAATCAAGATTACGGACAATGCAATCATTCCGCTAAAAGAGCGCGTAGTTGACGAGTATTACGACCCGCTGAAACGGCTTTTCAAGATGTTTCGATAGCCTCCAAGGCAGAATCATGAAGGAGTGTTCCATGTTTGAGCTGAAACCAATATCACGTGAGTCAATCCCTGAAGCTCTGGCCAAGACGGAGCGGTATCGACTGCTCAATGAATCCTGGCTGGCAGAAAGTATTTGCCTTGATATTCTAAGCGTCGATCCCGGCAATCAAGACGCACTTGTGGCCCTGCTGCTCTCCCGCACAGACCAGTTTTCGCAGGGCGTGCGGCCCAGTGCAGCTCGTGAGGTACTTCCTAAATTGCACGATCCCTACAATCGCGCTTATTTCTCCGGGCTGATCTGTGAACGCGATGCATCGGCTACCTTGCGGCGGGCTTCTCTCTTCGCTGGTTTTGAAGCCTACGAATGTCTGCGCGAGGCGATGCGCTGGTACGAAGAGGCCGAGGCTCTACGCGCGCCAGGCAATGATGACGCCATTCTTCGCTGGAACACTTGCGCCCGCATGCTTATGCGCGATCCGGCCCTCTGCCAGAGGCCTGTTGAAGAAATCGAAGTCCTTCTCGACGATTGACCTAGACGCATACAGGAACCTCAATACCACCGGAGATCATCGGAGCGCCATTACTACCGGGCTGTGCCTCACCGGCTGCGCTGGCGCAGTTGCCCTGGCTCGCAGGCTGTCGTGAATTGCATCCGTGAAACAGGATAGGCATTCTGAAGGCTGCAGTTTTCGCTCGTCAATTCGTTCTGCTCGCACAATAAACCGGCTGGGGGTTGGGCCGATAAAGTAGAAGGGATAAAAAGTGACCAGTGTGAGAATCTCCTGAGAGCTGGAGGCAGGCACGGCGGCATCTGTGGGCAAGACAACCCTGGTTGAGACCACACGATACTGGAAGCTTGCGAGAGAATTGGTGATGTTGATCACGTCATCCTTGCGGATATTGCGAAGTGGCCGGAAAAAGCTATCCTGGTTCGCGGAAAGCCCAATATTGCCAGGTAGCCCGGGCCAGCCAGTGCCTTCGATATGGGCAACGGCGTGCCGCAATGCACTGGGGCTTGTACCCTCTACAACCAGGGCTGAGATGCCGAGACTCGGGATTTCGATCCGGCCGAAAACTTTATTAGCCCACACAGGATTGGTGCCGTAAGTTGAGATTGGATTGCGAAATTGAGTTTGCCTTGACTGCTGAAGCATCCTCCTATCAAGGAGGACGAAGCAACAATAAGCAATCATGGAAACAGAAATTGTGAATAGCACTAGCTGAGACCATAGAAGAGGCCGAGAAGAAGAATACAGTTTGGTGTGCAGTTTCATATGGCCTCGATTGGACGGTATTCGGGCTCCCACATCGCTTCCTGCACGTCTTCAACAATGTCGCCAAATTTAGCTTCGGCGATCCCGTCAGCCTCTGCGGCTTCTGCCACGGCGACAGCGACGGTGAGAGACACGGCGCGAAGGTCATCCATTTGCGGAAGCAGCGAAGCACCCGGCTGGCGCACCGATACCAGACTTGATACGGCACTGGCCGCCGCAGCAATCATTTTGTCCGTGATGAGCACAGCCTTGGAAACGATGGTCCCCAGCGCCAAACCAGGGTAAAGCAGAGTGTTGGTGATGTGGGCAATAACGTGAGTTAGACCTTTGTGAGTGATCGGAGGTGTAAAGTTGCGCGTGGCGATCAGGGCTCTGCCGTCGGTCCAGGCGATGAGATCGGCCGGACTAGCCTCGGCGCACGACAGCGGCGTAGATAGCGTAAATATAATGGGCCGCAGAGTGTGGGACGCCATATCCTTAACGAGTGACTCGGTAAAAGAGTCCATCTCACCCGAAGCTCCGATCAACATCGTGGGCTTGACGCGATTCACAACTTCGGCGAGGCCGATGCCAAGGTCATTGCCATCAGAATCGAAATCGCGCTGCCAGCCTCTGGATTCACTACCCGGACGAAAGAAGGAAACAGGAAAGTCTGTAGAAGCTACGGATCTGTCCGTAGTAATAAGCCCGCGCTGGTCGACACACCAGAACTTTGCCTGTGCATCGGCTGGTGAGTAGCCGTCTCCGGTCATGGCACTTAGAATTTGCCTTGCAGCACCGATTGCAGAACTTCCACTGCCGGAGATCACGATCCGGTGATTTTTCAGCGGCACCCCTGAGATCCGGACAGCAGAAATGGCGGCGGCCAGTGTTATGGCACCACTGCCTTGGATGTCGTCGTTAAACGTGCGAATTCGTTGGCGGTATCGATCAAGAATGTTCTGGCCCGTGAGCGTGGATAGATCTGCCCAAAGCAGAATTGCCCTTGGAAAGTGAGTTGTGGCCGATTCGACATAGGCTTCAATAAAATCGTCGTAGCGCTTGCCGCGAACACGCGGGTGGCGGTTCCCGACATACAGCGAGTCTTCGAGCAGTGATTGTTTGTTCGTACCCGCGTCCAACATGACGGGAATGACTCTGGCTGGATCAAAGCCGGCGGCAGCGGTATAAATTGCCAGCTTACCCACCGCCACCTCGATGCCGCCTACGCCTGCGTCACCAATGCCAGGAATTTGTTCAGCATCTGTAGCAAGAATAAGGTCGATATCGTCAGGCCCTGCCTCCAGGTTGGCAAATGCTTCCTGCATGCTGTCCAGGTGCTTGATCGAAAGATAAAGTCCCCGGGGACGCCTGAATTCATGGGGATAGTGTTCAATCGCCTGACCAACCGTCAGGTCGTTTACAACGGGAATCATTTCACGAAGATGTTCGGAGAACAGCTTGAAGAATAGAATCTCATTCCGGTCATGCAGCGCCGTCAGGTATACATTCTTGCTCAATATATCGGGAAGCCGGTCGTACTGGATGTAGGCTCGCTTGACCTGCATATCGAGAGATCCGCTTCCAGGAGGCAGCAGACCACTGAGGCCAAGACTGCTGCGCTCGGATTCGGTAAATGCGGTGCCCTTGTTGAGTAAAGGCGAGTTGAGAATGGTAGAGCCGCGTGCCTGAGTTTGGACGGTGCGCTGCACCTTTCGCCCTTGCCTTGCGCTAGAACCCAGAAACGGCATTGCTTTCACTCGCATAAGATCAAACAGCTTTCAGCTAATAGCGGATACATTCTTATAACTTTTCCCGTACATAGGACGGCAATGACCAATTGGGGTCGATTGACTGGATATGGTCATCAGATCAACGGCTCAGCCGGAAAGTACTGAAGCCCGTCCAAAGGCCGGTCACTTGCAGCAGCCAGACGCAAACCACCACCACAACGAATACATTGAGGATCGATTTGATGCTGGAGGCCATCGGGATGTAGCGGTTGATCAGATAGAGGCCAACGCCAAAGATGATCAGCATGACAACTATGTTCAATAAAGGCATTTTCTTGCTCCTGTGAGCCTTATCCATGCAATTGGCAGACCAATCAGGTTGGAATCAGGTTGGAATGCTTGACGTCCGAATGTCATTCAGACTAGACTGCGAAGTAGAACGCACATCAATAATCCTTCACGATCATTGTGTTCGACAGTTCCAGACCGGTAATGGGACTTGCAATAGCAAAGGGGGCCTGTAATGAAAAGCGCAGTCGGTATGAAGCTGGACACCAGTTGGTTGCAGGAGCACGGGGCGGCAGAGCTTGAAAAACTCCTTCGATCCATCATTTTTCAGCCCTCAGTCCCCGTCCTGATTGCAGATGACTCGGGGAAATGCACAGAGGCAAGCGCCGGAATCTCCCGGCTGCTCGGAGTACAGAGGGAGCTTCTGATAGGCAAGCCGATTGGGCGATCAATACTTACTGGTGCCCAGCCTAAACTCGAGCAAATCCTGGAGCATGCCCTGCAAATCGGTGGCAACACAGGGACACTCGAAATTTCTTTGCCGGCCGGTTCTCCGCGGAAACTAGCCTTTACGGCCCGGGCAAATGTACTTCCTTTGCGGCATGTTCTGGCATTTGGCGAGAGCGGAGTATCAGCTTGGGTTCAGGATTACGCCCTTTGCCTTCTCGATACACAGGGGTCTGTCTGTGCATGGTATGAAGGCGCGGCCCGCACCTATGGTTACGATTCTGCTACGGCGTTGCATCGGCATCTGTCCTTTCTATACGAAGACCCGGAAGCACAGTCCAGGCAACTCAAAGAGGATTTCGATAAGGCGGTGACCTTTGGTCATTTTGTCACTGAAGGTTGGCAAAAGCGGGAAGACAATTCCCGGTTTTGGGCAAGCACAATCCTGACAGCATTAAAGAACCTGGAAGGAGAATTGCAAGGCTTTGCCATGGTGGTACGAGACTTCAGCGAACGGCATCAGCGGGATGAAAAATTACGGCACAAACAAGAGCGCATCCGGCCGATTCCTGAGCAAACTTCTATCACTGGGGTGATCTCCGGGGACTTGGATCACATTCCTGAGGTCAATGACGCCTTACTCAAGATCCTGGGCTACAGCCGCAAAGACCTGGATGAAGGGCTCCTCAATTGGCATAATTTGACACCAGCCGAATTTGAGTCAATCGACGAAGTGGCACATGAAGAATCGCTGCGCTTTGGTGCCTGCACCCCATACGAAAAAGAGCTAATTCATAAGGACGGGTCGAGGATTCCGGTGCTGATATCGACGGCAGTGCTCAAGCTGGTGCCCTTCCGCTGGATCAGCTTTGTACAAGACCTTCGATCCCGCGATCGCTTTGAAAGCGTTACCGATATCGATGTTGAGGTCAAGCAGGATTTTGTCGAGATTGTGGGTAGCAGTTTGGCCTTGCGCCGGGTAAAACAGCAGATTGAAGTAGTGGCCCCGACCGATGCGACAGTGCTGGTCTTGGGAGAAACAGGCACCGGCAAAGAGCTGGTGGCGAGGGCGATCCATCGGATGAGCCCGCGCAATAAAATGCCCTTCATCACTCTGAATTGCGCGGCTATCCCCACGGGGCTGCTGGAAAGTGAGCTCTTTGGGTATGAGCGCGGGGCCTTTACCGGGGCTCTATCGCAAAAGATCGGACGCTTTGAAATGGCGCATCGTGGCACGCTCTTCCTTGATGAGGTAGGAGATATCCCGCTCGACTTGCAACCCAAACTGTTGAGGGCCTTGCAAGAGAAAGCCTTTGAGAGGCTTGGCGGCACAAAAACGATCCCGATTGATGTCAGGCTGGTGGCGGCAACTAACCGGAATCTGACCCAGATGATGGGGGATAAGCAGTTTCGAAGCGATCTCTACTACCGTCTGAAGGTATTTCCGATTACAACGCCTCCGCTGCGAGACCGTAAAGAGGACATCCCGGTTCTGGTCAAACACTTTACCAGCAAGTACAACGAGAAAATGGGACGCAAGATCGAGAAGATTCCAACCGAAACGATGAAGGCGTTGGTGGAGTGGCGTTGGCCGGGAAATGTGCGGGAACTCGAAAACTTTGTCGAGCGGGCGGTGATCCTGACTACAGGCTCAAGCCTGAGAGCGCCAATTCAGGAAATCCGTGAAGACCAAGACACAACTGCCCCTGGCGGGACAATGGAGCAGATGGAGAAAGAACATATCCTCCGCACCCTGCGGGATGTCAACGGAGTTGTGAGTGCGGCGGCAATTCGTCTTGGACTGCCACGGACGACGCTGAACGCGCTCATGAAGAGATTGGGCCTCTCTCGCAAAGATGTTTGACGCTCATCCGTCACTTGACCGTAAATAGTCACTGCTGATAGTGGCTGAGAAAGCCCGCTTTAAGCAGCTTGTGCAACGCAGATTCTTTCCCGCAACCGGCGCCGGATTCTCATCAATCGAACACGGACTGTAGTCGGACAGAGCTTTTCCCGTTCGGCAATTTCCCTTGTGGAATAGCCTTCCAGATAGTACAGAGTCAACATGCGGGAATCCAGTTCTGAACAATTGTCTATGATAGTGACGGCATCCAGATTGTTGAACAGTTTGGAAGGGACTGCCAAGTCTTCAAGTTGTAGAAAACGCTTCTCCAAACGGATCACGCCGCGATAGAGATTGCGTGCGATGGCATTCACCCAGGCACCAACCAGCTCCGGGCAAAGTAACTGTTTGCGGCATTGCCAGCCGCGTGCCCAAGCCGCTTGAGCAACCTCTTCGGCAGTCTCTGCGTTGGCTCCCAAAAAGCGGACGAGACGGAGCGTGGTTTTAAATCCATTCTGATAAGCGGCTGCATAATTCGACTCATCAAGACGGGGGGCCACCGGAGCAATTTCCATGTTAGTCATGCCCTTTGTATGGCATTTTGAGGGCCAATCATTTTGGCACCAGGATTGCTCCAGACTTACAAGAGGACAATCACATGAACAATGAAATGAAGAGCGTTGATTCGCTCGTCGATAAGGGAGAATCGCACTTTGAAGCTGCAAAGCAGACGCTTTCGAAAGCCATGGAATCTGGCTCCAATAAATTGATCGCCGGAGCCGAAGCCATTGAAAGCACTGCACTCCATAGTGCGGAATCTCTACTCGAAGGTGCCAATTACCTGCGTACCCAACCACCAGGTCAGATGTTAAAAGACTGTGGTTCCCTTTGCAAGAAATACCCGATCCAGTCAATCGCTCTTGCCGCAGTGGCAGGTATTTTTATTGGCAAGTCAGTCTGGGGAAGCCGCCTGCGTCAATAGGAGAATCCCGTGACAAACGCAAATGGCAACTGGACCACTCATAGCGAATCCTCAATGCATCAGATTTGCTCTCTGTTGAATGAAATCGACATATGCCTCATTTTGAGGGGCGGTTACGAACCACATGTTCAGCGGCGCCCTATGACTTATCAGAAGGGTAATCTCGAGGGCGGTCTTTGGTTCTTTGGACAGGCGAATTCGCGTTTGAGTAAGCTCTACAGCGACTGTCCAGAAGTTACGGTGGCGGCCTCGTGCCCAAGAGTGAAGAAATGCGCAACCTTAGCGGGGAACGCGTCAATCGTCAATCATAAACCAAGCTTTGCTCATTTTTACGACAGCGAAAATGCGGAACTGTTGCCAGACATATATGACCCTGATCATTTGTTTCTCCTGAACATTCAAGTCAAGCGTATGGATTTCTGGGAATGTTCAGACGGTCCGCTCATTCATTCCACGGTTGAAGTTCTATCCCGGCTGCCACAGATGACGCCTGGCGGACATCCGGCGTGTAGCGGTCATCGCTGCACCATAGAATGGCCTGCCTAACATAGATCTGGCGATTGGCAGTGAGAATGCAAGGACAAGATACACCGAATTAACATTTGCCGAGACAAAGACAGTTACATCAAAACGGTCAAAAGTTAGTTAGGAATTTAAGAATCATGGAAAAACAGAATGAAAAAATACCTCGCAGGTTTCGTCAACTCATCTGCATTCGGCCTTGCCCTCCTCACCTTCGGTGCGAGCGCGAGTGCTGCAACTATCAGCTTCAACACCAACGCGGCAGGCACAGCGTTTGCATCAGGCAGCCTGACTCTGGCTAGTAATGGCGGAGCGGCCGCAACCCTCGTCTTCACTCCTCGTGCGAGCAGCACTACAGGTACACCATCCAACGTAAACTATGGCTTCTTCACTTTGCTTTGTCCTTCTTGCACAACTCAGGCGAATGCGGGCGGGGCCTTCTTCAATCCGTTTACGTTCAATCTAGTCATTACAGACGAGACGGATGGGGGCGTTGGCAGATTTGTGGGAAGTTCTGCAGGCGGCACTATATTCAGAGATGTAAGCCCGATTAATATAACTTTTGTTCCGCTCATTCTCGGGCCGGGAACAACCAATGCCCAGAGCGGCACATTCGGTCCAACCTCATTCCGCCTTCTGGGGGATACTAGCATCGTCGCGCCGAATTCAGGTAACTTTCCGGGCCAAACCACAGTAGAGGGTCGCGTTGAATCTCTTTTGGATTCCAGAGTCCCCGAACCAGGCACCATGGCCCTCTTTGGTGCCGGCCTTCTTTGTTTTAGCATGCTGATGCGCAGAAATTAGTAGCACTCCTTTTTTCTCAAATCCAGCCACGCCGCGCATCCGATGCGCGGCGTGGCTGGTTTATACTCAACTCTAAATTTTGACGCTGTTGCGTCGAATGACCTGGGGCGGTCACTCTTGCATTCGCAGAAGACCTGCTCAGGTGATTGTAATGAACAAGTTACTGATTGGCACCACACTTGCGATCAATAAATTGTCGCCCACAGCCTCCACAGGGTTTACCGGGTTGACCGAAAAGGTTGAGAATGCGAATTATACTGGCAGCGACTCTGGCGCTTGCGCCCCTGATGGCCAAAGACAATGAACCGGCAAAAAGACTTCAAGAAGCCGCCGTCGTGCTGACGGAGGTTATGGCAACGCCCGACAAGGGAATTCCTGAGGACATGCTGGGAAATGCACACTGCATTGTAATCGTGCCTGGTCTGAAGACGGCTGCTTTTGTCGTCGGCGGTAAGTACGGCAAAGGATACATGTTGTGCCGCAATAAGGGCATGATGGGTTGGTCCGCGCCGGCCACCGTGCGAATTGAAGGCGGCAGCGTAGGCTTTCAAATTGGTGGATCTGAAACTGATCTGATCATGCTGGTGATGAATGAAAGTGGCGTAGACAAGCTCTTGGGAAGTAAGTTCACCCTGGGCGCTGAAGGCTCGGTTGCGGCAGGCCCGGTGGGACGCACCGCCACCGCCCAAACCGACGCTCAGATGAAGGCTGAAATTCTCTCCTGGTCACGATCTCAAGGGCTCTTTGCCGGCCTTGCCCTTCAAGGTGCTACCTTGCGCCAGGACCTCGACGACAATCAGACCCTCTACGGCAGGAAACTCGAAAACCGGCAGATTGTTACTACCCGTGTTAGAGCGCCTAAAGCTGCGGCAAACCTCATCAGGTTGCTGAACAAATACTCCCCGCGAGAGACCAAGCCTTCTCCCGTTAAGTCAAACGAATAGTTTTAAAGAAAAGAATATATAGTGAACCAATACAATTGGACTGGTGTGTTGTTTATGGTCTGTGGAGCGTTAACGGCTCAGACCACGCAAAGCCAAATTGAAAATGCAAACCGGATCGCCGCAGGTGAGATGCCTATCTACCGCGTCACAACCATTGGCCGCACGGCAAAAGCCGTAAACTACCGGCACAGAAACGGTGCTACAAAAATCGACTTCCGTGGTACCAGCCTCATGCCAGGTTCTCGCGGTGAAGCCAAGGTGGAGGGCAAACAGGGCTATATCGAAATCGAAGTCGAATTCGATGATCTGAAGCCCGCTAACCTGCTAGGTTCCGAATATCTCACCTACGTCCTTTGGGCGATTACCCCAGAGGGACGCACCTCTAATCTCGGCGAGATCCTGCTGAATGGAACCAAGAGCAAGTTGAACGTTTCAACCGAACTCCAATCGTTTGCGTTACTGGTTACCGCTGAACCTTATTTTGCCGTCACGCGGCCCAGTGACCTGATCGTCATGGAAAACGTCGTCCGCAAGGATACTCTCGGCAAAGTCGAAGAAGTAGACGCCAAGTATGAATTGCTCCAGAGGGGCCAATACTCGAAGCTATCCAATCCACTGGCATTGAAGCTCGACAGTAGTCAACCCCTCGAACTCTATGAGGCCCGCAACGCCGTTCAGATTGCCCGGGCCATGGGCGCTGACCGCTTCGCCGCAGATACTTTTGTAAAGGCTGAGAAGAGCCTCGCCCAAGCCGAGGCCTATCAGGCGCGCAAGGCTGGCAGGAAGCCGGTAACGATGATGGCGCGCGAGTCGGTTCAGACTGCCGAAGATGCTCGCATTATCGCGGTGAAACGTCAAGAAGAAGCGGCGCTGATGGCTGAACGCCAACTAGCCGCAGACCGCCAGAATCAGGCTGACGCCGGCCGTGCTATAGCAGAGTCCGAGGCGAATCGTGTTAGCCGTGAAGCCGAAGCCGCCCGTATCGCAGCCAAAACCGAGACCGATCGTCTCACCCGCGAAAAAGATGCCCAGAGCCTGGCAGCAACCGAAGCAGCAGCTTTAGCCCAGCGCGAGAACGCCGCTCGAATTGCAGCCGCAGAAGTTGCAGCAGAGCGTTTGAAGATGGAAAATGCCGCCCGCCTAGCCGCTGCCACCAACGAAGCCGACCGTCTGAAAATTGAAAATGAAGCCCGTTTGTCTGCTGCCAACACCGAAGCCGGCCGCCTGAAGCTAGAAAACGAAGCACGCTTGACTGCAGCAGCCAATGAAGCGGATCGGTTGAAGCGCGAAAATGAGGCCCAACTGGAGAATGCTGCAAAGCAACGTGCCCAGATGGAACGTGAAAAGGGCGAATTGCGCATCCTGCTCCTCAAGCAGTTCAACGCGATTCTAAAGACTGAAGACACTGCTCGCGGCCTCATCGTCAATATGCCGGATGTCTTGTTTGACACCGCTAAATTTACCTTGCGTCCCATTGCCAGGGAGAAACTGGCCAAGGTTGCTGGAATCGTTTCAGGCCACCCTGGCTTGAAGCTCGAAATTGAAGGTCATACCGACAGCGTCGGCAGTGATTCCTACAATCAGACACTCTCTGAAAAGCGTGGTGAGGCGGTTCGCGAATACCTCATCCGGGAAGGTATGGCAGGTGCCTCCGTTGCTTCACAGGGATTCGGTGAGTCTAAGCCCATCGCATCCAATTCAAATGCCAGCGACCGCCAACAAAACCGCCGCGTCGAAATTGTAATCTCCGGTGACCTCATCGGCACCCAGATTGGCAAAGTCAACTCCTCACAATAACCACACCTTGCAGCACTTGAACAAGAGGACCCCTAATCCGGGTCCTCATTTTTTTGCTCTACGCGAGTCACCGAATCCAATCGATTCCACCTGCATCCTTCCAATTGGAGATAATAGAGAGAGAGAACCTGTAATCATATGAATTGGAAGTTTTTCTGGCGTCTAAACGCTCACATTCAACTCTCGCCGATCCTCGAATCCGGCGAAGAAACCCTCATTGGCGGTCAAGCCGTCATGGAGGGTGTCATGATGCGTGCGCCACACTCCTACTGTGTCTCCGTGCGTAAGGCCGACGGCGAAATCGTCAGCGAAACCGCGCCTCTCGGCAAAGTCAGTGATAAATACCCCATCTTCAAACTCCCCGTCCTGCGCGGCTTGGGCACTCTCGGCCAAGCCATGAGCCTCGGCATGAAAGCCCTCAAATTCTCCGCCGACGTCCAGCTTGCCGATGAAGAAGCGAAAAAAACAAACGAACCCAAACTTGGCAAAAAGGGCCCCACTGAAATCCCTGCCTGGGCCATGGCCGGCCAGCTCGCCTTCAGCCTGATCTTCTTCATTGTTCTTTACAAGTTTGTCCCGCTCTGGCTTACTGAACAGCTCAAGAACAGTTACCCCATCCTAGAAGGCCGCATCATGTTCAACCTGGTGGACGGTATCATTCGCATCGCCATCTTCCTCGCATTCCTCTACGGAATCTCGAGGGCCAAAGACATCCGCCGCGTCTTCCAGTACCACGGCGCAGAGCACAAAGTCGTCTTTAACTACGAATCCGGTAAGCCCGTTACGGTTGCCAATGCCCAGTCCTTTGTCACCTTCCACCCCCGTTGCGGCACCAGCTTTATGATCGTCGTCATGTTGATCTCGATGGTCCTTTACATGTTCCTGCCCTTTGATACGATGCTGGGCAAATTCCTTGCCCGCATCGCCCTTCTGCCTCTGGTAGCCGGCCTCTCCTATGAGCTCATCCGTTACGCCGCCAAGAATAAAGGCAGCCTGCTCACAATCCTCGCGATGCCCGGCTTGTGGCTTCAGCGCATCACCACTCAACCCCCAGACGATTCGCAAACCGAGATCGCCATCCACGCTCTCCAGGGAGCGATGGAACTTGAAAAACAACAAGGCGGCGATCTAGTCATCGCCTAAACAAACCCCATGTCCCGCATACCTACCGACAAGCTCAATGAAATTGAGCAACGTTTTGAAACACTCAAC
>JAYSVS010000011.1:0-2766 GCA_043718395.1 Acidobacteriota bacterium
ATCACCGTTCTCTAATCGACCCCAACCACATTCCTCTGCCTTTGAAACAGAATGCCCTTCAAAGTAACGGGCAAGACCGTAAGGCGCACTTTTGTCAAATTGAAGAGCTTGTCACACAATCGGCTCGCCGTAGCCTTTACAAACATTTCATGCTTCCGCGCCTACCACAAATGCCCTAAAACTTCCACTTGCGCAATTCCCCCGCTAACCGTTCAGAATTCCCTCAATGTCCCTGCTGCCACGCATGACGTGGTAAACCAGAACCTCACCGCCCTCGACTCGATACAAAATAATGTACTCGCCAACGGAAAAACTACGCAAACCAATTCGCAAATCCAAATCTCGACGTCGCCCGATCTGAGGTTGCTGGCTCAATAGCCAGAATCGGTCCGTGATTGTGTCGATAAGCCGATTGGCGATCTCAATGCTGTTGCTGCTTTTCGCGATGTAAAGCCAAATGTCGTCAAGATCCGCTTCAGCTTCAGGCAGCAGGCGGAACCCCATTATCGGTCTGCTTCAGCCTTCAACCGGGCAAGTCCCCGCTGCTTGATTTCGTTGGCGAGTAGAACAGTTTCTTCGTGGCTCTGAATGCTTCGGCCCTCACCACGCACGAAGGAGGCCTCAGCTTGGTCCACAGCGGAAAGGATCTCGGCACGTTTGCGTTCCTGCTTTTCCCAAAGTAGCAGTGCATCCTTCAAGGCGTCTTCCTCGCTGCTGTAACGCCCGTTCTGGATGGCTTGGCGAACAAAAGCCGCTTGGTCGTTTGTGAGCTGCACTTCCATCGGTGTGATTCCCTTCTTATTTCACAGTATCGGATCACAGCACCGGAAACAAGCGCTTCTGTCGCAAGCGCTTCTGCCACGAGTACATTCCTGCCATTCGTGGAAAGCCCTGTTTTGCCTTCGCATGCGGACAGCCTCTTCAGGTAGCTCCGTCCCCTGCGCCGCTGCAAAATCCCGCCTGCCACGGGCTCAGCTTGAAATCGCCTGCTCAAACAGAATGCGCAATCGGCTACCCGTAGCTTTGGCGAATTTCTCAAGCGTTCGCGTCGATGGCAAATGAGTTCCACCCTCCAGTCGAGCAATCACCGCCTGCGTTGTCTTCATCCGCACTGCAACTTCCTCTTGCGTCAGTCCAGCCCGCGAGCGAGCCTCAATTAAGCTAGCCACCAGCAAGAATTCCTCTTCGAGCGCATCATACTCGTGCTTGTAATCTCGGTCCTTTAACCAGATCTTATGCAAATCGTCAACACGCGTTCTTTTCATCACCGGTGAACCTCCTTCGCCCTCACAAGAGCAAGCTCAATTTCTCTCCTGGGAGTCTTTTGCGTCTTCTTCACAAACACCCTCAACACAACAACCCGTCGGCCTCTCGCAGTCACATAATTCGCCCCCGCTACGCCATCTCTGCCGGTCATTCGCATCTCCCACAATAGGCCTTCCAGGTGCTTCACATGAGGCTCATGCACCAGCTCAAGTCCATAGCCTTGGATCAATTCGACAATGCGGCGAAAGCGCACCAGCATATCGTTCGGCAACTCTGCTAACTCGTCCCGAACGCGGTCATCGAGAATTTCTACGACCCACGCCATCTCATTAGATTATTGCATTTTTGCAATATCGCTTCGGCACTAATATTCGGCCCGGCCCAGAGCTCTAACCGTTCAAGAGCACGAGATGACTTTATGGACGCAATGTTCAAGCCCTGCCTGGGACCCCCACAGCATTTTCTCCCAGCGTCTCCTCGAAGTCTTCCCTGTTTACTGGAAGAAACAGATGCCAACAGACAATTTGCTCCCTCGTCGCAAACCCGCTGAGCGTATGAGCGAGGCGGCATTGCAACAAATCTGCCAAAACGCCGGCTGCATTGATCTGGCATCCAGAAGTATGTCACTGCACAGACATCAAGACAATGCTTCCCGGCGCAAGGAAAGCGACCCCATTTGCGCCACAACATTTGTCGCCCGTTCGGGCGATGCGAACTTTATCATTCACACCCCGCGAAAAAATCTTTCACCAACACTCTAAAAGACTTACCCCCACTCCCGCTTTCAATCCTTCCCCGCCCATGCTACTTTCATCCCGGTTGCGCAATTGCGTCAACTTTACATCGACCAGCCCGAGGTCTATCCTCATGTCTCAAGAATCTACTCAACCTCCCCTCAGCCAGCAAGGCCGTCGCCGCATGACCACTGAAAAACAACGTGAATCCGCTCGTATCAACGGCCGCAAATCTCGCGGCCCAATCACCGTAGAAGGCAAACAACGCAATCGCCTCAATGGCTTCAAACACGGTGCCTACTCCCAGTCTTCTCTAATTCTGCCCGAAGATCAAAAACGCTTCAATGCCATCTTTGAGGACTACATCGAAAACTACAAGCCATCCACCGAACTCGAACTGATCGAACAAATGGTCTCCTCGTCCTGTCGCCGTCACGCCGCCATGCTCCATCACATCTGGAATAGCGCCATCATCGAACTCGCCCTCCTCCCCGGTAGCGACGTATCGAATCCATGCTTCACCTCGCTTGGCTCGATTCAGTCGATCAAGGGACGGAACTTCTCGCTCTTGAAGCAAAACTTGGAGTTGTGTCGGCTTCAGTAGTATTTCAGGCTAGACGATCGATGCACCTTGTAGTGGTTGTGAGCAACTCCTCGGGGCTACCCCCCATAAGCGTTAACTTAAGATGCGCTTCTGTCGTGTCCGGGCTCGCTTAGAATCGGCAAGTTTTTCCGTAATTTCCGGCCAGGCTCGAAGCGTTCCGGC
>JAYSVS010000101.1:0-48852 GCA_043718395.1 Acidobacteriota bacterium
CGGAACGCTTCGAGCCTGGCCGGAAATTACGGAAAAACTTGCCGATTCTAAGCGAGCCCGGACACGACAGAAGCGCATCTTAAGTTAACGCTTATGCCCTGGCCCCCACTGGTGCCGCCAATGGAGTCGGGAGAGAGTGAAGACCGATTTTTTCTGCCTGCGCGAATTCATTGCAGAGATTCGATATGATGATCGCGATGACCAAGTCTGTCAACCTCCTGATTCTCTCCGCCCTCGTCCTGAGCGCCCAGCCACAAGCCCAGCCAATCCTCTCCCCCACCGTCCACCCCGACAAGACCGTTACCTTCAAATTCCGTGCTCCCAACGCACAAAAAGTTGAGGTCTCGATCGAAGGCGGCAAGCGTTTCCCCCTTGCCAAAGACGACAAAGGCATCTGGACTGCCACCACCCCCATCCTCGACCCCGACCTCTACGGCTACACCTTCCAGGTAGACGGCGTCGGCGCTATCGACCCCGTCAACGGCGAAATGAAGTCGAACGCACTTAATCCCTCGAACATGGTGCTCGTCCCCGGCGACAAACCCCAGCCCTGGGAATTCACCGACATCCCCCATGGCACCGTTCACCGCCATTTCTACAACTCCAAAGTAGCCGCTGAAAATCGCGACTTCTTTGTCTACACCCCTCCCGGATATCAGCCCGGCAAGCGATATCCGCTTCTCGTCCTTCTCCACGGCTACAGCGATCTCGCCGATGGCTGGACCACAGTCGGCAAAGCCCACTTCATCTTCGACCAACTGATCTCATCTGGCAAGAAGCCCTTTATCGCCGTCATGCCACTCGGCTACGGCATGTCGGTCAAGGATCTGAAACTCGGCGCAGTCCGCAGCGGCGGCAACTTCCAGAAGAATACCCAGGGCTTCGAACAAAGCCTTATGAGTGAAGTGCTGCCTGCTGTCGAGAAGCAGTACAAGCTCAGCGCCAAACCCAATGAGCGAGCGATTGCGGGCCTATCCATGGGCGGCGCGGAGACTCTCTATGTTGGCCTCCGCCACACCGGCAAGTTCGCCTGGATCGGAGCCATGAGCAGCGCGCCCATGCTCTTTGGCAAGCCGGAAGAAGCCTTCCCTAACCTCACCGATAAAGACAATGTCAAGCTAAAGCTCCTCTGGATCGCCTGTGGCAAAAACGATGGCCTGCTCAAAGCCAACCAGACTTTCGTCGACTGGCTCAAGACAAAGAACATCACCCACAAGTACATCGAAACCGAAGGGGCTCACACCTGGCTCGTTTGGCGCCGCTACCTGACTGACTTCATGACTCAAGTGCAGTGGTAATCAACGCACCCAAGACTTCGCAGACAAGAACGAGATCACAGCAATATGATTGTGCTCCCGCACCATCCCATTACGTTGCAGCAGGTTCTGGTACATGTACCCAATCTCGATTCGACCGATAGCGCCAAACCGCTTTCCAACAGACACATAGGCTCGATTCTGGTCATACACGGCAGCCCCGCGATTCTGGCCAAATCCGAGAAAGACTTCATTTTGCAGCCCCACAAAGTACTTCGAAGTTGCCGGTAATTCCGTCCGGTAAAAGTATCGGATCCGGTTCTGATAGCGATGCCCGGTATTAAACCCAATCCAGCGTTGTTCCAGACGAAGCCGATGGCTCATCACCACACCCAAAGCCTTCGGCATGTATTGCACCTGCTGCCAACTGCGATGCTCTGGCGTCACAGTCACACCACTGCCCGTCCGAATCCAAGCATAACCCTGGGTCAAAAACAAGTTGGGCCGGACGTAGTAATTTACACCCGGCCTCAACAGGATTTGATTGTAATCCTCACCCAGATCCCGTCGATACTGACCGTCAAAATGAATCCCCCATTTCTCAGTCAGTCGATGGTCTCCAAAGTAAGATGACCAACTTCGTGCATTTGTCTCAGCAACAGCCGAAACAGCTAGGAGCCCAAGCGCTTGGCCAACTCGACAAAACTGCGCAAGCCAACCCCAGTTGGCCCCTTGGACAGCCAGGCCTTGCCGTCGTCGATCCACGCAGTTCCAGCGATATCTAAGTGCACCCACGGCGTATCCTCCACCCATTCCTTCAAGAACATCGCTGCGGTAATCGATCCCGCCCCGCGACTGCCAATATTAGGCATATCGGCAAAGGCACTCTTCAGGAGTTCCTTGTATTCTTCGTCCATTGGCATCGGCCACATCTTCTCGCCAGCCGTCCTGGCTGCCCCAAGGACTTCACTCTGCCACCCATCATCATTTGTGAATGCACCTACGTTGACGGCGCCTAATGCGACAGAAATCGCGCCAGTTAGAGTAGCCGCATCCACTATCCGGTTTACCCCCAACTTTTTTGCATAAGTAATCGCATCGATCAGAATCAGACGCCCTTCGGCATCTGTATTCAAAACCTCAATCGTCTTTCCAGCCATCGAAGTCACAATGTCTCCTGGCCGTACCGCCTTCGAACTCGGCATGTTCTCAACCGCCGGCACAAATGCGGTCACTTCGACATTCGGCTTCAACTGAGCAATGGCCAACATTGCACCAATCACAGCAGCACCACCCGCCATGTCGTACTTCATCTTTTCCATGTTTTCACTTGGCTTGATCGAGATACCACCGGTGTCAAAGGTGACGCCCTTGCCAATCAGACCCAAATGAATTCCTGCCACCGCATTGGCCGGCTTGTAGCTTAAGACGATCAACGCCGGCGGCTCGGCGCTACCCTGCGATACACATAGCAAGCTACCCATACCCAACTGCTTCATCCGGTCTTCATCAAGGATGTCGCAACTCAGCCCCTGCGCCTCCGCCATAAGACGCGCCCGTTCTGCCAGCTTCAGCGGAGTCAGAATATTTCCAGGCTCGTTCACAAGTGCCCGGGCAAAGTTTTGCGCCTCGCCAATCACAGCACCGTTACGCGTAGCCTCAGCCAGCTCCGTTGCTCCGCCTTCTGCAACCAACAAAAAGCTCTCCAGATGTTTCGAGTCTTTCTTGCTTTTGTGTTCGTCCGGCTCAAAGTCTCCCGCCACCGCACCCTCAGTCAAAGCCTGAACCAGCGCAGCATCCCGCAGACTCGCGTCCAGAACCATCGCCACTCTTGTAAACGACTTCGCTTTCAGCGACCGAACCACCGAGCCGCCTACCTTGCGAAGCATCGCCGAATCCAGCTTCTCGAGCTTGCCAACTCCAATCAAAACGGCCCGCTTGGCGGCTAAGCCGATCGGCTTATGCAATATTGCGATCTCAAACGCTTTGCCGGTAAATTCACCTGACTGGTACAAGTCCGCCGCCCACTGCGCGACCGCCGCATTGTCGATTGTTGGGGTGCTGCCTTCTGGCGCCGCAAAAACCACCGCATCGGCGGCCACCGTCTTAAATCCTTGAAACTGAATGCTTGTGTTCATTGATATCTTCTCGCCTTCATCGCTACTCTTGCTTCCGCTTCCTGCTCCCGCGTCTTCAGCGTTTCCCGCTTGTCGTGCAGTTTTTTACCCTTCGTCAGGCCAAGCTCACACTTGATCCGCCCTTGTTTGAGATACATCTTCAAGGGAACCAGCGACAAGCCCTTCTCCCTCGTCTTGGAGAACAGCTTCAGGATCTCCCGTTTATGCATCAGCAACTTGCGGGCATGAACGGGCTTGTGATTTTCGATATTCCCGTGGCTGTACTCACTGATATGTACGTTTTCAAGAAAGGCTTCCCCATTCCGGATTTCCGCCCACCCGTCCTTCAGTTGTACTTTGCCGTTCTTGGCAGCCTTCACTTCGGTTCCGGTCAAAACAAGACCGGCCTCGATTGTTTCCAGCACAAAGTACTCGTGCCGCGCCTGGCGGTTATCCGCAATCGTTTTATTACCTTCGTTTTCCCGCTTCATTGCACGATCCAGCGCATCAATGCGTCAATTCATGTAGGTGCTTGACGAACTGGTGCCCAAAGTCCAAAGTTTACCACGAGAAATCGAATAAGATGCCTTTTTACAAAGGTTTAGCTAGATTAAACAGCCTCGCTCTTGCCTTCATTTTATGCTTCCAGACCATCCTTGTTCCCCAACCGGTCGAGGCTAAAAACCGCAAAAGCGAAAAATTATTAAAAGAAGCGCAATTTGCCGAAGCCAAGGGGGACTTCGACAAAGCGCTCGATTTATACGAGCAGGCCCTCGGAATCGATCCTCGTGACACCGCCTACAAGCTTGGCCTGGATCGTGTCCGCTTCCAGGCCGCCCAAAAGCTCGTCGACCGTGGTGAAAAACTCCGCGCCGACGGCAAGCTCGAAGAAGCTCTCAACCTGTTCCAGCGCGCCTTTGCCCTCGACCCCGCCAGTGCCATCGCCGAACAGCGCATGCGTCAGACCTTCGAGATGATCCGCAAAGAAAAGAAGGAAGGGCCAACCCAACCCGAAGACCGCGGCATGAGCGCGGCCGACAAAGTCAAAAGGCAAAACGAGCAGAAGCTCGAAACCATGATGGACGCTCCGGTCCTCAAGCCGATCAAGCGCGAAATCGTCAACCTCAAGATGAACAACCAGCCGGTCAAGATCCTTTTTGAGACTCTGTCGAAGATGGCTGGCATCAACGTCATGTTTGATCCCGATTTCGTCAGCCAGAATTCCGGCAAGAACTACCCCGTCGATTTCACCAACACCACACTCGAAGAAGCACTCGATTATCTCTCGATCCTCACCAAAGCTTACTGGAAGCCGATCTCCTCCAACGCGATCTACGTCACTCTCGACAATCCTCAGAAGCGCCGCGATTACGAGGATTACATCGTAAAAGTCTTCTATCTTCAGCATGCCCTCGAGCCCCAGGAACTGCAAGAAATTGCCAACGCCATTCGTGTCGTTGGTGAGTGCCGCAAAGTCGTCCCCTATGTAGCGCAAATGGCCATCATGGTCCGCTGCACCTCCGATCAGGTTGCCCTTGTGCAGAAAATTCTGAATGACATGGATAAGCCCAGGGCTGAAATCATGCTCGATGTCTACATTCTCGAAGCCAACCGCACCAAAACCCGCTCTCTTGCCGCCACCATCGCCAATGGTGCCAAGGGCGGCCTCAATCAAGCCATCACCTATCGGCCCTCCGGTACCAGCGCTTCTGCGGATGCCGCTGCACCCAGTTCTGGGATATCCCTGGCCAAACTGAGCAGTTTGTCGACCAACGATTTCTCAGTCAATTTGCCCGGCGCATTCCTCCAGGCTCTTCTCGACGATCGCACTACCCGTGTCGTCCAAAACCCACAAGTCCGCACCGTCGACAACAAGAAAGCGACCCTCCGCATCGGCGACCGGTACCCTTACGCAACCGGCAGCTTCAACGTCGGTACCGGCGTTGGCGGCGGCAGCCCTATTGCTTCGACCCAGTTCCAGTTCGCTGAGGTCGGCGTCAACATTGACATCACTCCGAAAATCCACGGCAACGACGAAATCTCCCTGCGCGTGGAAGTCGAAGTCTCGAATATCCGCGATCAGGTCGATATTGGCGGAGTCCGCCAGCCCGTTATCGGCCAAAGAAAGATCGGCGAAGACATCCGCATTCGCGAAGGTGAGATTAACGTGATGGGCGGTCTCAAGTCCAATAGCCGCTCAAAGAATCTCAGCGGCCTTCCCTGGCTGGTGACCCTCCCTGGTCTTGGCTGGCTCTTTGGTACCGATGGTGATGACCGTAGCGATAGTGAACTGCTGGTCGTTCTTGTGCCTCACCTGGTGCGTGCCCCCGAGCTGACTGATCTCAACCTGCGCGGTATCAGTACCGGCACCGATCAGCAGGTGCGCGTCAGCTTCCAGGCTAGAGAAGAGAAGGCCCTTCCCGTTGCGCCCTCTCCAGTTCCAGTACTTCCTCTCGCTGTGCCCCCAAGGCTGCCCGTTTCTCTGCCAACAGTTCCACTTAGCCAGGGCCCAATCAGGAATAAACTCAGTCTCTCTTTGCCATCAGGCCCGCTCTTCCTGAGTGATCCGGTTCAGGTCACAGTCAATGTCGAGTCAGCCGAAGACCTTGTAAAGGCACCTCTTCGTATCGACTATGACCGGCAGCTTCTCAAGCTGATCGGTGTTTCTTCAGGAGGCATGTTCTCCTCCGATGGCAAGAAAGAGAATCTCCTCATCGATATGGGCAAAGGAGAAGTAGATCTCTCTCTTGCGAAGGGATCTGCCGGCATCAGCGGTACCGGCGCACTTCTCCAACTGACTTTCATCAGTCTCGCTAAAGGCGAGGCCGGCATCCGCATCGCTGATGCCCGTCTGTTCAATTCGAAAAACGAAGCCCTGATAGGCAACTCTTTGCCAGAGCTTATGGTCAAAATTCAGTAGGCTTCTTATGCTTAACGTTTCTGATCGCCGCCGCCAATCCCAACGAGGTCTCACCCTCGTCGAGCTGGTGGTGGCCTTCACGATCCTGATTACTCTGAGTGCCATGGCCCTGCCCATGGCCCGGTATAAAGTTCGCCGCGAGAAGGAGAGAGATCTTCGCCATGCTTTGCGCGAGATCCGTACCGCAATCGACAAATACAAAGATATGTCTGAGCAGAACTTACTCGGGCAGACCAAGCTTGGAACTGAAAATTACCCTGAGACGCTTGAAGTCCTCGTGGAAGGCGTGAAGGTTCCAGGCCCGCAAGACAAGAAGATTCGCTTTCTCCGCCGCCTTCCCAGGGATCCTTTCACTGGCGGCACAGACTGGGGCAGGCGAAGCGTCCAGGACGACCCCAAGAGTCAAAGCTGGGGCGGCCAAAATGTATTTGACGTCTTTTCAAAAACTATGGAGAAAGCACCCGATGGCACCCTCTACTCCGAGTGGGAATAAACTCCGTCGTGGCTTCACGATCGTCGAAATGATCATCGTAATGACGATCATTTCGATCATCCTTTCACTCGCCATCCCCATCTACCAGAAATCATTGATTCGTGCCCGTGAGAGCGTCCTCAAGAACAACCTCTTCACGATGCGAACCGTAATTGATGAGTACACCTATGACAAGCAAAAGGCTCCACAGGATCTTCGCGACCTCGTCGACGCTGGCTACTTGCGTTCCATCCCGGTCGACCCTTTGACGGGCCGTGCCGATACTTGGCGGACGGTCATGGAAGACTCCCTTGCCAGCGTCAATCAGACTGAACCGGGTATCTACGATGTGAAGTCTGGCTCCGACCAGAAGAGTCTCGAAGGTACCGCTTACGCTGAGTGGTAGCCTAATAGGTTCAACCACACTTATGTCGCTTCCTCAATCTGACATTGGCCTGATTGGCCTTGCTGTAATGGGCCAGAATCTCGCCCTCAATATTGCCGATCACGGCTTCCGCATCTCCGTCTATAACCGCACGACGGCCACCATGGAAAAGTTTGTCGCAGAGAATCCGTCCACTCCAGGCGGACTCAATGGTCAAGCAACTCTCGAAGGCTTTGTTTCTTCGCTCAAGCGCCCACGAAAGATGGTCATCCTGGTCAAGGCCGGCGCTGGCACAGACGCAGTCATCGATTCACTGGTTCCGCTACTTGAAGCCGGAGACATCATCATTGATGGGGGCAATGCGCTTTGGACAGACACGATCCGGCGTGAGAAGACCCTTCAGGCTAAAGGCCTTCGCTTCATTGGCTCTGGCGTTTCCGGTGGAGAAGAAGGTGCCCGTTTTGGCCCTTCCCTCATGCCTGGTGGCGACCCCTCTGCCTATGCCGAAATCCAGCCCATCTGGGAAGCCGTCGCAGCCAAGGTAGACGACCAGACGGGCAAACCCCTCGAAGGTGCCTCTGCGGGCAAGCCAATTATCGGCGGTGTCCCCTGCACTACCTGGATCGGTCCAAACGGTGCCGGTCACTACGTAAAGATGGTTCACAACGGAATCGAGTATGGCGACATGCAGATGATCTGCGAAGCCTACGACCTGATGAAGAATCTCCTCGGAATGAGCGCCCAGGATTGTGCAGCGGTCTTCAAGCAATGGAACACAGGCGTCCTTGATAGCTTTCTGATCGAGATCACTGCGGACATTCTCGCCCAAAAGGATCCAACCTCAGGCAAAGCTTTCGTCGACATCGTCCTCGATACCGCCGGCCAGAAAGGCACCGGCAAATGGACCAGTGCCAATGCACTCGACATGGGCACCCCTGCTCCTACCGTTGCCGAAGCCGTCTTCGCCCGCTTCCTCAGCGCAGTCAAGGATGAGCGAGTCAATGCCGCGCAAACGCTAAGCGGTCCGAGCCCAGCTTACACCGGCGACAAGCAAACCATGATCGACGCCATCCACGACGCGCTCTACTGCTCTAAGGTTTGCGCCTACGCCCAGGGCTTCCAGCTCATGCGCGCCGCGCAGGTCGAATACAAGTGGGATCTTCCCTTCGCCGACATCGCTCGTATCTTCCGCGGCGGCTGCATCATCCGTGCCCGGTTTCTCCAAAAGATCACCGAAGCCTATCTCCGAAACGCGAGCCTCGTCAACCTCCTCCTCGACCCCTTTTTCAAGAGCGAGATGGATCGCTGCCAAACCAACTGGCGCACGGTCGTTGCTGCAGCGGCCACCAATGGAATTCCGGCCCCCACCTTTTATTCCGCGCTTAGCTACTTTGACGGATACCGTAGCGCTACGCTACCCGCCAATCTGTTGCAGGCGCAGCGAGACTATTTTGGTGCTCATACTTATGAACGCACTGATTCTCCCCGTGGAAAATTCTTCCATTTGGATTGGCCTGAACCGTCTCGTCCCCAGATTGAAGTCTAGGCTGACTCTTTGCCTGTATAGCGCGCTGCCTTGCGCTTCGTCATACTAGGGATAAGTTCAGTGACGACAACTCAGTGGAAAACAATTCAACCCATCCTCGCCGAGGCGGTGGGCCTGCCTCCGAGAACGCGGGTTCAATTTATTGATCAACAACTCGCCAATGATCCTGACCTGCACGCTTATGCGCATCGCATCCTGCGGCAAGTCGAGGGCCGCGAAGCCAACGACGAGATGCCTGACATAGCCTCAGGTTGGCGCATCGTCCTTCCGCTCGGGTCCGATGGCCTTGGTATGGACTACCTCGCCCAGCGAGCCGATGACTCCATGGATCAGATGGTCAACTTCAAGGTGGCTCGAGTTGTCATTGAAGATCCCGCATTCCGGCAGAGCTTTATACAGGAACTTCGTACCCTCACCATGCTTTACGACGCCAACATTGGCCGCGTACTGGATACAGGTTGGGTGAGCGAAGGCCGTCCTTTTGTCGTTAGCGAGTTTGAAGGCGGCATTCCAATTACAGAGCTTGCTCTCAAGATGGACCTTCGCCAGAACCTGACAGTTTTCCTCAGGCTCCTCAGCGCAGTTGGCTATGCCCACATGCGTAACATCATTCATGGCGACCTCAAGCCGTCCAACGTTTTGCTTTCGCGTGAGCAAAACCCGCGGCTCCTCGACTTTGGCTTGGCCCGCGCCTTTGCCAAAGGCGGCGATGCAATCGCCACGCAGACTGAAATCGAAGCAGAAAGCCTCAATTACTTTTCACCAGAGCAAATTCGTGGCAACGACGTTACGGAAGCTTCTGACGTCTATTCGCTTGGGGTAATTCTTTACGAGATGCTCGCTGGAAAGCTTCCTTACGGCAACCCCCAAGACTCGATCATGGATCGCGGCCGGGCTATCTGCGAACAGATGCCAGCCAAAATTGAGGGCGTCGACGAAGATGTAAATTTCATCCTTGCGAAAGCTCTTGAAAAAAATGTAGATGCGCGATACCCTACCACCATCATTTTGGGTCGCGATATCGAGGCCTATCTCGAAGGTCGAGCCGTCAAGCCCAGGCAGGAAGCGATGCTGGAATTCTTAGTTCGGTCTGTCCGGCAGAACTGGATAACTGCGGCACTGGTCGTAGCTGTTCTCGCTGCGGCGGGCATTGCAATCTTGCAGACATCGAAGTCTAACGACAAGTCATTGCAACTCAAAAACATCGCAGGCTCTCTTTTTTCAGGCAGCAAGAATGCCGCTGGGGCTTCTTCCATTCAAAGCGCGAAGACCTATTTGGACGACATGCTGGCCAAGAGCAATGGAAAGCCCGAAGTTCTCGGTGAGCTTGCCAAGGCATATATGCGACTTTCGGAAGTCGAGCTCAAAGGTAGTGGGCTTCTGTCAGGGGATCGCGGTGCCGCAATTCAGTCTGCCCGTAAAGCCTACGAACTTACACTTAAGCTAGCCACTAGCGGGTCTGCCACAGACCTTGAATTGCTTGAATATTCGCGTTCAGCCAAGATGCTCGCCAAACTCCTTAATGATGCTCGGGACTACAAGGAAGCCATCAAAGTTACTGAGGATTGGAAGAACAAACTGACCGGGGCAAGCTCTCAGAATCCTGAAGTCAAAAAAGCACTTGCTGCTGCCGATGCAGCCCTCGGCGACCTCATCTTCGCTGCCGGTGATGAACAGGCTTCAATGCCCTTTGCCCGGAGTGCCATGCGCCAATTCGGAATCATTCTCGATTCCGACAAAGGCAATACTACCAAGGCCCGCGATTACACACAATCTGCCAATAACGTGGGTGGCAAGGCTCTCAAAATGAACATGCTGAGTGAGGCGCTTGCCATGTTCCGTACAGCCGAAACTACGATCCGCCCGGCTGCCACTAAGCCCGACAGCGAAGTTGGCCCAATGCTCGATCTGGCCAGAACTCTCACCGGACTCGGCGAGACTTTGGAAAAATCAGAAAATAGCGATCAGGCCAGGGCCAGCTACAAAGAGGCCCGCCAAATCCTCGAACAAGCATCTCAAAAAGAGAAAGATAACGAAGAAGCCTCTGAAGGCTTGGCTGAGATCATTGTCAAAACTGCCCGAATGAACCGTGCAGGGTCCAACCTCGCGGGAGCCTCGACCGAAACCGATAAAGCTGTAGATATTCTGCGCAAGCTGGTGAGCATACCAGGTTCAAAGCCCGACTACCGCCGGCAGCTCGCCCAGGCATTGACGCTCAGAGGCGAACTCGCTCGCTCGCAAAAAAAGATAGTGATCGGGCAAGAGGCCTTTGAAGAGGCAGTCGGCATGTGGAATTCTTACGGTCGCATGGCTGGGCTCAAACCGGAAGAAGAGGTCGAAATCGCTCGAGTCAAAACCCTAGCTGGCCGATGATTTTGCTATTCTAGAAAAGGCCTTGCTCCCTGGTCGTCTAATGGTAGGACAGCGGACTTTGACTCCGTCAATCGTGGTTCGAATCCATGCCGGGGAGCCAATCTGCAAGTGATTGATTCCATTTAGTAGCCGATCGACCTGCGAATCGGCCGGAACTTTGTTTTCTGCTATTTGCGGGTTCGAATCCACGCTGGGGTCATAGGGAAAACACTGCAATTTGAACGAGCCTGCAATGTACGAGCAAAAGACACCCTGCTCAAGCCTTGTAGTGTTTCGCTCCTGAAATCCCCGACCCGCGCGCGTGACAAGGCTATGTAATGAATGGTGTTAATCTTGGGCCGACATCTTCTCGCACGAAACGGTATATTTCGGCGATGTCCTGCCTTGTCAGCTCAAGCGGCGTGCTCGAAGGTGTGCTGCTGTCGACCGGCTCGCCAAAGGTCAGAACAGGTGTTTTTCCCTCGACCTTCACTTTGCCCTTAGCGGAAAGAGGCCAGCTGAGTTCGATGCCGTTATCGAAATCGGTTTGGATGAAGCCTACTGGCTCGATATAGAAGCTGGTGTCAGAGCTACGGCCCGCCGGGAGGCGATGTTTGTCGAGATTCGCGAGCGCGTTCAGCTGCCACAAAGGATCCTGCCTGAAATCTGCTCGTTTATACGGCTGAAGGTCCCGGATGATATTGATCGCATCGGGCGGCATGCCACTGACGCGTTTAAGAAAGCTCGCCTGGGTCGGTGGATCATCTTTTTCAAATATCGGGAACATAGTGTCCCGGTCGGGAGTGCCGCCACCGGCAAGGCAGAGCTGCCAAGCGAGCTGGTCAAGCCCGGAGCGCAGGTTGTAAGCGAAATCGGCAAGGCTCAGGGTAATGTCACCGTCCTGCGGCGCATATTCCACACGCACGATGTAGCGACCGTTCTTCTCGCGGCCCGTGGCGGTGAATAGGTCTTTCCTCGTGCAGTGCGCGACAACCAGCGCGTCGAACTCTTTGACGTGCTTGTAGGCGCGTCCGATTTTCATCGTCAGGTGCTCAGCACCTTGAGCCGAAATCCCCATGGTTCATCCTAGCGCATCTTTTGCGTTTTATTCGCCCTTTGCTCTGTTTCGCGGGGACGAGAATGATGGTGCCCGGCCAAGCTGGATGAAGGCCTTCGAAATAGCGCTAACCGACTGAATCAAAGTAGGTTCATCGGGTTCGAGCGCCTGGGGATTTATGCCGCAATAGTTCGAAATCCGTCCAGTGTGGGGAGCCAACTATTTTCGTTTTGAAAACAAAACATTTATTCGTGAGCACGAATTGCGCCTGTTGATTCCATTAGCGTTGCCGGTTCGAATTCATCCTGGGGTCGACATTAAAACAGAGCACTCGCGCACCGCCGATCTGCGCTACTCTACCGATGGAGATGCCGATTGAAATCCATCCTCGCAAGCTCGCTGGGCCGTGGACGATGGGCTACGCGCTCGATTTCCAAACGACGAGCAGCACGTTTATCGGCTACAACGCCTTCGGTCATCCCGAGTTCGACACGAAGAGGCCACCCGTTGGGGAGTTGCTGTACCAACTGAAGAACCGGGGTGATGCCACGGCAATTGAATCGCTGGCCCAAGCCGCCGCCGCGTTCATCAAGAACTGGCCCATCGATGTGATCATGCCAATACCTCCTTCCAACACCGCGCGGAAGCGGCAGCCCGTGATCGAGGTTGCAAGTGAGATCAGCAAGAAAACGGGTGCCCCGTTATGCGTGGCTTGCATCAAGAAGGTGAAGAACACGGGGCAGTTGAAAGACGTATTTGACCGCGCCAAGCGCGACAAGATCCTCGCTGGTGCTTTTGTCGTGGACCGGAATCAAACACAGGGACAACGGCTGCTGGTGTTTGACGACCTGTTCCGTTCTGGCGCAACGGCCGCGGCCATCACGCGGCTTCTGCTGAGCGATGGCGCCGCGTCACAGGTGTATTTGTTAACCTTGACTCAGACACGGAAGAACCTGTGACCAGCGTATTCATTGGCGGCTCGCGCGCGATCTCGAAGTTGACCGGCCCACTGCGGGAGAAGCTTGACGACTTCATGCAGCGCGGATGTACTATCTTCATTGGCGACGCCAATGGTGCCGACAAGGCAGTTCAGCAGTACCTGGCCTCGCACGAATACCAGAGTGTCGTCATCTACTGCATGGATCGCTGTCGGAACAACATAGGGGGATGGGCTACGAAACGGATCTCCCGTCCGCCCGGCCCCCGCGACTTCGCCTACTACGCCGCGAAAGACAAAGCCATGGCCGATGATGCGAAATGCGGGATGATGCTTTGGGACGGCGAAAGCAAGGGCACTCTCAACAACATTCAGAACCTAATTGCTGCTGGCAAGAAAGCCCTGGTTTACTTTTCCCCGGAGAGCACCTTCTACAAGCTTGTGACGAGCGACGATATGAAGTCGCTGGTTTCCCGCTGTGCTCCCGAGTTGATCGCGACGGCACAGCGTCGGATCGAAAAGGTTGCTGCTGCGGGGCAACTCTTGTTGCAACCGTGATCGCTCGTCTGTGAACTCATCGTGCCGCTAACCCCTGCATTTGCAGCGCAACAGTTCGAAACGCATCCATCACGGCGTCTGAGCGGCAAGTACAGAAGCGCAGCGAATCAGTTTTAACGGGCCGAGTCCGGGGAAACGGACCGGATCTCGCTCAATGGCCCCACGGATGGTCTCGAAGTCTGAGGCGTTGTTGTGGATCAGCAGCATATCGGCTGCTAGCGCCGTAGCGGCGATCATGGTGTCCGCTCGCCAACGCGCCACGCGCTCCTGACGTGATTCCACGAACTGGTGCGCACGCCTGGGTGGTGTTGGGGGCTGACGCAGCAAGGTGCAGATCTCCGCCGCAATGCTGGCCACACCCTGATCCACCGCCCACACCGACCCGAGGTCCGCCAGATAATCCAGGCGAGCGCGCTCCACGGCTTGACGCTTAGACAATGATTCATCTTGGGCCAATAGCGCATAGCCGCGCACTCGTTCGAAAACCGTGATGGCTGACACGTGAACCGGGTGACGCTCTAGGTACAACAGCATCCATTCTTGGGCGGGCGCCATTTTCTGTCTCGCGAACCAGCCTTCGGCGCTGGTATCAAACAGAAACGGGCCCGAGGCAGGATCTAACATGTTTAGAGTCGATTCTCTGGGATGATCCCATCCAAGATCATGAGTTCCTCTTCGTCGAACCCAGCGAAAGCTCGTTGATACCGGGCGAACGTCGCCTTGGCCCGGTCCTTGACTTGCTGCTGCCTCAGTGAGTCATCCAACGCTTCCGCGACTACCGTGCTGAGCTTGACTCGCCGGGCCTTGGCTGCACGCTTCGCAGCGGTGAGCGAGGCGGCCGGCAGGGAGATTGTGGTGCGTACTTGCTTTTGAATGCTCATGATTCATTATAGCATCGAATTTGCATCAAATTGCATCACTCCACCACTCCGGTTTAGTTTGTGTCGCCCTGTTTCACTCGCGCAGCGAGCCGTCTGTAGCCATTCTAGTTTGCGCCAACAAGTCTAATCCAGCCACCGTTTCTTAGTATCTACACCCTCGCCGCCCTTCCTGCTGGTCCCCGTCAGATACTCCACCACCCACGCATCGCCCAACACATACAAGACAGCAAACAACACAAACAAAGCTACACACAGTCCGCCAAAGATATCACCCAATCTGGCATAGACAGTCGCACGGTTCTGCCCAACAGGCACACGCGCAATCAACCCAATCCCAGCCCCGCCAGCACTCCGCTGCTGCAGAAGCACTCGCCCGTAGCGGTCAACCGAATGTAAGTAACTCTCTCTCCCCACCCTGACAACCGGATAACCACCCTCCACCGCCATCAAAGTAGAAGTAGCCGAAGCCATCCAAGCATCGTGATAAAAGTCCCACGCTGGCACAAGCATCGCATCGACATAGAGTAACCCATACCGCCGCGCGAGGCGCGGGAAAAGCAGATCCCGGCACACCGCCACACCAAACCGCCGCCCCTTCAACTCATAAACCGCATCTTTCTTTCCAGCCTCAAGATCCCCCTCAAGAAACGGCACCAGGTGCTGCTTCTGATACTCCCCAATCCACGCGCCCTCCCCGTTAAACACCCATGCCACATTCCGCTTCTTCACCTGTACACCCACAACCAAGGGCACACCCAGATCCTGAGCCAGCAGCCCAATCACGCTCTGCCGCGCCACCCCACCAGCCGCATCCAGCCGCTCAATCTTTTCAGGCCAAACCAACACCTCCGCCCCCGCCTTCACCAGTTCCCGGCTCCTGGCTTCATAAGCCGGCCAGGCTCCCTTCATTTCATCCACCACCACCATACCAACAGCGACACTCTTCTTAGCCGAAGCCTCACCAAGCCGCCAAAATCCAAATCCAAGTCCACCCGCCAATAAAATCACTGGCAAGCCATAAGTCAACACTGGCCCTTCTACATCCCACCGCTTCACCAAAAACAGCACCACCACCGACACAAACAACCCCATCAAAAACACAATCCCCGCGCTCCCGGCAAATGACGCCACCTGCAACACTGGTAAAAACTCCACTTGCGTCAAGGCCAGACTCCCCCAGATCCCATGAGGAGAAAACACACCCATGAGACAGTCCACAGAAGCCATCACTACAGGCAACACAAACACCACCCACCAACTCCGCCACCTCGCCATCGCCCGCCGCGCCGAATCCATATAGAAGCCCCACGCCAGCATTTGTAAGAACATCAACACGACAGCCGCCACCGGCCCCGTAGTCTTCAAGTAATAAGAAAAATTCCCGCTCAACCCAACTAGCGCCGCCCCATAACAAAGCCACCTAGCCTCACGCCCCGCCCCCACCACAGCCCACAACAAAGGAATCGGAGCCAACCACGCCGCCCACCAAACCGGCGTCAATCCGAGCGTAAACCAAAACAGTAATCCCGACAGGGCCGCACCGGCAATCCTCAAAAGCATAAGATTCCACTCTAGCGAACCCCAACAAGGCATATGATCAAAAGCGCATGACACGCCGCGACCTCTTTGCCCTGGCCACAACCTCAATCATCAAGCTCCCCACAGAAACCTTCTCCGGCTGGCCCACCCTCGCCCGCCGCGCGAACGGCGAACTGATCGTCGCCTACTCCGGCTCCAGGCAAGCGCACATTTGTCCCTTCGGTCGAGTCGAGATCATCCGCTCCCAGGACGAAGGTCTCACCTGGTCCAGCCCGCAAGTCATTCTCGACACCCCCATCGACGATCGAGACGCAGGCATTACAGAAACCGTCAAAGGCACACTCCTGGTCACCACCTTTACTTCCCTGGTCTACCAGAAGCAAAAGCTCTACCCAACCGAAGCATGGCAAGCCACAGAACGCGCCACAACCCAGCAACAACGTGAAAGCCTTCTCGGCGCATACATGCTTCGCTCCACCGACGGCGGCCTCACTTGGTCTATACCCTACAAAGTGCCAGTGACCAGCCCTCACGGCGTCATCCAACTGAAGGACGGCCGCCTCCTCTACCCCGGCAAAAAATATCCAGACGCCTCAGGTGAAATCGGCGTGATGGAATCGAAAGACGACGGTCTAAAATGGCGCTGGCTCGCAACAATACCTACCCGGCCTGGCGATTCCGCCGGCAACTATCATGAGCTCCACGGCGTAGAAGCCGCTAGCGGCCACCTCATCGTCCACATCCGCAACCACAATACGGCCAACGCGCAAGAGACACTCCAAACCGAATCGACCAACGGTGGCAAGACATGGTCTGTGCCGAAAGTAATTGGAGTCTGGGGCCTGCCGAGCCACCTTCTCCGGCTCAAAGACAACATGATCGTCATGAGCTACGGCTACCGTCGCGCGCCTCGCGGCAACCACATCCGCACCAGCAAAGACCATGGCCAAAGCTGGTCCGAACCAATTGTCCTCTCCGACGACGGTATCAGCGACCTTGGCTACCCCTCCACAGTCGAACTCAAAAACGGCGACATCCTCACCCTCTGGTACGAGGTTCTCAAGCCTGGCACTCCAGCCATCCTCCGTACAGCCCGCTACCGGCGCACCTGACCAATCTCACTTCTTTTGCTTGCGATTCTTTCCGATACGCAATTGGTACGCACTCCGCAACACTCCGGCCAACACATCCTCGCTCGCTGCGGCTAGCACTACATGCGTCATCCCCATTCGTCCCCACCCGCCCGCAATCGGCAAAAACACCTCCGGTAACTCCCCCACAAAATCGGCCTGCAATTCCGGCGTCAACATCAAATTCCCATACCCCAGCTTCGCCGAAGCTAGTGTTGCAAAAATTCGCCCGCCAACACGGAAATCCACTGCCCCCATATGAGACCCCTCCTCCGCCCCCTCCAGGCCCAAAGCAAGCCTGCGAAAATCTTGAGCCGTCATCACGGATGCAAATCCTGAAACAACCACGCCCGAAGTATCACCCAATCGTATTTCACCGTCTCCAGTTGACTCATTCCGCCAAAGAAGCGCATCTGCACCTCTCTCACCTTTCGCGAATTTGTCTATTCCAACCATGTCAACGTCTTATGCACTGTACTATAACTCTCTTCAATTCCAAGTGCAGGCAACGCTAGTTTCGCTTCAAAGTCCAACGGACAGCAATGAGGTGCAGTTGCCGTAGAAAGTTTCTATCAGAAGTAGAACTTCGCGCCGAGGACTACGCGGCGGGCGTCGAGGCTGTTAGTGTACTGCCCGAAGGTGCCTGAAACCTGACGGCTCAAGGCATCGAAACGAGCGGTGGTGTCCACGCCAGTGAAGTTGGTGTGGTTGAAGAGGTTGTAGAACTCGAAGCGCAACTGCAAGCGCTTGGTGTCTCCCTTGCCAACCGGGATGTTCTTGATGACAGTGAGATCCCAGACCTGGAGACCAGGCCCGCGAATGATGTCTTTGGGGGCGTTGCCGATGCCGAACTCTTCACGGGTGGGAGGGGCGAAGGCAGTTGTGTCGAAGTGGCGGAGCTCGGTGCGTTCGCTCTTGGGGAGGATTGCATTCTTGAGGACGTTGATGCGGCTGTCGAGGCCCGCGCCGGAAGCGCCGACGAGGTCTGCGCCGCTGACGAGGGAGTAGCCTACGCCCAGGGGCGCGCCTGAGGTCATTGAGGTGAGACCGGAGAGCTGCCAGTTGTCGAAGATCGACTTGACTACGACGTTGCCGCCGGCGAGGCTGGAGAGCTTGGGGATGTCGTAGACGTAGTTGATGATGAGGTTGTGAGTACGGTCAAAGCCAGCTTTGCCGTAGTTGCGCATACGGTAGTTGAGGTAAGGATTGACTGCGTCGCCATTGCCGTTGACGATGGTCATTGCCTTGGACCAAGTGTGGGCCAGACCGAACTGCAGACCCTTGCTGAAACGCTTGTTGATCTGCGTCTGGAGCGAGTGGTAGTTGGAGGTGCCGGCGAGTTCGATGTACTGAATGTCGGCATAACCGGGCAGGGGGCGGAGGAAGTTGTCTGGCAGGGGGTTGCCCGTTGTGGAATCGATGCTGCTGGGCCGGAAGCGCGTGCCATAGGGCAGGGCATTCAAGCTGCGGCGCTGCATGAGGAAACGGCCGACATTACCGACATAAGCGACATCGAGAACCGCACCGTAGCCAACGTTCTGCTGGATGCCCATGCTCCAGTTGTAGACCGTGGGGGGGCGGAAGTCACGCTGGATAGAGGTGACTCCGGGAGGACTGATGCGGAAGGGGCTGCTGAGCAGGTCGGCGATGGTGGTGTTGACCGCAGTGCGGGTTACCGTGTTGGGCGGCAGTTCGCGGTGGATCAAGACCTGGTCGTCGTTGAAGCGATCATAGAAGACGCCGACGCCACCGCGGACAGCGGTCTTGGAATTGCCGAATACGTCCCAGGCGAAGCCGAGACGGGGTGCAACCTGAATGGGGGGGCGGTTCTGGATGTGTTCGTTGTAGACGGTCATGCCCTGGAAGGGAGCGACTCCGTCAGCGAATTGACCGATTGAGGCTGGAGAAACTTCGCGGCGGCTGAAAGGATCGAGGCCGACGCGGGCACCGGCTGCGTTGCGGAACGGCTGGATGAGAGCGGGCTGCCTGGTGCGATCATAGCCAGCGAGATCAAAGGCGGCGAGCTGGTCGCCGGCGCTTGAGGTGGGCTGGATGATGTAGAAGCGAATGCCGGCATCGATGGTGAAGCGGCGGGTGACCTTCCAGGTGTCCTGAGCGAACCACTCGATGTTGAAGTAACGCGCGTGGCCGTCTGGTTTGTTGTTGGCTTCGGTGTAGCTCTGAACGCTGCCGAGGAGGGCATTGGAGTATGCGAAGTTGGTGTCGAAGGGGTTGTTGACGTCGCGATTGAAATTGAAGGTGCCGTTAAAGGCGGAACCACGAGCAGCGTTGCGGGTTGTCTTTTCAATATAGATGCCAAACTTGAGGTTGTGCTGGTTCATGACCTTGGAGAGATTGTCGGACCAGTTCCAGATATTGTTGGTTCCGAAGAAGGGGAAGCGCTGTTCGATATTGAGGACGCCAGCGTTGGGGACGCCGCCGAAGTTGGCCTGCGGGATGAGATTACGCGGGTTGGCCTGGGGAAAGAACTGCGGGAGGTTTGGAGTAATTTTGGAGCGGTTGTTTCGATCAAGACCCTCCTGAGTGAGCGGGTCGACGGTCTGCTTGGCACGGTTGATGCCGAACGTGAACTCGTTGACGAGGGTGGGCGAGAAGGTGTGGATGAGAGTAGCTACAGAACCGACGGAGCGAATCTGGTAGTTGATGGGGAGCTGGCCCCAGGAGCCGGAAGCGAGCACAAAGCCGAAGTCGCCCTTGTAAGCTTCGTAGTCCTGGATACCGCGCCAGTAGAACTGAGTCTTGGGGCCGAGGTTGTAGTCGATGCGAAGGACTGAATCGCGGCGGGGCTGAGTGACAGGGGCCTGGATCAGGGCGTTGAAGTTGTTGGTTGGATCGACGGCGTTGGCTTGCGGGAAGATGTTGAGCAAGGCCTGGCCATTGCGGTCGATGCGGTTGGCAGGGATGATGTTGCCGGGGAAGGGGACACGATTGTTGAGGGGATCCCAGATGGGGATCAGCGCGCCGTTGGTGTCAAAGGTTCTGGAGTAGTCGCCGTTGCGCTGGAGCGCGGTGGGGAAGGTGCGGCGGAAGAGATCCGTTGGGTACTTGCGGGGCAGGAATTCCTGACTCCAGAAGAAGAAGAGTTTGTCGCGGTTCTTGTTGAACTTGCCCATGGGGACCGGGCCACCGAGAAAGTAGCCGGGGTAATTAAAACGGTATTGAGGACGACGGAGGCCATCACGGTTGCGGAAGAATTCGTTGGCGTTGAGTGCTTCGTTGCGGAGGAAGTAGTATGCGCCACCGTGGTATTCGCGGGTACCGGACTTGATGATGGTGTTGATGGTGCCGCCGGAGGATCGGCCGTATTCGGCCTGGTAGTTAGTGAGGAGCACCTTCACTTCGGCTACGGCGTCGACAGAGGGGGCAAGGTATGGGCCGCCCATGGAGCCGGTGTCCAGCGATGAAATGCCGTCGAGGGTGAGATTGATCGTGCCCTGACGGTTGCCGTTAATGGTGATGCCGCCGAGGTTGTTCCAGCCGGGGGCATTGCGGTTGGCGGTGTCGATGACGCCGGGCAGGAGTTTGACGAGGCCCAGATAGTCGCGGCCCTTGAGGGGTACGTTTTGGGTCTGCTCGAGAGTGATGAGGCCGCTGCGTTCAGCAGACTGGGTCTGGAGGCGGGCGGTTTCGGCCGTGACTTCGACGGTTTGCGAGATTTCACCGAGTTGGAGGTCGATGCGCTTGAGGACGACGCGCTCTGTGGCGCTGAGGACGATCTCGGTTTGTTCGTAACGCTTGAAGCCTTTTGAAGTTACTGTGACTTTATAAGTGGATGGCAGTAACTGGGTGAACACGAAGGCACCGGTTGAGTCGGATTGAGTAGAGCGGTTCTGGCCGGTACCCACGTTGTTGAGAGTGATATCAGCGCCCGGAATTGGGCTGCCGGATGGGTCTGCGACATTGCCAGTGATAGTTCCGGTGAGGCCCTGGCCGAAGAGTGAGAGAGAAGCCGAGATTGCGAATAATGCAGCAATTCGGGTGATTTGAGTCCACATAGACGATTAACCCCTTTTGAGCAAAAGCTCTAGTAAGATGACTCTATCAAATTGGTTGAGCAAGTCAAGGGTTTTGCGTCCTCAAATTTTTGGGTGCGCTTCATCGGGGCCAAGTAGTTGGACCCCATAGGCATCGAAGCTGGTGTCGGCAGTGGCGATAGTGAGGCGGTCGGACTTGGCTTGTGCCACGATCATACGGTCAAAGGGATCTTTGTGAAGTAGTGGGAGATTTTCAAGGGAGGCGAGGTGTTGCGCTTGAATGCCAAGCTGGCGAATACGGTTCTTGAACATCTCACCTGCAATAAAAGTGGCTGTTGGTTTGGGAAGCGGGAGTTTACCCAGGCTGGATTTGATGAGGATTTCCCAAATACTGGCAACACTAAGGTAAAGTTCGTTTTGGCCATCGCACATAGCGTCCCGCATCGGGCCACTGTAGCGCTCATCATCAAGGATGGCCCACAAGAAAACATGGGTGTCGAGTAGAATCCTCACCGATAGAATTCTTCTAGTACTTCGTTAGCTAATGGTGCATCCCAATCCGGTGGCAAGACAAACAAGCCTTTTGCGGTGCCGAAAACACGGTCTGCAGGGGCATCCTCGACGGGGACGAGGCGCACGAGCGGTTTGCCCGAGCGGGAGATCACAATATCTTCCCCGCTCATGGCCTGATCCAGCAGGCGGGACAGGTGAGTTTTGGCCTCGTGTACGCTGACTTCCGTGGGCATGACTAAATTTTAGGCTAAGTCTTTCGTTTGGTCAATATTCAAATTCGTTTGGTGGGGGAGGGACCGCATAGCGGCTTAATTTGCGCATAAAGCCGTTACCTCAACCTCCAACAGTCTGGAGATAGCAGCAGCTATCTCAGATGATGGCCAAGGCTTGATCGGGACTGAGGGGACGGGGAAAGAGCTCACGTTTTTTGTGCTGATTCTAAGGAAAGCCAGCAAGGCAGGCCAAGTTAGTGCAATTGTTTGTTTTCCAGAGAAGTTCTCCTCCAGATGAGCTTTGGCCTTTGCATGGTGGGGAGCCGATGACAGGACGGCGTAGAGTAGAATGTTGGCGTCGAGCAAGATCACTTGCGGAGGAGTTCCTGGTCTTCCAAGGCATCGGCTAGTGCCTGGACACTCCAGTCGCCGGGGATGAGGCATTCACCCAAATCGAAGGCTGGTTGGACGAATGGCTTGCGCTTTGGGTCATCCGCAGTTAGCCCCTCTCGAATAGCAAAATTGACTGCCTGTTTGAACGTGAAGTTGCGCTGGTCGATCAACTTTTGCAACAAGGCTTCCACGTCGGGTTCAAGAGTAATTGTCGTTCTCATCTTGATTGCATCATGGCATCATTCAACGTGATGCTGTGATGCTACGGCTTTTTATATTGAGCTTGGAGGCTGCATTTGACGGGGAAGACCATTTTGTCAGGATGAAGGACTGGTGGGGTCTATGGTTTGGCCGGGTTTCAGTTGCGTTGCGGCTTCGGTGAGGTTGAGGAACGTGCCTGCCGCTTCTGATTCGCCGTTTGCTTTGACGAGGCGGCCGATGCGTTTGCGAGGGTCACCAATAAGGTTGGCACGTCGCCCTGGCGCTCGAGGGACACGGCCAAGAGGGGGCCACCTCAATCTGCTTTTTGCTCCTTAGTTCTAGCATTGCCCATCCAGGAAGTCTGAATTTCAAAAGACTTGGTTAAGATCATTTGATGACTTCGCGTTTGGACTCTCCTAATGGCAATTACCCGATTGAGGCGCGTGCCGGGGAGATTGAGCGGTTGCGGATTCAGGGGGAGGCGATGGTGCCTGATACTCTCGCGATGCTTGGTTTAATTGGCGTGGGGGCGGGTTGGCGCTGCCTTGATGTTGGTTGCGGGCCTTGTGGGATTACCGGGCTCTTGAGTGAGCGCGTTGGGGCCGAGGGCCGGGTGCTTGGTTTGGATATGAATGCGAGGTTTCTCGATGTGGCTCGGGTGGGTGCTCCTGAGAATGTGGAGTTTCGATTGAGTGATGCTTATCAGACCGGGCTTGCGGCAGATCAGTTTGACCTGGTGCATATGCGGTTTGTGGCGAGTACGGCTGGGGGGCCGGAACTCTTGATTCGCGAGGCGATGCGGGTGGTGCGGCCGGGCGGGAAGGTTGCGCTGCAGGAGCCGGATGGGGCGAGTTTGAATTGCTTTCCGCCGCATGCGGATTGGGAGCGGTTGAAGGCGGCGCTGCTGGGGGCTTTTGCCGGGGTGGGTGCTGATCTGGAGCTGGCTAGGCGGTTGTATTCGGTTGCGATCAAGGCTGGGCTTGAGGATGTGCAGTACCGGACTTTTGTGCTTGGGGTGAGATCGATGGACGCGATGGTGGATTATCTGCCGTCGACGGTTGAGTCTCTGCGGGAGACGGTGCTTCGGCTGGGGTTGATCTCAGCCGATGAGTTGCCGGGGGTGCTTGCGCGGTGTCGCGAGCATTTGCGGAGGCCGGGGACGGCGTTTACGATGTATACGGTGGCGCAGGTTTGGGGCCGGAAGCGCGGGTAGTTTGCCGGTCCACTCTCAATAGCCCTTCATGCACGATCATTTTTAGGAGCGTTTGGTAGCCGATTCCTTTGCGTTCGGCGATCTCGCGGGCTTTGGCGAGGTCTGGCGAGGGCAATCTCAGGGCTATCTGTACGCTGCTTGCTTTAGACAGCTTTGAAACCAGCCTGGAGCCGATGGCTGGTTTCTTTGGGCCAGGTGCTGGTTGGGCTTTCAAGAAGTCACGGCCATTTGAGCTCGCCCACCAAGCGGCTTCTTGTTGTTCGTTCGAGAATTTCGGTGGAGCAACCTGTTTTTGGTTTTTCTTTTGCATGGCTATTCTCCTTTGAGGCAGCGTTCGAGATAGTCGCGTTTCTGGCCTGCGTCCAAATCCTAAGATGTGATAACCCGGATTTTGCTATTCCGCTCCGTTAGAACGATAGCCAGAAGACGAAGATTAGCGGTCTCGCCATAATAGACATATCGCATTTCGTTATCAGCATCCTGCTCATAGATCAAGACCGGACGGTTGGAGAGGGCTTGCTCTACTTCACTTGGTGTTATTCCGTGCCATCTGATTTTCTTTAGATTACTTTTATCCCAGTCGAACACGCTTCCTTATTGTATATGCAATGCATATCGCTCTGCTTGGATTGGGGTGTGCTTTGTTTGGCCTGTTTAGGAGCCTAGTCGTTTTTGAATTTGCTGGATCGAGCGTTGCCGCTGCGTCATTCTTGGCTTGCGCTTGCGGCTAGACAGGAGGATTTGAGGGGGTTGGCCTTTACGAGTTGCGAGGTGGAGCGGGTTTTGGGCAAGAAGTTAACCAGTCTCAGAGTGGATGCGTGACGGGTGTCTGGTATATGAATCTGACCGCTGAAATTCCTGACGATGTCGCAGAAAAGCATGCTACTTCACAAGAGGAGGGATCTCACCGGGAACCTCAAGGTGGTTGTCGTTGGAGAATCCTGGCCGGAATCGGACTTCAAGTTTCGCCCGGTCGGGCAGTCCTTTTGCGTAGCGACCCAACTCGTCGAGGAATACGACTGGATGACCAGCAGACAAGGCGGTCTGAAGAGCTCGAAGGCATGCTGCACGTGCAGCTTCTACAAATTCTTCAGACAGAATATTGGCGACTGACATCGCTTTCACTATTGCGCACTCGACCACAAATTAGGATTTTAGGTGGCTTTGTAGCCCCGGCGCATGTCTAGGGTGGTTGGGAATTCCGGGTTGAGTTCGGGGGGCGGGATTTCCAACTTTCCGGTGGTGCCGCTGTAGTCAGAAAATCTTGCTGCACGGCGGGCCTGGGCTTCGTTGGCGTTGACTGGGAAGGTGTCGTAGTTTCTTCCGCCTGGGTGAGCTACGTTGTAGATACAGCCTCCTAAGGACAGTTTGCTGCTTAAGTCGAGTAAGTCGAACTTTAACGGAGTGTTTACTGGAATCGTGGGGTGGAGGCAGCGGGGGGGCTGCCAGGCGCGGTATCTTACTCCGCAGACGTATTCTCCGTGGACTCCGGTGGAGCGGAGGGGCAGGCGGCGACCGTTGCAGGTTATCGTTTGTTTCTCTGGGGTGAGGTTCTTTACCTTGACCTGGAGACGCTCGACTGAGGAGTCTACGAAGCGCGTTGTGCCGCCGCCGCCGGGTTCTTCTCCGAGGACGTACCAGGGTTCGATGCCCTGCCGGATTTCGATCTCGATGCCGTCATAGTTCACTGTCCCGTAGACCGGGAAGCGGAATTCGAAGTGGGGGGCGAACCAGGCCGTTTCGAAGGGGTAGCCTGCGTGGTTGAGGTGCTGCATGACTGCTGCAAAGTCTTTTTCTACGAAGGCCGGGAGGAGGAACTGGTCGTGGAGTCTTGTGCCCCAGCGGATAGGGGCTTCATTGTAGGGAGTTTTCCAGAAGGTGGCCGTTAGAGCTCGGAGGAGGAGTTGCTGAGTGAGGCTCATACGGGCATGGGGAGGCATCTCGAATGCTCGCATTTCGAGGAGGCCAAGGCGGCCGGTGGCGGAGTCTGGCGAGTAGAGCTTGTCGATGCAGAATTCGGCGCGGTGCGTGTTGCCGGTTACGTCCACTAGTAAGTTGCGGAAGATACGGTCTACTAACCAGGGGATGTATTGTTCTTCTACTCCATGGTTGTCTAGCAGGCTGCAGGCGATTTCTAGCTCGTATACTGCGTCGGGTCTCGTTTCGTCTACTCGCGGGGCCTGGCTGGTGGGGCCAATGAAAGTTCCCGAGAAGAGGTAGGAGAGCGAAGGGTGGTTGAGCCAGAAGAGGACGAGCGAACGCAGCAGGTCTGGACGGCGGAGGAACGGGCTATCGACTGGCTCTGCGGCACCCATGACGATGTGGTTGCCGCCTCCGGTGCCGGTGTGGCGGCCGTCGAGCATGAACTTCTCTGTGCCAAGGCGGCAGAGACGGGCCGTCTGGTAGAGCCGTGTGGTGTCGTCTACGAGCGTACGCCAGTTGGAAGAGGGGTTGGTGTTGACTTCGATCACGCCGGGGTCTGGGGTGACCTTTACGCTGCGCAGACGGTGGTCAAAGGGGGGAGTGTAGCCTTCGATTAATACTGGCATTTTGAGTTTTGCGGCTGTATCTTCGACCGCCACTACAAGCTCTACGTATTCTTCAGCGCTTTCGGTGGGGGGCATGAATATATGGATGCGGCCACGGCGGGGCTCGACCGAGAGGGCCGTGCGGACGGTCTTGTCTGGTCCTGCGGGGAGCGTTTGCTCGCGGACTTGTTGGCGGACTTCGCTGTCGGTGGACTCTGCGGCTATTGAGCGTTGGGGACGTTGCGGGGATGTTCCCCAAAGGCCGGTAGATGCAGCGGGGGCTTCGTAGGGGAGGGGGCCTCGGGGGGCCATGGGGTCGATTTCGAAGATGTGCCGTTCTTCGTTGTCCGGGATGTAGGGGAGACTTTTGATCGGAAGGCGGAAGCCTACGGGGGAATCGCCAGGGACGAGGAAGAGATGGCGTGCACGGAGCATCCAGAGCGAGCTTTGCCATGTGGGACCGTCTTTGCCGCGTTGCTTCTGGATGGGGAGGACGAAGCCGGACGGCTGGTCAAGACCGCGCTCAAAGATGCGGCGGAAACGATCGCGCTCTTCGGGGTCGGCTAGCTTGTTGTTCTCCGGATCTACGTTGATGGGGAGCTGGCGCTCTTTGTGGACGTACTCGAGGGGATCTTCGTAGGCGGCGATGACGAAGTCTGGAGAGATGAGGAGACGGGCGGCGAGGCCTTCAGCGAATTGGAGGGCTTCTTTGGAGGTGTGGCCGTAATCCTGTTCTGGGTTGGCGATCCATTGGTCGTCACGCCACAAGGGAGTGTTGTCGTTGCGCCAGTAACAGGTGAAGGCCCAGCGGGGTAGGGATTCGCCGGGATACCATTTGCCTTGGCCGTAATGGAGGAGGCCTTTGGGTGCGATTTGATCTCGGAGGCGGCGGATGAGCTGGCCGGCACGGCGTTCTTTTTCCGGGCCTAGTGCAGAGGTGTTCCATTCTTCGCCATCCATGTCGTCGATGGAGACGAAAGTGGGTTCTCCGCCCATCGTTAACCTGACATCGCCTGCTGCGAGGTCCAGGTCTACCTGGACTCCCAGTTTGTCGATGGCTGTCCATTGTTCGTCAGTATATGGTTTGGTGACTCGCGGGTCTTCGTGAACGCGGCGGACCTCCATGATGTGTTCGAATTCAACTTCGCAGGGGCTGACAAGGCCGGTGACCGGGGCGGCGGAGGCTGGCTCTGGAGTGGCGGCGAGGGGGATATGGCCTTCGCCAGCAAAGAGGCCGGAGGTGGGATCGAGACCAACCCAGCCGGCACCGGGGAGATAGACTTCGGTCCAGGCGTGGAGGTCTGTGAAGTCGGCTTCTGGGCCGGAGGGGCCGTCGAGAGATTTTTCGTCAGCCTTGAGCTGAATTAGATAGCCACTGACGAAGCGGGCCGCGAGGCCGAGCCTGCGGAGGAGTTGGACGAGGAGCCAGGCGCTATCGCGGCAGGAGCCGCTGCCGAGTGAAAGGGATTCTTCTGGAGTCTGGACGCCGGGCTCCATGCGGATGGTGTAGCGGAGGAGACGGTTGAGGCTGGCGTTGAGATCGAAGAGGAAAGCGATCGGGCGGCGGGGAGTGAGATTAATCGAGGCGAGGAATTGCTCGAAGCGGGGTGTGCCGGGGAGAGTGGCAAGGAAGGGGCGGAGTTCGCGGTGGAGCGCGTCTTCGTAGACGAAGGGAAATTGTTCAGCGTAGGGTTCCAGAAAGAAATCGAAGGGGTTGATGACGCTCATGTCGGCGACTAGGTCAACTTCGACCGAGAAGGAACTGGTGGGCTCGGAGAAGACGAGGCGGGCGAGGTAGTTGCCCTGGGGGTCTTGCTGCCAATTGATGAAGTGATTGGCAGGTTTTATGTTAAGTGCGTAGCTATGGATCGGCGTGCGGCTGTGCGGAGCGGGACGCAGGCGTACCACTTGAGGGGAAAGCGTTACAAGGCGGTCGTAGTTGTAGACCGTGCGATGGTGAAGAGCGACGCGAATTGCCATGAGCCTGAAACATGATTCTGGCATGCCGGGTTCGAGGCGGCAAATCGATAGAGTGAATCCATTCGATTTGCAAACTACATGATGAGGCTAAAATGTTTTAGATAAGACGGGATGCCGCAAGGGTAACAGACCTGCTACGATTCGTTTGGATGCACTCCAAGCATGGTTAAACGCAAGCCCGCCCAAGAATCTTTACGAGAGCATATGCTGCTTTTGCGCGAGTTTGTGCGAACTCCCTTTTCGACGGCTACAATTGCGCCGAGTTCGCGGCATTTGGCTCACGGAATGGCTGGGGCAGTGAGACTGGATATAGCACGTTCGGTGGTGGAATTGGGGCCTGGAACGGGTGCGCTAACCAATGAGTTGTTGCCAAGATTGCGTCATGATGCGAGATTTTTGGCCGTTGAGTTAAATCCAACGTTTGCCGAAGAGTGGCAGAGGCAGTTTCCGGGGCGGCAGTTGGAATTGGGGAGTGTGGCAGATCTGCAGCAGATCTGCCTTCGCCGTCAGATGACCGACATCGATTGTATTGTGAGCGGGTTGCCCTGGCAATCTTTTCCTGAGGAGTTGCAGGTGGCAGGGCTGGAGGCAGTAGAGGGGGTTTTGAGCCCTGGAGGTCAGATGGTGACCTTTGGGTATCACGTGGGGCTTTGTATTCCGTCTGGGCGGCGCTTTTTGAGATTGGCGGAAAAGCGGTTCCGGAAAGTGGAGCGCCTGAAGTGGGTATGGAGGAATTTACCTCCGGCCTACATATTAAGGTGTACGAGATGATGGACCGTCGGTGCTTCTGTCTTCTGCCACTGGCAGCGCAGGCCGCTGAGCTGGAAGAATGGAAGTTTGACCGGCTGGATCGATTGGGGAGTCATGCGACGCGAATTGAGGGGAAACCGAGGTTGGTGGATGGGGCGATTGAGTTTAACGGGGTGGATGATGCGTTGTTTCTCGATGTGCATCCGCTGGCGGGGGCAGCTCAGTTTAGCTGGGAGGTTGTGTTTCGACCGGCTCGCGGGGGCAAACCAGAACAGCGATTTTTCCATCTGACTGAGAACGGATCGACTCACCGGATGCTGTTTGAGACCCGGCTGCTTGGGGACCAGTGGTGCCTGGATTCGTTTGTAGCGAGTTCGACAGGTCAGAAGGCGCTGATCGACCGAAAGAAGCTTCACGCTCTCGATGCCTGGCATCATGTAGCGATGGTGTACGACGGGCGGGAACTTCGCCATTACGTGGATCATAAGTTGGAACTGAGTGTGGAAGTGGAGCTCGCACCACACGCAGAGGGAAAGTGCTCGGTTGGTGTTCGCTACAACAAAATCGACTATTTTAAGGGTGCGGTTCGGTTGGCTCGATTTCACAAACGGGCGGTAGCCCCAAGTGAATTCCATTCCTGGTAGAAATTCCATATTTGGAAGTGGAAGATGAATTGAATCAATAATTTGTAATGTGTTAACGCGGCACTTCCACTGCGTGAGATATGTTAACGATGGGCATGTACGTTGTTGAAAACACAGAGTAACATGATCGATAGTGCTTTTTAACTATTCGCTTACAGAGGGATAACCCCAAGTCTCTTGAGAGTGCATACCCCATCGCATATGCTTCATGATGCCAGAGCGATCTGGTGGGAGATTTAATTCCCAAGTTGCAAAGGAAATTTCATGAAGCAAGCTAAATCATTAAGGTATGTAGTCGCGCTGCTCGTATTGGCGGCAATGACATCCTTACCGAGCATGGCCCAAAGCGTATTTGGCACCCTGCTTGGAACAGTGTCCGATCCTTCGCAAGCGACGGTACCGAACGCCAAAGTTGCCCTCAAGAATGTAGCGAGTGGCAGTGTGCGGCGCACGGTGACCAACCAGGATGGATACTTTACTTTCGGTTCGATCCCTGTGGGACCGAGCTATGAGCTCACAATCGAGGCCAATGGCTTCACGTCTTATAAGGCGACAGACTTCACCTTTTCGGGCGCTGAGACAAAGAACCTAAACGTGACGCTGCGTGTTGGAACCACTTCCGACACAGTAGACGTTGTAAGCGCGGTGGACGCCGTACCGACAGTGTCGGGCGAGAAGTCTTCCACCCTCACACGTAAGGAAATGGAAAATTATGCGCTGGTCGGCCGCAATGCGGCTGAGTTCATCAAGATTCTTCCTGGATTCTCGATTGCCGGAACGGGCACCGAGAACCGGGCGAATTTCACTGGTGAGACGACCGGAATCAATGGCAACGGCGACGGCGGAAGCCAGAGCCCCTTCAACGGTGCATTCTCGAATAACGGATTGCCCAATGGCAGTCTCGATATTACGGCGGATGGCGCCCACGTATCGGACCCTGGTTGCAACTGCGCGACCCCGGTAAACCCGAATACGGAATTCATCGAAGAGTTCAAGGTTTTGACCTCAAACTTCTCGGCTGAGAATTCCAAGGGCCCTGCGGTAGTGGCATCGGTTGGCCGTTCTGGCGGTAAAGACTACCACGGGAGCGCTTACCTTTCAGCCCGTCACCACTCGATGAACTCCAATGACTGGTTGAACAACCGCTTTGGCCTACCGAAGCCGGCTAACAAGTACTTCTTCCCCGGTGGCACTTTCAGTGGCCCGGTGAAGTTCCCCTGGACGAGCTTCAACAAGAACCGCGACAAGGTTTTCTTCTTCGCGGGTTTTGAGAACTTCTTCCAGACGCTGGACACGGGTTTGATCCGCGCGACAGTACCGACCGCCAATATGCGTGGCGGCAACTACTCTGCCACCGAACTTCGCAATATCGAAGGCTTGGTGGGTGGTTCGCCGATTACAGCATCTGGAGGCGCAGCACAGCGCGTAGACGATGCCCGGTTCCCAGGTGGAATTATTCCGGCCAGCCAGATCGATCCGGTGGGACGCGCGTTGATGAACGTGCTGCCGTTGCCGAATGCCAATCCTAATCAGACCGGCGGCTATAACTTTGCAACGCAGGCGGTATTCAATCAGAACAGCCGTCAGTTCAACACGAAGGTGGACTTCAACATCAGCGACAATACAAAGCTGTTTGTGCGTTACAACTTCCAGAACGAACGCCAATTGTTCCCTGTCGGCTTGTGGTGGAGAAATCCGCAGCAAGTTCCCTATCCGACGCCGATTGTCGGCAAGAACCGTTCGGACAGTCTTACAGTCGGTCTGACTCATGTGTTTAACCCGACAATGACGAACGAATTCATTTTCGGCTTCACCTCGATCAAGTTTCCGAATGTGTTTGACAATCCTGATTTGGTGGATCGCACCAAGTTGGGTGTGAACTTTCCCGGCCTGTTCAAGAACAAAGTAGCTCAGATTCCTTCGATCACAGGTTGGGGTGGCGAGTTCGCCTCAGTCATTAATCCTGGTGGATTTGAAGTGGGTGGCAGCCGCGGCCTATTTGCCGACAAGTATCTGCCGACCTTCCAGAACAACATCACGAAGGTTTGGGGCACGCACACCACCAAGGTTGGTGCGTTCTACGAATTCATCATCAATAACCAGCCGGCGAACGGCAACACAAACGGTGTTGCTGCTTTCGCCAATTGGGCGGGCAACACAACCGGTAGCGCTTATGCCGACTTGCTGACTGGCAATATCGCGAATTATGGCGAGCAGAAATTCAACCGCTTGAATAACATTGGCGGGCATATTTTTGAGGGCTTCATTCAGGACGACTGGAAGGTTACCCGTCGCTTGACCTTGAACCTCGGCATGCGTTTTTCGCGACTGGGTGCCTGGTATGACCGTGAAGGATTTGGATTTGCCGTGTTTGATCCTGCGCTGTACAAGCAGGGTCAGGGTAGCACCAACTTCAACGGTTTTGCCTGGAACGCAGCGAATAAGAATGTTCGAAACAGCGGCTTCGGCACGAAGTTTGCTTACCCGGCACCTCGCGTGGGTTTTGCCTATGACGTGTTTGGCAGCGGCAAGACGATTCTTCGCGGCGGCTGGGGCCAGTTCTATTTCCAGGACTACCAGTTCACCGTGGGTCTCGATGTTTCTGCTGGCGTTCGTAGCGCTGGTTTGAACAACACGACGTTTAGCGACATCGCCCGTACTACCGCCACCGGTGATTTGCCGACACTTGGAGCCGGCGTGAATCCGAATGACGACAAGCGAGGCCTGACACGCAGCTACAGTTTGACATTGAGCCAGCGTTTGCCGGGTTCGAGCATTCTCGAAGTCGCTTATGTGGGTAACCGCAGTTCGAATCTTTTGAACCGCAATGGGCCAGGTGCGATCACACAGGGTATCAACCCGAATGCGGTTCCTCCCGGTGCCTTGTTCCGGTTTGCCGATCCTTCCAATCTGCAACAGAGCGAAATTGATTCCACACGACGCTTCCAGGGATATCAGGATTTGGCGATCGCGCAGCACATGTTGTATCAAAACTACAACTCATTGCAGCTCACCTTTATCCGAACCCGTGGACGGCAAAACGTGAATATGAACTACACCTACGGCAAGAGCCTGGGTATCGTGGGCAACTATGATGAGTTCAATTTGCGCAATAATTACGGACCGATGCCGAATGATCGCCGCCAGGTCTTTAATGCGGCGTACTCGCTGGAATTGCCAGACGCCATGAGGAGCGGGCCAAGGGCGGCCAAGCTTTTGGTGAATGGCTGGCAGTTTAGCGGCATCACTCAGCTACAGAGTGGCGTCAACCTGACTGCGAATACGAATGGATCTTTCAACACCAACTTCAACGGTGCCACGCTGGCCAATGGTCAGCCTGTCAGCCCGAATACCGTGTTTGGAACTCCTTCCATCGCGGTTACGCCTGTTCTCACTTGCGATCCCCGCAAGGGCCTCACGGGCGAAAATCAATACATCAACGCTTCCTGCTTCGCCATCCCCAGACAGCGCGGACAGTATGGTGGTTCGGTACTGCCTGAGGTCTTCGGGCCTGCGTTCTTCAATAGCGATCTCGGTCTTTATAAAAATATTCAGATCAGCGAATCGAAGCGCGTCCAGTTCCGGTTTAACGCTTACAACTTCCTAAACCATCCTTTGTTCTCCTTTCGTAATGACGGACAGAACACGCGCCTGATTTTTGACCCGGCAACGGGCAAGATCAACAACCCGATTTTTGGTGTCGCCACCGAAAAGCAGGGCCGGCGTATCGTGATGTTGACCTTGAAGTTTTACTTCTAAGTTGCATTGAGAAGTACCAGTAGAAGTGAAAGGAGGAGGCGTGCAAGCGCCTCCTTCTTCACGTCTCAGGCCGGGATAGAATTGAAGCGGATGATGAAGCTTTTTGGCCTGTTTATCGGTGTCTGTGTCTTGATTGCGCAGCAAATGGATCCTGATCTTGAAAAGGCTTTGAAAGCTCATCAGGCAGGAGAATTTGATGCGGCCATTGCGCAGTACCGTGTCTATCTAAAAAAGAAGCCTGCAGCTTTTGAGAGCCGGGCGAATTTGGGTGCGGCGCTGGCGCGGCAGGGATTTTTTGAAGAGGCGATTGCGGAGTATAAGATTGCGCTGAAGTCGGCTCCTAGCAATCCAGGGATTTCCTATAACCTGGCGCTGGCTTATTACAAGACCGGGGATTTGACATTGGCTGTTAAGGAACTTTCTGCTTTGCGGGCTTTGGTGGGTGAGCAGCCGCAGGTAACTCTGTTGCTCGCTGATAGCTATTTGCAGTTGGGGGAGAACAAGAAGGTGATCGAGTTACTCGAACCTGCTTCGGCAAGCAAGCCTGATGATTTGGGCATCGCCTACGTGATGGGGATGGCGCTGCTTCGCGACAAGCAGGTGGATGAAGGCCAGAAGTACCTGAACAAGATTCTGGGTAAGGGCGAGAGTGCCGAAGCATTGTTTCTGATGGGAACGAGCAAATTTTCGGTGGGTGATTTCCCGAATGCGTTGAAAGATTTTCAGAAGGCTTATGATCTGAATCCGCAATTGCCGACAGTGAATGCGAGCCTGGGGCAGGCGTTGATGGCGACAGGAGATACGGGTGCTGCGACCAAGGCGTTTGAGCGGGAGCTGGCGCAGAATCCGAATGATTTTGGGTCGAATTTGCAGTTGGGTGTGATCTTGAAACAGGACGAGCTATTTGATCAGGCAAGCAATCACTTTCAGCGGGCATTGCGGGTGCGCCCGGGTGACATTGGCGTGCGGTATCAGATTGCGGCCGTGATGATTGCGCAGAACAAGATTCAGCCGGCCCTGGCGGAGCTGGAAGGCATCATCAAGGAAGCCGATAACTTTACCGAAGCGCATGTGTCGCTGGCGACGGTTTATTACCGGTTGAAGCGGAAGGCGGATGGGGACCGGGAGCGGGCGATCGTGCAGCGCTTGAATGCAGAGGCGCAGGCCAAGCAGCCTAAGGGGCAGCCACTGCCATGAAGGTCTTGTTGTTCTTGGTGGTTTCGGGATTGATGGCTCAGGTGAAGCAGCCGGTGGTTTCGGCGAGGGCGACTGAGTTGCGGCTGGCGGGGAAGATCGAGCAAGCGATTCCGCTATACAAGCAGGGCTTGCGAACGCATCCGGGGTGGGCAGAGGGCTGGTATTTTCTTGGGGCGATGCACTATGAGAGAGATCAGGCTCGCGAGTGTTCGGATGCCATGAAGCGGTTTGTGAAGCTGGCACCTGAGGTGTCGAGCGGGTATGCGTTTCTCGGGTTGTGTCAGTTCCAAAGCAGAGACTTTGCAGACTCGTTGCGGAGTTTGATGCAGGCGGAGCGCTTGGGGCTGCCTCGGGGAGAGCCTTTGACCGATGTGGCTAGCTATCATGCAGCGCTGCTGTTTACCAAGGATGGGAACTTCGAAAAGGCGTTAGAGATTTTGAATTTCTTTGCCAATCGTGAGCCGCTAGACCCGAAAGTGATTGAGGCTACCGGAATTACTGCGCTGCGGATGCCGATCTTTCCGCAGGAACTGAAGATCGAAGATCGCGAACTGGTGTACCGGACAGGCCGGGCAATTCTGACGGCGGGGAACCGTCGGACGGCAGAGGCCACGCGGATGCTGGACTCGATTGCCAAGGACTTCCCGACGACTCCGAATGTGCACTATGTGTATGGGTCGTTGCTGGTGAGTACGGATCCAGACAAGGGCATCGGGGTGCTGCAGAAGGAGCTTGAGATTCAACCGGATCATCTGGCGACGCGCGTGCTTTTGGCAATGGAGTTCTTAAAGCGGGGTGAGCCGGACAAGGCGATTCCCTATGGAGAGCAGGCAGCAAGGCTTGCGCCGGTGAACTTTACCGGGCATGTGATGTTGGGGCGTGCGCTGGTTGAGAGCGGCGTGGATTTGGAGCGCGGGATTCGTGAACTCGAAGCGGCGATGAAGCTCGAACCGACCAGCCCACAGGTGCGCATTGCTCTGGCTTCTGCCTATGCAAAAGCGGGACGCAAAGAAGAGGCTACCGTGCAGCGGAATGAGTTTCAGCGATTGAAGAAGTTGCTGGAGGAGCAGGGGAAATGAAGTTGCTCTTGCTGCTTTCGGTTGCCGCGATTGGCTGCGCGGTGCCGCAGGATGCGGCTTGTGCGCCTTGGCATAAGACGCAATCGGAGAAGCATTCCCGGAATGCAATGTCGCGTGCGCTCTATACGGTGGCTGAGGCCGGGATTCTAGAGAAGCACCCCAAGCTTGAATTCCAGTTGGGAAAATATTCCTATCTGATCGAACGGCGGGTTAAGGAATCTTTCTATCGAGTGAGTGATGGCAAGGACAAAATTGAGCTGGCGTTGCGTTTTGCTTTTGGGCAGGTTGCGCCTCCGGGCGAGCCTCGCAATCTGGTGGAAGCGCGGGTAGAGAGATGACGCCTAAAGACGTCACTGCCTGTTTTGCTTGTCACACGACGAATTCCATTTTGAAGGGCTATGTGAACTTTGCTGCCTTGCAGGCGGGTGTTGGTTTTGAGAATTGTCATGGCACTTCGACTGCTCATCTAAAGACCATGGCACCGATGAAGAAGCTATCGAAGCTGACGGCCCAAGAGCAGAGTGAATCGTGCGGGCGCTCTCACAGGACATGGGCTGACATTGCCGCCAATGGGCCGCGTGGAATTAACAATGTTCGCTTCCAGCCATACCGTCTGGCAAATTCGAAGTGCTATGACTCTGATGACCGGCGCATCGGTTGTGTGGGTTGTCATGACGCACATGCGCCACTTGAGAAGAATCTGGCGAGCTATGACGGCAAGTGTCAGGCTTGCCACGGGAATGGGCGCAAAGTTTGCCCGAAGGGTGAATCGAATTGCGCCTCGTGTCATATGCCGCGTTATGAAATCCCTGGTTCGAACCATCAATTCACGGATCACATGATCCGTATCGTGAGGAAAAATGAAACATATCCAAATTAGCCTGGTGCTTTGTCTCATGTGCCCGATTGGATGGGCGCAAACCAACGAAGTTGTGCATAACTTTGTTGTGAAAGACAAGAAGGGCCTTGCAGTGAAAACGCTGACGGCCGACTCCTTTGACGTCTTCGATGCGGGGAACAAGGTGTCGCCGGTGGTGAGACTTTTTGATGGTGGCGATGTGGTGGAAAGCGGGCAACGCAAGCCAGCAGAGCCGGTTCGCAAGATCCGGTTGATTCCGATTGCCTTTGAAGGACTGAACAACGAGCAGCGGCGATTGGCCAAGCAGATTGCCAATGACTTGCTCAAAGAAGACAAGGACCCGGCGCATCTGTTTGCGGTCTTCAAGTTTTCTAACCAGATGAGCCTGCTGCAGCCGTTTACAACCAATCGCGAGGAGTTGCGCAAGGCGATTGATGTGGCGACGAGCGGGGTTGCCAATGTGCGGTATGCCGAGATTCACAAAGAAGTGAAAGAGAAATTGAAAGGGCTTTCGGCGAACCGGCAGGCTCTGACGGATGCTGATGTGGCACCGGACAAGATTGCAACGAGTGTGGCATTGCAGGGATTACTTGCAAGGCTGCAATTGGGAATGATGACCGATACGATCATCGACGATGCAGAAAGCACGCGGCGGACGATTGCGTTTTTGAACACGATGGCGCTTGGGATGAAGAGCTTCCCGGGCCGGAAGGCGCTAGCGTATCTCAATGCCGGGATTACGCTGTCCACGAATCTGGATGTGCCGTTTGAGGCGATGCTGGCACGGGCCAACGATGCTGGGGTTTCGATTTATCCATTCGACTGCCGCGGGATCACTACTGTCGCGCAAGGGGCAGGAGTGGTTGCCGCGACAACCGAAAACGGTGCCGCGCTTGCCGATGGCACTGAGAATCGCGAGAAGGGCGACAATACGAACCGGATTGAGGCTGTGGTGGAAGGGCTTCGGAACAATGTGCAGAGCAAGTTGTTGATCATTGCCGATGTGACTGGCGGAGTGATGGCAGTGGAATCGAATGACCCTAAGAAGCAGTTGCGGGAGATGATTAGCGATTCGCAGACCTATTACGAATTGAACTATGCCCCGAAGGTAGACGACTTTTATGGGGTATTTCGCAAGACTACACTGAAGCTCAAGGCAGGAGACTACCGGGTTCGCGGACGTGATGGGTATCTCGCGATGCCTCCCGGACAGGAGAATCTGTTGCCATATGAGTTACCGCTGCTGAAGGCGCTGAATGCGGCTCCATTGGTTCGCGATGTGGACTTTCGTTCTGGGACCTGGAAGCTGAAGTCAACCAAGGATGCGGTGCAAGGGATGTTGGCGGTTGAAGTTCCGTTTGCGAGTCTTGCCTTTGCGCAAGACGCAACGAAAGGGATTTATGCGGCTCACATCAGCCTGGTAACTCAAGTGAGGGATCCCCAGGGAAATGTAATCGAGAAGTTTACGCGCGACCTGCCGCTGAAGGGGAAACTGGAGCAGCTTGAGGCACTCAAGACTTCCAACTTCAACTTCCGCGAACGTTTCTCGGTACCGCCCGGCCGCTATGTGGTGGAGACGGCGGTGATCGATCAGTTGTCGAAGAAGATCGGAGCGCGGAAGTCTTCGTTTGTTGCGGTGGGGGCAAGTACTCCGCTTGGGATCAGCAGCGTGACAGTGGTTCGGAACTTTCAACCTGGCGTTAAAGACCTTAGTCCCGAGGAGCCGTTTCAATTTCAGGGCGGGCGGATTTCGCCTACTTTGAATACGTCACTGATGGCAGTTAAGGGTGCCCAGATGGCATTGTTCTTTATCGTCTATCCTGATGCGACGGCGCCTGCACCGCAGGCCATTGTTCAATACCTAAAGGATGGCGAAGTGGCAGGGAGCGCGAAGTTGCAGTTGCCCGCAGCCGATGCGCAGGGGCGGATACAGTATGTGCTGAGCTCTCCACTTGATGCGATGCCCCCTGGAAATTATGAAGTGAAGGTTGTGATCCAACAGGGCACGGTGGCCGTTGCCGAGTCTGTCTTCCTGACGATTGGGTCTTAAGATGCACGCGCTCCTGTTTGTTTGCACGACACTGCTGGCACAGCAGGATGTGATTCGAACAACGACGAATGAAGTGATCGTTGATGTGGTGGTGCGCGACAAGAAGGGCAAACTTGTTAGTGGTTTAGCCGCAGGCGACTTCACGATTTTGGAAGACGGAGTGCCGCAAACGGTGACTTCTATCCGCGAGATCAAGGGCAGCCTCAGCGGTGCAGTTGGCGGAGGCAATGGACCTGCCGATCCGACGCGGCCAGTGAAGTTGCTGTCGCTTGTGTTTGACCGGTTGGGCATTGATAGCCGGCGGCTGGCGCGACAGGCGGCCAACGACTTGCTCAAAACTGAGTTATCGCCCGATGTTTTTATCGCGGTCTTTGCGAGCGATCTTCATCTAAAGGTGGTGCAGCCGTTTACCAACGACCGCGCGAAATTGAAGGTGGCGATTGAACGCGTGGCTGGTGGCAGTGCGATGACCAATTACGCCGATGTGAATTCTTCTCTGAAGGCGGCGATGGATTCATCGAAAGGCTCCGAAGGAGCTGCCGCCGCAGTTGCCGGTGGGCCTGGGAATATGAGTGTGGATGGCGGCGGGATGGCGCAGGAGTCGATGAACCGGATGGTGGCGGACATGCTGGAGTTTGCCGAGACGAGCTTGCAGGAGCAGCAGGGGCGATCTTCGATCTATGCGCTGTGGGGCGTGGTGAAGGAGCAGACGCGCTTGCCTGGGCGTAAGACGGTGCTGTTTTTCTCAGAGGGCTTGCAGGTGCCGACCAGTCTGCTGGGAAATTTCCGGAGTATGATTTCTAGCGCCAACCGGGCCAATGTGAGTGTGTATGCGATTGATGCTCGCGGTCTCTCGACGGCAGAAGATAGTGCTGCGGCGGCGGCTGCGCTGAATGCGAGTCTCGCCGTGAGTCAACGTCAGTACAAGAGCACGGAAGGCGCTGCCGTGAGCCGTGTGGAGGCGAATCAGTTCGACCGTGCGATGGATTCGATTCGGGCCAACCCGCAGGTGAACCTTGCAGAGTTGGCCGAAGGTACTGGCGGTGTGTTGATTGCCAATATGAACGACTTCCGCAAGCCGATACAGCGGCTTGTGGAGGATCTTGGGGCCTATTACGAGATCATATACCGTCCGAAGAATAGTAGCCTTGACGGGACCTTTCGCGCCATCTCTACCAAACTAAATCGCAGCGATGTAACGATTCAATCGCGCAACGGTTACTTTGCTTTGCCGTCGCTAAAGGGCGCCAATGTGTTGCCGTTTGAGGTGCCGCTGCTGAAGGCTTTGAGCGAGGTGCCGCTACCAAGAGGGCTGGAATTTCGTGCTTCGGTATGGCGGGGCAGGCCAACTGCGGATTGGTTTGAGAGCACCATTATTTTTGAGATGCCGATGAAGGATATTACTTTCCGGGCGCTGGACCCGGCCCTGTCTTATCGTGCGCACGTTTCGTTTTTGGCATTGGTGAAAGATGCGGAGGGACAGGTAGTGGGGAAGATCAGCAATGACCTTCCAGTTAACATCCCGAAGGAGAAGCTGGATGGGTTCCGGTCGGGGAGCGTGTTCTTTACGAGGCAATTGAATTTAAGACCTGGGAGGTACACGATTGAGTCTGCTGCTGCGGATCTTGAAGCAACCAAGGTGGCAGCGCGGAAGACGGCGCTGGTGGTTCCTGTGCCGGATGCGATGAAGCTTGGCTTGAGTTCGATTACGCTGGTGAGGCGGCTTGAGGATGCGCAGGGCGAGGATCCGTTTGTGGTGGGTACGAAGCGGGCGGTGCCGACGCTTGTGGACCGGGTGCCCGTGGGTGGGAAGAATGCACTGAGCTTTTTCTTTACGCTCTACCCAGTGGCCGGTGGAGGACAGACCGACGCCGTTGTTGAGTTCTTTCTTGAGGACAAACTGGTGGGTGGAGGGAAGGTGGCGTTGCCGGCGGTGCAGGCCGATGGACGGATCCCTTATATCGCGACGATTCCCCTGGGCTCGTTCCAGCCGGGGCTGTATGAAGTGAAAGTGCGTGCTCTGCAAGGCCAACAGGCAGTGAAGCAGAGCATCTTCGTTACGATGGACTAGCATGAGCATCACTCGAAGAAACTTGTTCGCAATGTTTGGTGCCGCTTCTGTGAAGGCTGCGGAGGTGCCTCTTTTTGAAGAGGTGCCGGCGTCTGTAAGTGGCATCCAGTGGGTGCATACCAACGCGATGTCGGCGGAACGGTATCTGCCTGAGACGATGCCTCCCGGTTGCGCTTTTCTGGATTATGACAACGACGGGTGGATGGATCTATTTCTGGTGAACACAGGCCCATCGAACTTTTTTAAGCCCAGGCAGCCGCTGTCTCATGCGTTGTACAAGAACAACCGGGATGGCACGTTTACCGATGTCACCAGGCAGGCTGGGATCCCGATGTCCAATTCGTTTGGGCAGGGGGTGGCTTGCGCGGATTTTGACAATGATGGATTCCCTGAGATCCTGATTACTGCTTATGGCGCTCCCACTTTGCTAAAGAACAATGGCAATGGGACGTTTACTGACATCACGGCAAAGTCTGGATTGGCGATTCCAGAGTTGATGAACGGGTGGACGACTTCTGCGGTCTGGTTTGATTACGACAATGACGGGAAGCTTGATTTATTCCTGTGCAGCTTTGTGCAGTACAGCGCTACGGATCGATTTTCGTGCGGAGATAACACGATGGGGCGTAAGTATTATTGCGTGCCTCGCGTGTTCAAGCCAACCAGCAGCTTTCTGTTTCACAACAACGGGGATGGGACCTTCAAGCTGGTGAGCAAGGGGACCGATATTGAATCGAGCCTGGGGAAGGCGCTGGGTGTTGTGGCGACCGATGTGAATAACGATGGCAATATGGACCTGTTTGTAGCGAACGACACCGTGCAGAATTTTCTATTCATGAATCGCGGGAATGGCAAGTGGGAGGAGGTTGGTTTGTCGGCCGAGGTGGCCTTTAGCGGAAGCGGGCAGCCACGGTCTGGCATGGGGGTGGATGCGTTTGATGTGAACAATGACGGGTGGCAGGATCTGTTTGTCGCCAATGTGGATCAAGAGATGTTTTCGCTCTATCAGAACAATAAGACCGAGAGTTTTGTGGATACGGCTCACAAGCATTCTGTGGCGCAAGCGACGCGGCTTTTGTCCGGTTGGGGTTTGAAGTTTTTCGATTTTGATAACGATGGATGGGTGGATGCGATTCTCTCGAATGGGCACCCGGACGACATGATTGAACAGTATTCGCAGCAGGTGAAATATAAGGAGCCGTTATTGTTGTTTCAGAATACGGCTGGGGTGCTGAAAAACATTAGTAGTACAGCGGGGCCGGTTTTTAAGAAGTCCTATCCGTCGCGTGGACTTGCTGTTGGCGATTTCAACAATGATGGCCGGCTGGATGTGCTGGTAGCCAACAACGGCGAGGCACCGGTGCTGCTCAAAAACAATGCAGCGGCTGGGAATCGCTGGGTGGGTTTGAAGCTGGAGGGGAAGACCTGCAATCGCGAGGGCATCGGAGCCAAGATCAGTTGGATGGTGGATGGCAAGCGGTATACGAGGCTCAAGAATAGCGGGGGGAGTTATTTATCGAGCCATGATCCGCGGGAGGTATTGGGTCTTGGGGTGAGTGGGAAGCTGGAGTGGGTGGAGATTGTTTGGCCTAAGCCCTCTGGCAAAGTGCAGCGGCTGACTGGACTGGAATTGAGCAAATACCACGTGATTGCAGAGCCAGGTAGGTAATTTGATGCGATTGTTGGAATCGTTAACCTCATTTCGGTGCGTTAACATAGTGTTAACGGACCCCTTCTCGCTCCCTTAGAGTCGTGATAAGATCCACCTGGAAATCATGGGACTCTTACCGAACTCGGCCCTGCCGCCGGGTGATTCGAATTCGAAACCTGAAGCTATGCTTGGACTGGCTGGCTTTGCCAACGAGCAGCAGTCGCTTGAGCGGCTGATTGCTTCGGGTGAATTTCACCGGAGCCCCAATCTTGAGAAGATTCTGAAGTACCTTTGCCAGCAGTACTTTTTGGGGAAAGGGAATTTGGTTAAGGAATATTCAATCGCGACAGAGGCGCTGGACCGTCGCGAGGACTTTGATCCGAAGCGAGACTCGATTGTCAGAGTGGAGATGCATCGATTGCGTCGCCGCTTGAAAGAGTACTATGCGGGACGCGGCGTGGGAGACCCAATCCAGATTACGTTGCCTGATAAGTCTTATGTGCCGGAATTTATTGCGGCCAGTGTGGACCCGGGCGGCGTGATTGCGGTGGAGCAAGCGGTAGAGGCAGATTCAATTTGGGTGCGGGTGAAGTGGCGGCAAGCTGGAGTGAATTCAATGCTTGTCGCGACCGCGATTGTGATGTTGCTGGTTGCGGGAGTGGTTTGGTGGGGGTTGAATCGTCCTTCGACGAGTGGGGTGACTGATGTGGCAGCAACGCTTGTGAATGCGGGCGAGGTGCAACGTCAGCCTATGGTTGGGAATGGGGCGGAGTACCGGATTCTGGCAGGAAGGCCTAAGGGCCGTTACCCGGATCGCTATGGAATGGTGTGGCAGGGAGATGACTTTTTTACTGGCGGTAAGCCGATTTCGGTTGAATCCGAGATTCAAACGCGCGGCTTTGACAACAACCTTTTTGCCAGTATGCGGGAAGGCGATTTCAAGTACGATATTCCATTGAATCCCGGAGTATATGAACTTACACTCTTTTTTGCCGAAACTGCTTTTGGCGAAGGGAATGTACTTGGCGGGGGAGAGACGACACGGCAGTTCCATTTCCACGTCAATGGGCGGGTTGAGCTTACCAACTTCGATGTGTTGAGTGATGCGCATGATCCGAATACGGCTACGGCAAGGGTGTTTAAAGACATACGGCCTGCCAAGGATGGCAAGTTGCATTTGTGGTTTGAGCCGAGTTTGGTAGGTAAGGCCTTTGTGAATGCGATTGTGATTCGGCCCGGCGTTGAGGGCAAGATGCGGCCATTGCGGATCGTCTGCCGCCCGCATCCCTATCGCGATTCACTGAACGATATGTGGGAGCCGGATCACTATTACCGGGGGGGCTTTCAAATCACGCGGCCCACTGGTGCGCCTTCGGTGAGAGATCCCGATCTGTATCGGGGTGAGCGTTACGGGAAGTTTTCGTATTCGATTCCGGTGCCGCCGGGCAAGTATCAGGCGCGGCTGTTCTTTGTTGAGTATTGGTGGGGTCCGGACCGGCCCGGTCTTGGCGGGGCGGGGAACAGGATTTTTGATGTTTTCTGCAATTTCAAGCCTCTGCTCCAAGGCTTAGATATCTTCAAGCGGAACCCGAAGGACCGGGTACTTGTGGAGACATTTCATGGGCTGGAACCGAATCTTGGGTCGAAACTGATTTTCGACTTTGAGCCACGGGTGAACAATGCCATGCTGAATGCGATTGAGATTGCCGATGACTCGGTTGTGCTGCCTGTTCACTAGGGTGAAGTGCGAGAGGCTAGTCAACGATGCGGGCGGAGATTACGAAGATGAGAGCTCCGTCTTTGGATGAGGCGTTGGTCTTGCCGACTACTACTTGCTGGCCGCTCTTCATGTCGAGGGAAGTATTGATGCCGACCTCGCGAAATTGATAGTGCGTCTCATCCATTTTGTATGGCATGCGGACTCCCACCCGGACATCATTGAATTTGATGGATTGACCTGTGAGCGCGAGATCGGCTCGGAGGTTGTAATTGGGAGCGGCGCTTTCTGGGACGTCTTTCCAGACCAAAACACCTGAGGATTCGATTCTCTTGCCATCGCGGATTCTCAGGATTTGAGTTTCGAGATTGTTGAAGGTGGTGAGGTTGGTGACTTGTTTTAGCTGCTGAATTACTGCGTTTAGCGACGCAGGGGCATCCCCTTTTTCTGCAGGGCCTGATTTGCCGTGAAGGATGTTGAGGGTGATTTCGATGTTGCGATCCGCTGCAGCATTGGTCTGCCGGGGTTTGTAGTAGCGGCGAAAGAGTTGTTCGGATTCGTCGAGCTTTTCTTTAGAGTCAGCGAATAGTGTGACTATTTTGAGGACTGGATCGTAGTGATAGTAGACGTTCGAGAGCTGAAAGATTTTAGCGAATCGTTCGGCCTGGTCTGAGCCATCTGGCTCGTATTCGATGACTCGGCTTGGCCGGTTCACTTGGCCCATGAGTAGGGTGGACATCAATAGTAGAAGTAGGGGTTTCATTCGAGGCTCCAAAAGATGATTACGTTGCTGTCTGTGGAGGCCAACTGGACGGTGTGTTCGTCAAGCATCTTGGCCTTGGGTTTTGCGCGGCGAGAAGAGAGGGTGGCGGGCGCGGGGGCTGGCATGAAGAGATCCGGCACGGAGATGATGGCTTTGCCTGGATCGGGTAAAGGAACGTCTGGGTGGCTTGAGGGCAGGCTCAAGATGGTGGCTGCGAGTAGGGCTGCTGCGGCCAGCGTATAACTGGTGAGGCGTCGGCGTCGCAGGGTTTTGTACACGCGCGGGGCGATGCGGTTTAGCGAATCCTCGGGGAGGGGTTCGTTGCGCAGGTTGGTGAGGAGGAGGTCTAGATCATCCATTGCCTGAGCTTCTCCTTGGCGCGATGGATAGCAGTGCGGACGGTTTCTTCGGTGCAGTCGAGGATGGCTGCAACTTCGCGGCTGTTGAGGCCTTCGAGGTCTCGCAGGACGAGGCAGGCGCGTTCCCGGTCTGGGAGACGGGTGATCAGACGGGCGAGGCGCTGCTGCTTTTGTTCGAGGTCCAGTTGTTGCTCAGGGTTGCGTTGTGGGGCTTGTAAGGTTTCGAGAGTTGCTTCGCTGGCCTGGGGCTTGCGCTTGCGGATCTGGTCGAGACAGAGGTTCACTGTGATGCGGTAGATCCAGGGGGCGGTGGGTTCTTCATTCGTTTTGTGAAGGCGGAGGAAGACTTCCTGGGTGATGTCTTCGGCGTCTGATTTTTCTCCGAGGATGCGCCAGGCGGTGCGGAAGACCATCGCCTTGTGGAGCTCGATGAGATCGTCGAGTTGTACTGGCGTGGTGGCCTCGAGGACGAAATCGAATTGTGCAGTGAGCTCGAACATCTTTCTTCTGCAATTAGAACGTTTACCAGGGGCAAAGCGTTGACAAGAAATTTATGGTTTGGGTAAGGCGAAGGCTAAATACTTGGAGCCGGAGGGGGCACCGCTCTTGCCGCCGCCGCAGGCGATGACGATGTACTGGCGGCCTTGCCACTCGTAGATTTCTGGCGTGGCATTGCCGGCAGCGGGCAGATCTGTTTGCCAGAGGAGCTTGCCGGTCTTCTTGTCGAAGGCTCTCAGTTTGTTGTCGAAGTTGGTGGCGGCGATGAAGACGAGGCCTGAGGCGGTGACGATGGGGCCGCCGTAGTTTTCGCTGCCGGTGTCTGGCTGGTTGAGCTTGGGGTGTTCGCCCAGGGGAATCTGCCAGGCGATGGTGCCTGCGTTGAGGTCTATCGCGGAGAGGGTGCCCCAGGGAGGAGCTATCGCAGGGTAGCCGTCTGGGTCGAGGAATTTGTTGTAGCCGTCCATCGTGTAGGGGAGTTGCGGGTTGAGCGTTTGGCTTGTGGCGGCTACGCGTTCGTTGGCTCCGGTGGCGACGTAGTTGACCAGGGCTCTGAGTTCGAGGCGGCTTAGATTGGCGTAAGCTGGCATGCGGCCGGAACCGTTGCGGATGACGTTGCCGAGGTCTTCTGTCGAGAGTTTCTTGCCGATATTGATGAGGGTTGGGAATTCGGGTGGGGTGCCGACAAGGTCTGCGCGGTGGCAACTGGCGCAGTTCTTGAGATAGAGGGCTTTGCCATCGGCGTTGCCTCCGGGGCGGGGAACGATGCGGAGGATCCAGGCCATCTCGTTTGAGTTGACGTAGAAGAAGCCGGTTTCGGGATCGAAGGCCTGGCCGCCCCATTCGGCACCGCCGTCGAAGCCGGGGAAGATAAGCGTGCCTTCCATGGTGGGCGGGGTGAATTGGGGGCCGGTTTTGAGTTTGGCGAAGTGTTCCGCGACGGCGGCGAAGGTGCCTGGAGTGCGGTGGGAGAGCATTGCCTCTGTCACTTGCTGGCGTGCGAAAGGAGGTGGCTTTACAGGTAAGCTCTGGCGTTTGGATAGCTGTTCGCCGGGGATGTCGGAGGCGGGTACTTCGCGTTCTACGATGTCGAAGAGGGGCTTGCCCGAATCGCGATCAAAGACATAGACGAAGCCGGATTTGGTGGCCTGGGCTACAGCGTCTATCGGTTTGCCATCGCGCTTGAGAGTGACCAGAACTGGGGCTGTAGGAAGGTCTCGATCCCAGACGTCGTGCTTGACGAACTGGTGGTGCCATTTGCGCTCGCCGGTTGCGGCGTTGAGGGCCAGGAGGCAGTTGGCGAAGAGGTTGTCGCCGATACGATTTGAGCCGTAGAAGTCGTAGCTGGCGCTGCCGGTAGGGACATAGACAATGCCGCGTTTGGAGTCGAGTGTCATGCCGGCCCAGGAGTTAGCGCCGCCCGTGATTTCGTGTGCGCCTTTGGGCCAGGTGTCGTAGCCGAATTCGCCGGGCTGTGGGATGGTGTGGAAGGTCCAGCGGAGCTTACCTGTGTTGACGTCCCAGGCGCGGATGAAGCCGGGCGCGGAGGGGAGGTCTTCACTGACGAGGGTGCCGAGGATGAGGAGGTCGTTGAAGACTACGCCGGGGGTGGTGTTGGTTACGGAGAGGGTTTGCGCGGGGCGGCCGAGGCCTTCGCGGAGGTCGAAGGAGAAGACTAGTTTGCCGGTCTTGCCGTCGACGGCGTAGATGAATTGGCGGACGCCGTAGAAGACGCGTTCGGTTGTGCCGTTCTTGTAAAGAGTGATGCCGCGGTTGCGGAATTTGCTGTTGCGTTGTGTGGGCGGGTTGGGATTGAAGGACCACTTCTCCTGGCCGGTGGCGGCGTCGATAGCGACGAGGCGGCCTTTGGGGGTGGTGGCGTAGAGGATACCGTTTGAGAAGACGGGGCGGCACTGGATCTCAGAGCCGGGGAAGGCGTCGTTGGTGTCGTATTCCCAGGCCTTGATGAGGTTGTTGACGTTGGCGGGGGTTACTTGTTTGAGGGATGTGTACTGAGGCTCGGCGGCAGAGAGCATCAGGGCTAGAACAAAACGCATGCTAACTAGAATATCCGCCTGTTGCCACTGCTGAGCGGGCTGGTAAAGAGAAGCGACTCATGAGCCACTTGGCGTACCAGGCGATAGACCAGGGGATGGTGATGATCAAGAGTGAGAAGAGAATGAAGCCGATGTACATTGCGATCATTTCGATTGGCTCTACCTGGAAGCTGGCGAGACGTGAGCCGCCGCTTATTTTAGAGGCGATGAATTGGTAAAAGGGGATCAGAACCAGCACGATCAGAAGTAGCGAAACCAGGCTAAGAATGACGCCTGCGAATGCCGCAAAGAAGCCGCTAGATGGGAGGATCATGCCGAGAACGGCAGGGCCAACCGAGCAGGCGAGAATGATGATCTGCCATCTTAAGAACTCTTCCAGAGTGGCACTGAAGTTGAGCCGGCTACCGTTGCTTGTGAGCAGATGCGGAGTGATGACCCGGAGGAGTTGATAGGAGACAAAACCCGTGGCCAGGCCGAAGGCGATAGACAGGCCCAACTCGATGAAAGGATCTTCGAAGATGCTGTGAAGAATGAACTGTGCCCATATCAGGATTGTGATGGGAATGAGTGGTTCTTTGATGTCGGCCGGAGATCCCGTATATGCAACAGCGGTGCCATCCGGGAAGCGCATGCAGGAAGCAGCGTACTTCAACAGGTTGGTAACTTGCTCTGGGGCAGGGATATAGATGATGGCCGAGAGGCCCGCGATCAGACTCTTCACGAAGAAGGTAATTGGATCGACGATGAACTGCAGCCGGTTGAGGTCTGCTGTTTGAGACATGGGGAGAGTGTATCGGATTTGGTGGCTGGTGTTAAGCCTATGGAGGCAATTGAGTCCGGCGGTCTGTAAATTGACCGCCGGACAGACTTTGGGCTTTGGTTGTTGTGTTGCGATCTTGCAGGATGTCAAATAGCTGGAGCAGAAACGCATTCGATTTGGAATTTGGCTTCGTTTGGCGTTTTTCTGCACTTGGTTTTCGTACGGTCGCTTTCGCACTTTCGACTTATGAAGAGATGTCATCCGGTGCGAAGTTTTCGTTTTCTACCGCTAAGAATCTATCAGAGGCAGATTTGGGCTTACAGTGCGATTAGGGATCGAATACTGCAAACAAAAGAGATAGAGCTACAAAATTTCTTAATGATAAAGTTCGCATCGGCCGGACGGGCCTCCGGTGTTCGGTTTTCCGGCGATTTTGTTACCCGTCCGGCTGAT
>JAYSVS010000102.1:0-90459 GCA_043718395.1 Acidobacteriota bacterium
TCACTTCAAAGGAATCTCCCCGGTCACCCGGAAGGATCAGGGCGTTGTCTGGCCTACAGCAGCGAGATAGCTGCCTTCAGCATCCAGGCCGACCCGTGCTGCTCAAATCCAATGTGCGGATAATAAGCCACGGCCTTGGGGGCTGCGAGAAGAATGATGTTGGCTTGCATAGCCTCAGCTTGGGTTCGGCGAATCAACTCCTTGCCGATACCAAGCCGCTGGTGCGATAAACGCACCGCCAGATCCGCAAGATAAGTCACGTAAACGAAGTCGGTCAGCGACCGCGAGATCCCCACCAACAGATCTCCGTCCCAGGCCGTCACCACCAGGTTCGCGTTTGCCACCAACAGCCCCATCCGTGCCCGGTCAGCTACCGGACGCCGCTCTCCCAGCGTCGACGCGCGATAGAGATCAATCACTACATCCAGATCCAGTTCATTGCCAACTCGATATTCAATCAACGCTATCTCTCCTTAAGCCAGGCCCACTCTTCAAGCTCAAGACCTTCAATCTACCGCCGCCTCTTCAAACGTCAGATTGGCGGGCTTCAAAAAAGCTTAGCTTCGCCAGGACAACCATATTCCGGGAATGAACATTCACAGATCCCGAAGACTTCGTCGCTTGGCTGAAACCGCTTTACGCTCTCCCCAGCCTGATTTATGGTTAGTGGCGCAATTCCACATGCTCGGTGGACACAATCAGCCCTGCCGCATCCACCAGATTCAGGTAATAAACAGAAGCCCCGTCAGGCACCACCCCACTCACCCGTCGCGCCTTCTCATCGATGCTAGCCGGCACCGTCTCCCACTTGCGATCCTGCCACCTTCCCGTATCGCGAGTGAAGCAGAGCTCCGCCCTCACCGGTCGCGACTCGCGCGAATAAACTGCCCACCCCGGCCCCTGCTTGGAAATCTCAACCAGCCGAGGCCCACCCATCAACTTCGCTTTTGCGAAAGCAAATACCTCTTGCGGCTGGGCACCATCTGGATGACTATGCTTCATCCGCACCTGCAAACTCAGCGCCAGTTCCCCACGAGGCATCCGGTAAGACTTCTGCCACGACCGCATCACATAAGCAAAATCATTTGTCCCATTGATCCAGAACAAAGGGCGCCTGGCACGGGCTAAATAGGCAGAAGGGTCCCAGAGCTTCAACCACTTCGCGGCCCGCTCAGGGCCCAACTTTGCAAAGTCTTTCAGCCACGCCGAATCCTCCCCCAGATACCCACACCCGTAAATCGGAACCCCAAAGCGCAACCGCGAATCGATACTGGTCACAATGCTCGTCAGATAACCACCCCAGCTAATCCCTGTCAATCCAATCCGGCCGCTATCGACGCCCGGCTGCGCCCGCAAAAACGAATGCGCCGCCACCGACATCGCAACCGCGTGATATGTCCACTGATCGGTCATCGCAGAATCGACATTGGCAAAATCCCCCCATCCAGCCGGCCCGGAAAACTCATGCCGCGCCCGCTTTGGATTCCAAAGCTGCCCAGCCTCGACGCGTGAAGGTAACGTCCCCACCGTATCCACGGCAATCGCCGCAAACCCACGCGCATTCCACATTCTCACCCACTCGGCAAAAGCCGTTCCGCCTCCGCCATGCAACAACACCATCCCTGGCGTTTTAGGATTTCCCGCTGGTACGGCATAGTAGGCAAAAGCTCTGGTCGCCTTACCCTTGTATAAAGGTCCGGCGATCCAAACCGCCTTCACTCCTGCCTCCTCAGTATGCGCCTCCCAACTCTGAGGTGTCTTTCGCAAATCACCCATCCGCCAAGGCAGATCGCTAGCCGCAATCAATCCGGCAAAGGCCAGCAACAAAAACAGACGCATCACTTCACCCGCTCAAAGCGCAGATTCCAAACCCGGTCGTCGCCAACGCTCAAGCCCACTACCCTGCCTGTTGCATCCCTACGAAACAGAATTGAGCCTTCCGTGCAGGCAAAAGCATCTTGAAAGGTCGGAGTCAATTCGATCAGCCCGGCCCCGCCAATTCGCATCGTCAACTTGCCACGAGCATTCACGGCTACCAGCAATTTTGAAGCTGTCTCCGAGCTCGAATACTCACCAGCGAACGAAGCCAGTTCACGAGCCATCGGCGTTGCCGCCTCAACCTTCTCATAGACGGTATCCCCGTTTTCGCCGGGAATCAAAAGCCGTCCTCCCTCACCAGGAGTTAACGCAGAGCCATTCGGCAAGACCAGATGCCCATCTTTCACCTTCACCTCGACAGCGGAGTTATCGCGAAGCTTCCGGTACAACCCGGCCATTTCTGGCGCATTCATTGCGCTGGTCTGCATCGCGTTTAGCTTTACCGCCCCGGTCCATAGCCGCGCCGTTTCGCGGCCCAGACTTGTAGGCACTGCTTGTGCCGAGTTACAAAGCACCGCAACAGAAAGTGCTTGATCTGGATACCTTCCCAACCAGGTCCGATACCCGCCCGTGGCCCCAGAGTGAGCCACCTCACGCAAACCATCGAGAACGCCAACCTGCAATCCAGCGGCATAAGAAATCGTCTTGCCGTTGTTCAACACCGCCCGTTTCTGTTGCAGCTCTACCATCTCCTTGCCGCCTACCTTTGCTTCAACGAAATTCTCATTCCACTTGAGTAAGTCCGCAACGGTCGTCAGTAATCCACCTGCACCGATGATGTTGCCTATCGGCGTCGCCTGCTCAATCACCCCATCGGTTCGGCGCGTATACGCCAGCGCTCTGCCGGGCACGATCGCTCGAAAGTTATCTCTCCACTTGGTACTGGTCATGGCCAGCGGCCCAAAAATAGTCTCTTGCGTGTAAGCCTGAAAGGTAATGCCGTTGCCCAGCGCGCGCTCGATCAGAATCGTCGCAATGTTGTAGCCGGTATTGGAATAACTGTAAGCGCTACCTGGATCGAAATTCAATGCCTTCTGCCGCGAAGCGAGTTGCAGCAAATCCTTGTTTGAAAAGACAAAATCATTCTCATCACGGCCGCTAAAGGTCGCCACCGGCCGCCACTCCCGAATCCCGCTGATATGGCTCATCACTTGCCGAATCGTGACTCCAGATGTTGCCCCGGTCAACTCCGGCAGATACTTTCCCAGCTTGTCGTCAAGCGAGATCTTGCCCTGCTGCGCCAGCAGGATCAGCGTCGCCGCTGTAAATTGTTTGGCTACCGAGCCACTCTCAAAAACAGTCTCCGGACTAATCGCGGTCGCCCGCTCCAAGTCGGCCATTCCGTAGCCACCCGTCAGCACCACTCTTCCAGCCTGAGACACGCCCACTGCGCACCCCGGCGTATTGGTGTTGAAGGCAGAGAAGATTTTGTCCACCTGCCGCTGCCTGGTCATCGGCTGTCCAAACCCAAGCATGGAAACAAAAAGAAGAAGTGAAAGACTGCGCATGAACCACATCATACTAAGCCGCTGGGAATATCCTTTCATGGGATTGAGGGCGGCCAACAAGCACAGTCAAAATTTTCATATTGACAGTGCATTCATTCCAAATTAGTATTTGCTAGGAGTCCAAAGCAATACCTGATTCTAACGTTTCGACACTAGCCCAAAAAATTGCGCAAGGATTCAGAATGGTCAGCCTTGCCTTGCGTGCTCATCTGGAATTACTGAAGCAATCCGTTCTATACTCGCGAGAAGATTTAAAAGGTCAGATCGAAGCCGTTCCCGATGCTTGGTGTGGCTTCGCCGCCTCGAATCTTCGTGAGGTTTACAACTTGGGCAGCAAGCAGACCGGTCAACCCGAAGCCGCAGGAGACTTCTAAATGCTGCGAATGGCGCCTGAGTGGGAGGTAGAGCATTGGCTTAATGCTCCACCCGGTACGCGGCTCGAAGATTTCAAAGGTAAGGTCATAGTGGCCCTGGCCTTCCAAATGCTCTGCCCTGGTTGCGTTCAAATGGCGCTGCCGCAACTTAAGCAATTGCGGCAGCATTTCACAAAGGAAGATCTGGTAGTGCTGGGCCTGCACACCGTATTCGAACATCATCACGCCATGGGCCGCCAGTCGCTCGAAGTATTCGCTCATGAGTATCAGTTGGGCTTCCCTGTCGCTATCGACAAACCCGGCCAATCTTCGATTCCCCGCACAATGGAGCGCTATGCCATGCAGGGCACCCCAACGCTCTTGCTGATGGATCGCGAGGGGCAGCTTCGCATGCAACGGTTTGGCCATATCTCGGATCTCGAACTGGGAGTACAGATAGGTCAACTCCTGAAGCGCCCAGAAGATTAACGCCTCAGCGATTCGAGCTCAATCGCATTGAATATCCCGATGATCATCACTAGTAATCAGAGTGTGTGATAGGCTGACGTGGTTTATGGATTTCAACATGCTTATTGTGGCCGCAGTCATGGCCATCTTCGTTTACGGAATGATCGCCGCGATGCTGGGCAGTATTTTGCCCGATTTATCGAAGCGATTCAGCCTCACTACCGCGCAAAATGGCACCATCGCCATGACGCAGGCCATAGGGCTGGTAATCGGCTCCCTCTTGCAGGGGCCACTCATTGACCTACAGGGTAAAAAAGTCGGTATGGTGCTCGGCCTCGGCCTGATCGCGCTTGCGCTCTTCCTCTTGCCGCGCGCCAAAGGCTTTGGCAGCATTCGCCTCTACATGTTGATTCTTGGAGTCGGTGGCGGGGTCATCGTCGCCGGTGCCAATGCCTTGGTTAACGATGTCAAGACCGACAATCCTACCGCGCTCTTCAACGGTTTCAACACATTCTTTGGTCTTGGCGGCATCGCGACGCCATTTATTGCGGCAAACCTGCTGGGGGGCAATTCCTTCCGCCTCTGCAACCTCACTGCCGCCCTCACCGTGGCTACCCTTGCTCTGCACTCTGCGACCGACATGCCGCTGCCAACGGGTGTTGTACAGTTTCAATTCTCTGATGTGCCATCGCTGCTGGCTAACCCCGGCCTCTTCCTGCCTGCCATGCTTCTCTTCCTTTATGTCGCTGCTGAAGTCGGCGTATGGAACTGGCTTGTAAAGCACCTGATCGCGCAAGGCATCAACGAGAAGAAGGCCCTCAACATCCTTTCCTTTGGTTTCGCACTCGGCCTGTTGGCTGGCCGTCTGGTGGTTGCCCTGGTTCCGATGTTTAAAGACATCCCTCCGGCGACGCTGCTCATGGGCTCTTCGATCATGATCGCTGTCACAACTTACCTGATGCTTCAGTTCAAGGACGCTAACCTTGCCTGGGCCATGGTCTTCCTTGCGGGCGTGGCGATGGCACCGGTCTTCCCGACTGCACTCAGCCTTGTGGGAGCCAAGTTCCCCACTGGCACAGCATCCGCGATTGGCGCGGCTGTGACCTGCGGCTGGCTGGGCCTTGTGGCCAGCTCACCGATCATCGGCGGGGTAGCTGGCGGTGAGGCAACGGGCCTCAAAAAGGCATTGCTGCTGCTGCCTGTAGCCGGTGCACTGATGTTCTTTGTAACGCTTGCTCTCTAATCGCGTCACACTGAAATAGTGAAGTATTTTCTCGTGGGGGTACTTGTGTGCCTCCACGCGACCGCTCAGACGGCCCCCACCATCGCGATCATCGACACCTACGGCAACAAGGCCTTCACGCCTGAGAAGCTGCGCAAAGAACTCAAGATCGCCGAAGGGGATCCATTGCCCCCATCTAAAGGAGACCTCGAAGAATTGCTTGTTGGGCTCAAGGGCATCCTGCGGGCCAATGTCGAAGCCATCTGCTGCGAAGAGGGCAAAGCCATCTTCTACGTTGGGGTCGAAGAACGCGGACGTCCCCATCTCGACATCCGCGAAGAGCCCAGGAACGAAAACCTCAAGCTACCGGAAATCGTCGGTGCCATCTATGAGAAATTGATTGCCGCCACCGCCGAGGCCACCCGCAAGGGCGACACCCGCGAGGATTGGTCTCAGGGCTTCACACTTCTCGATGAGGCCGGTGCACGGGATGTCCAGCTCCAACTCCCCGCTATCGCCGAAGAGCATCAGGCGATTCTGCGCCAGATCGTTCGCGAAAGCGCCGACCCAGATGATCGTCGCGTGGCCGCAGCAATTCTCGGCTATGGCCCCAAAGCACAGGCAATCATAGAAGACTTGCAACTTGCCTTGCGAGACCCAGACCAGGAAGTACGTGCCGCATCCCTGCGCAGCCTGGCCCCGCTCGCCTTCTACGCTACAGCGCATCCTGATGCTGAAATCCGCGTCCTGACCACCTGGTTTGTCGAGATGCTGAACAGCGTGGCCTGGAAGGATCGCATGAATGCGATGAACCTGCTAATCCCGCTCACCACCGCCCGCGATGAAAAGCTGATTCGACATATGCGGGAGCGCGGCATACCTGCCCTGGCCGAGATGGCTATGTGGAAGCATCTGCCCCATGCGCTGCCAGCGTACATTCTGTTGGGACGAGTCGCAGGCTTAAGTGAAAAGGAAATCGAAGACACCTGGAGCGCCAACCAGCGTGAGGCTACAATTCAGAAGATCCGCAAGAAGCTGAAAGCTTAGAAGAGCTTAGTGAAGCCGTCCTGCTTGTAATCCTGGTGAAAATGTTACCCGATCCGGCTGGCCAGTTCCCGCAACAACGCCCCGCCGTCGCCGCGATAGGCACTCCCGTGTTGACAGGCCAACATAGCCGGACCGAGCTTAGCCAGCTTTCCCAAAATGTCTGTTGTGTTGGTCGCATGGGCATAGTATTCCATCATGCTGCGCATTCCTTCACTCGCACCAAGCACCTCAGATTCTGTCACCGCCGGTAAATCCGAACCAGGCTGCGTAAACAGATCTCCACACAGCAGCGTCTGAGTGGACAGATCAAAGAGTACTCCGCAATCCCAGCCATGCGGGACGTGCGGAGTGTTGATCCACTTCATCCGGCGGCTTCCAATCGAAAACTCCTCGCCATCGGCAAGACCACGCGCGGGCCGCACGGCATAGTCGTTCAGGCTTGTCAGCACTCCGACTTCAGATCCAAATGCCGTAGCCTGTGGAGCCGCCTCCAGCAGCAGATTCAACGCCCCATATTCGTCGGCTTCAAAATGCGAGCCGCCAATCCAACGCAGATTACTTACTGGCATCACCTTTCCAATAGCTTCGAGTGTTACTGAAAACAGCTTCCGGTAACCTGTGTGAAACAGCATTGGTTCGCCGTCGTCGATCAAATACGAATTGAAGGTAAAGCCCCCTGGAATCACGTCCATCGGCGTACAGATGCGATAGATACCTGCCGCAACTTCATCCACACGCGTCCCAGTCTCTTGGTTTGTGATCATTGTGCTCCGATTCCTGTATTGCCGAAGCTTACATCATAAAGTGTAGAGACTCCTCCACCCCCGATCCAAATAAATTGCTGACCAGCTAGCGCTTGCCTCGCAACTGCGCCTGCGAATTCTCGAATGCTTTTTTTGTAATCTCCGCGCGATACGCGGCTAGCTTCTTGCCTAGCTCTACCGTCTTTGCAACAGGTGCCATGTTGACGCCATGGATCGACATCAGGCCCGCCTTGATTCGCTCATCGGCACGAATCAGCTTTGGGTCCTGCACGGCAATTTGTGCTTCGTAATAGACATCATCATGGATGCCGTTGCGGGTGTGGGCCGGGCGGGTAGAGGATTCGCCCTTCGGCGGAGTCTTGTCGATCTGCACAATGCCTTGGCTCTTAAGGAAGTCATAGCTCCAAGGGTCCTTTGCATAGTAGTCTTTCAAGTAATGGACGCGTGCCGGAGTCGCTTTCCACTTAAGATTTAGGGCCTTGGCGACCTTCTCCATCCCCGGCTGATTGCCACCGCTATCGCCCAGCAGAATGATGTCGCGAAAGCCGTGTGTCTTGTAGCTGCGGCAAATGTCAATGAGCAGAGCCTCAAAGGTGGCCGCCTCCAAGCTGATCGTGCCGGGATAACGCATATGGCCGGTTGGCTTGGGTTCAATGGTGCCTTCGGGCACAAATTTCACGATGGGTGCAATGAGTGTGTTGCCGATCAAACGGGCAATGTACGGGAGCACGGTTTGCAGGACGTAGTTGTGCTTGCCGCCGGCGACGTAGGGGCCGTTCTGCTCTATGCCGCCTGTCGCTATGAGAATCGTAGTTTTACCGCCCTGGATCGCATCGCGCATCTCCATCCAGGTGAGCTCCTCGGCCCATAGACTATCTACTGCTGGGATTGGGCGTGGTGCGTCAAGTGATCCAAGGTCCTGTGCGATCAGGCCAAGACAAAGCAAGGGCAAGTACATTGATTCCACATTAACGCAGGCCCTTCTGTTTGAGGTATGCAATCAATGCGGCCGGATCATCGCTGATGATCGCGTCAGCATCGGCTTCGATCAACTGGTCCCAGATCCTGGCGTCGTTAGCCGTCCACGGCACCACCTGCATGCCGAGCTTATGGGCCTTCTCCACTTCTGACTTGTTCGTCAGACGGTAGTGCGGGCTGACGATTCCAAAGCCGAGCGCGTGCGCCTCGCTGATGTAGTCTCTCTTCTGTGAGACATCCGGCATTCCGTCGGGATAAAGCGCCGACAGACGCACCTTGGGCGCGATCAACTTTGCCGCCGTGAGTGTGCGCCAGTCAAAGCTCTGCAAGATGAGGCGCGATTCCATCTTGTGCTTGCGCACTTCGTCAATTACCAGCCTCGCAAATTCCTCAGGTGAGGGTGTCAGATCTGGCTTCGTAGCAAAGATCTTCGTCTCTACATTAAGGTCGACCTTGGACTTTTTAGCAAGCGTCAGTACTTCGGCGAAAGTTGGCACCTTGGTTCCGGGCACGGTTTGCTGTTTGGGAAATTCTGCATTCTGCTTCGAGCCGCAATCAAATTCACGCACCTGAGAGAGCGTCAACTGACGGATGACGTGCGGCAACCCAGCCGGGCCGCTACAGATCTTCGAGTTCAACTCTGGATCGTGGCTCACCACCAGAATGTTGTCCCTGGTAACAGCAAGGTCCATCTCGAGAGCATCCACGCCTTGAGCCAGCGCATACCTGAAGGCTGGAAGCGAATTCTCGGGCATTACCGCGCGTGCGCCACGGTGAGCATGGACGAGGATCTTCTGAGCGTGAGCCATTTCGATTGCCATCAAAAGCAGAACCGCGATTTTCATCTAAACACAGGATATACTCGGACTGTTTCAATCCAATTGAAAGAGGCCTCTTTTTGAATCGAAGGCAATTATTCGCCGCCTACACGACCAAAAACTATCTCGAGTGGGATTCGAAAAACGAGAAGTTCACCGTTAACCCAGCCGCCAACCTGATGTTGAGCTACAAATACAGAGCCCCATATAAACTGCCATGAAACGACGCGAATTCCTAGCTGCTCCGGCGGCCCCACTCTTGATGGCCCAAGCGCCTAAGGCGAAACCGATTCTTTGCCTGTTCTCAAAGCACGCTGCCAAACTCAATTACCAGGAACTTGGCAAGTATTCCAAGCAAGTTGGCTTTGAAGGGATCGACCTCACCGTCCGCGCTGGTGGCCACGTCTTGCCCGAAAAAGTGACCGACGATCTTCCAGTGGCTGTCGCGATTCTTGAAAGTTCAGGCCTCAAGGTGCCTATGATTACAACGGGTCTTCTGAACGCGAAGGCACTAGAGACAAGCGCGGCGCTACGCAAGATGCAAGAGTTGAAGATCCCGTACTGGAAGCCCGGCTATTGGCGCTACCAGACTGCCAAAGACGGTGCGGTAGACCTGGACCGCAAGCTTGCGGAAGTGCAAAACGCGCTTAGCGGTTTCGCGGCTCTATCCCGTCTCTACAGCACCTGTTGCGGCATACATAACCATTCGGGCAACTACGTTGGAGCACCCGTATGGGATACCTGGCAAATGATCCAGTTTATGGATGCTGCTCATATGGGTTTCTATTTTGATCCGGCCCATGCCACGGCCGAAGGTGGGGCCTGGACCTGGAACTCGTCGCTCGAGCTGGCCCTGCGGCGGCTGAAGATGGTTGCCGTCAAGGACTTCTATTGGGAGAAGCACAATGGCAAGTGGACCACGAAATGGTGCCCGCTTGGGCAGGGAATGGTGGATTGGCCTGCGGTGTTGAAGCGAATGTCGCTGGCGAAATTTGCTGGCCCATTGACGCTGCATGTCGAGTATGAAAACCCTGACGAGCTTAAAGCTGTTGCACAGGATTTCGCTGTGTTGAAAAAGATGGTTGACGCGGCTTACGCCTAGAAGCGCACATCTTTGTGGCGTTTCTATGGCCGCTATTTGATGATGCCTCGCTATACTTCGCTGGAGCCAGAGCAGGCAGCAAGCACCGCCTCGCATCAGGGCCAAGGCCGGTGAGGAACAAACTGATTCGCAAGGGGATACTGCGTTTACCGTTCCGTCGTTCGCCGAATTCATGCGGCGGATCATGCCCGAAAATTCATAGCGTGATTGACGCCTTCAGCAAATCGGTCCAGGTCCTCCTGGTTGTTGTAGAGGTGGACGCTCACTCGTAACAAGCCGTGGCGGGCGCTGACGATGATGTTGCGCTCTTGAAGCCGGGCGGCAATCTGGTTGGAATCCATTTGCGGGAAGCGACAGGCGAGGATTGGGCTGTTGAGGTGCTCCACGGTGCCACCCAAAGCTGCTACTTTTTCGCGTAGCGCGGTAGCAAGATCGAGGACTCTGGCTTCGATTGCCGATGCACCGAGCTTCAAAAAGAGATCGACACTCTGCTCCATCGCATAGTAAAGCGGCATTGCCGGGAAGTAGCCTTCGTAGCGCTCGGCCGCAGTTGAGAACTCAGGCATGCCGTGGTGGAGGTTAGACCAGTCCCGCCAGTTGTGATGGCTGCGCCAGCCGATGACGTTGGGCTCAAGCCACTTACGAACACTGGGCTTGACGTAGAGGAAACCAGCGCCAGTGGGGCTCAACATCCACTTGTAACCGTGCACACTCAGCATGTCGATATCGAGATCTTGCACGTCGAATTCAATCGCACCACAGCCCTGGGTGGCGTCGACATAGAAGAGGGTGCCCGGGCAGAGGCGGCGCATCTCCTTAAGCGGTGCACGGAAGCCAGTGACGTAGTTGAGAGCACTAACCATCACCAGACGAGTACGGTCGTTAACATGTTTTGCGAAGTCTTCGATGGGTGTCTCTATAAACTCAACACCTTTGCGGGTGAGCAAACTAGGGGCGTAGGTATTATTGGGGAACTCGGGAGAGAGAGTGATGACGCGGTCGCCGGGTTTCCAGTCGATCCCATTGAGTGCGATCGCAAGACCATGCGCGGTACTGGGGATGAACGCAATATCGTCGGCGGTAGCGTTCACGAGCTTGCCTAGCTTGGCGCGGAGACGATCAAGATCATCAAACCACTTTGGAGCGTCAACGGCAGCGGAATAATCCCGGCGCTGGAGATGCGCCAAGACGGCGTCTGAGGCCGATTGCGGAAGCTGGCCCATGGTGGCCGAGTTGAGGAAAGTCTTATTTGCAAGAGAAGGAAAAAGGCTGCGAACCTCTTCCCAATTCACTACTTCATCTGGTTCTGGATCCATGCGGCAACCTCGACGAGTTGAACTTCAGACATCACTTTGCCGCGGCGTTCCACAACTTCGACGATGCCTTGAGAGAGCTTTTTGCCGATGGTGATGCGCCAGGGGATTCCGACGAGGTCGGCGTCTTTGAACTTCACGCCAGGACGCTCATCGCGGTCGTCAAGTATCACGTCGATGCGCAAATCCTTGAGCTGTTTGTAGAGATCGAAGGCGGCCTGCTTTTGAGCGGCGTCGCTCAAGTTGACTGGACTTACAACCACTTCAAAGGGGGCGATCGAGGCGGGCATCGAGATGCCGTCGGCGTCATTGTATAGCTCAACGGCACCGCAGAGGATGCGCTCTACGCCGATGCCGTAAGAGCCCATGATCACTTTGACTTCTTTGCCGTCTTTGTTCAAAACATCAAGGCCCATGCTGCTCGAATATTTGTAGCCGAGCTTGAAGATGTGGCCGATCTCCATGGTCTTCAAGATCTCAAGTGGCGCACCTGTATTGATCTCGGTATCGCCAGCTTCGACTTGACGGATGTCGGCGAAAGTTGCAGTGAAGTCTTCGCCGGGGGTGACATTGCCAAGGTGGTAATCGTCTTTGTTTGCGCCAGCGACCATGTTCTTGCGGCCTTCGAGCGCGATATCAGCGAAGATGGGCATGTTCTTTACGCCGACGGGGCCGAGCGAGCCAGGATCTGCTCCGAAGAGATTGTGGATTTCTTCAGGGTTAGCAGCGCGGTATTCTTTGCAGCCTGTCGCGGCGATGAACTTGGTCTCGCTCAATTGATGGTTGCCACGAAGCAGCGCAAGCACTGGGCCTTGCTTGTCGCCGTAGTCGGCGATGGCGACGTAGCTTTTGATCATTGAGGTGACAGGGAGGCCCAGAAACTCAGCGACTTCATCAATGGTTTTCTTTGCAGGGGTATGGATCTCGACTGGATCGAGAGCTTCTTCGACGTCGGGCGCCGCAGGCGGAACCGGACGGGAGACGGCCTTCTCGAGGTTAGCCGCATAGCCGGTTTGCTTGCAGACGACAACGAAGTCTTCACCGGCGTCTGTGGCAACCATAAACTCCTGGCTCGCGCTGCCGCCCATCGCGCCTGAATCAGCGTCGACGACGACGTACTGAATGCCGCAACGATCAAAGATCTTGCAGTAAGCCTGACGATGCTTCTCATAGCTGGCATCAAGACCGTCAGCATCAATGTCGAAGGAGTAGGAGTCCTTCATGGTGAACTGGCGGGTGCGCAGGAGGCCGCTCTTGGGGCGGGGTTCGTCGCGGAACTTGGTCTGAATCTGATACCAGATTTGCGGCAATTGCTTGTAGCTGCGCAGTTCGCCACGAGCGATAGAGGTCATGACTTCTTCGTGAGTCATACCGAGGCAGAGATCGCGGTTAAAGCGATCCTTGAGGCGGAACATGTTTTGCCCCATGCCTGTCCAGCGGCCGCTTTCCTGCCAGATCTCGGCTGGATTGAGGGCGGCGAGGAGAAATTCCTGAGCGCCAATGGCTTCCATCTCTTCGCGGATGATGCGCTGAATCTTGGTCATGCTGCGCTGGGCGAGATAGAGGTAGTTGTAAATGCCTGCGCCCAGCGGACGGATGTAGCCGGCACGCAAGAGAAGACGGTGGCTGGCTACTTCAGCGTCTGCAGGGACTTCCCGCAACGTGGGGATAAAAAGTTGACTCCAAAACATGAGGGAAAAGGCCTTTGCAAAGAGGGTAAGTTACCGAGTCTAGCATGCTAAACTTAGGGTTCTTCGAGCTATGAAGATTGCCATTGGCGCCGACCACGCCGGATTCCTTCTGAAAGAAAAGCTGCGCGACGGATTGAGGGCCGAAGGCCACGAGGTCGTTGACGCGGGCACTACCAGTACGGAGTCGGTCGACTATCCCGATTTTGCTGAGAAGGTGTCGGAGCAGGTTGTCTCGGGTGCCGTCGAAAAGGGCATCCTCGTTTGTTCGAGCGGTGTGGGGATGTCGATTGCGGCCAACAAAATCAATGGAATCCGTGCAGCTTTGGGCACCAGTGAAGATGAAGTGGGCTATGTGCGGCGTCATAACGACGCAAACATTCTGGCGATTGGCGCTAACTACACAGATGAAGATACGGCGCGCAAAATCACTGAAGTGTTTCTTCATACCGCCTTTGAAGGGGGCCGGCACGCAAGGCGTGTAGCCAAGATTGAAGCGCTAGAGAAATCCCAGAAAGGCCAACAGTAGTAATCATGAACGACGCACAGAGAATGGTTAGAAGCCTCGCAACGGTAGACCCTGAAGTTGCTGAAGCATTGCTTCACGAAACGGCAAGGCAGCAGAATTACCTGGAGTTGATCGCCAGTGAGAACTTTACTTCAGAGGCGGTTCTCGAAGCCACCGGCAGCGTCTTCACGAACAAATACGCAGAAGGCTATCCGGGCAAGCGCTACTACGGCGGTTGCGAGCACTCCGACGTTGTTGAGAATCTGGCCAGGGAGCGAGCGAAGAAACTCTTTGGTGCGGAATACGCCAACGTGCAGCCGCATTCTGGATCGCAGGCCAATCAGGCTGCCTATGCGGCTGTACTTGAGCCAGGCGACACCATTCTTGGCATGAATCTCGCTCATGGCGGCCACTTGACTCACGGCCACCACCTGAACTTTTCGGGAAAGCTTTACAAGATTGTTCCTTACGGCGTGCGTAAGGAAGATGAGTTGATTGATTACGACGAAGTGGCTCGACTTGCTACCGAACACAAGCCGAAGATGATCATAGCTGGAGCCAGTGCTTATGCGCGGGTGATCGACTTCAAGCTCTTCCGCGAGATTGCCGATAGCGTTGGCGCAATCTTCCTTGTCGATATGGCACATTACTCGGGCCTCATAGCAGGTGGTGGCTATCCCAATCCATGCGAACACGCTCACATCGTTACATCGACGACTCACAAGACGCTGCGTGGACCCCGCAGCGGCCTGATCCTTGCGCACGAACGATTCGGCAAGGACATTGACAGGAATGTTTTTCCAGGCGCGCAGGGCGGTCCCCTGGTACATGTCATTGCGGCCAAGGCCGTCTGCTTCCTGGAGGCTATGCAACCTGAATTTAAGGATTACATCCAGAACGTTCTGAGCAACGCGAAAGAATTGGCTAGCGGCCTGGCTAACGAAGGCTTCCGGATCATTTCTGGCGGCACGGATTCGCACATCGTACTGATGGATGTCTTCTCGAAGGGCGTCAAGGGCCGGGAAGCTGAAGCCGCTCTTGATCGCGCCCACATCACTGTAAACAAAAATACAATTCCGTTCGACGTCAATCCGCCGATGAGCCCCAGCGGCATCCGCCTGGGCACCGCCGCCCTGACAACTCGCGGTTTCGGCCGGCCGGAATTTGAGCAAGTCGCCAAACTCATCGCCGAGGTACTGGCTGATCCAACGAGTGAAGAACTAAGCGCCGCAGTCGCCAAAAAGGTCCACGCATTGACCGAAGGATTTCCTCTCTATGCGTGGAAGCTGGCACCTTCCCACGCCAGTTAGAGCGCAACTATGCGCATCGCGATTGACGTACGCCACTCCAGAGACTACGGGATTGGCACGTACATTCGCAATATGGTGCAATCGCTGGCCCGCATTGATGACCAGAACACGTATGTGCTGGCTGGCCGCAAAGAAGACTTGCGCGAGTTTGGGGAATTGCCAGCTAACTTCCGCCGCGCTGTTTTTCCGCGATCCGATTCGGGACTTCTAAACCAGATTAGCTTTCCGCTCTTTCTGCGGCAGCTCAAGCCCGATCTCTGCCATGTGCCCCTGAATTCCGCACCGCTGCTCATGCCGCAGCCCTACATCGTAACGATTCACGATATGAGCAGCCTGTTATTCCCTGAGGTGCGGCAGACCGACAGCAGTTCTTTGCGCCACCAGTACAGACTCTTCCGCTTCCGGCGCAGCTTACTTCGGGCGCAACACGTCATTGCAGTTTCAAAATCGACACAGCGTGACGTGGAGGATCTGATGAGAATCCCGCATGAGAGGATCCGCCAGATATACTCTGCTCCCGACCCACGCTTTCTTGAGCATTCGCATTTTGCTTCTTCCGGCAGCCCTGCCTATGGGGCCTGGGAAGAAGAGAGGCAGAAGACGCTTGAGCGATACCAGATCGGCTACCCATTTTTACTTTACGCAGGCAGTGTGCGTCCGCAAAAGAATGTCCCCCGCCTGGTGGAGGCCTTTGCTGTTCTGCGCAATGAACTGGAGAATCATCCGGACTACAAGGATCTGCGGCTGATCATCATTGGAGACGAAATGTGGAAGCATCCACAAATCAGACGAATGGTCATCCAAACCCGTATGGAACCGTATGTACGGTTCTTCGGTTTCGTGCCTTTCGATACCTTACGCATCTTCTATTCTGCCGCAACGGTATTCGTATTTCCTTCTCTTTATGAGGGTTTTGGGCTGCCGCCACTAGAGGCGATGGCGTCGGGGACCCCGGTGGTTTGCTCTGGCACCAGTTCACTTCCAGAGGTAGTGGGAGAAGCTGCCGTTCTTGTAAATCCCGAAAATGTCTTTGATATCGCCCGCGGGATTCGTGAAGTGCTTTTAGATGAACAACTTCGCAGTGATCTCGTGGCCAAAGGGCATGCCCAATCGCGAAGCTACAATTGGGACCGTACGGCTCGCGAAGTACTTGAGGTATACGGTGAGGCGAAAAGAATAGTGCGCGATAAATCAAAATAATATCAATGTATTTAATAGATAAATATTTATCATATATGCATATAATCATTGATAAAAGATTTATTTTCAACATGTTGAAATAATATTCCTGATTCAGTAAATCGATTATCGAAAATAATAATTGAATAATTGCGAGAATAATACAATTATTGATCATGCAGCGCCGGAGGGGAATCCGGACTGCCGCTCGAAGCAAATAAAAAAACAAGAATCAGGATGGAAACCCAATGGAATGGACTCGAAGTGAAACGATTGGATTAGCAAGCGCGTCGTGTGTCTTTTGTCGTGGGTTGGGACTACGCAAGACTCCGGTGAAGGAAGAAGCAAAGCCGTGCGGATGTGTATTCCGTGCAATTTTTCGCGCCTGCTTTGTGCGCTACCGGCACTGCGTTGAGAGGGCTGGGGTGACCAGCAATTTGACCCTGGATCATGCAGAGGGTCCGACTGGCCACCGGCTGTGGGGGCGTCGCAATGAAGAGTATATTGCCGACTTTGAACTGGTCTGCCGCCGTAGTTTGAACCGTGATGAGTATGACGTATTTAAATGGCACTTTTTGCAGGGGGCGGACTGGAAGTTCTGTATAGAAAAGATAGGTATCGACAAGGGCACCTTCTTTCATCGTGTCTACATGTTGCAAGAGAAACTCGGCCGTGTGTTTCGTGAGTTGCGACCCTATGCACTGTTCCCTCTGGATGAATACTTTAGCGGCGTCAAGATGAGAAAGGTATCAGTGATGAAACTACGCGGACCCCGTGAAGTGGCCGGCGGTAAAAAAGAGGAGAAGCTCGTGGAAGCAGTAGACGAGCTGACGATTGTGGCAAAGACCAATCTTGTCGAGATGCCTCGCTGTAACGACAGGGTGTCACGCAAGTTTCCGTCGTGCCGGCGCGAAGAGCGCATCGCCTAAGGCCGTGAGGCGGCGTTGACGCCGATCATGAGCGCGAGTTTGGCGATGATCTCGTTTGATGTCATGTCCCAATCGGGCGAGTATTCGTCCGACGGCTGATGGTAATGATTCTGGCTGTAAGCTTGAGCGAAGTCGCCAGGCACATCGACCGGAATTAGTGAGAAGGCCGAAACGCCCGCCTTGACGAAACTGAAGTGATCACTGCGAAACGCAATGCCGGCCTCGGGCCTGGGGTCGGGTCGCATGGCAATCCCGTATCGCCTGGCTGCCTCTTCAATGAGCGGCCAGGCGTTTGTCTTGTCTTCACCTGTTTTGTCTGCACCAAGGGCGAGCAATCCACCGGGCTTGCCGCCGGGCACGATGCCATCCACATTGATGTTCAACAGGGCCGAAGACAAGGGCAGTAAAGGGTTGCGCGTGTAGTAGTCAGAACCCCGCAAGCCGCTCTCTTCGCCCGTGACGGCAAGGAAGATCACGCTTCGACGAGGGCGTGGGCTCATCGCCGCCCAGGCCCGGGCAAACTCAATCAGCATGGCGCAGCCGCTGGCGTTATCGACGGCCCCATTGAAGATGCGGTCATTGCCTTCGAGGGCTAGCCCGAGATGATCCCAGTGGGCGGAATAGAGAATGTGTTCCTCTCCCGCTGCGGGATCAGAACCCTGCACTGTCGCGGCAACGTTTTGCGATTCGATCTTGCGAATTGCTGCTTTCATGTCGACCCGCGCGGTTTGAGCCAACGGGATCGCCGTGAAGCCATTGGTGTCTGACCTCCGTAGCAGATCTTCGACGTCAAGCCCGGCGGATCTGGCTGCTTCGCTCGAGATCCAGCCGGCTACACGAAGTGCTGGGTCTGACGTTGTGCGTTCGAGCTGGATATCTTCGCGTGCCCAGGAATTTTCGACAACGTTCCAACCATAGGATGCTGTTTCTTCGGTGTGGATGAGAATTGCGCCTGCAGCACCCTGCCGTGCGGCTTCTTCAAACTTGTAAGTCCAGCGGCCAAAATAGGTAAGCGCTTTGCCGGCAAAAAATTTCGGATCTTCGCTCGGCGGCTCGCCCGTAAACAAAATCACAATCTTGCCCTTCACGTTGACGCCCGAATAATCATCCCATCCGAACTCGGGGGCCCGGATTCCATGGCCGGCAAAGACCAGCGGCGCAGAGAAGCTTACGGCCTGCTCCTGGGTATGCGTTGAGCCAACGAAGTCTTTGCGCCAGGCAAGAGTCTTGCCGCCAATGGTCAGACGCGAGGACGGGCTTACCAGCACCCCGGAAAGCGGTACCCGCTGGAAGAAACTGCCTCCAACACCGGCCCCCTTGGCACCAGCGGCCTCAAAGGCCGAGGCTAGATACTGTGTTGTCAGTTCACCGCCCCGCGTGCCTACCGCGCGGCCTTCGAGCAAGTCACTGGACAGGAAGCGGATGTGAGCGCGCAGGCGGTCTCCAACAATCGAAAGTGGCTGAGAAAAAGCCGGAATCGTGAAAAGAAAAATGCAAATCCAACGAGACATAGACTGAGTTTAGCTAGCCTCAGTAGTATGCACGTGCTTTTGGTTCGAAAGGGTCCGGTCGAATACACCCTCCACGAAGAAACGTGGGTTGATGATTATGCCTGGTTACGCGACAAAGAAAATCCGGAGTTGCTGGCGCATCTTGAGGCGGAGAATGCTCACACCAGTGCGGCAATGGCGCACACAGAAGACTGGCAAAAATTTCTTTACGAAGAAATTCTGAGCCGCATTCAGCAGAGCGACCTGAGTGTACCGGTAAAGGACGGTGATTACTTTTATTACACGAGGACAGAAGAAGGAAAGCAATACCCGATCTATTGCAGAAAGCATCGAAGCCTCGAAGCAGCAGAAGAAGTTTTTCTCGATTCAAACGAACTTGCCGAGCGTCAGGATTACTTCCGCATCGGCGTACTTGAGACCAGTCCCGACCATCGTCTGCTCGCCTATTCCACCGATCTTGAAGGCGACGAAGACTACACCATTCGCATCAAGGATCTCGACGCCGGCATACTCCATCCAGACCGGATCGAGCGTACGTACGATTCTTTAGCGTGGGCCGCCGGTAACCGGACTTTTTTTTACAACGTGCTCGATTCAGCAAGGCGGCCGCACCGGATCCTGCGCCATCGTCTGGGTGAAGCAGCCAGCGCCGATGCGCTTGCTTTTGAAGAGAACGATGAACGCTTCCGCGTGGACATTTACAAAACACGAAGCAATCAGTACCTGATCCTTGAGACCAAGTCTTCCACCACAACCGAGCTTTACCTCTGCGAGGCTAGTTCGTCTGATTTGCAATTCGAGATCTTTCGCCCAAGACAGCAGGACATTGAGTACAACCTTACGCATCAGGGCGATTGGTTTTATCTGCGCATCAACGACCGTGGCCGCAACTTTCGCCTGGTTCGCACACCCGTTGATAATTGGGCTGAGAGCGCATGGGAAGAGATCTTGCCTCATCGCGCGGATATCTATCTGGAACACCTAACCGCGCTCAAGGATTACTTGATCGTCACGGAGCGTGTTGGCGGCCTGCGTCGCTTTCGTTATCGCAAGGCCAGCGATGAGGAGTGGCACAGCATCGAGTTTGGGGAGGCCGCTTATTCTGTCGGGCTCAGTGGCAACCGCGACTTTGAAGACAGCACGATGCGTTATGTTTACCAATCGCCCGTAACCCCGCCCAGCGTTTTCGATTTCCACTTTGAGAGTGGCGAACACGAGTTGAAGAAACGCACTCCCGTGCCTGGTGAATTCCAGCCAGAGCGTTATGCGGTAGAACGCACGCACGCCTCTAGCCACGACGGAGTTGCCGTGCCGGTGGTGCTGATATACAGCAAAGATCTTGATCGCACGAGGCCACATCCTTTGCTGCTCTATGGCTATGGTGCTTACGGGGCCAATTCTGATGCCACTTTCAGCACTTCGCGTCTGAGCCTGCTTGACCGTGGCGTGGTCTGCGCGATCGCTCAAGTGCGGGGCGGGGCTGAGATGGGTCAACCTTGGCACGACGAGGGTCGCATGAAGAAGAAGCGCAATAGTTTCTTTGACTTTATTGCCTGCGCTGAGATGTTGATTGCCGGGGGTTGGACGGCTCCGGCGCAATTGATCATCGAAGGTGGAAGCGCGGGAGGTCTTCTGGTGGGTGGTGCGATCACAATGCGGCCAGAGCTTTTTGGCGCAGTGTTGGCCCATGTTCCCTTTGTTGATGTGCTGCACACGATGCTGGACGCGACCTTGCCACTGACAGTGGGCGAGTACGAAGAGTGGGGCAATCCGTCCGACCCTGAGTATTTCTTCGCCATGCGCGAATACTCGCCATACGACAACACCCGCGAAGCTCAGTACCCGCCGATGCTGGTTACTGCCGGGCTCAATGATCCGCGTGTTTCTTATTGGGAACCCGCCAAGTGGGTGGCCCGCCTGCGCGAGAAGAACTTGAAGCCCAGCGAAATTCTTCTCAAAGTGAATATGGATGCAGGGCATTTTGGCGCCTCTGGCCGCTATGACCGGATTCAGGAAATTTCCTTCGAGTACGCTTGGCTGCTGAAGACCTGGAACTTGATATAGAGTGAATTTAAGATGAGCGAATTTGTACTTCCTCGACGCGAGGCCTTGAAGGCAGGAGCAGGCTTGGTTTCGGTAGCGGCCATGGCTCAACCCCTCGCCTCAACCTGGACGGCTCAGACTCTGGATGAACACCAACTGGCAACCGTCGAGGTGCTTGGCGATTTCATTATCCCAGCCACCGACACCCCTGGTGCTAAAGCTGCACTCGTGCATCGCTATGTCGATCTCTTCCTGACTGACGGGCCTGATGCTGACCGGGTTCGTTTTCTCGAAGGCCTGGGCTGGCTGGACGGCTATACGAACGGCAAGTTCCAGAAGCCGTTCATCAACTTGAATGCTGCGGAGAAGATTCGAGTTCTAGAGACTCTCGACCGTGAGAGCGAGTTTGGGATCGATCAAGGGCATCAGTTCTTCCGCATCACTAAGAGCCTTGTTTCGCGTATTTATTACAACACCGAAATTGGCTACAAGGAACTCAACAAGGGTGGCCGCGTGCCCAGTGCTTATGGTTGTGACACCAAGCCCGCCCTGCCGTAAATGGACTTTCCAGGATCGGTTCAATACCTCTATTCTCTTGGCAATGAAGTCAAGACGATCAAGCTGGGCCTTGACCGTATCAAGCGGTTGCTAGCGGAGCTGGATCATCCGCAAAACGCCTGCCCGGTCATCCACGTTGCTGGCACTAACGGCAAGGGTAGCGTCTGCGCGATGATCGAATCAGGCCTGCGCGAGGCTGGCTTTAAGACCGGTTTCTTCACGAGTCCGCATCTGGTAAGCCCTACTGAGCGCATCCGTATCAACAACGAGCCGGTGATTGAAGCAGAATTTTCTCGCGCTTTCGACGAGATCCATGCGGTGGCAGAACGGCTAGTAGCCGCAGGCGAGATTGATTGTCACCCAACTTATTTCGAAACCGTAACGGCCATGGGCTTCTGGCTCTTTCGGGAAGCCAAAGTAGAGAGGCTTGTGCTTGAGGTGGGCCTTGGCGGGCGTCTGGATGCCACCAATGTTGTGGACCCTCTTCTGAGCGTGATCACTCCTGTGGATCTGGACCATCAGCAATATCTGGGCAACACACTCGAAGAAATCGCGCTCGAAAAAGCAGGCATCATCAAGCCTGGCCGTCCTCTGGTGCTCGGCCTGCAGCATCCGCAAATCAAACATCTTTTCGTCGCCGACGATCTGGAAGACGTAGCCACGTGGCGCATCTCTGATCTGCAACTGCGTGTCGACGGGTGTCACTACCGTGCCGGGAGGGCTGGTGTTGAGCTTGAGGTCAACTGTCCACTTGCCGGGGCGCATCAAGTGGGCAACAGTCTTGCCGCTGCCGTTGCGCTCTGGCGCGTTGGCATCCAGCCTGCCACCATCACAAGCGGCATCGCAAAGGCCACCTGGCCGGGGCGCCTTGAGTTGATTCGCCGCAACCCCATGATTTATCTGGATGGTGCGCACAACCCCGCAGCTGCGCGACGCTTGCGGCAGTTTATTGATCGCCACTTCCGTGATCGCGAGATCTGGATAATCTTTGGTGTTATGCGCGACAAAGATGTCACCGAGATTGCCGGAGAACTCTTTCCTGTGGCGACGCGTCTGATCCTGACACGCGCCAATCAGCAGAGGTCGCTTGAGACGGAATCGATCCGCGCGTTGTTTCCTCACCCGGATGTGCGGGTCTGCGAGCATGTAGGGGAAGCGATTGCGATGCTCGACGACGCTCCAGCCGGCGCAGTGATTTTTATCACCGGGTCGCTCTTTGTCGTGGGCGAGGCCCGTCCGCTTCTACAATAGGGAAAGTACATGCTGCTGGCTCAACTGCGGGCGTTGTTTATCATCGACCCACTCATCATCATCTGCACCATCGCTTATGGTTCCGTAAATCTGCTTGTGTCGCTTTTTGAGACCACGGGAAGGATGCAGGTGGCCATTGCACGTGCCTGGGCGCGGATGCTTCTGCGAGTCAGCTTTGTTCGCATGAAGGTAGAGGGCCTCGATAAGATCGACCCCAACGGAAGCTACGTCTTTGTCGCCAATCACCTGAGCTACATGGATACGCCCTGCATCCTGGCGGCGATTCCCGTACAATTTCGATTTATGGCCAAGAAGGGCCTGTTTAAGATCCCTTTTCTTGGATATCATCTCAGCCGCGCCGGACACATCGCAGTGCCACGGGACAATCCGCGCGAGGCCATCAAGGCCATGACGGAGGCAGGCAAGATGATTCGTGAGCGTGGCATCAGCGTCTTGATATTCCCAGAAGGTGGGCGATCTCCTGATGCCAAGCTGAAGCCATTCAAGGAAGGTGCTTTCTATATCGCGATCAACTCTGGCGTTTCGGTGGTGCCGGTGGCGATTGCCGGAAGTGAGAAGATTCTGCCCTTTGGATCGGGTACCGTGTCTCCTGGTAAAGTTATGCTGCGTATCGGCGACCCTATTTCAACGGTTGGCATGACGACGAAAGATCGTGGGACACTCGCTTTGCAACTGCATGAAGCCGTCTATGAGTTGCTCAAGGGTACAGATCTGGTGGAGGTCAAAGAGGAGGCTGGCGCCGGTGTTTGAGATTCATCGGTTGGCTGCCGTGGAAGAATAGCTAGTGATGCGCCGACGATCTCTGCTTGCCACTTTAGCTGCCCCATTGACCGGGCAGATCCTGTTCGAAGACTATAACCCCAAGTCCACTCTGAAGGTTCCTAGTCGTGAGATCACTCGATCAAAGTTCCCTCACATTGATATCCACAACCACCAGAACGGAACGATGCCGACCGCGCAGCTCGACAAGCTGGTGAAAAATATGGATGCCCTGAACATGGCCATGATGGTCAACCTCAACGGCAACTACGGGGATAAGGGCAGGGCTGTACTCAAGAACATGAAGGGTGCCTACCCCAAGCGCTTCATTGTCTTTGCCAATCTGGATTTCGAAAACATGGATGCGCCTGATTATGCCAGGCGTGTCGCCGATACTCTTGAGCAATCGTTCAAGGATGGAGCGCAGGGGCTCAAGCTCTTTAAGAACTTCGGCATGACCACGCGCGACAAGGCGGGCAAGCGAATTCCTGCTGATGATAAGCGCTGGTTTGATGTCTTTGAGGTTTGTGCCAAATACAAGGCACCTGTACTCATCCATACCGCTGACCCCAAGCCGTTCTGGGACCCCTGGGACAAGACCAACGAGCGTTGGCTCGAGCTGAAGGAATTCCCCGGCCGCCGCCGGACTGCTGAAAAGGACGGGTCCTGGGAAGAGTTGATGCAGGAAAGTGAACGGCTCTTTAAGGCGCATCCGAAGACGAACTTCATCTCGGCGCATTTGCGCTGGTATGGCAACGATCTCGCAAACCTGGGCCAGCAGATGGAAGCAATGCCGAACCTCTATACGGACATCGCTGCGGTGATCGCAGAGCTGGGCCGCCAGCCTCGCTTTGCGAATCAGTGGTTGCAGAAGTACGCGGACCGGGTCCTCTTCGGCAAGGACATCTGGGCGCCGTCGGAATACCACACGTACTTTCGCGTGCTCGAATCAAGCGACGAATACTTCGAGTATTACCGCCGCCGCCACGCCTTCTGGAAGATGTACGGGCTTGGGCTGAACGACGATACCTTGAAGAAGCTGTATTACAAGACGGCTCTCAAGATCGTGCCGGGTCTGGATCGCAAGCCCTTCCCTGCTTAAACCGTTCCATGCGTCTTTATTACTATGTGAGCAAAAAATGGGCACTTGAGAACATCTGCAAGCGGCGTCTGAAGCTTTCCCGGATCAATGATCTAAACGATCCATTCGAGCTGCTCGGCATGAACTTGGGAGATGCTAAGGCCAGATTTGCTTTTCAGGCGGTAAAGGACGATTTGGCCAAGAAGAAAGGGATTCTCTGCTTCAGCTCAGATTGGTCGAATCCAGTTATGTGGAGCCACTATGCAGATCGGCACAAAGGAATCTGTTTGGGCTTTGAAGTTCCAAGAGAGTATTGGCATGAAGTCAAATACGCTGCAGAGCGGCTTTTGATAAACGTCAATGATCTTGACGCTAAAGGTAAGAAAGATCCGAGCCTGATAATGCCTCTGTTGAGCACAAAATTTGAGCATTGGAAGTATGAGAATGAATTCCGGGCTTACCTTGATTTGCAAGACGAACCTGACTCGAAAGGCTTCTATTACGCGGAATTTTCAAACGACTTGAAGTTGGCCCAAGTGATTGCAGGAGCTTGCTCAGATGTCTCCAGGGCTGAACTGGCCCGGGCACTTGGCGCTCTCTCCCAAAAGGTTGAAGTTTTCAATGCCCGTCCAGCATTCAAAACATTCAAGGTCGTTAGGAATCAGAACGAGTCTCTTTGGGATTGCTAGAGAAAATCCAGTGCACCACACTGGTGCATAAATGATATCCTCAATTTATGGCAGCCCGAAACCCCTCTTCTGTCAAATCCACCCGGCAAAGCGTCACTTTGCCTGCCTCCCTGGCGGCAGACGTGCGGCGATTCGCAAAGAAAGAAAATGTGACTGCAAGCAGGGCACTGGTCGTTCTGGCGGAAAAGGGCGTCCGTGCTGAAGCTGATGCGAAGGCGAAACTCAAGGCATCCTACAAACGATTCATCGACGAATCTAATCCAGCGGCCAAGGATATCGCAGGACGTGACCTGATCCGGTCTATTTTTGGAAGCGACTCCATTGCCGAAGATCCAGTTCGCTGACCTCCCCAGGCCAGTCTGGCAGCACCTTTTGCGTCGCGTTGACGAACGCAAAATCTCGATCAGTGACCTCCTTAAACTTCAAGAATGAATTAAGTCAAATCCGTTTGCACCCGATGGCGACTGGTACAAAGATTTCGGTTCTTTCTGCCTTTGCGGGTCCGGTAAATTCCCCAAGACAGTCCTCGAAAAAGAAATGAAGCCATTTGGATCGCCCATTGCTTGAGTACGCCCGCAGCTATTCGGGAATCGCCGCGACCGCCTCAGCATCCGTATCGTAGAACTTGAACACGGTATCGAGGCGCGTCACCCGAAAACTCTGCCGCACCACGAGCTTCGCCGAGGCCATCCCCAGACTGCCCTTCACCTGCATCAGGCGATTGTATGTAGATATAAACCGGCCAATGCCTGTCGAATCGATTTGCTTCAACTCCGAAAGATCGAAGACGAGATGACGCGCACCTGCGTCCAGACGTTCGTTCACTATCGCCTCAAGTGAGGCGCTTTCCGGGCCCATCATTAGTTTTCCGGACAGGCGAATCAGAATTACGCCGGGCCGGAGGTCTTCTGCTTGAATCTCCAACATGCCAAGAATTAATATAGCCGACACGCGGTGAGCTAAGGGGTGCCGACCAGCCGCGCCATCGAAATCCGGGCCTGCTCGAGGGCCCAATCGTAGGAAGTCTTATCCAGCCCAAGCTTGCCATCCAGACGCTCAATCAACTCGATCGCGACCGCCTCAGCCACAGGATCCTGCTTTGCCAGCGAGGTCAAGTAATGTTCCCGTGCGGCGAAGGACTTGGTTTCAAACCCTGTTCGCACGTCGATCATCAGGCTCAGCCGTTGGGCACGAAGGCAATCGTCGCCCGGGCCCTGATCTGGTGCATTTCGCAATGACTCGCTGGCCGCAGTGTAGTCTCGCTCGTAAGATGGCCGCCAGGGAATCCTGCGCCGGTCACTCTCGGCCCGCAGCAAGATGTGTTGGACAATATCGCCGTAGTGAATCGCAAGGCAGCCGCGTGGCCCAGGCTCATACACTGGAGGCGACAATCCGAGCGAAGCTAACCAAAGGTGCCCAAGCTCGTGGGCGATCAAGGCCGCTGGCGAGTTCTGCGTGTTCTGCATCATGGGTAGATTGAGCAGGATCAAACTCCGCGTCGTTCCCGCCTTTTCGTAACGAAAGGTCATTGCCTGCGTGCGCGCAAACTGGGCGGCGAAGTCGGGCTTGCCGAAGTAAGAATACAGTACATCGCGATCTTCAAGAGGCACGGAATCCCCAGGAATCCGGATGATTTCGATGCGGTTGAAAGCGCGAGCTTCGATCTCCGCTTTCCATTCTTCAAGCGGAGCCGGTAATGCTACCGGAAGCTGCAGGGCAAACAATAAGGCGGGCCACATCCTATAAGGTTCATAATAACGAGTGTGCTTTCGCGTAGATCTTTGTTGGTGAGTGGATTGGCTGGTGGCCTTGCAGGCTGCGCTTCTCGTACGAAGAATGCCTATGTGGGATTTGCCTTTGTCGCCACCCGCGACTCGGGCGATATTGCGATCGTCGACTTGGCGGCGTTCTCTCTCGAGAAGAAGCGCATCAAGCCCAGTGGTCGCCCCGTGCAATTGATCGATGTTCCGAATCACGACTTCCTGCTCAGCATCAGCGACAACGGCACCGTGGAAGAGCTCAGCGTTAGCGAAACCAGGATTACGCGCAAGCTTAAAATGAACTTGGTTCCTGAATGCGTTTGGCTCAATCACGACGCCTCAACCATCTGGGGGCTTTCCACTGACCACAAGACGCTGGTCGCCGTTGATCGCGAGACTATGGCCACACGGTCTCAGTGGGCTCTTGGCCGGCGTGCTCGAGGTATCGCCGTTTCTCCAGGCTCGCCGCATGTCGCCGTCGCGTTTGAAGGCACAAACGAGGTCGGAATCCTGCGCGATTTGAATGACAAGCAATTCCTGATGGCCGGGATGGATCAGACTCCGGGCCAGTTGCGCTACGTCAAAAACGGAAGCATGCTGATCGTTACTCACGATCAGGAGCGGCAACTCACCATGGTGGATAGCGCCAGTGGCAAGATCGTTGTAGCGCTGCCACTGCCGATCCGGCCCGAAAATCTTTGCTTCAATTCCGATGGAGGTCAGCTCTTCATCACCGGCGAAGGGCTTGACGGAGTTGTTGTCGTTTACCCCTATCAGTCGCAAGTTGCCGCGACACTGTTAAGCGGCAAATCTCCCGGGCCGATGGCCGTTTCGAGTCAGCCTCAATACTTGTTTGTTACCAGCCCATCGACAGATACCGTATCCGTGCTTGATGTACGCACCCAAAAGCTTGCTGCCGTAATCGCCGTCGGCAACAACCCTCGCTGCATCGTTTTCACACCAGATAACCAGATGGCGCTTGTGCTGAATCAGCGCTCTGGCGACATGGCGATCATTCGCCTCGGCAACATCGTCTCGAAGCGGCAGAAGACGGCGCCGCTGTTTACGATGATCCCCGTCGGTTCTGCGCCGGTGGCGGCCGTCGTGCGGAGTGTCGCTGGGTGAGCGGAGTTCTGATTGCGCTTTATTTCGTCCTGGTGCCCGCACGGGATCTTCTCAATCTTAAGGGCAGCGCAGCCAATCTGATCACTGCCCGAGCCCAGGACAAATACCTGCGCTGGTATTCTCGTGATACCGCGAGCGTTATCGATGGGGCACACGGTCTTGCCCTCTTCAGCAGCCCCACCAGGCTTGTGGCCGACTACCAGGACGAAGGCTATCTCCGTATCTGGATGGATCCGAACGTGGCCGACAATGCGGTGGTTTACGGGCCGGATGCCCTCCAGATTTTCATCAACGGCCGTAAGATCAGTTGCCGTAAAGAGGGCGATTTTCGCCGCCTTTTCTACCCCATCCTCAATAATCGCGAACCCTGTGAGCGCTAGGCCCGCAAGATGGCTAGAGACACCAACCAGGCCGTCTCAGCTCGCAGCACCCGAGGCCCAAGACTCGCCGAAATCCAGCCGTTGCTCATCGCCAGATTGCGCTCGTCGTCCGTCCATCCGCCTTCAGGGCCAATCAACAGACTGATGGTCGAGTTCTCTTTGGGCAGCTCTCGCAACAACAATGGCTCCCGCTTTTCATCAAGAAAAATCTTCTGTCCTTCTGCCTGGCTCACTACATCGCGAAAGCGCATCACTGGTGTCAGCTCTGGCAAGAAGACCCTTCGCGACTGCTGGCTGCTCTCAAGTGCAATCCGCCGCCAACGCTCCAGGCGCTTCGTCACTGCCTTGTCGAGGCCATTCTCACTACGCGCGCTCTGCACCGGGATGATACGATCCACGCCAAGCTCAGTTGCTTTCTCGATGCCCAACTCGAAGTGTTCAAATTTGATGATCGCGGCATAGAGATGAATCTGAGGCGTCTCACGCCCGGCCAGCAGCTTCTCCAGAATCTCGAAGCGCACCAATTCCTTCTGCACCTCCGACACTCTGCCGAGATACTTTTGCTGGTTGTCGGAGAGTTCGTAAACCTGCCCCGGCTCCACGCGCAAAACCCTTGAAAGATGCTTCGCTTCCTCACCACGCAACTCTGCGTGGCCACTATGAATTCCTGAAATGAAAAAAAGACGCCTTGCCATAAGCTATGGTGTTTTTATGATTGCTTACCTTAGGGGTATTCTGCTTGAGAAATCTGCGGGCACCGTAATTGTACTTGCTGGAGGCGTAGGGTACGAAGTGGATGTACCGATCAGCACCTACACCGCGCTGCCTGATACCGGCCTTGAAGTGAGCCTCCGCATCTACACCAAGGTGAGCGAAGACTCGATCTCGCTGTACGGTTTTCTCACTGCGATCGAAAAGCGCGCCTTCGAGCGATTGATCAGTGTTAGCGGCATTGGGCCTTCGCTCGCGGTCAAGGTGCTTAGCGGTATCGCGGTCGAAAGTCTTGTAGCCTGTCTGCGCGGCGGAGACGTCGTCAGTCTTACCAGAATCCCTGGCATTGGCAAAAAGACCGCAGAGCGCATGATCGTCGAACTCAAAGACAAAATGGACGATCTGCCCTCGGGTCCAGGCGCTGCGATGCGAAAAGAATCGAACCTCTCGCCCCTCGAACAGGACGTTCTCTCAGCCCTAATCAATCTTGGCTCTAACACTACTTCTGCAGAGCAAGCCGTGGTGAAGGCCAAGGCCACCGTTACTTCCCCCAACTTTGAGGAGCTCTTCCGCAAGAGTTTAGACTTGGTACGCTAACCTGAGAGTCGATGACCGAACGGGGCATAGTTGCGGGAGAAGCAAAGGACGAAGAGCGCCTCTTTGAGGCGTCCCTGCGTCCGCGCAGCCTCGCAGACTTTACAGGTCAAGAGAATCTCAAAGAAAACCTGGCCATCGCCATCGAAGCTGCCCGCATGCGGGGCGAAGCGATGGATCACGTTCTGCTGCATGGCCCTCCGGGTCTGGGCAAAACTACTCTCGCCACGCTAATCGCAAACGAACTCGGCACCGCTTTTGAGCAAACTTCCGCGCCAGTCCTGCAGAAAAAGCTGGACCTCACCGGCCTGCTCAGCAGCATCCGTCCCAAGCAGGTTTTCTTCATTGATGAAATCCATCGCCTTGCACCTGATGTCGAAGAGATGCTTTACTCTGCGCTAGAAGACTACCGTGTCGACATCCTCGTTGGCACCGGGCCCGGGGCACGCACCCATTCTCTGCCCGTCCCGAAATTCACTGCCGTTGGCGCTACTACCAAGCTGGGCAGTGTCAGTTCTCCCTTGCGGGGCCGTTTCGGCCTGGTGCTCCGGCTTGACCCCTACACCAACGAAGAACTCGCGGGGATCGTCGGGCGCTCAGCCAAAATCCTGAACTTCACCATCGGTGAGAGCATCGCGCTTTCGATTGCCAAGCGCAGCCGGGGCACACCACGCATCGCCAACCGACTCTTGCGGCGTGTGCGGGATTACTCCCAGGTCCGCGCCAAAGGCGAAGTTTCTGAAGAAATCCTCAGTTCTGCTCTTGAGCTTTTGAACGTAGATCCAAGAGGTCTCGATGAGGTGGACTACCGTCTGATGAAATGTTTGCTCACAACCTATGGCGGTGGACCTGTCGGCCTGAACACCTGGGCCATTGCGGCGGGTGAAGACGCCAACACGCTTGAAGAAGTCTACGAGCCATTCCTGATCCAGCAGAACTTCATCAAGCGCACGAGCAAGGGCCGCGAGGCCACCGTCGAAGCCTTCGATTACTTTAAGGTGCCGCTGCACAGGCCTCAAAACGTCCTTTTCTGAATTTATGTTGTTTCCACTACTTCTTTTGTTCGCCGCTCAAGCAGACGTCAAACCTTTGCGTGAAACCGCGCCGGCTCCGCATCAAACCGATGACCCTGCGATTTGGGTAAATCCCAAACAGCCCAATGAGAGCCTGATTCTTGGCACCGTCAAGATGGCAGCCCCCGATGGCGCAATCGTGGTCTACCGGCTGGACGGCTCAGTGCTGATGTCAATCCCTGGTGTCGACCGTCCTAACAACATTGATGTGGCTTACGGCTTTAAGCTAGGCGGGCGCAAGATCGATATTGCCGTTGCTACAGAGCGCAACCAAAATCGCCTTCGCGTCTTCGAGATCCTTCCCGGCAAAGGCATTCGAGACCTCGTCACAATCCCGGTCTTCGCCCAACCCATGGGCATTGCGATGTATACCCGGCCCAGGGACGGTGCGATCTTCGCTGTCGTCAGCCGCAAGACCGGACCTAGCGGCAGCTACCTCTGGCAGTACCAATTCAAGGACGACGGCAAAGGGAACCTTACCGCACTAAAGGTGCGCGAGTTTGGCACGTTCAGCAAGACCAAAGAAATCGAAGCCATCGCAGTCGATGACGAATCCGGCTACATTTACTACTCCGACGAAGGTGCCGGTATTCGCAAATATCATGCTGATCCTGCCCACCCCGAAGCCGCCAAAGAGCTTGCGCTTTTCGCCGAGACCGGATGGAAGGGAGACCGCGAAGGCATTGCCATCTACAAGACCGGCAACGGCCGCGGCTTCATCATCGCCACAGACCAGCAAACTCCAGTCTCTGAGTACCACGTCTATGCCCGCGAAGGTGGCCCAAAGGGCCGGCATGACCATGCAAAGGCACTGGGCACTTTTAAGGTGGGGGCCGCCACTACTGACGGGATAGAAGTAAGCAGCAAGCCCATGGGAGCGATGCTGCCCAAGGGTCTGTTCATTGCCATGAACGACAGCCGCAAGAATTTCATCCTTGTGGACTGGCGTGGAATTGAACAAGCGCTCGGCTTACCGAAGTAGAGAACGCAGCATCCATGCCGCCTTCTCGTGTGATTCAAGCAAGCCAGTCAAGAAATCCTGATTGCCTGCATCGCCATACGATTCCATCGCCGTGGCCAGATCGACCCGAAGCGAACGGATGATCGCCTCATGATCCTCAAGTAAATTCTCGATCATCTCGACGGACCCGATCTGCCCTCCCGCGTCATCCTTGATGCGCGCGTCTTTGAGAAACTCTGAAAGGCTGCCCGATGAATAAAGTCCTAGGGCACGGATCCGCTCTGCCACGTCATCGATCATTTCGTCGATTTTTTCATACTGACTCTCGAAGAATTTATGAAGGTCATGAAAGTGGGGACCCTCTACATTCCAATGGTATTTGCGTGTCTTCGTGTAGAGGATAAATTCATCAGCCAAAGTCTGCCGTAACAGGTTTGCCACGCCAAGCAGTTGGGTTTGATCCAATCCAATTGAAATTGAGCTCATGCCCAATAGGATGCACCAGGCTCACTGTTTGACTCTGGATCTACGCAATCCACACGGGTTAGAACTTGGTCAGGCGCTCGATCTTTACGCGCCCAATCCGGTTGCGCTCCATCTCAATCACTGTATAGCGCCGGTCACCTTCTTCGATTGCTTCGCCAACCGCAGGTATGTAGCCGAGCCGGAATAGAATAAAGCCAGCCAGCGTTTCAAAGCCTGCATCCCCTGGCAGATCGATCCCGAACTTTGTCTCAAGATCACGAGTTGGTACTGAGCCTTCCAGCTCAAGCTCATCGGCGTTCTTCGCCTGTTCTACCACCACCAGATCATGTTCGTCTTCGATCTCACCAAAGACCTGCTCGAACACATCTTCGAGCGTCAACACACCGCTTACCGCCCCAAATTCATTCACCACCAGCGCCATGTGAGCGCGATTGTGCCGGAACTCATCAATCAGATCGCTCAGCGACTTTGTCTCGGGAATCACTGGAAGTTTGCGCACATGCTGCTCCAGCAAGAATCTCCGCACGGGCCGCCGCTTCTCTGTCGCAAGGCGTCGCTCCTGCCAAACTACCAGCAAGTCGCGAAAGTGTACGATGCCAATGATGTTGTCCGGGCTATCTTTGTAAACCGGCACTCGGGAATAGTGATGGTCGCTCATCGTCTTCAGCAACTCATCCAGAGGCGCATCCATCGGCAGGCAAACCATGCTGCTGCGCGGGGTCATCACTTCTCGCGCCACCAGTTCACGCAACTCCAGCAGCCGGTCAATCGCATGAGCCTCAAAATTCGTCACAGTAGAATGCTCCAGGCTCGATTCCACAATGTGACGAATTTCTTCCAGCGAATGTATGCCGTGCGCCCCACCCTGTGGCAGCTTTAACAAGCGCGAAAAAAAATTCGAAAGCCGCTCCACCAAAAACACCAGCGGAGCAAACATCCGGCTTACCACCAGCAAAGGAGGTGCACTGAGAATGCTGATGCGCTCTGAAGCTAGAATTCCGATGTTCTTCGGCACCACCTCGCCAATCACTACCAAGACCAGCGTCAGAACAACAAAGCTCAACATGAGGCAGAAGATTTCCACCACTTTTGTATACTCCGGCGGTGCCAGGTGTACAAGCTGCATTTGGAGCCACTGATTGATCGCTTTTTCACCCGCCACACCCATCGCAAGAGAGGTGATACTGATCCCAACTGTGATCACGCTCAATAAACGCTCGGTACTGGCCAACAGCTTTAGCGCAGCCTGCGCACCAAGATTCCCCTCTTGCGCCAATTGCAAAATTCGCTGCCGCCGCACACTCAGCAGTGCAATTTCAGATGCCGCAAAAAACGCATTTATGGCAGTGAGCATCAACAACAGAAAGAGCTTGAATCCGATATTACTGTTGGCTTCCATTAGACTTTGATTAAGTGCGACGCGTCTTCAAATATACCAACGCCTTGGCCGCAATCCTCGTGGTTGCCGCAACAGGTCTGATTTTCCAATATATCCGGCAGAGCATGCCAACGACATCGGGTGAGCTTGCCGCTGCAATCTCAAAGCCTGCCACGATCACCAGAGATCAACACGGCATCCCTCACATTGAGGCCGGCTCGATAGAAGATGCGATTTATCTTCAAGGTTTCGTACACGCCCAGGACCGGTTTTGGCAGATGGAAGCCACCCGGCGTTTGGCAGCAGGCGAGATGGCTGAAATCGCCGGGGCCGCCGCAGTAGAAAGCGATATTAGCGCCCGGCAACACCGCCTTCGGCGACTCGCAGGATCACTGGTTGAGACTCTCGATCCTGAAGACCGTGTCTGGTTCGCCGCCTACGCCCGCGGCGTCAACGACTGGCTCCTCTCACACCAGGACCGCCTTCCTCTGGAAATTCGCGCGCTCAACTACACCCCCCGGCAATGGCAAATCTCTGATTCCATGCTGCTCATCGTCCACATGTACCGCCAACTCTCCACTAGTTGGACTATCGAATCCGACCAACAGCTTCTGCTCTCCCGCAGCGTCGACCAGGCGAAAATCCGTTCGCTTTTTCCCACCAGAGCCGGCACCGAAATGTTGCCCGGCTCTAACGCGTGGGCCATCACCGGGGCGCGAACCATATCGGGCAAGCCCATTCTCGCCGGAGACCCGCACCTGCAACAAAGCTGGCCCAGCACCTTCTACATCAATCACCTCAAAGCCGGAAACCTCGACGTCATCGGCGGCTCTCTACCCGGCGGCCCCGCCGTTATCATTGGCCACAATCAAAAGATCGCCTGGTCTATGACTACTCTCCACTTCGACGTCCAGGATCTCTACTACAACGAAACTAATCTGACCGGCGTCGATCACGAGACGATCCTCATCAAGGGTGGCGGCAAGGTGGAGCTAAATGTGCAAATCACCCCGCATGGGCCGATCATTGATCGCAACGGCTCCCGCTACGCCTTGCAATGGAGTGCCTTTGACGGCAAATACCCGCTTGCCTTCCGCAACCTCAACCTGGCGCAAGACTGGCCCCAATTCCGCGCGGCTCTCTCCCGATTCCCAGGCCCTGGCCACAACTTCGTCTACGCCGACACCTCCGGCAACATTGGCTACCAGGCTGCGGGCAAGATGCCCATCCGCAAAATTGCCGACAGCGGCATTCCTCTGGATGCCCGCAACCCAGATAACCAATGGCAAGGGTTTATCCCTTTCGAGGACCTTCCCTCTTCGTTCAATCCCAAAAACGGCGTGCTGATCAGTTCCAACGAAAACCCTTTCCCGCGCGACTACAAATACAACGTCGCAGGCATCTTTACGCCTCCCTATCGTCAGCGCCAGATCGCAAACCTCCTGGCAACCAAGCCAAAGTGGCAGCCTGCTGATATGGCTGCCATCCAGAAGGACGTTTACTCGGCCTTCCACCACTTCTTTGCGCAACAACTTGCCAAAGCCGGAAAGTCACGCAAGTCGACCCGTGAGGACTTCACCGCCGCACTGGAAGTGCTCGATACCTGGAATGGCCAAATGGAAACCGGTCTTGCGGCCCCGATGATTGCCGTTCTAGCTTACGAAGAGTTCAAGCGCGCAATCATGCGCAGCGTCACTACTGTGCCGGTCAATTTCGATTCCCACTTCGCACCATCCATCGTCGAGAATATGCTTCGGACAAGGCCAAAAAGCTGGTTCTCTGATTACGATCAGGTGCTGATTCAAGCTCTTCTCGATGCTCTGGATGCGGGCATCAAACTGCAAGGCAAAAATCCCAAGTTCTGGGATTATGGCCGCTTCAACCGCATCGCAATCCCCAACCTGGTCTTGGGCGAAGCAGTCACAATTGGCAAGTTCATATCCAGACCATGGATGCCATTTGCAAATGCCATCCGCACCCTGCGTCTTCCCCTGGTGGATAACTACGTACAAGCTGGCCCCGCTCCACTTAGCGGCGCAACCCAAACCGTCAAACAAGTTTCCAACCGCGTCGGCCCCGCCTTCCGCTTTGTCGCCGATACGGCAGATTGGGATAATAGTGCCTTCACGATCACACTCGGCCAAAGCGGCCACGCGTTCTCCTCGCACAGCAAAGACTATTGGGAGAGCTACTACAATGGCACTCCTGTATTGCTCCCCTACAAAAAAATAGAGGCGGAGGCCGTACTGCGCCTCCGCCCCAGATAAAACTTCAACCAGGAAAGATTTATTTCAGCAACTTCTCAATCGCCGAGGTCAACTTTGCGTCCATCGGATCCACACCCGATTCAAAACGCTCAATCACCTTGCCGTCCTTGTCAACCAGAAACTTGGTAAAGTTCCACTTCACATCTCCACCCGTTTTGGTCAGGTAACTGTAGAGCGGGGTGATTTTTGCGCCCTTCACTTCCACCTTCGACATCATCGGGAAGCTCACGTCGTAATTTCGCTTGCAGAAAGTCGCAATCTCTTCGTTCGATCCCGGCTCCTGCGCACCAAAGTTATTCGCCGGTACACCGACGATCACCAAACCCTGTTCTTTATACTTCCGGTACAAATCTTCCAGGCCCTTGTATTGCGGCGTATAGCCGCACTGGCTGGCAACATTCACAAACAAAACGGGTTTGCCGGCAAACTCTTTGAGCGCTACCGGCTTGCCGGTAATCGAGTTCATTGTAAATTCATGAGTAGAATCTGCTGCTGACATGGTGAGGATGGCTCCGAGGAATAGAGATACTAGAATTTTCATCACTTGGTAGATGCCGCCGCGGCAGAAAAGGTTAGGATCTTTTTTCTTGAATCAGCGAAATCACAAGCGCGAGCAATGGGCCTGGTATTCCTACGACTGGGGGAACTCCGCGTTTTCCACCACAGTCGTCACGCTCTTCCTCGGTCCTTACCTCACCTCGCTTGCCAAAGCCGCCGTCGCCGCTGACGGTAAAATTCATCCGCTTGGCCTCGCAATCGATCCGCGCGCCCTTTGGAGTTATCTCATCGCCCTATCGGTGATTCTTCAGGTGCTTGTTCTTCCCCTGGTTGGCGCAATCGCAGATTACGGCCACAAGAAGCGCGAGATGCTCGGTGGCCTTGCCTTCATCGGAGCAGTGGCCACGGGCCTGATGTTCTTCATGCACGGTGAACACTACCTTTGGGGTGCCGGGCTTTTTCTCATTGCCAACCTCGTATTCGGCGCGTCCATCGTAGTTTACAACGCCTTTTTGCCAGAAATTGCCACTCCCGATGAGCGTGATTCCATTTCTTCAATCGGATGGGGCTGGGGCTATCTCGGCGGAGGCACGCTGCTCGCCCTCAATCTTTATCTCTACAGCAATGCTCAAGCTTTTGGCATCTCCGATGGCATGGCAGTGCGCATCAGTCTCTGTTCGGCCGGCATCTGGTGGGGCCTCTTCACCATTCCCGCCTACATCGGCTTACGTAACCACGCCGCTGCACGTCCGCTTCCACCCGGCGAAAATTACCTCTCGATTGGCATCAAACAAGTAGTTGCACTCTTCAAAGACATCCGTCTTTACCCGCAAGCCCTTCTCTTCTTGATTGCCTTTCTCCTCTACAACGACGCGATCCAAACCGTCATTTCCCTTTCCAGCCAATTCGGATCTGATCAGCTCAACATGTCGATGGGCTCGCTCACCAAAGCGATCCTAATGGTGCAATTTGTGGCCTTCTTCGGGGCCACTGGCTTCAATTTCCTCTCCAAGTGGCTCGGCGCCAAACACAGCATTGCCGTCGCACTCGTCATTTGGACGATGGTGCTCTTCTACATCTATCTTGCGGTAAAGACCGAGAGCGAATTTTTCATCCTTGCCTTCATCATCGCAATCGTAATGGGCGGCAGCCAGGCCCTAAGCCGTTCGCTCTTCTCGCAGCTCATCCCCAAAGGCCGCGAGGCCGAATACTTCTCTCTCTATGAGATCTCCGATAAGGGCACAAGCTGGATCAGCCCCCTCTTCTTTGGCCTCGCGCTCGAGTTGACAGGAAACTATCGCCTGGCAATACTCTCCCTCATCATTTTCTTCGTAGGTGGCCTGATCGTCCTCCTTCGAGTCAATATTGTCCAGGGCATCAAGGAAGCGGGCAATGTCCACTAACTTCACTGTTGCCCTGGACGGCACACCGTTGATGGGCGCCATTGGCGGCATCCGCCGCTTCACCGAGCAACTCATTCTCGCCCTTCGCCACGAGTTTCCTGGTGACAACTACATTCCGGTCTCCGACCAATTCGCACCATCTCCCAAAGGACTCGAAAAACGCTGGTGGCTCTACGGGCTACAGAAGGCTCTGAAGCGTACCGGCGCACAGGTCTTTCACGGTACTGATTTCGCCGTTCCCTACTTATCGCGTGTCCCCAGCGTGATGACGGTCCATGATTTATCCCCGTGGCGCGAGCCATCACCGATCTCAGCGCGAGTCAGATCAAGAGCCGGTAAGCTGTTGCGCTGGAAGATTCCAACATTCATCCACACCCCGTCAGAGGCCATTCGTCGTGAAGTCATCGAAACCTTCCGCTGGCCTGAAGACCGCATCATCGCGATCCCGCTAGCCGCAGCTGAAGTCTTCACTCCTGAGCCTCGAGAAACAGTAGACCCCTACTTCCTCTACCTCGGCACTCACGAGCCCCGCAAGAACCTCGAAGTACTGGTGCAAGCCATGGCGATCCTGGATGCTCAGGGCATCCGCATCCCGCTTTTGATGGCAGGCCAATCCCGCCCCGGATACCGGCTGGATCTGCATCACAACATTGAACGTCTGGGGCCGCAGTCTGAAGCCGAACTGCCACGACTCTACCGCAATGCAACAGCCGTGCTGTATCCTTCCAGCTACGAAGGCTTCGGCCTGCCGATTCTCGAAGCGATGCAATCGGGAGCCCCAGTGATTGCCTCAGACATCCCGGTCCACAGAGAGGTGGGGGGCGACGCTGCGCTCTACGCAAGCCTCAAAGACCCCGCCGCCTGGGCCAGCCTCATGGCCTCACTCATCGGCGGCAATCCCCAACGCTCCGTCGCTTCGCTGGCCCGAGCCTCGGAATACAGTTGGCAAAAAACAGCACGAGCTTTCCGGGAACTTTACGCACGCTGCTTACCGGCCAATCGGTACTGAGTCCTTCACGTCAAAACGATAGCATCGCAATAACTTTTAGCCGCCTGCAGCGAAGCAACCATATTCGAACAACACTTGGTTTGCCTCCGATAGGAGGAGCGCACAAATTACATCAGTCTGCAATCTACCCCAAAGTTAGTGCCTGGCAACAGAAAGATGCAGAGGCTTGTATCGGGCAACCTGGATCATGCCCGCCCGCTGGCGCGTCTGAAAAATCACATAAGCCGACTGCATTCCCATCAACGTCTCCATCTTTGGCCCAAACGCCTTCTCTATCCGAACTGCCATGTCGCCGCTCAAGTCCACCTTGGCGTTGAGCAATCCTGAGAGCGCCTGTCGCGAAACGCCCAGCGCTTTCGCCGCTTCAGTCACGGTCAGCCCATTTGCCTCGACTATCTCTGTCCGGATAACATCGCCTGGATGTGGCGGATTGTACATCGGCATAACTTCCTCCTAGTGATAATCCTCGAAATCAACATCGATTAATTCATCGTCTTCAATACGAAATGTCAGGCGCCAGTTGCGTGTCACATGAAGGCTCCACACACCCTTTCGATCGCCTGTCAGCTTGTGGACTCTCCAGAGCGGCCATGCCTCCAGTTCACCTATAGTCTTCATTTGATCCAGCGCGGCAAAAATTGCACGAAGCCTGGCGACTGCATCTCCAGGAACGCCTTTCGCGAGACCCTCTTCGTAAAACCGCTTGAGCGCTTTGCGATTAAAGCTACGGAATCTCACAAACCAATTGTCAAGCGTCGCTTGACGCTTGTCAAGCCGGAGAGCCTCTCCCGTTCGTCCCCACATGCTAATCTTAAAATCACTTCACCAGTGTCACCGTACCGCCACATTTCCGTCATCTTGGCCCTCGCCTCAACCCTCTCCTGCAACCGCCAAACCGCCCCTGCCGCAGCCAACGCGAACGCCCCTCAAGCCGTCCGCGCCGTTCAATCCTTTACAGCCGATGTTCCTCTTGAAATCTCTTCCATAGGCACGGTCGAAGCCAGCTCCTCTGTAGAGGTCAAAGCCCGCATCACTGCCCCCATTCTCAAAGTGCACTTCACCGAAGGCCAGGACGTGCGCCAGGGCCAACTCCTCTTCGAACTCGATGCCGAGCCCATCCACCGCCAAATCGCCGAAATCGAAGCCAACATTGCCCGTGACGTAGCTGGTGCCAAGCAAGCAGAAGCCAACATCACCCGCGATCTTGCCAATCAAAGAAATCTCGATTCCATCTCCGCCCGCACTCTCAAACTCCTAAAAGAAGGCATCGCATCCCGCGAACAGGCAGACCAATCTCAATCGAACTCTGACGCCGCCAAAGCAGCCGTAGACGCCAACCGGGCTGCACTCGAAAGCGCCCGTGCCGCAGAAAAGGCTGAGCGTGCCCGTCTGCAAGCCGCTCGCCTCCTGCTTGACTACACTAAAATCCTCGCCCCAATCTCTGGACGCGCCGGCGACATCGCCACCAAAGAAGGCAGCCTCGCCCGTCAAAATGACAATACCCTGGTCACGCTACTGCAATCCTCTCCTGCTCTGATCACCTTTTCGCTTCCTGAACAACTGCTCCCGCAAGTGCGCAGGTATCAGCAGCAACAGCCGCTGACTATTACTGCCACCACTGGCGAAAACACGGCTATTGGCATCCTCCGATTTATTGACAACTCGGTAGACCCCACCACTGGCGGCATTAAGCTGAAAGCAAGCTTCGCCAACGCAGACCGCGTCCTTTGGCCCGGCCAGTTTGTAAACATCAGCGCCCGCTTAAACCTCGAGCAAAACGTCGTCCTGGTTACCTCGCAGGCCGTTCAGACTGGCCCCCGCGGCAAATACGTCTGGATCTACAACCCCGCAAGTGCAACCGTTTTTATGCGTGATGTTACAGTCAGCCGCCTCTACACACCCAAAGGCAAGGGCGAGCATGCCGTGATCACCGCTGGCCTCAGCGCCGGTGAGAGAATCATCTCTGAGGGTCAAAAACGCCTGATCCCCAATGCCAAAGTCCGTCTTCTGCAGACCGCTAATTGACTCATGTCCATCACAGACTTTTTCATCCGCCGCGCCGTAACCACTTCGCTGATGATGGCGGCCCTGCTCAGCTTTGGCTTGATCAGCTATTTCGATCTTCCCGTCAGCGATCTTCCGCCCGTCGAATATCCGACCATTCAGGTCACTGCCAATTTGCCCGGTGCCAATCCTGACATCATGGCGTCTTCGGTTGCCACGCCCTTAGAAAAAGCCTTCTCAAATATTGCCGGCGTCGAGAGCATGTCCTCGTCCAACACCAACTCCAACACCACTATCACGCTGCAATTCGACTTCAGCCGTACCCTCGATTCCGCCGCGCTCGACGTGCAATCGGCGATCTCTCGGGCCACTGGTGAGCTTCCGCGCAACATGCTGTCCCCGCCATCCTTTCGCAAGGTGAACCCTGCTTCTCGCCCCGTTGTCTTCCTCGCTCTTACTTCCGAGACAATGACGCTCGCAGCACTCAACGAATTTGCAGAAAACCTGATCGGACGCCGCTTATCTATGCTCAACGGGGTCGCGCAAATCAACGTCTTTGGCGGCCAGAAATATGCCGTCCGCGTCGAAGTGGATCCAGACCGTCTCGCCGCCCGTCAGGTTGGCCTCGAAGAAGTCCGTGCCGCGTTCTCACAACAAAACGTCAACCTCCCCGCCGGCTCCATGCACGGCATCACCAAAGCCTATACGGTGCAATCCAACAGCCAGCTCAGCACAGCAGACCAATTCAAGCCGATGATTGTCGCCTACCGCAACGGCAATCCCGTCCGCCTCGAAGACGTCGCTCGCGTTCGCGACAGCGTCAACTTCGAGCGCTCCGTCTTCTGGGTTAACGGCAAGCTCGGCATGATCGTTGCTGTTCAAAAACAACCAGACGCCAATACCGTGGCCGTCGTCGACGAAGTCAAACGCCAGCTTCCTAACCTCCGCCAAAACATGCCCGCCGGCATCAATCTCGATGTCGAATTTGATGCCTCCCGCAACATTCGAGAGTCGATCGAAGATGTCAAGTTCACTCTCTACCTCACCATCGGGCTGGTCATTTTCGTCATCTTCGTCTTCCTCCGCAATGCCTCGGCCACCATCATTCCCAGCCTCGCCGTACCGCTCTCTCTGCTGGGTACCTTTGCCGCCATGAAGCTCCTTGGCTTCACGATCGATACGCTCTCGATGATGGCCATGACGCTGTCTGTCGGCTTTGTCGTCGACGACGCCATCGTCATGCTTGAAAACATCGTCCGTCACATGGAGATGGGCAAGCCCCGCATGCAGGCCGCCTATGAAGGCGCAAGAGAAGTCGGCTTCACCATCGTCTCGATGACGGTCTCCCTGGTTGCGGTTTTCATCCCTGTCTTATTTCTTGAAGGCATCATTGGCCGCCTGCTGCGCGAGTTCTCCATCACAATCGCGGTTGCCATTCTCATCTCGGGCCTGATCTCACTCTCGCTCACGCCGATGCTTTGCAGCCGCTTCCTGCACCACGGCAAGCCTACCGGCAGACTCTTCCTCCTCACAGAAAACTTCTTCACCAGGATGAATAACCTCTACCGCCACACCCTCATCTTCACGCTTCGCTACCGTTTTGCCGTGCTGGTCGCTACAATCGCCCTCACGATCGTTACGGGCTGGCTGTTTTACGTTATGCCCAAGAGCTTTGTCCCGACGGTGGACACTGGCATGGTCTTTGGCGGTACGGAGGCAGCCCAGGACGCTTCCTTTGACCAGATGGTGGACCTCCAAAAGCAAGTCCTCGCCATCGTTCAAAAGAACCCCTACGTCAGTCAGTTCGGCACTGGAATTAGAGGTGAGGGCGGCGGCTTCCTCTTCATCCATTTCACTCACGATCGCAAGCGCCCGCACGTCACCGAAATCGTCAGTCAATTGCAAAAAGAATTCACCCAAATCCCTGGCTTTAACGTCTTCCTCCAACCCCCGCCCATGTTAACGCTCGGCCAGAACGAATCGCGATACCAATACTCGGTCGCGCTGCAGGACGCAGAGACAAGCACCCTCTATCAGTGGGCCCCCAAGCTCGAAGCCAAGCTTCGCAGCCTCCCAGTTCTTGCCGACGTCTATAGCGATCTCCAGCTCAACAACCCCCGCGTCAATGTCGACATTGATCGCGACCGCGCTTTCTCGCTTGGCGTTACTCCCGAGCAAATCGCCAACACGCTTTACGATGCCTACGGCAACCGCCGTGTCTCCACCATTAGCGCCCCAGCCAACGAGTACGACGTCATTATGGAAGTGCTTCCTGCCTTCCGGCGCGATCCAGATGGCCTTTCAAAGCTCTATGTCCGGTCGAATACCGGGAAGCTCATTCCCCTATCAGCCGTCACTCGCGAGATCCAGGGCGTAGCCCCGTTGAGCGTCAACCACATCGGCCAGCTCCCCGCCGTCAACATCCAGTTCAATGCCAAACCTGGAGTCTCGTTGAGCCAGGTCACCGAGCAAGTTGACGAAGCCGCAAGAGAAATCGGCCTCCCCGATACCGTCTCTTTTTCCTACCAGGGCACGGCCTCCGCTTTCCAGAAATCCGTGGGCGGCCTTGCGATCCTTCTGGCCATCGCGATCCTGGTCATCTACCTGGTCCTTGGTGTCCTCTACGAGAGCTTCCTCCACCCCATCACCATCCTCTCCGGCCTGCCCAGTGCCGGCCTCGGCGCACTGCTCACCTTGCTCATCTTCAAAGAAGACCTCAACCTGTTTTCCTTCGTCGGCATCATTCTGCTGATCGGCATCGTCAAGAAAAATGCCATCATGATGGTCGACTTCGCGATTATGGCTCGACGGGATGGCATGTCCGCCCACGACGCCATCTTCGAAGGCTGCATACAGCGCTTCCGCCCCATCATGATGACTACCATGTGCGCCCTTCTCGGCACTCTGCCCATCGCCATTGGCATTGGTGCTGGTGCTGAAGCGCGCCGCCCTCTGGGTCTGGCCGTAGTTGGTGGCCTTGTAGTTTCGCAACTACTTACGTTGTACATCACCCCCGTCGTTTACCTCTATATCGAAAAACTGGCCTCCGTCCGCGCCCCACAGCCTCACGGTCTGCCAGCTATCCCCTAATGCGACGAGCCCTGATCCTTCTTCCCGAGGCCCCCTACCCTGTTATCGGCGGAGGCCCGCTTCGCACCGCATCGATCCTTGAGGCACTCGCCGCGCAATTCCAGCTCACCGCTATTCACTACCGGCTTGCCGGCGACCCAGACCCCGCCACTCTTTACCCGCCCAATCTCCTCCACCAAAGCCACACCCTCCCTCTCCCCCAACACGCCAAATCAACTCTGCCGAAAATACTTCGCAACCTCAATCGCGCCATCCGCGGTGTCCCACCACTTGTGGATCGCTTCGCAGGCCACGAAGCTGCCCTCAAGCAAATACTCGCAAACCAACACTTCGACATCATTTGGGTCGAACACTTCTGGGCTGCCACCTACGCCCCCCTCTTCAAACGGCACTCAAGCAAACTCATTCTCAACCTCCACAACATCGAACACGCTTATTACGATTCCCTCGCCGCCACTTCTCCTCTCTTCCACCGCCCGCTCCTCCATCATTTCGCCAAAAATGCCCGCCTCTATGAAGAGCAGCTCCTCCCCCACTTCCACCTCCTGCTCACCGCCTCACAAAAAGACAAAGACCGCATCATCCACCCCAAGATTCACGTCCTCCCCAACACAATCCCCTGGCACGATCTCCCCATCCAGCCCCGATCCGAATCTCTGGTATTCACGGGCAACTTTGCCTATACTCCAAACCAGCAAGCCCTCCGGTGGTTTCTCCAAAACTGCTGGCCCGGCCTCCTCAGCAAGAAGCCCGGCCTCCGCCTCCGGCTGGTCGGCAAAGAGATTCACTACGCCCACACGAGTCACCCCAACATCGACTACATTGGACCCGTTCCAGACGCAATTGTAGAGATTGCGAAATCCCGTCTCGCCATCGTCCCACTTCTCTCCGGATCAGGCACCAGACTCAAAATCCTCGAAGCCTGGGCCGCTGGCACTCCTGTAATCTCCACCCCCCTCGGTGCCGAAGGCCTCGACGCAACGCCTGATGAGCACCTGAAAATCGCAGAATCTTCAGAAGCCTTTACCCAAACCATCCTCGATTTGTTCGACAATGAAGAAGCTCGTTCCCGCATCACCCAAGCTGCGCGTAGTCTCTACGAGACTAAGTACACTTGGCAAACCGCGCGCAAAATCCTATCAGAACTGGATCTGTAACACTTTTGCCGACTTTCACCTCCAAATCGTTGGAATATAATGTGAAGACTTACATGCGCTTTGCGATTGACGCGCATACCATCGGCCGCCACTTAACGGGGAATGAAGTCTACGTCCGCAACCTGCTGGAGAATTATGCCAGGTTGGACCGGGACTCTCAATTCTTTGCATACGTGTGTTCGGAGTACGCTTCTTCAGAAGTTCCAAATCGCTTTGAAAAGCGCAATGTCTCGGCAAACCCTTTCGTCCGCCTCGGCTACGATCTCACCCGGCGCGCACTCATTGACAAACCAAACGTCCTCCACGTCCAGTACACCGCCCCCCTTTACTGCCCCACCCCCTTTGTTGTCAGCGTCCACGACGTCAGCTATCTTGAGCGCCCCGAGTACTTCACCACTTTGCGCCGGCTTCAGCTTAAAGTCACTGTCGCCAACACAGTTCAGCGCGCGGCCCGGGTGCTGACAGTGAGCGAGTTCTCCCGCCAGCGCATTATGGCTGCCTACAACATTCCGTCTGAGAAAATAGAAGTCATCTATAACGCCGTCTCCCCCCACTTCCGCCCCGTCCCACCCAAAACCGCCTTCCTCACCGTCAGCGAAAAATTTGGCGTCCAGTATCCTTACATCCTCTCGGTCGGCGATCTTCAGCCCCGCAAAAATCACATCGGCCTCATCGCGGCTTATGAAGATTTGATTCGTAATTACCCCCAGCTCCCCCACCACCTCGTCCTTGTTGGCAAGCCCACCTGGTTTGCTCCCCGCGTCTACGAAGCTGCCAAACAGTCCGCCGTCTCCGAGCGCATACACTTCACCGATTTTGTCAACGACGAAGACCTCCTTCACCTCTACAACGCTGCCGAACTCGTCGTCTACCCCAGCTTCTACGAGGGCTTCGGCTTGCCTATCCTCGAAGCGCAGGCCTGTGGCCGTGCCATTGCCTGCTCTAATACCTCAGCCATGCCAGAAGTTGCCGATTCCGCCGCCCTCTTCTTCGACCCCACCTCTAAATCCGAAATCCTCAAGACCATGCGCGACCTCCTTCTCGATACTGAGCTGCGCCAACGCATGGAGCGCCTTGGCATTAAAAATGCCGCCCGATTCAGTTGGGAAAAATCCGCGCGACAGACCCTCGAGGTCTACTATGAAGTTGCTGGCCGCCGGCCAAAAAAATCAAAAGTAAGCGCACGCGCGGCCCAAGCCGTCCAATCTACATGACCCCCCGCTGGATCCTCCTCCTACTTCTAGCTGCCACGCTGGACGGAGCCACAGAAACACTTCGCTACAACGTCAATTGGCCCAGCGGTCTCTCCCTTGGTGAAGCCACGCTTACCACCGATAACATCGATGCTTCGGCCGCTTCACGCAAATTCGAACTGCGCCTCGACGCCTCCATCCCAGGCTTCGCCGTCATTGATGAAATCACCTCGCTAGCTAAGCCCGACTACTGCTCCATCCGCCTCGACACCAAGCTCAAGCACGGCTCAAAAATCCGTGAAGAGCGCACGGAGTTCAAGCCCGAAGAAGGCTTCGCCGAGCGTCAGACCATGAAGGGCGGTAAAACTAAGCTCCCCCTCAATGCGTGCGGTCGCGATGCCCTCACGCTCATCTACTACCTCCGCTCAGAACTCAAACAGGGCCGCCTCCCAGGTGCGCAAACCATCTACTTCGGTGCCGCTTACCAGCTTAGTTTCAAGTTCGGAGGCTCCTCGAATCTGCAGCTCGGCTCCGGCAGCGAACCCGCCGACAAGCTGGACATCGTCATTCAGGGCCCTGCCTCCAGGCACGCCATCGAAGTCTACTTTGGTCGCGACCCACTACGCACGCCCCTGATCTTCCGCGTCCCTCTCCCGCTTGGTGCATTCACCATGGAGATCCAGCGCTAGATGCGGATTGCCTTCTTCTCCCCGATGCCACCCGCCAAGAGCGGCATCGCCGACTACTCCGCCGCTCTCCTCGCTCCGCTTAAACAAATCGCCACCGTCGACGTATTTGAGACTGCCCCAGCCAACCTCGACTCCTACGAATCAATCCTTTACCAGCTCGGCAACAACGCCTACCACTCTGCCATCTACGAGTGCGCCATCAAACACCCCGGCATCATCGTCCTTCACGAGGCCAACCTCCACCACCTCCACGCCGAACGCACCATCAAACGTGGCAACTGGGACGAATATGTCGAAGAAGTAGCCTATGACGGCGGGCCCCAAGCCCGCGCCTTTGCCGAACGTGTCCGCCGCCTCGAGGTCGGTCCAGACTACGAAGGCGTCCCGATGCTCCGGCGCATCCTCGAAACCGCCAAAGGCGTCATCGTCCATTCCGATTGTGTCGGGCAATCCGTGCGCGACGCGGGCTACTCCGGCCCCCTCACCAAAATCTGGCACGGCGCATGGATTGATCGCGACCCCACTAAGCCGCCACTGCGCGACTTCTACCGCTCAAAACTAGGTCTGGCCCCAAGCAACCCTCTAATCGGAGCCTTCGGCTTCTTAAAACCCTACAAGCGCATCGCAGAAACCCTACGCGCCTTCCGCCGCCTCACCCGTCTCAACCCGAACGTCCGCATGATCCTCGGCGGCGAAGCCCATCCTGAGCTCAACCTCGACATCCTCCTTAAAAGCCTCGGCCTCGAAGAATACGTCCGCGTCCTCGGCTACCTCCCCATCGAAGACTTCCATCACTACATGGAAGCCTCCGACATCATCTTGAATCTCCGCTACCCAACAGTTGGCGAAAGCTCCGGCACCTTACTGCGAGCCTTCTCCTTGGGAAAACCAGTGTTAGTAACCGACATCGGCAGCTTCAAGGAATACCCCAGCGAGATCTGCCTCAAGGTTCCCTCGCCGCCCGACACCGCCGAAGAAGACACCATATTCGAGTATCTGAATCTGCTCACTTCCCGCCCCATCTACGGCCGCACCCTCGGCGAACGCGCCCGCCGCTGGGTAGAGCAAGAGTGCCCCTGGGACCTCGTAGCCCAGCGCTATCTCGCATTTCTCAAAGGCGAATCGACAACCCCGCAAACACAGCTTCCTCCGCCTCCAACAACTGAAGTCCCTCCTGAGCAGATCCTCACCTGGGCCCAGGACGAAGGTGGCAAGCAGTACACCAACACTCACATCACGCGTCTCGCCAAGACCCTCTCGCTCACCCCATCTGGCGACGGCACAAAGTCAATCCTCGAGATGGGTGCCTACATGCAGATCACGCCAGCCCTCAAATACCAGCTCGGCTACGGCCAAGTCCGGGGCTGCTACTACGGCAAAGCCGGCCAAACTGACCACCATGAGATCGTAAACGAACAAAGCCAACCCTTCGCCTGCGACATCGATCTCTTCGACGCCGAAAAGGACATTTTCCCCTACCCGGACCAGTCCTTCCACACAGTCCTCTGCTGCGAACTCTTAGAGCACTTGACAGCCGACCCAATGCACATGATGAGCGAGATCCATCGCGTCCTAAAGCCTGGCGGCAGCCTTCTCTTAACCACCCCTAACGTAGCCAGCCACCGCGCGATCCATGCCATCCTCCACGGCTACCATCCCAGCTTCTTCCCCGCGTACATCCTGCCCCGCAAAGAAGGCGAAGACGCCGAAGCCCGTCACAACCGCGAATACACGGCCAAAGAAGTCCATCTGTTGTTCTGGGAAACAGGCTTTGAAATCACCCATTTAGAAACGGGCGAGTTTCTCGACGCCCCCCACCCCGAGCAGCACTTCATTTCGCACCTCCTCGAGCACTATAATCTGAGCAACGACCTCCGCGGCGACGGTATCTACTGTGTCGGTCGCAAAGCCGGCCCGGTCCGCAACCGCTACCCCGGTTGGCTCTATGCCTGAGATCCAAACCTACAAAGTTACTTCGAAGCGTTATCACTTACAAATCGACTGCACGCTCGACGCAAGCGCTACCGTCGGTTGCCACTGGGTCGATCCCGGTACCGGCCGCTATCTTAAAGAATCCCCCTGGCAAGAAGCCACCCCCAGCACCACCTTCGAAATCGAAGTCCCCGAAGCCCCCGGCAAATACCGCTTCTACATATCCACCAAAGACAACGGGAAATGGTCTTACGATCAGGGCCAACCCTTCCTCGCCATTGATGCCGAAGTCGATAACGAAGGCATCAAAGTGGAACGCCAGTTGATAACCACCACGTCACAGCTAAGACGCGAACGCTGGCCAGAAACAATCAAAGATATCTTGTTAGGCCCGTGGCGATCCTACTGGCAGAACCGCCACTTGATCAGCTCCATGGTCCGCCGCGACATAGTATCCCGTTATCGTGGCAGCTTCGCCGATGCCTTCTGGGCGCTCCTCAACCCGCTGCTGCTGATGCTGACGTATTACTTCGTCTTCGGCGTCTTCCTCAAAACCCGCTTCCCCGGGGACCCCAGCCAGTCCGGCTTCGTCCTCTTCTTTCTTGCCGGCATGTTGCCCTGGCTTGCGATGAACGAATCCATCGCCCGCGCCCCAAATTCGGCCCTCGAACACCGCAACCTCATCACGAAGGTCATCTTCCCTGTTGAGGTCCTCCCCTTCAACTTGACCTTAAGTGGCCTGGTTACCGGCCTCACCGCCACAGCAATTTTCTTCGTTTTCCTGCTAGCCACCAGAGGTGCCATCCCGCCAACGGTTCTTTATCTTCCCCTGCTCTGGCTGCCGCAATTCCTCCTAACCGCCGGCCTCTGCTACCTACTGGCCGCAATCGGCGTCTACGTGCGAGACCTCGTCTACGTCATGGGCCTGCTGCTAACGATGTGGTTTTTCATGACCCCTATTTGCTACCCGGACTCAGCCCTCCCCAAAGAACTCCTCCCCATCCTCGGCAAGAACCCTCTCTACATCCTGGTCAGGGCTTACCGTGCGATCTTTATCGAAAACTCGAGCCCCAATTGGCAAGCGCTAGCCAAACTCTACGCGCTCTCGTTGACCTTGTTCTACGTGGGATTCGCCATCTTCCGCCGTGCCCGCCGGGGCTTCGCCGATGTCCTCTAGCAACCCTAAGTATGGAGTGCTGGATCGCATCCTGGGTCCGAACACCAGCACCATGGACGACGTACGCGCCATCCTCGGCGCAGATTCTTTCGGTGTCGCCGCTCCACATGACAACATCAACCATTCCTTAAGCCTCTCCCCTATCCTCCCCGGCCGCATCGCCTTCGTTACCCAATCCGGTGCCCTCGGCGCTGCGATCCTCGATTGGGCCCACCAGCACCAAATCGGTTTCAGCAAATTCATCTCCCTGGGTGAAGCCGCTACCATCGGCTTCGGCGAATGCATCGACTATCTCACCGAAGACCCGCGCACCCAATCAATTCTCCTCTACATGGAATCGGTCAACGACGCGAGCCGTTTCCTCTCTGCTGCTCGCGAATGCGCCATCCAGAAGCCGATCATTGTCTTGAAAGCCCCGGGCAATGACAAGGTCTACGACGCCGCCTTCCGCCGCTGCGGCATCCTCCGGGTCCAGCGCATGGCAGACCTCTTCTACCTGGCCGAGGTGCTCGAACGCCAACCCCGTCCCAAAGGCCCGAATCTAGCGATCCTAACCAACGCCCACGGCCCTGCCCTGCTATCAGGAGGCGAACGCCACCTCGACGCTAATGCCACTCCAGCGGACTACCGCGAAGCCTTCGAAGTCCTGGCAAAAGATCCCAACTGCCACGGCATCCTCCTGATCCTCACCCCCCAACCCGCCACAAAAGTTGCGGAAACCGCCCAGGCGATAGCCGAAGCGGCCAGGGCCTGCCGCAAGCCAATCCTTGCCTCCTTGATGGGAGGCAACCTCATGAAGCAGTGTGAAGCAATTCTAGCCGAAGAAGGCATCCCCACCTTCCCCTATCCAGACACGGCAGCCAAAGTTTTCGCCCGCCTTTGGCAGTATTCAAAAAACCTGAGCTCTCTCTACGAAACCCCCGTCTTCACCTCCGACATAGAAGACACAACCGCCCTGGCCGCAGACCTCGAATCGAAGCGTGGCCCCCTCGACGAAACCACCCTAAAAAAGCTGCTAAGCGCATACGGAATCTCCTCCAGCCAATTCCTGTCCCCCACGTCGATCCACTTCACGATCAGAAGCGAGCCAGACAAAAGCTTCGGCCCGGTGCTGACTCTCGAAGCCTCCACCCTATACGAAGACGCGGCTGCAACCCTCCCACCCCTAACCTCCACCCAATCCCGTCGCGTCCTCGATCTGGTCAAACAAACCCAAGCGTGCGAACCCACAGCCCAAGAGGCATTGGAAGACCTGCTAGTCCGGGTCTCAAGAATCGTAAGCGAACACCAGATCCTGCGAGACCTGGAGCTAGAGATCCAGGTAGAAACCGACGGAACCATCTGGTCAAGCCGTTTCGAAGCAACTCTCCAACCCGAAGGCCTGCTAAGAAGCGAATGGCCCAAATGCGTCATCCGCCCCTACCCGAGCCAATACATCAAGCAACTAACGCTACGAAATGGCCACCCGGCAACGCTGCGCCCAATCCGCCCCGAAGACGAATCGAGGATCGTCGACTTCCACAACGGCCTATCCGAAAGAACGGTCTACCTCCGGTACCTGCAATTCCTGAAATTTGAAGAGCGCATCACGCACGAGCGTTTAGCCAGAGTCTGCTTCAACGACTACGCAAGAGAGCTTGCCTTAGTCGTAGAACAAGACAACAAGATATTAGGAGTAGGCCGCCTCCAGCGCAACCCTTTACGGATGGAAGAAGCCGAAGTCGCCTTTCTGGTGCGAGACAGCGCTCAAGGCCAAGGCATAGGAAAGGCGCTTGTAGAAAACATCATCCAAGCCGCCATAGCCGAAGGCCTAACGATATTGAAAGCTGAGTTGCTTGCCGGCAACAAGCCAATGCGGACCCTACTGGAAAGAAACGGCTTCCAAACCCGCTTGGCACTCGACAGCCAAACGCTGCTAGCTGTTGCGCGAATTTAGGGCTTTTTCCCAACAATGGCGTGCTGCCTGTACGCTTCATGAACTTGCTAACACTGGCAGGGAAATACATTCTGAATTGTTGAACAATTTCCTTTATTCGGAATGCCGGCTAATTGGGCACGAAGGCTGCTGCGGGCTATTCTGTGGCTTTTCCAAAATGATATTCCTTGGCCACCAGGTAAACCGGGCGACCCTTGCTTTCAATATATATCTTGCCGATATAGTCACCAATAAGGCCAATTGAGATCAGAATCAGGCCGTTAAACATGCAAACCAGAATGACGATTGAGGTCCAGCCGCTGACGAGATACCAGCCGAAGAAATTTGCCATCAGGGCGCGTGCAGTTTCTTCAAACGCCACGATAAGGCCAAGCAAGCCAAGGTAAAAACTAAGTTTTAATGGAAGATCCGAAAAACTGGTGGCTGCCGTCCAGGCAAGCCGGATCATTTTGAGTAGCGGGTACTTGGTATCGCCAGCCGCACGGGCTGCCCGGCGGTAAAGCACGGCACATTGGGAGAAACCGATCCAGGCTACCATGCCTCGCAAGAAGCGATGGATTTCGCCCATCTTGTTCAGCCCGTCAATACACAACCGGCTCATGAGCCGGAAGTCGCCCGTATCAACCGGCAGATCGGGATGGATGAATTTACGCATGAAACGGTAAAAAGCCCATGCAGTAAACCGCTTGAATGACGACTCACCTTCCCGCGTTTCCCTCTGACCAAAGACGATATCAAAGCCTTCGCAATACTTTTCGATCATGAGGTGAATCACCTCGAAAGGGTCCTGAAGGTCGGCATCCATCAGAACAACCGCTTCGCCGTTGGCAGCTTCCAGACCCGCCGTCGCGGCCGCCTGATGTCCAAAATTCCGGCTCAGATGCAATACCCGGATTCGTGAATCCTCACGCGCCCAAGCCACCAGTTGGGCGAGGGAATCGTCAGAACTTCCATCATTGACTAGGATCACTTCAACCTCGCAGCGAATCTCTGGAAGAAATTCCACGATCGCCTTTCGCAAAATGGATGCCACTGGGCCCTCGTTGTAAATTGGCATCACAATGGAGACCTTCAAAGGATAGGGGCGCGCCTCAAGCAGGTGTTGTGTCATAGGCGAAGGAGAGAAGGCTTGTATCCTGTCAGGATACCGAAATCGCTGCCCGCCCCAATCGGCGCATTGGATTTCGGATGGATGATAGTTTGGGAGAGTGATGTTTTGGAGCTTGCTCATGGCCGCCGCTGGTTTGTTTGAGGACGGAGTGCGGCTCAGTGGTGAGGGGAGGTGGGCGGAGGCGAGGGTTAAGTTTGCCGAGGCCGTGCGGTTGGAAAGCGCTCGGGGTGAGCGCCGGCGAATTGGGGGATACGGTTGAGGCGGTGAAGGGGCAGGCGGATTTTGGAGAGGCGATGGGAGAGCTGGGTCGGGTTTTTTACCAGACGGGTAGGATGCGGGAGGCAGTGGAGTTGTTGGGGAAGGCGGCGTTGTTGCGGCAGGATTTAGAGTGGATCTCGTTGTTGCTTGAACGGGCGAGGCGGCGGCTGTAGCTCACTCGCGCACTTTGATGCGCTGGTTTGTCTTTTGGTTGGTGAGTGTTTTTGTCTTCCCGCTGGGGAAGCGGATCTCAATTTTTTCCACGATGGTTGCTGCACCCATACCGAAGTGGACCTGCGGTGAAGTCGAGCTTGCGTAGCCGACTGCCTGGCTGGCCTGGTTGTGCTGGTCTCCTATCTGGACTTCTGCGCCCAAGGGTGTCTCGATGATTAGCCAGTGGTTTTGCTTTGCGCGGTTGTTGAGCCAAAGGGTGGGGGATTGCCCGAGGCTTGAGGTGACGATGTCGATGGCACCGTCGTTGTTGAAATCGGCGAAGGCAGCACCGCGGTGGCGGGCCGGGGTGCCAATGGGTTCTGGGCGAAAGATGTTCTTGCCGGTGTTCCAGAGGAGGAGATTTTGTTGATTGGATTTTCGACTGGAGAAGAGCTCTGTATTGTCGTTGACATCGCCGTTGGCTGTGAAGATGTCTTTGAGCCCATCGTTGTCGAAGTCGTAAATGCCGGTAGACCAGCCGGAATAGGCAAGGGTGGATGTGCCGATGCGAGTGGGGTAGGTGATGTCTTCGAAGAGGCCTTTGGGGAGAGATTTGAAGAGCGGGAAAGTTTCGTTTGCTAATGCGGTGATGAAGATATCGGGGCTGCCGTCGTTGTTGATGTCGCGGAAGTCGGCACCCATGCTGGAGAGGGCACGGCCATCGTCGTTAAGGCCGATGCCTGCTGCGAGGCCGCGCTCTGTGAAGGTGCCCGTGTGATTGTTACGGAAGAGAAAGTTGGGGACGGCATCGTTGGTTACGAGGACATCGAGCCAGCCGTCGCGGTCATAGTCGGCAAAGGCGAGGGCCATCCCCTTTCCAATGTGGGCGGCGACGCCCGAGGGGGCAGAGACGTCGGTGAAGCGCCCTTGCCCCAAGTTTCGATAGAGGAGGTTTTGATTGAGGCCTGTGACAACAAGGTCTGTCAGGCCGTCGGCATCGAAGTCGGCGGCTGCGGCTCCCATGATGTAGCCGGTGTGGGTGAGGCCGGAGTTGGTGGTGACGTCCTGCCACTGATTGTTGCCGAGGTTTCGGTAAAGACGGCTGGGGTGAGCAGCGTTGGTGAAGAATAAGTCGAGGCGAGAATCGTTGTCGTAATCGAGGATAGCGATGCCGCCGGGCATAGTCTCAAATAGGTGCCTTTCAGGAGAGGGCGCATGGTGGAGGCTATGCGGAAATGGCGATTGGGTGAAGACAAGCAAGAAGAGGGCAATTAGCTGTTGCATATTAAGGAATGTAAAGAGAATTATGATAGGCTCACTTTCAATTGGGGTCCTTACGAACACGGGGTACCCAAATTTTACTAGGAGTCTTCAATGGTTAGAAGAATTTCGACCATCGCGTCCTTGTTGGCGTTGATGTGTCTTACAGGGTGGGGGCAAGAGTTTCGGGCCACGGTAACGGGCCGGGTACTCGATAGCTCTGGTGCCACGATAGCGGGTGCCATCGTCAAGGTGGTGAACTCGAACACAAAAGAAACAAATACTGCAACAACAGATGCATCGGGCGTTTACAACATCCCGTTGCTGCGTCCTGGGCAGTACACAGCAACGGCAACTCAATCTGGCTTCAAGTCGGCAGTGCGCAGCAATGTGACGCTGAATGTGAGCCAGGTGGCCGGTATTGATTTCGTACTGGAAGTAGGCCAATTGACCGATTCGGTTACGGTTGAGGCAAATGCGGCAGTGCTTGAGACGCAGACCGCGTCGCGGTCGGGCATTATCGACAACAAGACGCTTACTGACTTGCCGCTGAATGCACGCAACCCATTCATGCTGGGCGCGACCCAATCAGGTGTTACCTTCCGAGGTGCCGCGATCTGGCAGCGTCCCTTTGACAACGGTGCCATCGCCGAATGGTCGATCAACGGCGGCCAGCAATCACGAAATGAATTCCTGATGGACGGTGCTCCCAACAACGCGCAGCTTGGCGGTAACAACATCGCCTATGTTCCTGTTGTGGACGCAGTGCAGGAATTCACGATTCAGACCAATTCCTATGACGCAGCCTATGGCCGCACTGGCGGCGGCGTTGTAAACGTCGTTCTCAAGAGCGGTGGTGCACAGCATCACGGCACGGTGTATGAATTCATGCGCCGCGCTTCGCTGAATGCAAACTCCTTCCAGAACAATGCGCTTGGTCGCAACTCGGCAGGGGTTCAGAACGCAATCCGGCCCAACGGCTTTATGGATCAATATGGCGTCCAAATGGATGGCCCGATCTATATTCCCAAGCTCCTAACCAAAGAAAGCAAAGTAAAGCTCTTCTATATGGGCAGCTACGAAGGCTATCGCGAAGGCACGCCCAACCCGCTGCGAAACAGTTATGCAGCCGATGAGATGCGCACCGGAGATTTCAGCAGGTTGACTCAGCCTAACGGTCAGCCAATTCTGATCTTTGACCCGCTCAACTCAACGCAGGTAAACGGAGACCCTGTACGTTCGCAATTCCCGAACAATCAGATCCCTTCCAGCCGCATCGATCCCGTGGCGCGCAACGTAATGGCATTCATGCCCAAGGCGAACGCTACTTCACCCGGCCAGCGCTATTCAACGACCAACTTTATCCTGCCGACCTATGTCAACAACGATGACTTCTACAACCTGATTCTGAAGTTTGACTGGAACTTTGGCGACAAGCATCGCACCTTTATCCGTCACGCTTCAAATGACCGTACGGAAGAACGTTGCTCCAATGGCATTTGCGCTGGCCCAGGAATGGACGGACAGCAGCCCTTCCAGCGGATCAACGACGCTTATGTGATCGACTGGGTAAGCACTTTGAACCCGACCACGGTGTTCAACGTACGCGCCTCTTTCAACCGCTTCATCGAGAAGGGTTTTGGTCGGGACAATGCAAACTTTGATCTCACCAAACTCGGCCTACCCTCAAATCTTGTGAGCCAGCTTCCCTCGCCAGCCTACTTTGGCCGTTGGGATCTGGCTGGCTACAGCTCGCTGGGCCGCGGTCAGGGCATCAACATCACCAACAATTATGGAATCATGGGCAGCGTGACCAAGAATGCCGGCAAGCATACTTTAAAGGCAGGCGTCGACGTTCGCCGAATTCACTTCATCCAGCAGAACAGCGGAGATATTATGCAGTTCCAGTTTAACGACCAGTGGACCCGTCGTGTATGGAATCAGTCGCAAGCCGATGCGGGCGACAGCTTTGCCAGCTTCCTGTTGGGCATGCCCAGCAACTTCGGTGGCGACCGCACCATTGGCGGGCAGCAAAACTTCCCACTCTATCCGTTCTATCAGAACTGGTACAGCGCGTTCTACTTCCAGGACGACTGGAAAGTCAGCCGCAAGCTTACCCTCAACCTGGGGCTGCGTTATGACATCAACATGCCTGCCAGCGAGAAGTACAACCGCATAAACCGTGGCTTCGATTCGACTGTAGCTTCACCTCTGCGTGGGCAGGTACCTTCGCTGCCGAACTTGAGCGGTGGTCTGAATTTTGCGGGCGTTGGAGGCAACGACGCTTTTTCGGGCAACCTCTACAAGAACACCTGGCAGCCTCGCATTGGTGCGGCTTACTCGGTTAACGACCGTCTCGTAGTTCGTGGCGGCTGGGGCCGTTACTACATGAACCCAAGCAACAACAATCTGCGCAGCCTGGGCTTCAGCACAGTGACTCCGATTGTGGCTAGCCTCGATGACGGCCGTACGCCGATCACTGGCTTGCTCAGCAATCCTCTGCCGAACGGCTTCGCCCGTCCGAGCGGATCCTCGCTAGGTGCCAACACCTTCCTGGGCCGTGACTTCAATCACTGGACCCCAGACTTCAAGATCCCGGCCATCGACCAGTTCTCGCTGGGCATCCAGTTCCAGGTGAACCGGAAATCGGTTCTCGACCTGAGCTACATTGGCAGCATTACCCGAAACCGTGAAACTTCGCGCCCGCTCAACATTCCAAGCGCGCAGTTCATGCGACAGTGCGACGCGCTGCAGGGCGGGCTTCCAAACTTTTGCAACGAACAGTTGCCCAACCCCTTCCTGGGCAATCAAGCCTTCCGTGGTACCAGCTTCTTTACTGCCGGTACTTTGTCGCGTTACCAGTTGAACCGGCCCTTCCCGCAGTTCAACGGCAACCTGACTCGTGACGGTTTGAACTCTGGCCGTATCGACTACAACTCGCTTCAGGTGAACTATAACGTTCGCATGTCCGGCCTGACGCTGATCACGAATTACACGTTTTCGCGCATGCTGGATCGTGACGGGTTCATGGATCCGTTTAACGGTGTGGAACAGCGGGCACTGTACTTCAATGACCGTCCGCATGTTTTCAAGTTCACCAGCAGCTATGACCTGCCATTTGGCAAAGGCAAGAAGATGTTCTCCGGTGCCAAAGGGATTGCAGACAAGCTTGTAAGCGGCTGGCAGGTAACCAGCTTCTTCCAGTGGGCCACTGGCGAACCAGCCAATCTTCCGGCCAACGTGCGGCCACTTAAGGATCCGCGCGTGAAGGACATCAACTGGAATCAGCATCAGGTTCGCGGGTTTAGCAATTGCGTCGTCCGTCAGAACAATGACGGAACGCGTACGCCCATGCCTTACTCCCTTGCCTCTGGTTGCGGCAACGACCTCAGCACCTATTCGTGGCTGTGGGTTGGCGACTTTTCGCCCGGTCAGACAGCTCCTGGCCGTCAGACTGCGCCCCTGTTCGGCAACCTGCGCAAGCATCGCGTGCCGACTCTCGACGCTTCGCTCTTGAAGACGACAATCTTCAAGGAGCGCTATCGCTTCCAGTTCGGCTTGGAAGCTTTCAATGCGATCAACAAGTATTATTTTGGGCGCAACGACAGCTTCAACACGAATCCGAATGACGCCAATTTCGGAACTTTGTTCCCGGCTCTGACATCCAATCAGAATTTCAGCCCGCGTACCATGCAGGTGCGTTTGAAGTTCAACTGGTAAGAGGTTAGTTCAAACAAGAACGGGGCGCTACTTTTGGGTAGCGCCCTTTTTGTTTGTGGCTAAGAGTCGACGCGTTCAGGCTCGTCGTCAATCAGATCTTCGCGTTCGATCCAGGCTTCTGCGTTTTCGCGCTTCTGTTGTTCGAAGTGGGTTCTTTGTTCTTCGCGCTCTTCGTTTCCGTCCGGCATAGCTACTCCTTATTTTGTGTTGCGTTGCGTGGGAGGACGATTTTACGTTTATCTGGATCGGGGCTTTGGCGATAGAAGACGGCAGTGTGGCCGACGAGGGAGACCAAAACGGCATTGGTAGCGGCAACTAGTGAAGCCGAGAGTTCATTGCGCTCTTCTTTGAAGTTGGCGAAGCGGAGCTTGATGAGTTCCTGGTTGGTTAAGGTAAATTCGAATACCTTGAGGAATTCTGGGGTGAGGCCTTTTTTGCCCAGTTGCAGAGCAGGGGGAGCGTTGTGGGCAAGGCCACGAAGGAACTTGAGTTGGGGGTTGGAGAGCGCGCCGGGCATTGATTACAGAGTAGCGTGTGGAGATTGCGACTAGAGCGGCAGGTAGAGAATTGAGTTCTGCATGTCGCTTGAGTCACAACCAGCCCAAGTGATCAAGAGGTCTTCGATCGCTGGACCAATGTCGAGATCCTGCGGAAGGATGATAAGATCGGGACTCCAGTTGGTCTCGATAAAGTGCATGTAATGAGCTGGCATCGTTTTGCGGTCGTGGGATACAAGGACTCTTCTCAACTCAGCCGCAAGTCGAAGTACTTGTGGATCCTGTAGCCCAAGAACACCGGCAGACTTCGCTTCTAAGAAGTCAATTGCTGGCTCTTTGCGCCTGAGGCCACGAACGATTTTGAAATTGAGATCGGCGTCAGCAAGAAAACTTAGGTTCATGAGCCGGAAGCTGGAGTGTGGTTCCGGGCTTCCAACAACTTGGCATACAGTGCAGGGTGTGACTTACGCCATTCAATTTGCAGTTGTTTGTACTCTTCCCGGCTCGTGGCCAAGTAAGTATCGATCAGCTCCAGATTTGCCGTGTAGAAGGCCAAGGCACCGAAGACCTGTTCGATGCCCAATGCGGGGAAGGACTCGGCAATGCCTTCGACAGACTCACCCCGCAAATAGGAGTAGACGACAGAATCAAGGGACACGCGCGAGCCTGTAATGTAGTAGCCGCCATTTCGCTGTTCTACGTATTCTATTGCCACTATAAACTCCCTTTTCATCATATAAAGAATTCGAAACCCCCTGCACGCCTCAAGGCCTACGGCTCTTCCATTTCAATACTTTCAAAGTCTGACCTAAGGATGCCTTGAACCTGTTGGTTTAGTTCTGGAATGTCCGCAATGGCAGCGTCCCAAAGAATTTGCCAGTCAAGATCGAAATAAGCATGGACGATTCTGTGGCGCACTGCAACGATTTGCTTCCAGGGGAGTTTAGGGTGGCGTTGTCTCAACTCAATCGAAAGACGACCGATTGCTTCGCCGATGACGGTGATGTGGTGAAGGACCGCAGCAGTCAAGACTTCGTCATCGAGAAAGGCTTCTTCGGAAGTAGACGCGATGATAGCTTCAATCTTGCCACAGGCCGTCAAGATATCTTTAAGAAACGAAGCCTCATGCCGCATAGATGAGCCGGGCGTCTTTGAGCACACTTGGCCGAATCCAAGGCTTGAGCCCGCGTTTGGTAACGAGATCGACTTTGCAGCCTGTGAGAGTCTCCAAGTCCTCAATGAAGGTCTCAAACTTAATCAGACCGGTGCGTATTCCCGGTTGAAACTCTACCATCAGGTCGATGTCACTGCCTGGGTGCATTTCACCCCGGACGGCAGAGCCAAAGAGGGATAGTTCTTTGACACTATAGCGGCGGCACAATTCAGAAAGAGTAAGTGCGTCTATCTGAGCCTTGCCGAGTTGTAGCGTCTGATCCATGGCTTCATCCCTAATTATGGCCTAAGGGGAGAAGGCTTGAGCTTGCGGTCGAAGAAATTGGCGGTGGCCGTGGCGATTTTGAGCCAGTTGGCGTGGCGCAAGAAATGGTGCGTGTCGTCGGGGATGACGATTTCTTCGAAGGGAACATTGTGTTTCTGGAGACGGTGGGTTAGATCGACCGTCTGGATGAATTCGACGTTGCGGTCGTCGTCGCCGTGGATCAGAAGGACTGGGGACTTCCAGGTGGCGACGTCGGCTACGGGCGAGGAAGTCCAGGCGATGTCGCGAGCTTCGTTTGCGTCTGGTGACTTCTCGTAGCTTGTGTCGGCGGAGGCACGGTTGCGTCCGATGAAGCGGTTGTGGACGCCGTGGATATCGACTCCGGCGGCGAAGAGGTTGGAGTTGCGGGCGAGAGCGAGCGCGGTGAGATAGCCGCCGTAGGAGCCACCGTAAACACCGATGCGGTTGGGGGCGACCTGAGGATGGGCCTTGAGGAATTCTCCGGCTGCCAGGACGTCACCATACTCGCTGGCCCCACGGGCACCCGAGTTCGGGGCTTGCTGGAAGTCTGCGCCGTAGCCGATGCCGAGGCGGTAGTTGACACTAAGGACGATGTAGCCACGGCTGGCCAGATATTGGTTGGTCGCGTAGGCGTTGGCGTAATAGTCACCATAGTGCCAGCCGAGGAGCATCTGGCGGAGCGGGCCTCCGTGTACGTATACGAGGGCTGCCTTCTTTGCTGGGCCGCCTTTGGGAAGAAAGAGTTGGCCGTGGATTGGAGTGCCATCGGGGGCGTTGAAGATGACTTGTTGTGGCGTGATGAGGTGCTGGGTGGGGTAGTCTTTGGGGAGTGTTTCCGGGGCGAGAGTTTGAGCTTTTGTGTTGTTCAGGACTGTGACCATGGGCGGGGCTTGCGGAGAGGCGGCGATGTAGGCAAGCGCGTCTGTGGTGGCGATTCCGGTCCATTCAATGCCGGTACCCAGGGTGAGGACCTGGGGCTTGGCGGCCTCGACGGGGATCTTCAGGATGTGGCGGCGGTCGATGTCCTTTGTGTCGGGGCCTGTGTTGGCAGTGGACAGGAGAAAAGTCTTGTCCGGGCTGAGATTGATGTACTCGTTCATGAAGCGGCCGGAGGTGAGTTGGAGAGGAGCACCGCCGTCTTCGGGGAGGCTGTAGAGGTGCGGCCAGCCGTCGGCGTTAGAGAGGAACGTGATGCGGCCCTTAGCGGCCCAGTTGAGGTTGGCCTGGCCGTGCGTGGTTGGCATGGAATCACGACGGGTGTTGCCGCTGGCCCAGATCCGCTTGGCCTCACCGGTGGTGGTGTTGGCCGTGTGGATGGACCATGGCGTAGGCTCGGGATTGAGAATGGAGCGAGGTTCGCCACCCTGGGAGGGTTGGCGAATAAAGGCAAGGTGTTTGCCATCGGGAGACCAGCGTGGGGAGGAATCTCGATTGGTGGTGGGAGAAAGCCAAAGGATCGGCGTCGAGTCGTTTTGATAGATGCCGATCAGGGAGTGGGTGTTGCGGTTGGAGACGAAGGCGATGCGGGTGCCATCGGGTGACCATTGGGGCTGGACGAGAGAGCCTCGTGCGGTGAGGAGGGATTTGGCGGGTTTACTACCGTCTATGGGAACTATGTAGAGGCCACCCTGGCGCTGGAAGAGCACTTGATCGCTTTTGGGAGAGATCTCGGGTTGGTCGCCTTCGGCTAGTGCTTTGGGGTCGCCTCCGCTGAAGGGAATTGAAAGGATTTGAACTTTAAAGGGCGTGGGTAGAGAGGCTGGGTTGACGGGCTGGGTGACGTCCCAGTTGGAGCCGTGTTCGCCGCCTCGGACGACGACTACGTACTTGCCGTCAGGGGAGATGGCGAGGCTGGTGAGTTCCTGGCCGTCATCGAGTTTGTAGTTGGTGAGGCGGCGGGCAGTGTAGGTGGGGCCTTCGGCGACGTAAATATTGCGGAGGCCTTGTTCGTTAACGGCCCAGGCCAGTTTGTTACCGCTGGCGGTAAGTTCGTTAGGGAAGGGGTAGCTTTTGATTTGCTCGAGGGTGAAGGGGGATTGAGCTTGGAGGGTGAGGGCAGCGAGAAAGAGCAGGCGCATGTTTTTGGTATAGCACCTGCTCCTGTCGCCAGTAGAGCCCTTAGTCGTAATATTCCTGGCCGAGGTGAGTGATGAGGTCTTCACCACGCATCCAGCGCAGGGTGTTCTTAAGCTTCATCAACTGGATGAAGATGTCGTGCTCGGGGTAGAGACCGGGGGCGGTCATTGGGCCTTTGAAGTAGAAGCTGAGCCACTCCTGGACGCCCTTCATGCCCGCACGCTGGGCGAGGTCGAGGAAGAGGACTAGGTCGAGGACCAGGGGAGCGGCGAGAATCGAGTCGCGGCAGAGAAAGTCGATCTTGATCTGCATCGGATAGCCGAGCCAACCGAAGATGTCGATGTTGTCCCAGCCTTCTTTGTCGTCGCCACGCGGGGGATAGTAGTTGATCTTGACGGAGTGGAAGAGGTCCTTGTAGAGATCGGGGTAAAGGTTGGGCTGAAGGATCTGATCGAGGACGCTGAGCTTGGTTTCTTCTTTGCTTTTGAAGGAACCGGGATCTTCTAGCACTTCGCCGTCGCGGTTGCCCAGGATGTTGGTGGAGAACCAGCCAGAGCAGCCGAGCATGCGGGCTTTAAGGCCAGGAGCGATGAGCGTCTTCATGTAGGTCTGGCCGGTCTTGAAATCCTTGCCGCAGATGGGGACTTCGCGGTCACGGGCGAAATCGAGAAGCGCTGGGATGTCATGGGTTAGATTGGGGGCACCATTTGCAAAGGGGACACCAGATTTGATCGCGGCATAGGCGTAGACCATGCTGGGGGCAATTGCGGGATCGTTCTTGGCAAGGCCCTTTTCAAAGGCTTCGAGGGACTGGTGGACCTTGGAGGCTCTCTGGAAGACTTCAGTGGATCCGCACCAGATCATGACCAGACGATCAGCCTTGCTGGTGGCCTTGAAGGTCTTCATGTCGTCCATGAGCGCCTCGGCCTTATCCGCGAGCGTGCCCTTGGTTTTGACGTTGGGGCCGTCGATGCGCTTGACGTAGTTCTTGTCGAAGACGGCCTTCATTGGCTTCACCTTGCTGAGAGAAGGCTTGAGTTTGGTGAGGAGTTCGGGCTTAAGGACGCGGGCGTTTGCTGCGGCCTCATAGGCGTTGTCCTCAAAGATGTCCCAGCCTCCGAATACGAGCTGGTTAAGGCCCGCCAGGGGCAGAAAGTCCTTGATATAGGGCACACGGTTATCCGTTCGTTTGCCGAGGCGGATGGTGCCGAGCTGGGTGAGGGAGCCGACAGGAGCGCCGAGGTCCTTCTTGACTGCTTCGACGCCGGCCATAAACGTGGTGGCCACTGCGCCCATGCCCGGCATGAGAATGCCCAGCTTGCCCTTGGCGGGATTGATTTTGAGGCTCATATGCGATTCCCAGACTAGAGTGTCCGGAAGGCCAGCGTCAAATGTTGAGGCCTTTCGTAGATGTTAAATCCGTTTGATAAAATGAATTTACATGTTTTTAGAACGGCATCTCGCAGTTCCTTTGCGACGGGCGGTGCAGGCACGCGGGCCAGTACTCCTTGAGGGGCCAAGAGGTGCAGGCAAGACAAGCTTGCTTCGCAAGGAGTTTGCAGACAGTCTTTATGTAAGCCTTGATGAAACGACAGACCGGCAGCGAGCGCGCGAAAACCCGGAGCGGTTTCTGGTAAGGCTGCGGCGGGAAGCGGTGATTGATGAGGTGCAACGTGCTCCCGAGTTGGTAGATCACTTGCGGCGGGTGAAGGTAGAACTGCCGCTTGTTTTTGCGAGTTCGGTGCGATTGGGCTTGCCGCTTGAGCGGCTTGAGCTTCACGGGCCAACGCTTGCGGAGCGGCAGAGGCGGAATGCACTCTCCATTGCGATGATTGGCCGCTTTGTGCCAGCGAAAGAGAAGCACCGGGCTGAAGAGGCAGAGTGGGGGCGAGAGGAAAATTGGCCCCAGGACGATTTGCGAGGCTTGGTGCCCGTGCGTGATCTTGACCGTTTGATGGCGTTTGCGGAAAGAGCAAAGGCCAGTAGCGGGGCAGGGTTGCAGCAACAAGAACTGGCCCGGCAATCAGGAGTGTCGCATCGAACTGCGGTGAGGTGGCTAGAGGCTCTCGAAGCTTGTTATCTAACTGTGAAGCTGGAGCCAATAAAAGCGGCTTATGGTCGAAGGATTGTGAAGCGTCCGAAATTGCATTTTCTGATGGGAAGTGGCAACTTTGAGAGCGAAGTTGTATCGGAAATCTACCGGAATGCCTGCAATGCCGGGATCGAGGCACGTCTCGGGTATTGGCGCGATTCCAACGGGTTGGAGATTCCACTGGTGATTGAGGATGAATGGGGCGGCACCCGGATTGGCGTAGGAATCGCAGAAACCTCAACGCCGGCCGTCGAAGGAAGTTTGCAGCGCTGGATGCGGCTTGCGAATGCAGGGCAAGCCGCAATGATCACAAAGACTTTGCCCAGGCTGGAGCGGAAGGACACACGAGTGTTGAGATATGAGGCCGGACAGCTTTAAATATTGTCGTTGTAAAATGACAGTGTCATGTTTAGATGTCTTTCGTTAATTTTATTGACTTGTGCTGGAGTATGGGCGCAATCCACGAAAGCGGAAGTTCTGGGCGAGGTTAGGGATCCAGCCGGAAGAGCGGTGGTGGCAGCGCACATTGAACTGTCCAATCTGGCAACGGGGCTGAGTCTGTCACAGCTGAGCAGAAGTGATGGAACTTTTCAATTTCTCGGCTTGCCGTCAGGCGAATACCGCGTCCAGGTGCAGAAAGAAAACTTCACTCCCCTGGATCGCTCCGGGATTGTACTGCGCATTGGAGACCGGGTCTCGCTTGAGCTTAACTTGAATTTGGGGAGTACGAATCAGGCTATGGAAGTAGATGCGGCACCCCCCCTGCTGCAAGCCAATCGAGGCACTGTGAGCTTCGTAGTGGAGCAGAAGAAAGTGTTGGCGTTGCCGCTGGACGGGAGGAATTTCGTACCGCTGGTTGCACTTGCCCCGGGCGTCAGTTTGCCGCCCGGGAGTTTGCTGCCACGCATCAACGGGAGCAGGCCAAGGGTGAGCGAGTACATCTATGACGGGATCAGTGTGTTGCAGCCCGAGCCGGGGCAAGTGGCTTTCTATCCGGTGATCGATGCGATTGAAGAATTCAGAATCGATACCAACAGCTATTCGGCGGAGTATGGGAGATCGAATGGCGGGGTGGTGATGGTGAACCTGAAGTCTGGATCCAATGACTTGCATGGGTCGCTGTTCGAGTTCTTTAGAAACGAGAAGCTGAATGCAAGGAATTTGTTTGCCTCAACCGGCGCGAAGCCGCGATTTCGAAGGAACCAATACGGCTTTGTGCTGGGCGGGCCGCTGCAGAAGAACAAGACCTTCTTCTTTACCGATTGGCAGGGGACGCGTTTCAATAGTGGCGTAGTAAGGCTGAGTACAGTTCCAACGGCGTCCCAGAGATTGGGTGTGTTTAGCAACCCGGTCTTTGATCGAACGATACCGTTTGCTGGAAACACAATCCCGGCAAGCCGTTTCGACCGCGCAGCACTTGCTGTGGTGAGTCGATATCCGGTACCCAATGTAGCCGGCGCTACGGCCAACAACTACCGGCGGGTGGGGAACGACCACACGGCAGCAGATCAGTTTGATGGCCGTCTGGACCGATACTTTGGAGAGCGTCACCGGGTCTTTGGGCGCTACTCGTTTTTGCGTGACAACAGCAAGCCGGCAACGCCACTGCCGGATGGAAGCGGGAACCTAACGTCGGGTGTGATCGGTGACACGTTGACCAGGGCCGATAGCGTGGTGGCAGAGCATACGTGGAGCCTGAGTGCCAATGCCGTAAACCAGTTGAGGGTTGGCTTCACCGGGAGGCGCTTTGAGAGAGCTTCGATGCGATTAGCGGAGCCGGCTCAGACTGTGACGCTGATCCCGAATCTGCCTGTTTCCTCATTTGCAAATGTGCTTCCAACCTATGACGTTGTGGGCTTTCAACAGTTGGGTGCACCCCCAAGTGGGAATTCCAATTTCACCACTTCGGTGAGTCAACTTGTAGACAACTATTCATGGGTGGGGCGCGGACACAGTTTGAAATTGGGGGTGGATTTGCGGTGGCAAAATCTTGATGTGTTGCAGCCGCCAAGCCCGACCGGAAATTTTCAGTTCACGAGCATCTTTACCAGTGATGGAGCAGCCGGTTCGGGCAATAGCTTTGCGTCCTTTCTTCTGGGCCAGGTGAGCCGATTCAGTATCGATGCGCAGCAAGAGGTGCTAAGGCCGAGGGCCAAAATTGCAGAACTGTTTCTACAGGACGATTGGCGGCTGTCGCGACGGTTGACTGTGAATCTTGGCGTACGATACACGCTGAATTTTCCTTCCACTGTGGTGGGGGATAAGGGTGCAGTCTTCGATCTGAACTCGCAGAAGCTCAACTTTTTGGGCGCGGATGGCGGGTCCCGGGCAGCGCGGGATCTTGAAAAGAAGAACTTCGCTCCACGGCTGGGGATCGCGTACAAGCTACGGGAATCATTAGTGGTGCGCGCTGGTTTTGGTTTGACCTGGATCGAACAGGCGGGAATCACAACCCCATTTACAACGCCACTCTTCCCCTTCATCCAAACACTGGGCCAGCAGACGCCAGACAACATCAATCCGGCCTTTATGCTTTCGCAAGGGCCAAGCGTCAGGCTTGTACCACCGGGTCCAGACGCTGGATTGGGGCAAGGAGTTTTTGGAGTGCAACGGACCAATGGCAGTGGTTATGCACAGCAGTGGAATCTCAGTTTGCAGAAAACTCTTGGGTTGAATTGGAGTTTTGAGGCAGGCTATCTAGGCTCAAAGCTGACGCGGTTGGGTGTGCCGGATGTAAATCTCAATCAGTTGACAGTAGAGCAATTGGCTCTTGGGGAGAAGCTCACGGAACAGGTGGCAGGCATTCCGCGCGCCCAATTGCTGCGGCCCTATCCGCAGTTCACGACGGTTGCTCTGTACCGGAATAACGTCGGGCACTCGACTTACCATTCCTTTCAGTCGAGGATTGAGAAACGGCTCTCGCATGGCCTGACCTTTACTCTTGCTTATACCTTTTCGAAGCTGATAGATGACGCGGGAGCGGTGTTTGATTCTGCAGTGCAGACTGGACCAGTCTCGAATTTTCAGGCGGCTGACAGTTTCAACAAGCGGCTCGAGAAGGATGTCTCCACGGGCAACATGGAGCAAGTTTTGTCCTCGGGATTTGTATATCAGATTCCGTTTTGGGGCTGGCAGATTGCTGGTCTGCTGAGAGCCCAATCCGGGAGCCCGATTGCCGTGACACAGGCGACGAACCTGAATGCGTTTGCGGGGTTTGGTGTGCAGCGGCCCAACCGGTTGAAAGATTCTACTCTGAATGCAGATCAGCGTTCTACGACGAGGTGGTTCAATACGGAGGCCTTTGCGCAGACGGGTCAGTTCAGGATTGGAAACAGCTCTCGCAACCCAGCACTTGGGCCAGGATACAGGACGCTTGATCTGATGTTGGGGAAGACCATTCGATTGCTGGAGAAGCTGCGGATGGAGCTTCGTGTGGAGGCATTCAATGTGACGAATACGCCACCGCTGGGAAACCCGAATGGTAGTTTTGGCAATGTGGGATTCGGGTCAATTACGACTGCGCTTGACCCGCGGGTGTTCGAGCTTGTAGTGAAGATTCATTTCTGAGGTGTGCATGGATATAAAGATTCAGAATCGGTTGAGCGCGGTAAGACGGCGCCGTGGTGTTGGGGCGGCCGAACTTGCGGCCCAAGTGGGAGTGAGCCGGCAGACGATTTATGCAATCGAAGCTGGAACGTACGTGCCGAATACAGAAGTAACGCTCAAGCTGGCGCGGGTGTTAGAGGTGCCAGTAGAAGATCTTTTTTCACTCAACAATAAAGCGCCTGTGGCGACGGCGGCAGTTGTATCGGATGTGTTGAGCGCGACACCGGTGACGAAGGGGCAGGCTGTACGGGTTAGTCAGGTAGGGAGTAGACGGGTGAGCATCCCAGTGAATGCTTCGCCTTACTATTTGCCAGAAGCGGATGGGGTGATTTCGAAGGTTGGGCGGACGTCCGGCAGGGCCGATCTGGTGGCGTTTGCCAAAGAGGAATCCATCTCGAAGAAGCTGGTGCTCGCGGGTTGTGACCCGGCGATTGGGCTTGTGGCGCGGATGACAGAGAAGTTAGGCGGGGTTGAGATTGTGCCGGCGTCGTCGTCGAGCAAGCTTGCGCTGCAGTGGTTGCAAGAGGACAAGGTGCACATTGCGGGCTCGCACCTTAAGGATCCCGAGTCTGGGGAATTCAACTTGCCGTACTTGCAGAGTGAGTTTCCAGATGAAGACTTTGCAGTGATCAGCTTTGCGCGTTGGGAGGAAGGTTTTGTTGTGGCAGCGGGGAATCCGAAGGGGATTCGGAAGGCGGAGGATCTGGCGAACCGGAAGCTGCGTTTTGTGAACCGCGAGGCGGGGTCTGGGAGCCGGTTGTTGCTGGACAGATTGCTCGAAGAAGCGTGCCTGCCAACTGAGAAGGTGCCTGGCTACGAGCGTGTTGGGTATGGGCACCTTGCGGTGGCATACATGGTGTTAACAGGAGACGCGGATTGCTGCCTCGCGACACGGGCGGCTGCGCAGAGTTTTCAACTTGATTTTGTGCCGCTGCAAAGCGAGCGTTATGACTTTGTCATGCGGCGGCAGACACTAGAGACACCAGCGGTGCAAGCCTTTGTCGATGTGCTGCAGCGGGCGAGCTTAAGGCGAAGACTTGAGGTATTGGCTGGCTACGATACGACGCAGACGGGGGCGGTTCTGGCCTGAAGAGTGACGATAAGAGTTTACAATCATTGGCATGGCTCAAGTGACTCCTTTTCATATTGCTTTTCCGGTTCATGATCTTGCGGCGGCGCGGGAATTTTATAGCGGGTTGATGGGGTGTCCGGAAGGGCGGTCCTCTGATGAGTGGATCGACTACGACCTGTTCGGTCATCAGGTGGTGGCTCATTTGAAGCCTGGTTATCAACCGAATCTGCATCACAATGCGGTGGATGCTCACGCGGTGCCGGTTCCCCATTTTGGGGTGATTCTGGAGATGGATCAGTGGCATGCTTTGGCGGAGAGGCTCAAGGCGGCTGGGGTGGCGTTCATCATCGAACCGTACATCCGCTTTCAGGGACACGTGGGAGAGCAGGCGACGATGTTCTTTCTCGATCCTTCGGGGAACGCGCTGGAGTTCAAGGCGTTCGCAGATATGTCGCAGATTTTCGCCAAATAGCTATTTGCTAGCTGCCTGTCATCTGGCGCAACAAATTGAAGAAGGCTTTCTTGCGCTCTGAATTGATGCCCCAGTTTACGGGAGGGCATTGGTAGCCGTCGGAGTAGTCGCTTGCGCCCGGGTCAAAATAGCCCCATGAAGCGTACTCCGAGATCGCTGACATCATGTTGTTTTCTGGCTTGTCAAAGTCGAAGTGATCATCTTCGTTGAACAGGATCGGCATGGGTTTATAGCCTTCGACCGCTCTGGAGAGGCGCACCATTTCGGCAATACGCTTGGGGTCCTTGACGCCGTTGCCGTGGATCAAGAGGAAATCGGAAGTCTTCACCACATTGGACTCTGGGATGCCGTTGCCGCCATAGGAAGTGCCAGTGAGCAGGCGGCGGCCTTTGCGGTTCATGCCCTTCACGATGTCGATCAATTCATGGATGCGCTGGGGCTTGAGGATCTCGTGATCGTAGGCCTTGACGTTGGTCTCGTTATTTACTTCAACAAGGATGTTGCTGTAGTCCTGATCAAGCAGCCAGTTGGTGGCATTGACAACGGCGTTGCGGACGGCAGCTTCGTCCTTGAGCACCTGATCCTGACCGAAGTAGAAGTAGCCGACGATAGGGACCATGCCGAGTTGGTCGGCGCGATCAAGGATTCGCTTGAGGCGGGCCATGAAGTCTGGGAGCAGCGCACCATCTGGAGCGATGCCAGAGGTGTACCAGGGCTGGTTCTTCGAGTAGCCTTCGGGGCTGCCGCCCTGCAGGTTGAGAGTGAATGAGAGCAGGCCGTGCTGACGCCAGACAGGCATGGCCGCGAGGAATTCTTTGACATTGCGTTCAGCGTCCCACTTCTTTGTGTCTGGGTAAGCCCACTTCGAAACGGTGACTGGATTCTTGTCGTCGAAGATGCCCTGCACCATGCGGGAGTTCATCAGCAGGCCTTCGATTTTGTGCCCTTTGAAGGAGCGGCCCTTGTAGGTGGGCTGGCCGTTTATGAAAAACTGTTCCTTGCGGATTTCGACCTTGGTATTACGTGCGGCAGCCTCGAGAATGGTTGGCACGGCTGCGAGTTGGATTAGGGATCGTCTGGTCATATGTGGGCCAATCAGAATCTTTGTTGGACTACGACATAATACATTGCATCGGTGCGCGTGGGAATCGATATGGATGCCAACGCCATAGCTTACGAATGCAGTTATGCCTCGCCAGATGCTCTCGACACTGTCTTCAATTTTGATTGCCATGCCCGGAACCAGTGCAGAGTCCGGCTTATTTCGTGTTCCCGCAACAGCAAAAGTGGATGTGCAATGCGGGATCCTGGATTAGCCTAGTCTTAAGTGCGCAAGACTCTATTTCGGCTCCATCTAATATTGGGAATCTTTCTGGGGCTTTATGCTGTTGTGATTGGGGTGACGGGGTCGATCCTGGTTTACCGGGATGAGCTGGTGGAGATGGTTCGACCGGCATTGTTTCAGCCTGTGCGGGAGATTCGGGTAAAGCCGGATGAGGCGTTGTTAGTTGTTCAAAAGGCGTATCCAGGTTGGAAGGTATTGACTCTTACAGGGCCCGATCTTGAGACGGGTGCCTGGATGGCATATTTACTGGGTAAAGGTGACGCAAAGCAGGCTTATGTCGATGCAGAGACTGGCATGTTGCGAGGGGATTACCAGCGCAAGGAAGGGTGGCTCGGGTTTGTTGAGCAGCTTCACTTCAACCTGATGAGCGGGCGGAGGGGGCGGTTGGTGAATGGCTACTGTGCGTTGTCCGTAATGTTGCTTGCTGTTACCGGTTTGTTGTTGTGGCGGCCAAGGCTCTCGCAGCCAAGCTTGAATGCACGAAATCTGCATGTGAATTTTGGCCTCTTGTCGCTGGTGTTCATCGTAATCATGGGTTTTACTGGTGGTTACTTTACCTGGTTTCAGGCTTATGTGGACGGCGTGAGGATCTTCCTGCCAGCGAGGAATCAGCCCAAGCTGGCGTCGGTAGGAGTACTGGGGGAGCGCAAGAATCTGGCTGATTTGGCAGAGGCGGCGCAGAGGGCCGTGCCAGAAGCGCAGGTGTACAGGATCGCACTCGGGTCTGGACCGGATGAAGCATTCCGGATCTCGATGCGGCATGGGACGCAGAGCGAGTTTCAACTGGTGAGCCACGTGGCACTGAACCCATACACCCTCGAGGTGATGCGCGTGGAGAAGCTCGAAGACCGGGCCAGTGGCGACAGGCTGATTGGCAACTTTAGCGCGGTACACTTTGGCGTTTGGGGAGGGCCTGCGGGGCGACTGCTTTGGGCCGTACTTGGCCTGAGTTTGCCCTTGCTATTTATTACGAGCTTTTCGTTGTGGTGGCGGCGCTTGCGGCAAAGAGGCCTAGCGGGGCTTTGGAACTGAAGCCCGGGAAAACGCGGGTAAAATCTTGCTGCCCAAGGTGCCCCATGACCACTTCCCCAAGCACCTCGCGGAAGTCTGTTGTGACGGCGAGGTCCCGGCCTTCGTACAGTTGTTCGCGTTCGAGCCCGGGCCACCTGCCATAGATCTTGCCGCCTCTCACTGAGCCGCCCAGAGTGAACATAACATTGGCGTGGCCATGGTCTGTCCCTCGATTGCCGTTCTCGCGGGCGGTGCGCCCGAATTCGCTCATCGTGGTGAGGACGACGTCATCCATGCGAGGACCGAGATCTTGATAGAAGGCGGCGAGGCTGCCGCCGAATTCACGCAAGAGGTTGGCCAGAGGGCCAGTATAGGGCGTGACACCAACTTCATTGACGTGGTGATCCCAACCGCCCAGGTCGGCAAAGGCTACTTCAAGTCCAGCGTTTGCCTTGATCATCTGGGCGATCTGTTTGAGGCTTGAGCCAAGGCGGCCGTTGGGATAAACCGCGCCATTGGCGGGTGCATATTCAACTTTGCGGAGAGATTCAAGAAGGCGGATGGCTTCAAAGGTATCCTTGCCCGTGCCTTTAAGCTGTGTGTCGACAGAAGCTGCGTAGCGAGACATGTAGTCTTCCCCGGCCGTCTTGTCGCGGACTTGAAAATCCTTGACGCTGTTGAGTGCGACGGCGGGCTGTGAGCCACGGAGAGTGCGGGCGAGAAGGGGGCCAAGTGAGACGGCGCGGATCGGAGACTTCGTCTTGTCGTCAGTAAGCGTTCGGTTCAACCAGCCATCGCGGGTGGCCTTGAAGCCCGGAGTGCCGCTCTCCATGTAGTCTTGGCCGTCGAAGTGGCTGCGGGTGGGATCGGGGCTGCCGCAAGCATCGATAATGGCCAGCTTCTTCTCATTGAAGATGGGCAGCAGCGATTTGAGGTTGGGATTGAGGCCAAAGAAGCCGTCGAGATCGAGAGTTGCCCCCTCGTTCGCGCCGGGCTTGGGGATCGCGATGCCAGGGCGGCCAGCGTAGTAGGCCTTATCACCGTGTGGAACTACGATATTGAGGCCGTCAGCGGCACCGCGCTGGAAGATCACGACGAGGATTTTTTTGTTGGTTGTTGCGGCGACGGTTCGCTCAAGCCACATAGGTGAGGAGCCGATGCCGAAGATGGCCAGCCCCGAGTTTTTCAGGAATACGCGTCTGGTGGCCACGTGCTTGCTCCTAGCGGCGCTGCCATTCTGGCGCGCCCATGTTTTTGGCTGTTGCCGAGTAAAGCTCATTGTCGATGCGGACGCCTTGAAGTTTGTTTTCGCTCAGAGAGACTGAAAAGTTAATCCGAGCGAGCAGGCCTGCCGAGTTGAGCCATTCTTCGCCATTGTTGGAATAGCCGGTCGGCTCCTGTTTGCGATAAAGGGGCTGACCCATCTGCGCGATGGCTTGCGCCGCAGGTAGCGCGTTTGTAAGCGTTGCGCCGGTAGCGCGAAGTGCTCCGGCTACCATTTCGAGCGGGCTCTTCATCTTTGATTTGTAGGCCCCCGCACTCATGAATTCGCGGCTGGCGAGCATGGTCTTCATAACGGCTTTGAGATCGCCGCTGGTTTTCTGATAGGTGGTGGCCATCCGGTCGATCAATGCTGGAGGCGGCTCGTCGGCTACAAAGCGCTGGGCAAGCTTTCGGGAAATGAACCTGGCGGTGGCAGGGTGGCCAGATAGGATCTCAATTACCTGGAGGCCATCTTCGATGCCGCCACCAGCGGGGATAGTAACGCCGAGAACTACTTTCTCACCCTTGTCGTGGACACGTTCGGCGAAGCGGAATTTGCCCCCCCGGTTCGGTTCTTCAATCGTCCAGCCGGTGAAGCAGCGAGCCACTTCCTGTACATCCTTTTGGGTGTAGCCGCCGTCGACACCGAGGGTATGGAGTTCCATCAATTCGCGAGCGTAGTTTTCGTTGAGACCGCGAGCACGGGCTTTGGGGGCAACTCTGCTGACTTTTTCGTTTACGGCGGGGGCAACGCTGCTGATCCAGTTATCGAGATAGAAAAGCATGGCTGGGCTTTGCGCCGTGGCCCTGACCATATCACTGAAGCGGCCCAGGACGTTGGCGCGAATCGCCTCGCGCTCGTAGGCAGTAGTGAGCCATCTATCGGCACCCTTGTCAAGAAATACATTGAAATGGTTGAACCAGAAATCTGCGAGAACTTCGTTGAGCTGGCGCTCGCTCAGCACTGCACGGTAGATCTTGGCTTCGATGAGTTCGCTTGCCACGGCCTGTTGAGGGGCAAGCTTGCGCAGAGTCTCGCTGCGCTCTTCAGTGGTCATCGCACCAACGCGGCGGCGAAGCCGCTCTTCGATTCCCTTTTGCGAGGCAAGTTGCTCTTCTTCATCCTTGGTCTTCTTGCGCTCAATGCGGGCGTTGTAGCGCTGGCTGAGGCGTTCATAGACCTCTTTGAGCTGTGGGTCTTCAGGCATCTTCATACGCCCGGTCGCGACGGCAGTCAGGACTTGAGGAGTGGGGTACTTGAGTACAAGTTCTTCAGTAGACAATGCCAAAGTGGGCATTGTGGCTAGCATCGCCACCAGTTCTGGATTCTCAGGAATCGACTGTGGATTGAGTTGGCTGTCGATCCACTTCTTAACACCAAGCTTTTGGATTGCTTCGAGATCGCCGGGCCGCACACCAAAACTAAGGCGGCTCAAGGTGTGCTCAGCTTGTTGCTGCTTGCTCAGCTTCTCGTTGAACCGGGCAAGACTGGCGATCACCTTCTTTGCGTCCAGCGGAACTAACGCTAGCAGTAGGGTAATCAGGGCAAGGCCAAAAGTCTTTGTTTTCAATATTTTTCCCATTTTTATTGTTCGAGCTTGCTGTAATATGAAACTCGACTAATGAAGAGAAGTTTCAAGAATTCTCAACACCAGATAAACTAGCGGTAGCCCTTATTGTGGTTTGGCACCAGTATAAGGTTTGGTGAAGTTTTGGACGATTGCACTCTCGAAGGCGCTGCATCAGGTAGCAGGATTGTTTGAACCCTATCACTCCACGCAAGGTCTTGAATCCTATGATCGAGGCGCGGGCTTCAAAAATCGAAGACCCGGTCGCGAAACTGCGTTTCCTCAAAAACACTGAGAAGCGTGTAGGTCAAGTAGAAACCGTATTGAAACGGCCACAGTATTGGTGGCTGCGCAACCGAAAATTCTGGTTTGCCTTGGGTTGCCTATTTATGATTCCAACGCTCTCACTTTTCCGGACTCCTATGCCCTACCTTGTAGGGGTGGATAACGGATTGGCTTCCCGCCCTGGCTCAGGGGCAAAACCGTTTCGTGAGAGCCCTCTCGATAAGGTTTGGCTGATCGATACGAAGAATGGGATTGAGACCTGGTCAAACGGTTTGCATGTGGAAACAAGATTTAGCACTACCAATCGACCGCGAGAGTATTATGTGTGGAATCGCAACCAGCCCAATTCCAGCCTGAATCAACTCCCGGACAAGAAAGCGGCGGGGATCGTTTTTCATACTACCGAAAGCACACTTGAAGAGCTGGAAGAACAAAAGATGCGGCGTTTGAAGCTGCTGGGCGAATCCTTGCTGCAATTTGTATCGAAAGAAAAGGCATATCACTACGTTATCGACCGCTTTGGCCGGGTATTCCGGATCGTTCAAGAATCAGACGCGGCCAATCACGCGGGCAAGTCCACTTGGGCCGATGACAAATGGGCCTATGTGGGACTGAACGACTCGTTTCTTGCGATTTCGTTTGAAACCCAAACGCGCCCTGGCGATGAGGCACCGATCATCTCGCAAGCGCAGATCGATTCCGGACGCACTTTGACCAGGATGCTGCGTGCGCGCTATGACATTCCAGCGATAAACTGTGTTACGCATGCACAGGTATCGATTAACCCAAGCAACTTTCAGATCGGATATCACACCGACTGGGCGGGCAATTTCCCCTTTGAGGCCATGGGGCTGCCGGACAATTATTCACAACCCCTTGCCAGCCTGCACCTATTCGGCTTTAATTACGACGGAACCTTTTTTGCGGCTACCGGTGCCCGCATGTGGAGGGGTGTAGTTAGCAGTGAAGACCTGCTGAGAGAGCAGGCCCGCGAGAAATCCATTTCGGTTGCGCAACTTCGAACCCAATTGCGCAACCAATACCGCCGATTGAGCGCCTTGTTGCCAGATAACAACAGGTCCAGCGGCGGCAATCCAGATTCCAATTCGAGCAAAGCTCAAGAGGTGAACCCATGAAACCAAGCAATCACACCCCGGCCATCGGTCTTGACGTCGGCACCAGCCGGATCGTAGCCGCCAGCAAAACCAATGACGACTTTCAATACAAGAGCCAGCTCAATGCCTTTGTGGAAGTGCCCTGGTCAAAGATGACAGAGGCCTCGCTCAAGCGTGAAGGAGTACCTTACGTTGTTGCAGGTGAGAATGTCGGCAAGTCGATTATTGTTCCCGGCAATGAGAGTTCGCGCTTTGCGGACTTGCTTCAGACTGAATCACGCCGCCCAATGAATCGTGGCGTCCTCAATCCAAGTGAGCCTGAAAACGCGGCGATGCTGAAGCAGTTGATTGAGAATCTGACCGAGGGTGAGCGTCGCCACGGTCTGCCGATCTACTACAGCGTCCCGGCAGCCCCGCTAGGCGCTGAAGAAAATCTCACCTACCACGATGCTTCGATCGCCCAAATCCTGCGCGAGTTGAATTGCGAGCCAACCCCGATTAACGAGGGTTTGGCTGTGGTGTTCTCCGAGCTGGAAGAGACAAACTATTCTGGCATTGGCATCAGTTTTGGTGGCGGCCTGGTGAATGTTTGTTTGAGCTATCTGGCGGTGCCTGTGCTTAGCTTCAGCACAGCCAAGGCCGGCGACTATATTGACAGTTCAGCTGCTGCGATCACAGGTGAGCTGACGACGCGCATTCGCCTCGCCAAAGAAGAGTCATTCCAAATCAACGGCCACTATGCCGACAAGCTGCACCAGGTATTGAACGTGTATTACGACGAGGTGATTCGGGCCACAGTGAACGGCCTGAAGGATGCATTCGCAAACTCGCGAAACATCCCCAAGATGGGCCGGCCGATTCCGATGGTTCTCTCTGGGGGCACTGCGATGCCAAAGGGCTTCCGCGACCGCTTTGAGAAGCTGCTGAAGGAATCGGAATTCCCGCTGCCTTTGAGCGAGATCCGGATGGCGGAAGCTCCTTTGAACACCACCGCCAAGGGTGCGCTGGTGGCGGCGCTGGCTGAGCTCTAACTCTGCTGAATTAAGTAAAAAGGCCAGCCCGGTTGCGATGCGCCGGGCTGGCCTTTTTTGCGTCGCGTTGAAGACAAAGCCGCTTCTGCAGATTGTCACTCCGGTGTGATAAAGTCCAGAACCATGCAGAAGCTCATCTTGTTTTCGTTCCTTGTGCCGGCGCTCCTCGCCCAGCAAGCTCTGAGTCTCGAGCAGAAAGAACAGTTTCTTCTGAAGGCTCCGATCACTCGCGAGCGCGCGTCCAAGAAGGGGATCACTGGGACAATTCGGGCGACTCTCTCCGACGGCATCATCACCCACGACGCGAGCATTCAAACCATCAATGAACAGAAATCCCGCTTTGAAGGAGATAGAGGGACTGAGTTAAATTTTCGCGACACCTATCTGTTCAACATTGCCGCTTACCGGCTAGGGAAAATGCTGGGACTGGGAGGGATGATTCCACCCTCCGTATCCCGTGCTCATGCGGGCTCAAGTGCAGCATGGACCTGGTGGGTAGAGGACGTCATCATGGATGAGGGTGAAAGACTCAAGCAGAACACCATGGGTCCCGACAAAGATAAATGGGGCCGTCAGACCCTGATCATGCGTATCTTTGATCAGTTGATCGCCAACACTGACCGGAACGTCGGTAATACGCTTTATGACAAAGAATGGCGGTTGTGGATGATTGACCATACCCGCGCATTTCGATTGCCCAAGCAGCTTTTGAATCCAAAGATGTTGGACAAGTGCGACCGGCAGTTTCTAGAAGCGATGAAGGGATTAAAGCTTGATGCCCTGAAAGCCGGGTTATCGCCGTACTTGCGGCAAGATGAGATCAAGGCCATCTTGCAGCGCCGGGATGTGATCGTCTCCTACTTTGAAAAAGCTGGCCCTGACAAGCTCTACGACTATCTCTCTCAGCGCTGATTGAGACTCTCTACATAGATTCTGAACTTGGTGCCGGCGGGGTCTAGCGCTGCTGCAGCTTTCAGATAGCCAAACAAAGCATCGTTGCTGGATGGAATTTCAAGTTTCATTCCGCGGTGCAGAGCAATCGCCTTGCCATCTTCGATGACGAGGCTGACCAGCGAGCCGTTGTAAACACCGGCAAGACCAACATCAGCAAGGATTACCCGCCCATTGAAACGTGGCATGATGGCACCCGTTGTCGGGGTATGGCCAAGAACGATACGCTTCACGTCAAAGCTCTTCAAGACCGCATCGACGAGTGGGGTCAAGGGCTCTTCCGGGTCTGCAGCCATACCGCGATACCAGAAGGGGCCTTCCTGATCCATCAGGAAGCCATCCGTAGTGAGTTCCTTGAGTTCTTTGCGGGTGTTCTGATTGATTTCTTCAAGCGTCATTGAGGCAAACTTTGCGCTGATGCCAGCGTGCAAGAAGAGCGTGTCGTTGATCTTAATGATGGCCTTGCGCTGCAGAAATGCCTTGCCGTAACGGCCGTCAGGGGCGAATGCCTGGCGATGTTCCACCCAGCCGAGAGGATGTTCGCGCTCCCATTCCTTTCGATAGGCTGCGTCATCTTTGCGGGCCTGGTCGGCCAATGATTCGTACGCGCGATCCCGCAGCATGGCAGATCCGGGATTTGCAAAGGCAGCGAATTCCCCCGGAGATACGTAGCGTAAATCTCCAAGCATGTTCATGACTTCGTGGTTGCCAAGGAGAGGGTGTACTCTTCCCTTTGCCTTTTTGGCCTGGGCCTCAAGAGCGGCCAGCAAGTCTAGCGCCTTACGGGAATCTGCGCCTCGATCAAGAACATCCCCAAGTTGGACAAGGTGCGTTGCCCCTCCGATCCACTTGTTGTTTGTGTCGATCACTGCGGCTTGACGGAGGATGGTGACGAATTCCGTGAAGCCTCCGTGTATGTCACCGACGGCAACGATTCTCTGAACACCTGTGAATACATCCTGGGCTGAGATTTGCACCAGGGCGAGCAGGGCAATTAGCGAGAGACGCGACATCATAGTAAGCTTTATCATTACATCCCATGAAAGGCCAATCCATGCAATGGTTTCGCGCCTGAACCGCCTGGACAAAGCCACCGTGATCGCGATGCTTGGTTCCGGATTGATGATCGCTCAGATGGTGGCGGCTAAAACGCTGCGCGACTCTATTTTTCTGTCGTCGTTTCCAGCTACGGCACTGCCCCTGATGACCTTTGTTGCTGCAGCCGTTGCCATTGCTGCCAGCTTTGCCGGGTCGCAACTCTCGAGCCGGATTGCACCAGGCTTGTTAGTGCCAGGGGCTTTTCTGTTCAGCGGCGTGATGCAAGTTGGAGAGTACCTTCTCTATGCAGAGAATGCCCAAGCGGCGGCCGTTGTCATCTTCCTTCACGTCTTCGCCCTCAACCTGCTGCTGACTTCTGCGTTCTGGTCTTTGATGACAGAACATTTCGACCCACGCTCGGCGCAGAAAGCGTTTGGGCGGATTGCGGGAATGGGAACACTGGGCGGGATTCTCGGAGGCTTGCTGGCAGAGAGAACCGCAGCGCTCGGATCAGTGCCGATGTTGATCCTGTTTGCAGCGGGCCTTCACTTTGCCTGCGGATTCGTGATGTGGATCTTCACAAGCCGGTACCCGGTTACGCCAACCCGAGAGCAAGCCGTACAGCCCGCACTAGTTGAATCACTTCGGCGGTCTCCCTACCTCGTGCAGTTGGCTTTGCTTGTGGTTACTGTGTCAGTCGCTGCGAGTCTGCTCGATTTCCTGTTCAAGTCGCAGGCCACGCAGACCATTGGCAAGGGCCCTGCACTGGCGCAGTTTTTTGCCTGGTTCTATACGGCCACGTCGGTGGTGGGCGTTGCGGTACAGACACTTGCGACACCGGCAATCCTCTCGCGGCTTGGGCCGGCGATCCCCGTGCGGAGTTTGCCTGCGGCGCTGGCCCTTGGCGGTGGCGGACTTCTGCTCTCGTTTGGCTTTGCGGGTTTGACTTTGCTGCGAGGGCTGGAGATGGTGCTTCGCAACTCGATGTTCCGTTCGGGTTATGAGATGTTCTACACACCCGTGGCTGCGGCTGATAAGCGGGCAGTGAAAGGGATTATTGACGTTACTGGCGAAAGGCTGGGAGATCTTTTGGGTAGCGGGCTCATTGGTCTGTTGCTTTGGCTGAGTGCCGGGCAGTCGTCCCTATTGCTGGCCGCAGTCGTGTGCGCGGGCGTTGCGCTGCTGCTGGCGAGGCGGCTTGAGGATTCCTATCTGAAGGCACTGGAGAAAAGCCTTGCGCGTCAGGCCCGTCCTCTAAAGGCAACTGAAGAGAATCCGTTGTCCGGCATTTCTTTTGTCGCAGGGTCCGGTCTATTGACGGGCCTGCCTGGGCATGAGGCCAATCAGCTCGAACTATTGATGCAACCAGTGCTCAGACAATTGGTGGAACTCCGATCCGGCAACGAAGGAAGGATCAAGAATGCGCTGCTCAAAATGGACAAGGTGGATCCACTCTTGTGTGGGCAACTGATTCAATTGCTCTCAACTGCAAATTGTGCATTTCTGGCGATGGAGAAACTAAAGTCAGTCGCCTCGCAGCATGCCGGGCAACTGGCCGATGCGCTGCTTGATGTTCGCGAAAAAGATATGATTCGGCGGCGCGTGCCTTTAGTGATGGCTGCCAGCCAATCGCAGTTGGCGCTTGATGCTCTCACGACCGCACTCAAGGATCCCGCTTTTCAAATTCGCTTTCGAAGTGCCTACGCGATGAGGCAGATATTGCGCGAACGTCCAGGTCTGGAGTTTCAATCCGACCGCGTATGGAGCGTGCTTGCGGCTGAACTGCAGATCGACCGCGTGGAATGGGAAGAGCGGAGGATGAGCAAAGGGTCAAGCGCCAATCAGGAAAAACCTGGTGATGCCAGTGTCGAATATCTGTTCCTGTTGCTAAGGCTCTTGCTTCCCCCGGAGCCGGTTGAGATGGCTTACAGGGCTCTTGGGACAGAGGATCGACACTTACGGGGAACCGCTCTTGAGTACCTGCAGACGGCGCTACCCTCGGCAACCTGGAAGCCTATTGAGGGTCTGATCGCAGACCACCTGGTGAAGCCTAAAAAGACTTAGGGCGCTATGACGTGGACGCCGATGGACGGCAGCGGTCTGCGAGTATCGTTGCGATTGCCGTCGGGGCCGATCCACAAAGTTGTAATTCCCTCAACCGTCGGGCCGGTGCCATCACTAGCTTTGGCTCGCACCCGGATCGAATAGTCACCGGGTTGTGTATTTGCCGGGACCTTGATGAGGAGCGCAACACTCGGTATGTTGATGTTGTCGCCGTCGCCGGATGGGCCGAATTGCTGGTCGGCGCGGAACTTCGCTTTCGGCGCGTTCAGACCCTGCACCCAAACGTCGACCGCTTTATCAAAGCCAGGCTGCCGGATGAGAAGAGCTTCAAGCGTGCCTTCACCGCCCGCTCGAACGGTGAAGCCGGCGGGTTCGGTGAGTAGTTGAAATGATGGCGCTTCGTTTGCGACGTGAAGCCGGTAGGCATAGGTGGAGCCTGTACGATCTGTGCGATCCCTGACCGTGAGCCTGCCCTTCTCAGTTTTGACTGGCGTGAAATAAAGGCTGCTATCAGGGTTGCCTATGACGGTGCCTTGCCCGGTCATGAGGTCGTCGTGTTCGGCCAACAACTTGCCGTCGGCGCTCCAGACTTCGAGCACGGTATCGATGCTGGGCAGGCCCAGTTGAGCGGCCAGCGTCCAGGCATGAAAAGGGCGCCCGGCTTCGAGATCGACGGCATAGCTGTTTCCCTGACCCAGAATTCCGTCGATGGCATGATCGTCGTGGTCCACTTCGAGCGACATCGCTTCGGCAACGCCGTGACGAGTGTTGAGCCACAATCGCCAAAGGCCGAGCCGAGCCGTTTTCGGGATTTGGAACTCTGCATCAACCGTGCCGGAGCCCGCCTGCAGCTTGATTGCGCGAACTTGAATAAGATCCTGATCCGAACCGTCAACGGGGATGGAGAACGGAAAAGTGAGCCGGTGGTGTTCGGCACCACGTGCTCTCTGGATGTAGGCTCCAGTAACACTTGCAAGATCCTCGCCGATAACCCTCACCTTGTAGGGCCTGCCTGGTGTGGCGCCAAGAGGAAAGATCCCGCTGACAACAGGCAACTGTGAGATGTGCAATGCATAGCCGCAATTCTCGCCACAAGCCACTCCCTGCGGGCCCCGGTATTGATCCACCTTAAGAATGTAGTCGCCATCCTTTGGGAAGCGAAAACTAATGCGTGGAGTCTCAAGGTATTCATCCTGATCTTCGTTGAAGGCAAGTTCTTTACCGGAAGAATCGAGGATCTGGATGGACGATTCGAGAAAGCCCCCGCGTTCGATCGACTGCGCGTCGAAGAGCCATCTTGCTCCCGCATTGGCTGCGAAGAGGTAATGATCGACATCAGCGTGACCCTTCATGTAGCCATGCACCACTTGCGGCTTCAGTGGAATCCGTTGTGCCTGGCTGCGCTTGTCATTCGGTTCAACTTCGTTCAGGCCAGGGAATTCGGTTACGTTGAAGAGCCTTCCGTTGGAGAGGCCTGAGCGGGAGAGGCACTGAATCCGGTGTGGGCCAAGAGCCGCAGTAGCTGAAATGCGGACCCTGCCCTGGACGCGCTCCGGCGTCCGGCTGGATGTCTCAAGCCATTCCAGTTCTTTGGTGTCGAAGCGAGCGGAAGTGAATTCGGCCAGATCTTTACCTACAACTTCAACGTCAACGACAGTGCCGGCCTGCCCTCCCAGCGGACTGATGTGATCGATGTGAGGTGTGGCACCGAGGGTGAGAAGCAGCGCGATCAGTTGCATCAAAAGAACTCGCGAATTGGCGTTCCGTCGCTGTTGATTCTGACCGGGCGCCCGGTGGTGCGGTATTCCTTGTGGAAGTCGATCCCAAGCTTCTTGTAGACGGTGGCACCGAGGTCTTCAATCGAGACAGGACGCTCTTTAGGCGCGCCGCCTTGTGCGTCGCTCGAACCTATAATCTGACCGCCAGGGATTCCCGCACCTGCCGCGGCAATCGAGAAGACACCCGGCCAGTGGTCACGGCCTGCGGAGTGGTTGATGATCGGGGTGCGGCCAAATTCTCCGATGGCTAGAACCAGCGTCGTGCTGAGAAGCCCTCTGTCTTCGAGGTCTGTGATCAGGGCAGCAAAGGCCTGGTCAAAAATAGGAAAGATCTTGCGGCTGGCCTCATCGTTATTGGTGTGAGAGTCATAGCCACCCTGAAAAACGGCGGCCATGCGCACCCCGGATTCCACCAGGCGCCGGGCGAGCAGGGCACCCTGGCCCGCGCTGTTGCGTCCGTAGGAATCGCGCAGCTTGTCAGGCTCTTCACTCAAATTAAATGCCTTGCGCGCGGCTGTGGATGACACCAGATCGAAGGCCTTCTGGTAGAAGTAATCCATTCCTTCCACGGTCTTGCTCTTCTCGGTCTGTCGAATCTCTTCGTCCATCGCGGCCAGCAGTCGACTGCGCGATACGCTCTCGTCGAGCGTCAGGTTAGACGGGAGACTGAGGTCCTGAACCTTGAATTCCCTGCCAGCGGGATCGCCGGTGATGAAGGGATCGTATGCCGGGCCAAGGAAACCGGCATCAGCAGAGATGTCTTTGCGAGGGATGCAGACAAAGGGTGGCAGCCCATTGCGTGGGCCGAGTTCTTTAGCCACGACCGAGCCGAAGACAGGGTGCTTGAATGCATTGTTGGGACGTGCGCCAGAGAAGATGTATTGCTTCGCTTTCTCGTGGATTGCCTCTCTCGAATACACCGAGCGGATCACCGAGAATTTAGAAAGGTTTTGGGCGCAGCGGGGGAGAAGCTCACTGAAGTGCACGCCAGGAATTGCCGTCGGAATGGTCTTGAAGCTGCCGCGGATCTCTGAGGGCTGATCCGGTTTCGGGTCAAACGAATCGTGCTGGCAGGGGCCGCCGTCGAGGAAGAAGATGATACAGTTCTGGGCTGGGCCAGAGCCGGCCGCGAGCAGTCGCGGCAGGTTGAGGCCCCCAAAGATAGAGCTGCCGATGCGCAGGATGGAGCGTCGATTCGTCATTGGTTGAGCTGAAACTCCTTCGAGTTGAGTAAGGCCCAAAGGACGTTTTCAAACGCACGCCGGCGCGAACGTCCCGCCTCTTTTTCTGCCGTCAAGAAGTGCGCCATACTTTGCCATTCGCGTTCTTCAAGCTTTCTTGCGTAGGCACGAAGATAAAGAGATTCGACGACCGCTCGATCATCGATTGTCTTTTCGAGTAGTTCGGAAAGAACGTTTTTTGGAGACTCTATCTTCTCGCGCACCGAGTCGGCATTCATCAGGTGAAGCGCCTGTGCCAGAGATGGCGCCTGGCTGCGAGTCTCCATGATGTCGCGGCGTGGGTGCCCGAAGGTGGTCAGGAAGTAGGTGGCGCCGATGTTGGCGACAAGGTCCTTTGCGGAAGTGCCCTCGGGATAGTTATTGAAGGTTTGAGGCACTCCAGTGAGTTGGCCAATGGAGTCGAGTAGCACTTCGGCACTGAGTTTTCTGGGTTCATAGCGGGCAAGCAGGATTCTCTCAAGCGGGTCTGCACCGTTGCTGTGCTTGGGCGCGCGCGAGCTGACTTGATAAGTCTGCGAGTTCAGGATCAGGCGATGGACAGATTTGAAACGGTAACCACCATCTATGAAAGCCTGGGCCAGTTGATCGAGTAGAGCCGGATGCGAGGCCATGTTGGTGGAGCGGAAATCATCGGGCGGATCGACGATGCCAGCCGTGAAGTATTCAGCCCACAGCCGGTTCGCGGTGGCTCGAGCGAATTGCAGCTTCTGCTTGTCGAGGATCCAGTTGGCCAGCACTTCACGGCGGTCTTGACCCTCGGCGATCACCGGGACAGTTCCATCGAGAAATTTCGGAGCAACGGGAGTCTTAGTGACAGGATGCAGCACCTCGCCGTCGCGAGAGTTATACCAGATGCGACGATATTGCGCGTAGCCATGCTTGACCTTCATGCGGCCAAGAAAAGCTGCCATCCCGTAGAAGTCATCTTGAGTGAGGTTTTCAAGCGGATGGTTGTGACACTCCGTGCATTCAATTCTTTGCCCCAGAAAGAGGCGGCTGACAGTGGGCGTGGCCTTGCTTACCTCAAAGGTCTTGAGCATGAAGTCCATGGCGGGGTGCCAGAAATTGCCAGCGGGATGGACGGTGGTGTCCCCAGTAGCGGTGAGCATTTCTCGCACTGTCTGGTCATAGGGTTTGTCGGCGCGGATGGCATCAGCGAGCCAGCGTTTGAAGCTGCCGTTGGTGCGACCCTGCGAATAGTACTGCGAATTGCGGAACCAGTCTTCGAACTTGACGAGCCAGTGGGAGGTATATTCGGGCCGCTCCAGAAGCTGGTTGATGAGACGGGCGCGCTTGTCCGGCCTTGCATCGGCAAGGAAGGCTTCGACCTTGGCGGGCGCGGGCAGAATGCCGATTGTGTCGAGATAAACGCGGCGCAGGAAAGCGCTGTCTGAAGTCTGTGGATAGGGCCTAAGCTTGACTTCCGCGAGCTTTGCGTAGACCTCGGCGTCGATGAAGTTGGATGGCGTAGGCAAGGGGTTGCCACTGTCCAAACTCTTGTCGAGAACGATGAACTGCGCGGTGGCGGTCTTGCCAAGCCCGCGCGCCATAACCACCGTGAGTCCTCTTCCGAAAGCGGTAGTTGTACCGGTCTGACTGACCTTGACGATTGCCTCATCCTGGGCGGAATAACGCACTTCTCGAGTCATATCGCGAGTGGTACCGTCGGAGAGGTGGCCGGTGACGGTGAGCTGTGCGGTGGCGGCCGGTTGTGTCAAGATCGCTTCACGGGGCGCGATAGAAATCGAGAGGATGCGCGGGCCGCCGGAATTGCGCTTGGCCCCTTGTTGTAACCACTGGAGAATCGTCTGGTATTCGTCAGATTGCGAATTCATCAGGTTGCCGCCGCCATGGGGAATCGTGAAGGCGGGCTTACGGAGAAGCAATGAGTTTGCGGGGTTCTTGAGATCGACGCGACGGCTTTTGTGGGCGTTGACGATCATGTCGTGGTCCGCCGCCGGGTCTGAGCCGTAGAGAGAGAGCTTGAAACCACTTTGGCCTGCGGGAGAGCCATGGCAGCCCGAGCCGTTGCAGCCCTTGGTCGTTAGGATCGAGATCACATCGCGCTCAAAGCTGATGTCGACGGGGAGAGTTGCGGCAGGCAAGACGGACGCGAAAAGTAGCGCTCTAATCCCCAGTGTCATGTGCGATGACAAGAGTCTATAACAATCTTCATTTATCGGCATCACGGACCAGGATGATGGCAAAGACGCCGAGCCCGTAAACGAGCGCGCAGATTGCTCCGACTCTTGGATAGTCTCCGCCGAGCGCACTGAAGAGGAAGCCCGCTGCCAGCACTCCGATAGCGGTACCGAAGCGTCCGAAGTTGTACGCCAAGCCACTGCCGGTGGCTCGAACATGCACCGGGAATATCTCCGGCAAGTAAAGCGCCAGCCAGCCAAAGAAGAGGGTCGCCACGGCACCTTGGGCGAAGACGACGTAGTGGAAGGCCGGCTCAAGAGGGACCGTCAAGGTGAACATGGAAACTGTCAAGATTGTTGCTCCGATGCTGATCCATAAGTAGCTGCGGCGGCAATCGCTCCGACGATTGTGCCAAGCGCCCACCACCCTTGATTCGCATCCTTGTATTGGGCGTTTCCTGCGCCTGCCACTTTATCCGCCCAAGGGATCATCCACTTGCTCGAATGGAGCGAAGATCCCGCTCACTGACATTCACGAGAAGCTTCTGAGGAGCGCGATTGAGGCTGGATGGGGAAGCGAAGACAACAGTGCCATCATCAAGGTCTTCCAATGAGAAGGTTTTCGCCGTGCAAATTAGTTAGCGCGTTGGGCAGGACGCATGGAACTTCGACTCGGCGTGCACTGCTTAGCTCTACACTAAGCGACTTCACAGGAGTCTGGAAGCGATCACATTTCGGAACGACCCTTTCGCTCCATTTCAATCGCGTGAAATCCACGACATTCGGCTCCTCTCCAGGATGGGAGAAAGGGACCCTTTTCATCACGTACGAAACAACTTAAACTGAAAGTGCCTGACTCCCTGAGGGATAGTCAGAGCTGGAGGTAGAGCACAATGTCCTGGAAGGACTGGTTTTCAGGAGAACGAAGTGACGGCGACTCAGGAAAAGTTGAAGACGTTTCTTTGAAGATTAAGGCTGATGACGATGGCAACGTCACCGACATCCTGGTCTCGAGGGAAGATGACAAGCAAACTCACGACCACATCTACAACGCAGATGAAGGGCAGTCTGGGATGGTCGAGAGGGTCGATTGGGGAAGCGAGGATAAAGACGATAAAGACTAGGAGAACGATTTACCCAAGTCAGTTTCCTCGGGATAGTAGATGGCAATGGGCCTAAATTGGAACCTAGTCTTTTTTACGTACTCACAAGAGCGCATAAAATGGTTCGTAGTCGGTCTTCACTGCCCGTTGCAGGGAAAGATCCACGCTAACGGCATAGTGAAGAGGAATCTGGTACCGGCCCGAACTTCTTGCGACCGGAGAGGCCGAGGCGTGGCCGATCGGTTGAGCAAACGGCCGCCGTTCTCATTACTTTCGGGCGATGGTTGAGTTTGCCGGTGCAGGATCGACAGCCACAGACAGCGCTATCGATGCCCAGGCAGTCCCCGCCGCCGAGATGAATTGATCTGTGCCGTAGGGGAAGCCGCTCTCGAAGTAGGGCTGCAACCAGAGGGCTCTGGTCTTGACATGCCAGGTTCCGTCGCTTGCCTGTGTCCGAAGAAGATACGAGATACCTTTGCGATAGACAGGACTGTGAGCAGAGACGCCCGCAGTATAAAGCGCATACAGCGCCTCGCCTGTAGCGTAAGCATCGCTACCCATCGTGGGTAACTGCGTCCAACCACCTTCAGACATTTGTGAAGCTGAGAGGGCTTTTGTCGCACGCGATATCGAATCCTCTGAAGCATTCGCCCATACCAAACCCATCAGGTGGAAGGCACGATCTTGAGTATTGGCCGGAGTCTGGCGCTCAAGCCAGGTTCGTGCCCTGCTGATTGTAAATTCCGATTCGGCGCGGCTGGCCGCTGGCGAATAGTTTTTGAGTGAGTAGACGGAGAGCGCTGCTGTCTGCAGGTCGCCATTCGTCATCGGAGGACGGCGGCTTTGGCCGCTCTTCCAGTGTCCATCTACCGTTTGCATCGCACGAATGTAGTGGACAACAGCATCGGTGTAAGGAGTTTTCGGCTTCTGATTCATACCGAGGTCGAAGAGTTCCCATGCCATTCCGGCAACGCCAACAACTCCGGCGTCCAGGATTCGCTCGGCGGAGATGCCAGTCATTGCGCCTTCCAACTGCGGAATCTCTTTGGGTGCTGGAATCGAGCGGGCTCTTGCCAGACCAGCAGCAGCGGATGCGAGGTCTTGAGCATGGCAGGAGTTACAGCCACCGATGCGGATAAAGTTGTAGCTTTGCTTTTCGAGAAGCGGGAGCGCTTTTTGAACAGCCTGAGACGCGCTTAAGGGCTTTGCGTCGCTTACCTGGCCAACGATGACACCACCCTGACGCCGTTCGTGTTCAGTAACACCAAGCATACGGGCAATCTCTGTATCGCCACGTTTGGCGGCAAGTGAGGCGGCAGTGCCTTCGTATTCAGCTGTAAACTTCGCATCCGCACCACTGGCGAGAAGGAGCTTTACAGTACCAACAGGCACTGTATCTGATGCGGCTGCATGCATGAGCGGAGAATAGCCGCGTTCATCCTGGGTGTTGACCATGGCTCCACGGGCAATGAGGAGGCGAACACTTTCCTCGACACCCTGCGTGGCAGCGGCATTGAGGGCTGTTTCTCCACGCTTGGTTTTTGCATTCGGGTCAGCTCCTTTTTCAAGAAGAAGCTCCACGGCAGCGGGCTGGCCGCTCCCCGCTGCGAAAATAAGGGCAGAAGCGCCCCCTGCGCTCTTCGCGTCGGTCTTCGCTCCCTTGGCGAGTAGCATCTGCATCGCCTCGACATTGCCACGATTGGCTGCGGCCATCAATGGCGTGAGGCCCGTAGCCGTGGCGATATTCGGGTCGGCGTGCTGATCGAGCAGCAAGTGCAAAACGCGGTTGCTGTTGCCGAGAATGGCCGCCTGTCGCAGTATTGGGCTGCCGTCCACCAGGCGGGCATTTACGTCGGCCCTATGAGTGAGCAGTAACTTCACGCGGGCCTCGTCGTAGAGCGCCCAGGCAAGAGGAGTTGACATGCGCTGATTCTTCGCGTTTACATCCGCACCCTTGTCGATGAGGGTCTTCATAGTGGTAACTGTTCCGTAGGCTGCGGCGATGTGCAGTGGCGTTGAGTTTGCAAGATCCCGCGCCTCGACCAACTTGGGATCAGCAGCGATCATGCGCTCAACGGTCTTGTCCTCGCGACTGCGAATTGCACTGAAGAACGCTGTAACGGCAGGAGCAAGTGCTTTCGGAGCTGCCTCTTCCTTCACTTCGATGCGGTAGTCTGCACCCTGGTCGATCCAGGCTCGCAGCAAACCGATCTCATCGTCTGACAGGGCTTCAGTGGGTGGCATACGGAGACCGCCATCACCGTTATACACGCGCTTGATGAGCTTGCTTTGTGCGCTGTCGCCAGCGATGATGACAGGCCCGTAATCGCCGCCGCGCATCGCTTGCTGGCGGCGGTCCAGGCGCAGGCCGCCCTGCGTTACTTCACCCCCATGGCAGGAGAAACACTTCGCTGCAAGCAGGGGTTGGATGTGCTGGTTAAAGTCGACTTTGATCGCAGCGGCTGGAGGAAGCTGGGGCTTGGTTGAAGTCTGGCTGAGGAGAGGGAGCGACAGGGCCTGGACTGCGAGAAGCATCAGCGATAGCTTGGGAGTCTTCATACAAACGGTAGCGTGACTCTACACCTAAGTCCGCCGAAAAACATTGGCGCTCCCTTTAATTTGCGAGCTATCGATAGAATGCAGAGATGCTTCGATTGCTGATTCTCCTCTGTAGTGGACTCGCGCTGCTGGCGCAAACGGGCCTCGATCCTGCCCGGCTGGCAAAGATTCCAATTCGATTAAAGACCTTTGTCGATGCTGGAACTATGGCCGGAACGGTAACCCTCGTGGCGCGCCACGGCAAGATCGCCGCCCTCGATGCGGCAGGCTACACCGATATCGAATCGAAGCAGTGAAGTTGCTCAGCGATTCTGTCACCCCCTAACTGCTCAGGGATTCTGTCACCCCCTGCCGAAAAGAGAGAGTGACATTGAGCCAAGAGCAATTGC
>JAYSVS010000103.1:0-17337 GCA_043718395.1 Acidobacteriota bacterium
AGTTTGTTTTGGCCCATGCCGAGATGAGCACGGAGCTAATCGCCGATGGCTGCCACTTATCGCCCGAGTTACTGGAGTTTGCGTTTCGCTTGAAAGGTGCCTCGCGCCTGTGTCTGGTGACGGATGCCAACCGGGCGCTTGACCTGCCACCAGGGCGCTATCGTTTCGGACCCCAGAACAGTGGGTCGTGGTTTGAGAGCGATGGGAAGGTTGGCTTTGTTGAAGGCCAGGGGCTGGCAAGTTCAGTCGTGGGCATGGACCATATGGTGCGCGTGATGGCGCGAGACACGACGGCAAGCCTGGCGGAAGTGATTCGGATGGCAAGCCTCACGCCGGCGGAGCGGGCGGGCGTAGCAGACCAGGTGGGCAGCCTTGCGCCAGGGAAAGCTGCGGATCTGCTGGTGCTGGATCGTGAACTTAGCGTGCAGCAGGTTTATATAGGCGGAGAGCGCTTACACTGGTAGCGCTATGCCCGCCTGCCGTGGTTCTATCAGTGCGCTGTTGCTTTACGATGTTGCCGAGGAGATCGACTTAAAAGAACTCCGGGGTGTGTTGGGTTCAGCCGCGCCAGTGCGGTCGCCGGAATTCCGTCAGCCCGCGCCAGTTTATGTGCGCTACGAACAGGCACCAGCCTCCGAGGCGACCGATTCGTTTCACCTCGCCACCGGGGAATCTGTCGATGCCCGTTTGCGTTACTTCGATTACGGGGTTGTGAGTCTAGAGATTGAGTTGCACTTTCACTGCAACTGGCCAGAGTTGATTGCGCTGTCGCACCGCTGGATCGAAGCAGGCGAGGTGGAGCAGCGTGGGCTCGAGATTGCTCGCCGCCACGTCAATCGAATCAAGTCTGCCGTCAAGAAACCCTATGGTGAGTGGCTCGACGAAGCCTACTACGTGGTACACCTGCACGAGGTGCGCGGCGAAGATGGATCTCCACTGACGGGCGCTGAATTACTGGCTCAGCATGGTAGCAGCCTGGCGCAAATCCTGCGTGGAGAAATTCAGGCTCTATCGGATGGCGAACAGAAGGAGATCCTCAGCTCGAGCCTCTCTTACTTTCCGGCTGACGCCCTGCTGGTGGGCTGGCTGGCTGCGGTTGTCTATGACACCCCGCACGCCGCATCGCCGATTCTCGACCTTCTGGAATACGCCAATACGCAGTTGCTCGAATACCGTCGCTATGACGAGATCCTGTCTGGAGTGCTAAAGCATGCCTATGGAGAGTTGGATCGGCGGGGCGGAGTCTGGTCTAGCTGGCGATTGGCTCGCGAGGCGAAACGCATGAACCGGCTGCGGCTTGAAGTGATCGAACTCACGGAGCGAACCGACAATGCGATCAAGTTTCTCAGCGATATGTTTTACGCCCGTGCCTACCGGCTGGCTGCGGCCAAAGTGGGAGCCAACGACTATCGCAATCTGGTGGACCAGAAGCTCAAAACTGCCGGTGAACTGTATCACTTCATGGTGAGCGAATTCCGCGAGGCGCGAAGCTTTCTGCTGGAGCTGACCATTGTGATTATCCTGATCATCGAACTGATTCCGATTCTCAAGGTAAAGTAGCGATTGATGAACTCCGCTCTGGTGGTTAGCTTCGACGCTGGCACAACCTCTGTCAAAACCCTGGTCTTCGACGAGACCGCGCGGCCCGTCATTACGACGACGCAGATTGGTTACGAACTGCATACGACTTCCGATGGCGGTGTCGAGATACAGACGAGTGATCTGTTTGCTGCCGCACTGACCAGCCTCGATCAGGCTCATCAGGCGCTGGCACAGTTGGGGCGCAAGCCTGACGCCGTCTCGATGTGTACCTTCTGGCATTCGTTTCTCGGTGTTGATGGGCAGGGAAAGCCTTCCAGTCCAATCCTTCATTTACTGGACACTCGAAGCCAGCCTGCGGCCGAGCAACTCAAGCGCGATCTGGATGAGTCGAAATTACATTCGCGTGTTGGCACGGTGTTTCATCCCAGCTACTGGCCGGCCAAGATGATGTGGTTGAGAGAGCAGCGTCGCGACTGGTTTGCGGCCTCTGCCCAGTGGATGAGCTTTGGCGAGTATCTCTTTCGCGAGTTTTTTGGCCGCGCTCACGCAGCGACTTCGATGCTATCGGCTACCGGCTTGTGGAATTCAAACACCCAGAGCTACGACGCTGAGCTGGTTGCTCATCTCGGCTTGAGGCCTGAACAGTTGGCAGACTTGGAGTTGCTTGATCAGCCCGCGCAGGGCTTATTGCCTGAATATGCCAAGCGGTGGCCGCTCTTTGCCGAAATCCCGTGGTTCCCTTCGATTGGCGATGGCGCGGCGAATAACATTGGCTGTGGTTGTGATACGCCCAGCGAGTTTGCCCTGATGGTGGGCACGACCGGGGCGATGCGAGCTGTCTTTGAGCAGTCGCATGTTGAGATCCCCCAGGGGCTTTGGTGTTATCGCCTGGACCCGCGGCGTTTCGTGCTGGGCGGCGCGTTGTCTAATGGCGGCAAGGTTTTTGAATGGGTGATGGAGCGGTTTCAGATGCCCAATGATTGGGAGCATCAGTTGTCGCAGATCACGCCTGGATCTCATGGCCTGACAGTGATGCCGTTGTTTGCAGGTGAACGCAGCACGAAATGGCGGGCCGATGCGCGAGGCGCTATTACCGGGTTGAATTTGAATACTACGCCGGTTGAGATTCTGGCAGCTTCGCTTGAGTCTGTGGCGCTGCGCTTTCGATTGCTTTATGACATTTTGGCCGATAGACTGGGTGCGCCAGAACGGGTGATCGCTACCGGCGAGGCGTTGCGCAAATCCACTGTCTGGACTCAGATGATGGCTGATGCCCTGGGCCGCCCGGTTGTAGCGAGTCTTGAGAAAGAGACCTCGGCCCGGGGAGCAGCGATGCTTACGCTAGAGCGGATCGGAGCGGTGAAGCACTTGAGTGAGATTCCTTCCACCACCGGCGACACCTTCTTGCCGCGGCCACAATTCGCGGACGCCTACGCAAGGCTGCTGGAAGAACAGAAAACACTGTATCGACGCCTTTTTGAAACTCCGTAGGTGCGAAAATAGCGACAATGCCTTTTGAACTCAGCTCCGAGCTGCAAGCACGCGCCGCCAAGATCCAGGTCTTGCTGATGGATGTCGATGGCGTTCTTACCGATGGCCGTCTCTATAACATCCCGTTTCCGGATGGTTCGATCCTGGAGACCAAGGCGTTTGACTCGCAGGACGGCATTGCGCTGCAGTGGCTGAACTGGCACGGCATTGTTACGGGCGTTATTTCGGGCCGTGTATCTCCAGCGACAGTGGAACGGGCACGCCAGGCGAAGATGAAGTACGTTTACCAGGGCCATATCGAAAAGATCCCGATCCTTGAGGAGATCATGGCTGACGTGCAAGTGCAGCCGGAAAACGTGGCCTACATTGGGGATGACTTCACCGACGTCGTCATCTACAACCGGGTTGGCCTTAGCTTTGCCACGGCCAATGCACGTGAGGAAGTGAAGCGCTCCGCGCAGGTCATTACTGGTGCCAAGGGTGGCGAGGGCGCAGTGCGCGAAGTGTGTGAGCTGATCCTGAAGGCTAAAGGCATATGGCCGGAAATTCTCAAAAAGTACGAAATCCATGCCTGAAACCAAGCTCGCTCTTTTACTACGGGTTCACCCCGGCCCCGGAGTGCTCCATCAGATCACTGGCGTGATCGCAGCTCACGACGGCAACATTACTTCTGTAGCCATCTTGGGCAGCCGTTTCGACAACGAAGAACGGACATTCTTTGAAATTGCATTGCCGCACCCGGATCCGGCGATTCTGCTAAGTGATCTTGCGGCGCTCCCAACGGTGCTGGGTGTTGAAGAAGTGCGCAGCATGGATAAGATCTACGGCAAGCGCATCATCATCATGGGCGGCGGTGCGCAGGTGGCGCAGGTGGCCATTGGTGCGATTTCAGAAGCAGATCGCCACAATTTGCGGGGAGAGCATATCTCGATCGACACAATCCCGTTGGTTGGGGAACAGCAGCTTGCGGACGCCGTTCGCGCTGTTGCCCGGCTGCCCAGGGCCAAGGCACTGGTGTTAGCCGGATCGCTGATGGGCGGAGAAATCGAGATTGCGGTGCGGGAAGTTCGAGCCCAGGGCCTGCTTGTGGTGAGTCTGAATATGGCCGGAAGCGTGCCGGAAGCGGCCGATTTAGTGGTTTCTGATCCGGTGCAGGCCGGTGTGATGACGGTAATGGCAGTGGCAGATACAGCAAAATTCAACGTGGCGCGCCTCAAGCAAAGAGTGTTTTAAGCCGATACTCCGATTTGAGCAGCATCAGTCCCTCTATCCCTGAACATCTGACTCGCGCCTACTCCATTTTGGAAGTGCGGCCGATGTGTACGAGCGAAGAAGTTCGCGCCGCCTATCTCGATCTGGTAAAGATCTGGCATCCAGACCGGCATCAAACGGAGCCAGAGCGGCTGCGGAGGAAGGCCGAAGACAAGCTCAAAGAAATCGTCGATGCCTATGAGACGATCCAGAAGCATGGCGAGATGGCGGAGGATGTGCCGCTGATCGCCATGGATTTTGGGGAGTTTTGGGGTTACATCGATCATCAGGGCAAAACGGCAATCCATCCTGAGTTTTCTCAGGCACGCGGATTCGTGAGAGGTTTGGCGGCGGTACAGTCTGTTGAAAAATGGGGATTTATCGACAAGAACGGGCACTGGCGGATCAATCCGCTCTATGAAGATTGCTCAGACTTTGCTGAAGGGCTGGCAGCGGTGAGATGGTATGGACGGTGGGGCTTTATCGATTCTCAGGGTGCTTTTGCCATCCCGCCGCGCTACCAGGAGGCCCGCAATTTTGAAGATGGATGGGCCGATGTGCGGCTTGGTGCCCGCTGGGGGAAGGTAAATCCGGCGGGAGAACTATTGTTCGACCCTACTGGCAGCGGTCACCATATTGCATAAAAAAATAGGCCGTCCTGTTTGAGGACAGCCTATGTGAAGGAACTGCTACTTCTGGACTGTAAAGGGAGAAAGACAACCAACAAAAGATCTATTGCACGTTCGGGGCGCTGGCACCGCTAGTGCGAAATTCGTATTGTTGAATCTCAAGAGCCGCCCGTCCGTCTTCGCAACGGACAACACGTCCTCGCGCGACCAACTTCAAGGGCGTCTTATTATTCAACTGGGCCGGCCAGTTGATGGCTACTTCTACCCGCTTGCCGGGGACAAGGAAATGTTCTGCTGAAAACAACACGCCTGAACTGCTCATGTTGACCGTCTTACCGGAGCCTGCTTCGTCAGCGCTTCGTTTAGACAAAACTTTATATCTCACTTCTCTTTCGATCGGGAACCGATCTGATGCCCGGCGATCACTCGCATCTTTCAAGCCTTTGCCGCTGTTTTGCATTCCGAACACAATAACTTTTCTCCTGACACTGTTAGCATGCGCCATAAGGTGAAATACCTCAATCCCCGATTCGGTCTAATTTTACCGAGTACGAAGGTACTAATCTGGATGCCTTAGAATGGCAATCATGGTTTCCTCACTCAGTCGGCATAGATTTTCGTTCGCTTTTTCTTTGCTTTTGCTTCCAGGATTGCTGCACGCAGAGAAAAAGCCCGTACTACCTCAAGGTGCGCCAACGGCCGGGCCTTATTCGCCCGGAATCCTTTCTAACGGCACTCTTTACGTTGCAGGTCAAATTGGCCGGGACTCAAAGGGCGTTATCCCGGAGAATTTCGAAGAAGAGGTCAAGGCCTGCCTCGACAACATTGATCGCATTTTAAAAGAAGCTGGAGTGACACCTGCCAATGCAGTGGCGGTGCAAGTCTATCTCACCGACATGGATCTTTTCGAGCGGATGAACAAGGTTTACATGGCTTACTTTCCTGAACCTCGCCCGGCCCGCACAACTGTTGGTGTCGCCAAGCTGGTTGGAAAATCGCGGATCGAAATTACTGTAACGGCAGACGCCAAGGGCGCTAAGAAGAAATAGCTTCGCGGCGCTTTTTCCATTCATCGAGCCGTTCTCGAATCCTGGCTTCGAGCCCGCGGTTGGTGGGCTGGTAGAATTCCATGCCTTCGAGGCCGGGCGGCAAGCACTGCATGCCCACCACTGCGTCCGCGCTTTGGTGGGCATGCTCGTATCCGGTGCCGTAGCCGAATTCTTTCATCAGCCGTGTCGGGGCATTGCGCAACTGCATGGGTACAGGCTCAGCCAGGCGTTCTCTGGCTGCGGCTAGAGCGGCTTTGAGGGCCTGATAGGCGGCATCGCTCTTGGCTGCCATGGCCAGATAGATCGTAATCTGAGCTAGCGCCTGATCGCCTTCGGGCTCGCCCAGAAAGTGGACGGTCTGCTGGCAGGCGATGGCCTGCTCTACCGCGCGGGGGTCGGCGAGGCCAATGTCTTCGACGGCCATGCGCACGAGACGGCGAGCGAGGTACATGCGGTCTTCGCCGGCTTCGAGCATTCTGGCCAGCCAGTAGAGAGCGGCATCTGGGTCACTGGATCGCACGCTTTTGTGTAGAGCGCTGACGAGGTTGTAGTGTTCTTCGCCGCTCTTGTCGTAAAGCAGCATCTTGCGTTCGAGAACGCCTTCGAGACTGTCGCGGGTGATTCGTCCGTCAACGGCGACAGATGCGGCCATCTCGACAAGATTCAGGGCATTACGAGCGTCACCATTGACGAAGCTGGCGATCATTCCGGCTACCTCAGAGTCGGCTTCAACACGCATCTCGACCAGCCCGCGCTGAACCAGTTCAGCGAGTTCTTCGATGGAGAGTCCACGCAGGGTAAACACCTTTGCCCGGCTGAGGAGTGCGCCATTGACTTCAAAGCTCGGATTCTCGGTTGTGGCCCCGATCAGAACGATATCGCCCCGTTCGACGTAGGGCAGAAAGGCATCCTGCTGGGCCTTGTTGAACCGGTGGATCTCGTCGACGAAGACGACAGTGCGACGACCGTAGCGGAGGTTCTTTTCGGCTTCAGCCATGACGGTTTTGATCTCTTTGATACCGCTGAGAACGGCGCTGAAAGGGATGAAGTCGGCTTTAGATTCCTTGGCGAGCAGTCTGGCGATGGTCGTCTTGCCGACGCCGGGTGGCCCCCAGAGGATCATGCTCTTGAGCTTGTCCTTGTCGGCCATGATGCGGATGGGGCGGCCTGGAGCCAGCAGATGCCGCTGGCCGACGACGTCTTCAAGGCGTTCTGGCCGCAAGCGCTCGGCCAGTGGCCGTGTGGCTGCGCCTAGATCTTGCGCGGCAGGTTCATCACCGAAGAGGCTGCTCATTCGCCGCCTCGCTGGCGGGCCGCCTCGTAGAGGAATACGGCTGCGGCGATGGCTGCATTCAGGCTTTCAACACCTTGGGTTGGGATTCTGACGGGCTGTGTTGCCTTTCTAACGGCTTCGCTGAGGCCTTGGCCTTCACTGCCGATGACAATCGCGCAGGGGCCGCGCCAGTCAACGTCTTTGGCAAGTTTGCCCGTATCGCCCGAATCGCCGGCTGCACCAAAGAGGGTGACCTTGAGTTCGCTCAATTCGCCACGAAAGACAGGCAGGCGGAATATACTGCCGGCAGAAGCACGAATCAGCTTGGGGTTGGCAAAGTCGACGGTGCCACGCAGGGCAAACACCGCAGTGGCACCGAAAGCTTCGGCGGATCGCAAAATCGTGCCGGCGTTGCCTGGGTCCTGCACGCTGTCCAGGGCGACGATCAGTGGGTTGCCCTCCGCGAGCATGGCCCGGTCCCACTGGGGCGCGCGCACCAGGGCCATGATGCCTTGCGGGGTTTCCATGCTCGACAGATCGCGATAAACGGAATCGGGGAGTTCGAGAATTCTGTCGGCAACCGCTCCTACTCCGGCCAAGCCCTGGGCGGTGCCGACGATGGCTTCCACCTTCATGCCGCTGTTGAGTGCCTCTTCCAGCAGGTGAAAGCCCTCCGCCACCAGACAGCCGTCTTCAGTGGCCGTCCCTTTCTGGATGGCCCTCTTGACAACTTTCATAAGAGGGTTCTGCAAACTCGAAATCCGCTCAATGCGCGAAACGTCCATAGCTTCAGTAGACTAAATCCAAGCCAGTTGAAAAAGTTTTTATCCATTGTCGCGATCGTTTTGACGACAATCTGGGTCTACCAGGTTGCGCAACTCACTATCGCAATACAGCATCAGGCTCAACTGGATGAGGCTCGTCCGGCAGAAGTGATCGTTGTTCTGGGCGCTGCAGAGTACAACGGCAAGCCTTCTCCTGTGTTCAGGAGCCGGCTGGATCATGCCTACGATCTTTTTGTGCGCAACCTGGCACCGCGCATACTTACGACGGGTGGCTCTGGCGGGGAACTGGTGCATACCGAGGCGGAAGTTGGCCGTCAGTATCTGGCGGGGCGGGGAATTCCAGTGGAGAAGATCTTCATTGAGCCTGAGGGTTCAACCACGGCTCAATCCACGGCGGCCAGCGCAGAAATAATCAAGAGGATGGGCTGGAGCAGTTGCATTCTGGTGAGTGACGGCTATCATTTGTTCCGGGCCAAGCGGATGATGCTCTCTTATGGGTTGAACTGCGTCGGTTCGCCCCGGCAAGCTAAAGAAGTTTCTAGTTTGCAGGCCGGCTGGGTTTATTTGCGACAGGCTGTGGGGTATTCGCTCTTTGATCTTGGGCTACGCTTTTAGGGACGTGGCACTGATCTTGCGAAACTTCACCGGGCCGTGGTCGCCCTGGATCATGATCGGGCCTTTGGGTGCTTCGGGCAGATTCATCGCCGACCGGGTTGGGCCTTCGCACTCCACGTTTTCTTGAACCAGTTGGCCGTTGTAGATCACTTTGAGGAACTTCGCATTCTCCGTCTTCTTGCCGCCGCTGAAGCGTGGGGAACGGAACGAGATCTGGTAGCTCTGCCATTCCCCAGGAGCTTTCGATGCATTGACGCGAGCCACGCTGCCGCCGACTGGCTTATTGTCGATCCAGCGGTGATAGATCGATCCGCCGTCTTGCGTGCCGATCTTCGACGCACCAAAGCTATCGAAGATCTGCACCTCGTAGAGGCCATTCAGATAGATTCCTGAGTTGGAACCCTTTGGAATCTGAAACTCCACATCCAGCTCGACGTCTCCAAACTGCGCGACCGAGACAATGTTGTTCACCTTGCCGGCCGGGCCGTTGACGAGCAGCCCGGCTTCGACGGCCCATTGTTGGGGTTTGCCGTCTTGAGTCACCCATCCTTTCAGGCTCTTGCCGTCAAAAAGCGATTTGCCGCTGGCACCCAGCAAGGGTGCCGCAAGCATGAGAAAGGATCTTCGTTGCATACTTTCTATAGCTTATGACTGTTTATGACTGGAATAAAATTTCCCTCGAAGAAGTGACTCCGTTTTTTGCTCGCCGTGTGATCCACACAGCTGGCATGACGATTGCCCAACTGGAATTGAAGAAGGGCGGCCATGTCTCGCTTCATCACCACATAAACGAGCAGGTCTCGATGGTGGAGACAGGCAAGCTGGCTTTTCACATGGGTGGCAAGGTCATCACGCTTGGGCCTGGGGAATCGCTCGTAATCCCGCCCAATTTGCCTCACTCCGTAGATGTCATCGAAGACTCTTTCGTGACCGATCTCTTCACTCCCCGCCGTGAAGACTGGATCAGCGGCAACGACGCTTACTTGCGGAAATAGTGACCTTGCTGCCGCTGATGGTGAGTTGGGGGCAGTCGAGCTTTTCGTTTTGTTCGTGTGGCGCGGGCGTCCAGAGTTGCTTCACGTCCTCTGGAGGACGGAACCAGACGACGCGCCCTTTCGGCCTGCTGCTTTCTACCCAAAGCAATCGCTTGCCGTCCCAGTGCAATTGCGCCGTCGCACTGTCGGGATGCTCATGAAATGCATTTATGGCAAACAACCGCCAGGGCAGATCGAAACTGGCTGGGCTCTGCATCCAGTAATTGCCGCAGAAAAGATCAGGACGCCCATCGCCATCGATATCGGCCTGAATCAAGCCACCCTGCCAGCTTGCCGTGTAGAACGAATAGAGATCGATGTAGCTCCATGTTCCGGCACTGTATTCATAGAAACGGACGGCCATCCCGTAAGGCAAGATCGCAATGCCGCGCCGTCCGAATAGCTCAAGGGCGTAACATTCCCTCGTAACAACGTGATGGTCTAAAACCAGGCGCTTGCCGCCGGAGCTGATTGCAACAAGCGCGCCCTCCACTCCGCCGCCCTCCACCAAGACTTGATCCATGCGCCCGTCGCGGTCGACATCGACGTCGAGGTGGCAGCGATCCATCGCGGCGGCGCTGGCAAAACTCATCATCCACAACGTCAAAAGTCGCATCCAAAGGTATTCTACAGATAAGGCCAATGGATCCCCTCCGCCGTATCCTTCGATTGGAAGACGAAAGCCCGAATCTGGACGAAGCCGCGCTGCTGGTGGCGCGGATCGAATACCCGAATCTGCCAATGGCACCCTGGCTGTCGGAGCTGGATTATCACGCCGAGGAAATTCGCCGCCGCAACTCGCGCGGTTTTCGGCTGGCGGCACAGCAATATCTCTTCGAAGAGTTGCGAATTTCAGGCAACGAAGACGACTACTACAACGCCCACAATTCCTGCCTAAACTACGTTCTGGAATCACGCAAGGGGATTCCGATCACGCTCTGCGTTTTGTACATGGAGCTAGGCCGCCGCCTGGACATTGAGGTGGAAGGCATCGGCGCACCGGGGCATTTTCTGGTGCGTCTCGAAGAAGACAACGACACCTACTATCTCGACATCTACAATGGCGGCAAGATTCGAGACGACATTGAAGGTGAGGTGGATGAGCGGTTTTTGGTAGCGGCCCCCAAGCGCATGATCTTAATTCGGATGCTGAACAATCTCCGGTTGATCTACTTGCAACGCCAGGCTTGGGCAAAGGCCGCCGAGGTGCTGGATCTTTTGCTTGAAGCCGACCCCGTTGACGCCGATGCGCTTCGGCAGCGGGCGGCAACGTTTGCTGCAACCAATCGCTTTCAGGCGGCGGCGCAAGATCTGGATCGCTACCTGCAAATACGCCCTTTTGACCTGGACAAAGAGGAACTGCAAGGTCAGATTTCGCGGTTGCGGCGCATGCATGCGCATAAGAACTGACGGTTTGGGGCGGTATACTAGGCGAGGTTTTCCGATACATGCTTCATGAACTGATTAAGGTCTGGTTTGAGTGGTCCCGCGATATGGGCTACTGGGGTATTTTTCTGATGATGGCGCTGGAGAGCACGATAGTGCCGGTGCCGTCAGAGATCATCATGCCGCCCGCCGGCTACTGGGCGCAGCAGGGGCAAATGTCTTTATGGGGTGTGATTTTGGCCGGGGGCCTCGGGTCGACCTTTGGTTCGAGTCTCTGCTATTGGTTTTCGTACACGCTGGGCCGCGCGTTTCTGGCAAAGTATGGCAAGTGGTTTCTGCTGCCGCCAGAGCGTCTGGAGTTGGCTGAGAAGTGGCTAGCGGAATTCGCCTTGGGCGGCGTCTTCTTCTCGCGGCTGCTACCGGTTGTCCGTCACCTGATCGGCTTTCCGGCTGGCTTAATCCGAGTCCCATTTGCGAGCTTCGCTCTGGTTACCTTTGTGGGGTCAACGCTATGGTGCGGCATCCTGGCCTGGTTTGGAGCGCAAACAATCGGCCAGCAGCCGGGCTTGCTCGATGACCCGCAGGCGATGGTAAGGGCCGTGAAAGGGAACCTGATCTGGATTCTGCTGCTAGTGATTGGACTTGGCGCGGGGTGGTTTTTTGTCCGCTGGTTTGGGCAGCGGGCGAGTACAAAAACAGCCTAGAGGCAATTCAGTCCGGCTCAAGTTGTGGCCTATTACGTCATCGTGCTGGCGCTGCTGATTGCTGGGTGAAAGTTGCAGGCAAGCCGCGAAGGAGCGGGTGCCTTAGGCGAGCTTGATCTTCTTGTGTTCGATCTTCTTCCTGTCGCCGATGCCGAGGCCGAGTGCGCCAGCGATATCGACGTGCTCGGGTTGCATACGCACAAAATTGCTATCGGCATCGCGACGGGCGATGGCGAGCGGGTCCATCCCCATGGCAACACGCTTTGCGTCGAGCTGATCCCAGCCAATCCGGTCCATCGCGACAGGATCTGTCGAGAAAAGCATCCGGTTATGCTCCCAGACATACTTTGCTTTCTTTGGATTCAAGCCGGGGCCACCGTGATAGAGGGCCTTCACCGCATCACAAATATTCAGCATGGTCTTGTTGCGGATCGCTGGAATCGCGACCGAGCTTGGAATGAATTGCCCGCACGAATTCAGCTCTGGCGAAGAGTGGCTGCGGTTTACATTATTCACCAGGCCATGAGAGAGGTTCTTGAGTGCGATAGTGAGACCGGCCGATTGATGATGCTTGAGCAGCGGCAGATTGATCAGCTTGTCGATCTGCGTGGTAATGAACTTTGAAGCGTAGCTGCGGCGGGCCGTATCGTTATTGAAGTCATAGCCAGGCAGGGTGAGATGCATGTCCATGTAGTGGTTCAGATCATAGCCATCAATCTTCTGTTGGGTATCGTCGTAGTAATCGGCAGCCCAGGAAATGCGAACACCTTCTGGGAGCCACTTGTCAAAGCCGGCCTGGTAGAACTCCTGCTTGTAGCGGTCATACACCACAATGTCTTTGCGCTTGGTACCAGCGGCCTCAAGGCACACAATAATCTCTTGCACGGTTTCTGGTGAGGAGATCACGTAGGGGCGGGAGACGGGGTTGAGCTTGAGGCCGATCACCTCGCCCGGTGAGACGAACATCCGCCAGGCAGAGACCCAATCAGGGGCACCTGTCAATTCCACCATGCCCCGGCGCAGCATGTCACGAACCGCTTCACGCTGGAAGGCTCCATTGATGATAGAGCCGCCATGCTCCACTTCGACAACACGGCCGGGAAAGAGGCCGGGGATCGACCACTTTGTACGTGGAGTGGCGCTTGAGGTGGATGAGGCAAATGCGGCTTGGTAGGGGAAGATGGGCGCGATGGCCCCTAAGGCAAGCATGCGCTCCATCCAGGCGCGGCGGCTTTCCTTGTGTGCGGGTTGCGATTGCATAGTGCGGCTCATGACAAGATTATAGGCCCATTAACTGAGAATTTTGTGGATCACCTGTCCATGGACATCGGTGAGGCTCACATCCCGGCCCCCGAATTTATAAAGCAGCTTCTTGTGGTCGAGCCCAATGAGCTTGAGGATGGTGGCATGAAGGTCATGGACGGTTGTGACGTCTTCTACAGCGTGCATCCCTACGTCGTCGGTAGCGCCAAAGACAGTGCCGCCTCTGACCCCGCCTCCGGCCAGCCAAACTGTGAAGGCAGTTTCGTGATGATCTCGACCATCGCTGATTGGGGAATGCGGGGTGCGGCCAAACTCCGTAGCCCAAACAATCAGCGTCTCGTTAAAAAGTCCGCGAGCCTTAAGATCGATTATCAGTGCCGCGACGCCTGTGTCGGTGATGCGGGCATTGCCTTCGTGACCTTTCTTGAGTTCGCCATGCTGATCCCAGGTTCCGTTATTGCCACCGTAAACTTCGGGGCAAGTAATTTCGACAAAGCGAACGCCCGATTCCACCAGTCGCCGTGCACGCAGACATTGCAAGCCGTAAAGACGCTGGTGCCTGTCGGCAGCATCGAGCCCATAGAGCTTCCTGGTAGCTTCGCTTTCTTTGTCTAGGTTCAGCACGTCTGGCACAGTGGACTGCATTTTGTAGGCCATCTCGTAATTGCGAATGGCGGACTCAATCGCGTCGTTGTTTCCAATGGTTGAAAGAAATTGCCGGTCTTCTGCAAGCACAACATCCAGCTTGGCCCGCTGCAGTGCAGCCGCTTTGTCAGCGGGCTCGATATTGGCCACCGGTTTGCCTTCGGCCTGAATCGGCATTGCCTGATGCGAGGCTGACAGAAAGCCATTCGAGAAGTTTTCAAGGCCGCCCGGGGGTACTGCGCCAGCATGCAGCAGGACATAGCCGGGCAAGTTTTTATTCTCGCTCGAAAGCGCGTAATTGATCCATGACCCAAGGCTCGGATAGCCGCCAACATTGCGGCCCGTGTGCATGAGCAGGTTTGCCCTGGGGTGCAATGGAAAGCCCGAAACCATAGACCGCACGATAGCCATATCATCGACACATTTTGCAACGTTAGGGAAAAGTTCACTCACCCAAGAGCCCGATTGCCCGTATTGCTTAAAGTTCCAGGGGCTCTTCAGCCACTTGCGATTCGTCTCTTTCTTGGCACCAATTTGGTAGAAGCCGTCGAAGGTTTTGCCATCAAGGCTATCCAGCTTGGGCTTGGGGTCGAAGGTGTCGATATGCGAAACGCCGCCCGGCATGAAACAGAAAATGATGTTCTTGACTTTGGGCGGGAAGTGGAGAGCAGGGGCAGCGCTGAGCCGGTCTGACATCATGGACGCGAGGGCCAGCAAGCCAAAGCCGTTGGATGCACGGGTCAGAATTTCGCGCCTGGAACTAGCGAACATAAATGAGTTCCTTCAAGTTGAAGACAGCGTGAGCTAAGTCTTTCCAGACGGCTGTGCTGGTAAGTAGCTTCGTTGGCTCCACTTTGTGCAGGCTTGCAAGCTCTTTGGTGAGACCGGTGAAGCGCTCGATCTCAGAGGCGCCCGGGCGGCGGCCGAGCGCAGTGCGGAACATCGTATCGATGCGGGCTTCTATTGTTGGAGAATCCTGCTCGATCAGTTTGGCAGCCCAGACACCGGCTTGGTCCAGAACGAAGGGATCGTTGAGTAATGCCAGCGCTTGGGGCGGAACATTGCTTAAGTCCCGGTTGCCGCGGGCGATGTTGGGATTGGGAAAGTCAAAAGTATCGAGAAAGCGCGAGCCTTCATGTCGAGTCACCTTGATGTAGATGCTACGGCGACCGTCTCCATCGAGCGGGCCCTGATGCAACTTGCGGTAGTCACTCGGCTCATCCCGTCGTGGCTGAATGCTAGGGCCGTAAAGCGCACGGTCCAATCGCCCCGAAATCGCCAGCAAGGAATCACGAATCGATTCGGCCTCCATGCGTCGAACGGGATAATGCGAAAGCAGTTGGTTAAGCGGGTCAGATGTGCTGGCCTGGAGTACAGTGCTTCCTGCTTGCTGAAAGGTTTTTGACAGAGCAATCTCGCGGATCAGCCTTTGGATCGACCAGCCGTTGGCAATGAAACTGGCGGCTAAATGGTCGAGGAGTTCGGGATGAGAAGGGGGCTCTCCGTAAACTCCAAAATTGTCGGCGGTGGTTACGATGCCGCGGCCAAACATGTGTTGCCAGATGCGATTCACCATCACTCGAGCTGTGAGTGGGTTGTCGGGGCTGGCGATGCTTTCGGCAATTTCGAGGCGGCCACTGCCTATGGTGCTGACTGGCTTTGCGGGATGGATCAAGCTAAGGAAACCCCGTGGGGTGACCTTACCGGGCCGGGTGGCGTCACCGCCGATCAGCACTGGAAAGTTGTAGCCAGGGTCAAGATCTGCAAGGCCCTGGATCACATTCGGAGAGCCAATCTGGGCTTCAGTGGCGCGATAATCTTCGATGGCGGCGCGAAGGTTGGGGTTGGAGTTTGCAATGTTGCTCAGCAGCTTGGTTTCTATGAGCCAACTCAGCCAGACAGCGTCTTCGGCAGTCGCACGTCCTGCTTGCCATGCACTGATTGCGTTGCGCGCAATGGTGGCATAGCGTTCAGCCAGACTCGTGAGCGAAGTTGGAGGCACACCTGTAAAGAGAAGGGCAGCATGCCGAAGTTCATCTCGCGGCGGCTCATCGACATCATGGAGCACAGCGCGGGCCATCCCGAAATAAGATTGCGGCGCGGCGAGTTGCTCAGGGCTAGCCTTGGTATGGCCTGGCCGGTCAGGGATGCGGGTGTTATCCGATTTGGTAACAAGCTCAATGTAGAAAGGAAGCTCAGGCTGATCATCACGATTGGGGATCTTCACCCAGGAGAGCGTGTCGCGATCTAGAATTTTATAGTCCTCACCAAGAATGCAATTATCAATCACGGCTCGCCGGGCGCCAAGCTTGCCACCCATCAACTGAATGCTGACAAACTTCTTGTTCTTTGGTACCAACGGGGAGCGCACGGCTGCGTTGAGGCGTTCTGAAAGTATGTGGCTGTACATGCCTTCCGGGAAGATTCCGCTGATGGCCCTGGGGCCTGTTGAGGCAATGGCGAACTCACCGTTTGGTGATTGAGTGAACGACCCGGCATTGCCATCAGAGGTCCAATCTCCGAATGTATGAAAATGTTGTTGATTGAAAGTTCTGCGGGCCGCGCTCTCGGTTGCGTATTTGTTGGTGAGCGATTGCCAAGCAGCATTAAAGTCAGTGGAACGGGCGACCTGAATCCAGGCGTACAGCGGGTCTTCCATTTTGGGGTTTGGAGACTGCAAGCCGGTGAGTAAGGCTTGTACCCGTTCCAGTTGTACGGCATCTTGCGCAGAGGGAGAGAGACTGCGCCATGCCCGGTCAGAAGCTAGCAACAATTCCGGAATTCGACTAGCTTCGTTGATCCAAAGCTGTGCAAGCGCGTTACGGATAGGGAGTTTCTTCGCCGTCAGCCGCTGCCTGGTAGTGACATTTGCACTTGGGAGGTCCACAGTATGTGTCACCATTCGTGAACTGGTGAGAACGCCGTAGAGTGAGTAGTAATCAGATGTTGGGATAGGGTCGAGCTTGTGGTCATGACAGCGCGCACACGCAATGGTGAGCCCCAGAAAAGCTTTGCCCATCGTGTCGATTTGATTGTCTACGACGTCGGTTCGAATCTGACGGAAGCGGACACAATCATCATGGCCGAGTTCACCGAAGCGGAAGGAACTGGTTCCTATCTTGGATTCGTTAAGGCCTTCTGCGAGATTGATTCGAGGCTTTGCGAGCAGGTCTCCGGCGATGTGTTCGCGGATGAGCTGATCATAGGGGATGTCTTGATTGAAGGCGCGGATGAGGTAGTCGCGGTAGTGGGTGGCACCGAGGATTTCGTAATTCCAGTCGTTGCCAAAAGTCTCGGCAAAGCGCATGACATCCATCCAGTGGCGGGCCCAGTGCTCTCCAAAATGAGGCGAAGCCAAGAGACGGTCTACTAGCCGCTCATAGGCATTCGGGGCAAGGTCGCGAACAAAGAGATCGACCGCAAGTGGTGTTGGGGGTAAACCCGTGAGGACGTAGCTCAAACGCCGGATCAGTGTAGCCCGCTCTGCTGGTGGCGAGAGTTTGAGCTTTGCTTTCTCAAGTGCGTCGAAGATGAGTTGATCTATGTTTTTTCTGGGATTGACTACAGGCTGAAATGCCCAGTGCTCGCGGAGTAGCTTTGGATAATACCGTGGGTCGCCAGAACTGATGGCAGTCTTAGCGGCGTCCGAGGCGGGCCAGGGCGCTCCCTC
>JAYSVS010000104.1:0-47981 GCA_043718395.1 Acidobacteriota bacterium
GAAGCAGGCGACGAGAAAGCCTGTGAGGAAGCGACTCTGGAAGAGCCGTTCATAAGAGTAACGCGGCAGCACGAGAAAGCGTGTGCGCGGTGGGGTGAGCGGCCCCGCGTAAGTTGTGTAAGTTCGCTTGTAGACGGCCATTATTGGGTCATCGCTTTGAGGAAGATGTCTTCCAAAGTGTCTTTACGGTAATTGAGGCGGCGGAGTTCGAGGTCTTTTTCGGTGGCGACGCGGAAGAGTTCGCGGAAGCTGAAATCGGGGGGCAGGACCATCTTCCAGCGGCCCTTGCCGGCCATGGCGCAGGTCGCGCCCAAGGCTTCCATTTCGGCGGCGAAGCCTTCATCGTCGCCTACGGTTTCCAGTTCCACAAAGCGTTTGTTGGCGCTACGTTCGGCTTCGAGATCGGCATAGTGGACGATTGAGCCGCCCTTAAGGATGATGACTTCTTCGCAGGTGTCTTCTACATCGCGCAAGAGGTGGGAGCAGAGGATGATGCGCATGCCGGCGTTGTCGCGCATTTCGCGGATCATCTTGAGCATGCGGCGGCGGGCTGGAGGATCGAGGCCATTGGTGGGCTCGTCCAGGATGACGAGTTTGGGGCCATGGACGATGGCTTGGGCGAGCTTTGCCAGTTGCTTCATGCCAAGAGAGTAAGTGCCTAGCTTGCGGTAGCGGGCTTCGCCAAGGCCAACATAAAAGAGGCACTCGTGGGCGCGCTCGAGAGCGGTTTCTGGCGGGAGGCCCGAGAGTTCACCCATCATGCGGATAAAGGTGACGGCGTTCATATCGGCGATGAAGGAATCGTTTTCTGGCATGTAGCCGATGAGGGACCGGATGTAGCGGGTTTCTTTGTGGACGTCGTGACCGAAAACACGCGCCGTCCCGGAGGACGGCGCGTAGAAGCCGAGAAGCGTATTGATGAGAGTCGACTTACCCGCGCCGTTGGGACCCAGGAGGCCAATCGTTCTGCCTTTTAGTTCGACTTGCAGCTTGTTTAAGATGAGGCGCGAACCGAGATGCACGGAAAGATTGTCTAGCTGGATGACGGCGTCGAGAGGAGTGCTCATTGGACCTTTTGCTGTTTGTTCATGATACCCGCTCCGCCGACTGCTCTGGCGAGGATTTGCGGGAGGATGGGACTGCCCTTGCCTGCGGCGAGGAGGCTGTCGAGGCCGAAGCCGAAGAAGCCGCTTGAGGAGGCAACGGTAATGTTATCGGGGCCGGCGTAGGCTGTGATCAGGACGGGGCCAGAGTTGGAAGTGAGCTGATCGACTGCTTTTTTCTGGTCTGCCGAGAGGGAGCCCTTGAGCGATCCGGCGACAGCCTCAAGGCTTGCGCCGGCGTTGACCCAGAAGACGGCAGAGGCGTTGACCTCGGCATCGGCGGGCAGCAGTTCAATAAATTGGCGGCTACGGGGCAGGCTGAGCAGATTGTTTCTGGTCTGCAAGGCCTTGAGGATCGTGTCGCGGCTGGAGGCGGCGACCATGTAACCACCGGAGTAAGTGAAGTTCAGCTCGACCGGAAGTGCGGCGTGCTGGATGGTATAAAAAGTTCGTCCGTTAACAGTCTGCTCAGAGAACTTGACTGCGCCCGTTGAAGTGCCGGCGGCCTTCTGATTGAAAGCGTCGGCGACGCGCCGGAGTGAAGATGTGAGGCGTGCGGCATCGTAGACTTCAGTGGCTATGACGTAAGTTGGTACCGGGAGAAGCGGGCCGTCAACGGCGAGGGTGATCTCGCCACCGATGGGGCCAAGCAAGTCGTTGACGATGCTGATGCCGAGAGTCTTTTCGATCTCGCTGACGTTGCCAGAGAGGCCGCCCATGGCAGAGAAGAATTCTTCGGCCATCTGACTTGCGTCTTTGGTGACGGCGCTCATGGCGAAGGTGGCCTCAGGCGATATGTAATCGAGCGAAGGCATGGGGGCAGGTGCGGCAAGCCAACTGGCGATCCCGGTGCGGGGTGCGCTGAAGCTGACCGAGGCGCGCGTGTCGGAGCGGCCGGCGACATCGCGACGTTCGACCATCAGATGGCGCACCTGATTGATGCCGGAGAGGTTGATTGCCGGTTTGTCGTTGCGCATGCTTCTCTTGGTAACGGATTGCGCGAAGATTTGTTCCAAATCAACCGCAAGAATCCATCCAGCGCCCTTGGCATAGGACTTTTTGACGGTGGCGGCGAGTGAAGTGGAATCGAAGCCGCCCTGGGTGGAAGGGGTCTCACCAATGACCAGGAGGTTGTCGGTGATGTGGATGTGCTTGCTGATTTCGGTGCTGCCGGCGATCTGGCGGACCTGGGCATCGAGTGCGACGCGTGCGGCGCTGCCTTTGACCTCAGCGAGGATTACGGGAGAGCCCAATGACTTGGTTGAGCTGGCCGAGGCGGCGATGACGATCTCGTCACCGATCTGGCTGCCGGCTGAGCGGAGCTTTTCGGCGATGTCGCGGGCCTGAGAGACCTGCTCGGTATTCCACCATTCCTGAAGGACAGGGCTCTGCTTGAGGCGGTCTTCAAAGATCTTGGCCGCGTCGGCGACAGTGCCGCTCAAGTTGGGGATGGCGACATAGACGACAGTGCTAGCGGGCAGTTGGGCGAGGAGCTTTGAGCCCGTGCGGAGGGAAGGCAGCGGCAGCGACTCGATTTGCTTAGTGATCTGGGAGAGCTCGCCGAGCATGGCCAAGTAGCGAGCGGAGTCTTTGGACCAGGCGATCTGTTCAGCTACGTTGCTGCGCTTGAGCGAGGCTTGTGAGCCGGTGAGCTGACCCGGCAGGAGGTCTTCGGTCTTGCCGTCCTGATCGACAACTACGTGACCTTCGACGACGGCGACCTGGGTACCGCGCAGACCGGCGGCGACCGAGAAGATGGTGCCCTTGACGGAGACAGTGCTCTCGCGGGTGGCAACTTTGAGAACGCCGCGCTTCTGCTTGGCGGCCTGGACGACGATGTTGCCACGTTCGAGACGAATCGTGGAGCCGCTATAGGCGGCGGAGATGCTGAGCTCGGCGCGCTCGTTCATTTCGATCAACGAGCCATCCGGAAGCCGGACGACGGCTGAGGAGCCTTTGGCCGTGCGGATTGCTTCACCATCTTTGAGAGGCGCACCAGATTTGACGCTTTCGAGGCCGGCAGCAGAGACTTTGAAGATTTCTCCAGAGATGCTGGCAATTTCAGCGCGGGGACCGGCCGGTGCCATAAGGCGATCAATACTGTCGAGGGCAAGGTACCCGGTGCTGAACAGGAGGCCGGCAGCGATGGCCCAGGGGAGCACCGAACGGGTGTTGGAGCGGCTCTGGGCAACGGGGCGCATTTCACGCACATTGCCGCGAAGCTGATCCAACTGACGGCGGTAGGCGGGGCTTGAAGCAAGGTGGTCGTCGACCAACATGCGCTGAGCCTCGGTGAGCGCACCCCTGAGATAGGGTTGGAGGAGGGAGGAGAAGTCTGCCTCAGTGCGCAGGCGATCAGGAATGATCGAGGCTGGCTCTGATTGCAAGGCTGAGAATACGCGAGCGCTGGCCAAACGGGATTGTTCAGCGGTAGCTTCGTTCTGCTTCATCGCGCCAATCGCATCATCGAGATTGATCTGGTTATTTTCGGGGTCCATTGCATTTACCTTTGAGTGGAATTGTTTACAGCGCGAGAGAGCCGGATTCGAGGCGAATTTCGTTTTGCAGTTTCTGCCGGGCCCGGAAGAGGGTGACAGCAACCATGGTTTGAGAGGTATCGAGGATTTCGGCGATTTCTTTGTTGCCGTAGCCTTCGACATACCGGAGCAAGAACATTTCGGCCCATTTGGGGTCGATGCGGGAAAGAGCGTCGCGGAGGCGGGAACTGAGTTCCTGCTGGGCTTTGCGAGAGGGTTCATGGCTAAGTTCTTCGAGGGAAGAGACTTTGTTTTTTCGAGAGCGGATGAGGTCTACGGCGGCGTTGACGGCGGCACGACGGAGATATGGCTCCGGTTTGTCGACGATGCCGAGAGAGATATCACGGCGAAGAAAACGCAAAAACACAGTTTGAAGAACATCTTCGGCATCTTCTGAGTTGCCGAGAATCCGGAAAGCGGAGCGATAAACGGCATCGCTCGATTCGCGATAAACTCGCTCAAAATCAGCATTGACCATAGGAATATGATCCATCTGATTTGCGGGAAGTGCCAGGGTAATCATTGTTCGCTCTTTGTCTCTCTGAGCACTAGGACGAACGGGTGAGGCTTTCCTTACATGGAGCAGAACGATTTAGTACGAAAGGGTGTCGCAAGAGACAGGAAAAGCCGAGGTATGATAGTAAAGAATCCAAACAGGTGCAAATCGTGATGAAAATGATGAAACTTGCCGCGATGGTCTTGCTGGCAATCGCCTTTACCGGGTGTGACAGCGATCCTAAGGTGGCCCGCCAGAAATACCTTGAGACAGGGGACCGTTACTTCAAGAATGAGAAGTATCGAGAAGCTATTATTTTCTACAAGCGCGCCCTTCAGAAAGATGCGCGTTTCGCTCAGGCTTATTATCAATTGGGAAATGCCGAGCTGAAGCGTGGCAGCCCAATTGAGGCGATGCGGGCCTACCAGCGCTGCGTAGAACTGGATCAGAACAACACAGATGCGGCCTCGAAGCTGGCTGAGATTTATCTCGCCGCGTATTCGAAGAGCGAAGTAAAGCCCAAGAATCTTCTAAAGGAAATCGAGACGATCGCCAAGCGTTTGCTCGATAAGGATCCGAAGAGCTTTGAAGGACTGCGGCTGCGCGGCATTCTGAAACTGGCCGAAAATGATCTCAATGGTGCTCTTGTAGATCTTCAGTTGGCCGAGAAGATCAAGCCATTCCAGAAGGAGTTGACGACGATTCTTTTCCAGTTATTGATGCAGTCTGGCCGCAACGACGAGGCTAACGACTACATCAACCGGGCGATTGCGGCGGACAAAGAGAACGCTGCCAACTACGACGTCCTTTACTCGGAGTACGCCAAAAAGGAAATGATTCCTCAAGCGGAAGAAGTTTTGACGAGAAAGATTGCGGCCCTGCCGAAGCAACCGGTGCTCAAGGCGCAGCTAGCGGCGCATTACTTTGCGGCAAAGCAATACGACAAGATGCAAGTGGTGCTCGATGAGATTCTTGCTATCGGCAAGAAGGACAGCAAGGCGATCGATCAACCGAGAATGCTGGTGGGCGACTTCTACTTCAAGGTTCGCGATTTTGAGCGGGCATTGAAGCAGTTTGAAGAGGGGGCCAAAGAGCAGACAGCGAAAAAGCACGACTATCAAAAGCGCATCGTAGAGACCTACATCTACATGAACAAGAAGACGGATGCCGTTCGGCTTGTCGAAGAGATCCTTAAGGAAGACCCGAAGGATAACGATGCTCTGGCGATGCGGGCGAGCCTTCTGCTACAGAGTGGGACGAAGGATCAAGTGGATGTGGCAGTGACTGATTTGCAGTCAGCCGTTTCTCGTGCACCGCAGAACCATGTGATGCGTTTGAACCTGGCAAAGGCATTTCTGGCCCGTGGAGACGGAGATCAGGCACGAGTGCAATTGCAGGAATCGCTTAAAATCCGCCCCGACTTTCAAGTCGCGAAGATCATGATTTCGCAGATCTATCTGCAGAAGCAGGAATTCGGCAAGGCGCTTGAATATGCGAACGCAGTGCTTTCCTACGATCCCAATGAAGTAAGAGGGCGGCTGCTTAGAGCAACGGCACTCTACGGGACGAGGGATTATCCTGCGGCGCAAAAAGATCTTGAAATGATTTTGGCCCGCTACCCGAACATGGGCGACGCGCTTTACATGACTGCGCGAATCCAACTGGACACGAATCAAAAAGACAAAGCGCAAGGGACGTTTGAGCGGATGATGAAGGCCAATCCGAGCGACACGCGAGGGATGCTCGGCACGGTTGAAACCTATCTGCAACTCGGCAAGGGCGACCTTGCCGTGAAGACGATTGAAGCGGAACTGGCCAAAGCTCCAGACCGCAACGATATACGCAACGCGCTAGCCAACACGGCTGTGCGAGTAGGCAACTACGAGCGCGCACTTCCTGAGTTCCAGAAGTTGCTGGCTGCTACTCCGAAAGATGCCTCGGTTGTCGTCCGATTGGCGGAAGTGTACAAGCGCATGGGCGACGACACGAATGCGATCAAGTACTTCAAGCAGGCAGGGACGCTCTTGCCGAACGACCCGCTGGCTCCGTTAAACCTGGCGATGATTTACGACAAGATGGGCAAGCCAGTGGAATCGAAACCGATCTATGAACAGATTGTGAAGCTGGATCCGGGCAATGTGCTCGCCTTGAATAATCTGGCGATGATCATGGCAGATCAGGGATTGGACCTCGATCTGGCCTTGACGTACGCCGAAAGAGCAAAGCAGAAGTTGCCGACCAACATTGACATCTCAGACACGCTTGGCTTGATCTACATTAAGAAAAACCTGTCGGACCAGGCGATCAATATCTTCTCGGATATTGTGAAGAAGGATCCGAATCGTTACATCTTCCATTACCATCTGGCGATGGCCTACTACCAGAAGGGCGACAAGATGAATGCCAAGAAGTCTGCGCAGATGGCATTGACCAAGACGCCGCCGAAACAGGATGAGCAGAGGATTCGCGAGCTGCTGGCCAAATGCGGATAAGCGGTTAAGGTGAAACTTTGTATTTTCGTAGTGCTTGCTGGCCCTCTCTGGGGCCAGCAACTCGTTTCAGGGGCGCAATTGCGGGGTGCGCGGACGTATTCCGTACACATATCACGTTCTTCTTTGATAGAGACTCCTGTTGTATTCCGCTGCGGAGATGTGCGTATGGAGAAGACTCTACACACCGGGGACCGCGACTGGAGCTTTGCTCATAGACCAATGAGAGACTGCCGATATCAGATCGAGCCGGCCGGAATAGCCAAAGTGCTGGTTCACGATTATGGGCAGACCCGGCATATGGAGGTTGAGCCCAATGATGAATGGGCGATGGCAACTCCGGTGAGTCTGGGTGGGGTAATGCTGGCCAGTGGGGACGATAGCGCATACCTTCCAGCACCAAGCCAGAAGCGAGGCAAGCCGGCCGCTGAGTTTATGAGGCGGGATGAAGATTGGTATCGCTTCCGCTTTGATGGGACCCGCCCCAAGCTGGTTGGCTTTCAAGTGGAGTTGATGGAACGTGACAATTTGCCCGTCGATGTCTCTGTGTTTCGTGTGGTGGGCGGCAAGACTGTGTTGTACACCGAGGGAGAGGATCCAGTCTCTGTACCTCATGAGGTACAGGCTTTGCCGGGGAATAAGTACACAACTCGTGTATTGCGGGAAGCCGGCGATTATTACGTTCGCGTGGTGGCCAATCATCCGGAATATCGACTCAGGACGCGCCTCTATGATGTGCCTCCTTATGCGGAGCCGGCGCAGGCCGTGCGGGCTGGGATCGATTATTTGATGGGGGCTGGCGATAGCTGGCATGCCAATACTCCACGGCGTGGAGGAGTGTTTGACCGTGTTGCCAATGTGCATCAGGAGACGTCGCTGTGCGTAGCCTGTCATGTGACGCACTTCACGCAGCGCGGGCAACTTTATGCCGCACGCCAGGGCTATGGAGTTGAACTGCGGAGCTCATTGCAATTCATGACCGAGCGCTTTTATAACAATCCGCGACCACTTTATGGGTTTGAGCAGGATGGGGCCGTGTGGGCGCGGGTGATCTCGGCACCGGCGAATGTGTTGGGCCGGATGTCGCACCTGATGGATGTATTTGAGAAGCAGGTAACGGGTGAGACGCGGCCGAGTTTTCACGACGGGGTGAAGAAGTACCTGAAGCTGTATTATGACGGCCGGGTGCAGTTGCCACCGGATGAAACAAACGGGAATCAGCCGCTGGTAAGCAACTATGAAGTTGCCTGGTATGCATGGGAGGTTACGAAGGATCCGGCGATTGCCAAGCTGCTTGAGCAGGACGAGCATAAGAATCTGATCGACCTTTGTTACCAGACCCTTGGATTGGCTGCTGTTGACCGGGTGAAGCACGCCGCGAAAATTGGTCGCAATGCGGAGAAGATCCTGGCTTGGCAGCGCGAGAGCGGGCAGTGGTCAATGAAGTTTGAGGCCAAGGAGAAAGATGTCGAATTCCAGACGGGACAGGCAGTTTGGGCACTGGCTGCGGCTGGGGTGCCAAGGGAAAATGCGCAGGTGGCCAAGGCATTGAAGTTTCTGCTTGGACGTCAGCAGGATTTCGGCGGATGGCTTGATCCTTTGCAAAGCTTCGAGAATTTTCGTACGCCATTTCGCGAGACGCAGATGGCTGTGTTGGCGCTGAGTGCTTACTATCCAAATGGAGTGGCCAAGCGTGGCTGGGGCTCGACGGTAGAACGTCTGCCGGCTGGCGGGGAAGATTTGCTGTTGTCGCTGGAGCAGATCTGGGACCGGCCTTCGGATACGGTATTGATGCGAGTTCGCTCGCTCGTGAAGGAGCGCGATGCAATTGTCCGGCAGCTTGCCGTGGAAGTGTTGGGGAGACTGGCACTTGTGGAGGATCTGGCTCTTCTTAAGGGAGTGCTAGGTGATGAGAGCAAGCTGGTGCAGCGCACCGCAGCGTGGGCAATGCGGCAGGTGTTGAGCCGTCGTGGACAAGGCAACGATGTGTTGCTAGCTGCACTGGAAAGCAAGGACGAGCGGATGGAATGGGGTGCGACGCGCGTGTTTGCGACGCATTTTCGTGAGCTGGCGCGGGATCCCCGTTTTGTGGATGCACTGGTTGCAAAGACCGCTTCGGCGAGTGTGCCTGTGCGGGTGCAGGCGCTGAAGGGTTTGTGGCAAATGTGGTTCTGGAGCCCGGATGACAGGGTCAAGAGCAAGATAGAGGATGCGTTTCTTGCGGGGCTGAAGAAGCCGCAACCGGAATGGGTAGAGCGGAATTTGCGTGAAGGGCTTTACAATCTGGGCGATGAAAATATACGGTACATGTACAACAACTGGGTTCCGTTGATGGCGCATGAGTCGGACCGGGAGCGGGTAATTCGTGGAAGGTTGAAGCAGGAAGCGCGGTTGGCTGACAAGTATGCGCGTTTTCTTGAGACCGAGAACGATGAGAACCGGAAGCGATTTCTCGCCGCAGTCACCGAGTATCACTTGCGGCGCGCGGATACTTACGATCTAAAGGCAGACCCTCATACGGCCGCCCCTGTAGTTTATAACCGGATCGGCAACGATATTGAGCAGACGGTTTTCTTTGGCGAGAGCAATACACGTTTTGCTAAAGCGCTACTTCCGTTGATTGAGAGCCGTGACCCTGAGATGCGGCGGCTAGCGATGCAGGCGACGCTGATGACACGGGACGCAAAATTTGGGACAGTGATCAAAATCAGCGGGGTGCCTGGGGCAGCCAGGGATCAGCTTGTTGCCGTGGCGAAGAAGGACCCGGCGAATGAGGTGAATCTCGAAGTTCTGAAGGCATTTAATGCAGCGCCTCAGAGGCCCAGGATGGCTAGTCAACAAGGGCCAAGCGGGCGTACTGCTGAGCGGCCGGATGAGAGTTACTTCCGTGGTTATGTGCAGCCGATCCTAGAAAAGCGCGGCAAGGATGGTTATGCGTGCGTTCAGTGTCACGCGAGTCATGCGATCTTTGATGGAAATAGCGTTGGTTCGGCTTTGCGGGTGGTGAATCTTGAGAACCCGGAAGACAGTCTGATTTTGAAGAAGCCGATCTCAACGGCTGAGAGTGAAGGCTTGGCCGGCAGCAATATTTTGCCGCATGGCGGCGGAGTTCGTTTTGAGAAGGATTCGCCAGAATACAACACGATATTGAACTGGATTCGAGGAGCAAAACCCTGATGTTGCAGAACCCTTCCGTTGCCTATGTGGCACCTTTCCTGATCTTTATCGGGATGCTGGCGATTCAGAAGAGCCTGGCGTTTTTGGGTGACTGGGAGTATGCGATTCGAGTACTGGTGGTGGGGGCGTCGATCTGGTTCTTCTCGCGGCGGGTGCTGGATTTTAAGGTTCGCTTCTTTGCCCCAAGTCTGGCGATTGGAGTGGCTACGTTCTTCTTGTGGATTGCTCCCGACACGATTTTTCCTGGGTGGCGTCAACACTGGCTCTTTACGAATTCTGTGATGGGAGAGGTGAAGATTTCACTGAATGCCGAACAGTTGGCGAGCCCGTTGCTGTTGCTGTTCCGGACGATTAGCGCTGCGCTAGTGGTGCCGATTCTGGAAGAGTTGTTTTGGCGTGCCTGGATGTTGCGGTGGTTAGTGAAGAAAGATTTTGAAGAGTTGCCGATGGGGAGCTGTGACCGGCAATCGTTCTGGATTGTGGCTGCGCTGTTTGCTGTGGAGCATGGGCCTTATTGGGAAGTGGGGCTATTGACGGGAATCGTTTGGAACTGGTGGATGACACGGACAAAGAGCTTGGGCGATTTGATCTTCGTTCACGCGGTCACGAATCTGGTGCTGAGCCTGTATGTGATTTGGACGAAGAAGTGGCACTTTTGGATGTAGGCAGGACTACTGACTACTTCTTCTCTGGAGCGGCTTTGTCGGAAGAACCAATTTCTGGGTCTTGTGCAGTCGCTGGTTCATTTGAATTCCGGTTTCGAATGATTTGGGTTTGATCGGAGTAGAAGGTGCGGTTGCCGTTGGTTCCGAATTGCTTGGGCTGGGCGCTGATGACGTAGCCCTGGGGGTTGCCAGTGAGGTTGAACAGATAGCCACCCTTGCGGCCTTCGCCCAATTCGCGGTCTAAAAGATCCGCTCCATTGGGTCCGGCCGAACCGCTGGCGGGAGGGCCTAGTTCGGCAAGTGAAACGGCATATCGGCCAAACTGCGAATAGTATTGAGTCTGGGCCGTGTGCATTACCGAAACAGCGCGAATCGCTGCTGTTTCTTCGGCAAACATACGCGCCTTGGTGAGACGGGGCAGGGCTGCGGCGACGATGATCAGGATGATCGCAATGACGATCAGGAGTTCAGTCAAAGAGAAGCCGCGACGGGAGTTGCGCTGGATACGATTCCGCATATTGTTATCTACTCACAGTATCTGACGTTTTTGGGAAGCTAATCGTTGAGGGCGGCGCGAATCTTTTCGAGCTGCCGCCAGAGAGGGGCGAGTTGGTTGAGCGGTAGTGCGTTGGCACCGTCGCTGAGGGCTTTGGCCGGATTTTCGTGAGTTTCGATGAAGACGCCATCAATGCCAGCGGCGGTGGCGGCTCTGGCTAAAGCCGGGATGAATTCCGGGTTGCCGCCACTTGTCGTGCCTTGCGCGCCTGGAGTCTGGACGCTGTGTGTGGCGTCGAAGATGACCGGGACGCCAAAGTCGCGCATGATCTTGAGGCCCCGCATGTCGACGACCAGATTGTTGTAGCCAAAGCTGGAACCGCGCTCGGTGAGGATGATGTTGTTGTTGCCGGTGGAGCGGATCTTGTCGACGACATTGCCCATGTCTGAGGGGGCAACAAATTGACCCTTCTTGACGTTGACAATTTTGCCGGTGCGGCCGGCGGCGATCAGCAGATCTGTTTGCCGGCAGAGGAAGGCTGGGATCTGGAGGATGTCTACCGAGGCTGCTGCAACGTCAGCCTGTGAGGGTTCGTGGATGTCGGTGAGGACAGGGATGCCAGTTGCGCGGATGGAGGCGAGAATCTCAAGGCCTTCCTTGATGCCCGGGCCACGATAAGAGTGGATGCTGGAGCGGTTGGCTTTGTCGAAACTGGCTTTGAAGATGAAGTCGCCTACAAGACCCCGGATGGAGTCTGCGAGGAAATGGCAATGCTCTGCGCTTTCGATCACGCAAGGACCGGCGATGAGTGTGAATTTCATTGTGTGAACAGTGGCTGTTCGAGACGGGCGAGACGCTTCTGACGGTTCGCATGTGAGGCAAGGACGAAGGCGCTAAAGAGCGGGTGTGGCTCCAGTGGCTTCGATTTGAACTCGGGATGGAACTGGCAGCCGAGGAACCAGGGGTGGCCTGGGATTTCGCAGATTTCTACGTAAGCGCCGTCTGGGGATTCGCCGGTGATGCGGAGGCCGTTGTCTTCGAGCACTTTTTGGTATTCGCGGTTGAATTCGTAGCGGTGGCGGTGGCGCTCGCTGATTTCGGCTTCGCCGTAGGCCTGGCGGGCCAGAGAGTTTGTGGCGAGTTTGCAGTCGTAGGCACCCAGGCGCATGGTGCCACCAAGTTCGTCGATGCCTTTGAGTTCGCGGAGCTTGTAGATGACGCGGTGGGCGGGGGCGGCATCGAACTCGGTAGAATCAGCGCCGCTTAAGCCACAGACGTTGCGCGCGTATTCAATGACCATGGTTTGCATGCCCAGGCAGATGCCAAAGTAGGGGACTCGTTCTTCACGAGCATAGCGGATGGCTTGCAGCATGCCTTCGATGCCTCGCGGGCCGAAGCCACCGGGGACGAGAATGCCGTCGTATTGGGAGAGTGATTCTTTGCAGTCTGGCCAGACGAGCTCTTGAGCCTCAATCCACTTGAAGTTGATTTTGAGCTTGTGGGCGGTTGCGCCGTGGAGGAGTGATTCTTTGAGACTCTTGTAGGAGTCTTCGTATTCAACGTACTTGCCAACGAGAGCGATGTCGACTTCGTCGATGGGGTTCTTCATGCGGTGGAGCATGTCGAGCCACTTCGACATATCCGAGGCTGGGGTCTCGAGGTTGAGTAGCTCTAGAATCTTTTCGTCGAGCTTTTGTTCAGCGAGGACGAGCGGAATTTCGTAGACGCTGGAGACGTCGGGGGCGGCGATAACGGCATCGACGTCGACGTCGCAGAAGAGGGCAATTTTGCCTTTGAGGTCATCGGATAGGGGACGCTCGGAGCGGCAGATGAGGACGTCGGGCTGGATGCCGATTGCACGAAGCTCCTTGACGCTGTGCTGGGTGGGTTTGGTTTTGAGCTCTTGGGCGGCGGCGATCCAGGGCACTAAAGTAAGGTGGACGAAGACGCTGTTGTGGCGGCCAAGCTCGTGGCGGAGTTGGCGGATGGCTTCGATGAAGGGGAGGGATTCGATGTCGCCGACTGTACCGCCAATTTCGACGATCACGATGTCGACGCCTTCGGCTACCTTGCGCGCATTCGCTTTGATTTCGTCGGTGACGTGCGGGATGACCTGAACGGTCTTGCCGAGGTAATCGCCGCGACGCTCGCGGGAGATGATTCGTTCGTAGATGCGGCCGCTGGTTAGGTTGTTGGCTTGGGAGAGGTGGGTGTGGGTGAAGCGTTCGTAGTGGCCGAGGTCGAGGTCGGTTTCAGCGCCGTCGTCGGTGACAAAGACTTCACCGTGCTGGAAGGGGCTCATCGTGCCGGGGTCGACATTGAGGTAAGGGTCGAACTTCTGCATGGCGACGCGGAGGCCACGGCTTTCGAGCAGACAACCAATCGACGCGGCGGAGATGCCTTTCCCGAGAGAAGAGACAACGCCGCCGGTCACAAAAATGTACTTAGCCATTTTGAAGAAGGTTCCCTTGAGAGATGAGTTGATTGACACGTTCGAGGTCTTCGGGTGTGTCGACGCCGAGAGACTCATACTGCGTTTCGATGACACGGATGCGGTGGCCGTTCTCCAGGGCACGGAGCTGTTCGAGAGACTCAGCGCGTTCGAGTGGGCCGACCGGCATTGCGGAATAGCCGAGCAAGAAATCCTTGCGATAGACGTAGAGGCCGATGTGTTTGAAGTAGGCTTCGTTGACGCCGCGATTGTAGGGTATGGGGCAGCGGGAGAAGTAGATGGCGTCGCCAGAAAAGCCAGTGACTACTTTGACGCAATTGGGGTTGGTGATTTCGCTGGGGACGTCAATGCGGCGTTTGAGGGTGGACATGACGAGGGAGGGGTCGTCGATGAGGGCCTGGGTGGCGAGGTCGATGGCTGCGGGGTCGATTAATGGTTCGTCACCTTGGATGTTGACGATGATGTCGCAGGCTTGATTGGCGGCAGCTTCGGAGACTCGATCAGTGCCGGAGAGGTGATGGGGGCTGGTCATGACCACCTCTGCGCCGAAGGCGAGGGAGGCGTCGAAAATACGCTGGTCGTCGGTGGCGATCAGGATCCGTGTCAAGGTCTTTGCCCGGCTCGCTTTTTCCCAAACATGCTGCAATATTGGCTTGTTTTTAAGGGTGACGAGGGCTTTACCGGGAAATCGGCTTGAGAGGAAGCGGGCAGGAATTACGCCAAGGACGCTTGGTGGAGCGCTTGCGAGCGGCACATACAAAAATAGCATGTGGGGGGTGGTTTTTGGGACGGATTTTGGAGAATTCTGCGAGTGTATTTCAGACAAGAACCAGTTTGAGGTTTGGCGCAAGTATGAAGAGGTCCTTAGGGTCGCTGGTGACGATGGCTTGCCCTGCTCTTTTAGCGCAAACCACGACGTGGGCGTCGACAATATCTGAGGTTCCTGTCTTGGCGAGGAGGAGGCCGACGGCGGTGGCATCGGGTCCATCTAGCTTGACCAGATCTGTGTCTGGTTGACGAATCAGTCTGGATAGCCGAGCCTGCCGGGCTGGGTTTCGCATGGCCTGGGCGAGGGCGGTGGAGGGAATTGTGGTTCTCATGCCCAGCTCTTTAGCCCGAGCCAAAAGAGCGAGGACTTTTCGATCGTTATTGTCGATGGCGATGAGCCCGCCTGCGTCGAAGGTCAGGCCCTTCAGGCGGCCTTCTTTTTCTTTGTGGTTCGAGGCGAGAGAATTTCGTCAGCCCAGGCACGTTCTTTCTTCGACAGCGGGCCGCCTGTCTTGTCCAGCGCTTCCTTCAGCATTTCCTGCCAACCAGCGGCATCGGATAGGGCGACAGCGACCGCGTGTTTGACGAAGGCGGAGACATTGGCGGCATGTCCGGCGGCAATGAGGGATTTAATCTCTTTGAGTTGAGCGTCGTCGATTGTGATGGTTAACTTGGTAGTCGTTGCCATACCAAAAACCATACCACGAGAAGGACACATCGAGAATATTCGACGCACGGCCATTACTTCTACTTCGCAGTTATTGGCTTCCAATGGGGCCGCAAGGTTGGCAATCCTGGCGGCTGCTTCAAAACGACTTCAAATTCTTCGCTTGGGAGACTACGTTCCACCAGCAATATGTATTGGTTGCGTAGTTCGACCACTACACGGCTTAACTTGGCTGGATCGACGATGTGCGTCTCAATTCCGCGAGGAATCGACATGCTCTCCGTTGCAGGCGTCGTGATCAGGAGGCACTTTCTGGTGTTTGTGGATGCGGCAAGTTGCGTCAATGCATCGGCTACCGATTTTGTCTGTATGAGGAGATCCTTTGGGCCGTCGACGCCGCTAATTCCTTGCAGAGGTGCCGCACCTACCACGGCTATCGTGATCGGAGAACCAGGCGGAATCAAGCCTGTGATCGAACGTCGAACGCCTTGTTGGACTAGCTCAAAGTGCTCGAGTTCCAAGCCAGTAACAAAGCGATTTAGATGGTCGGCAACTGTGACATGAATTTGACGAGGGACTTGAGCCTGTAGAGGCGCAAAAACCATGACAGCCAAGACGATGCATTTCAGAAGAGGTTTCTGCATGGCCACATTATGTACAAGTACGGAGTCGAAGTCCAGGGTCGACTCGCTTATTGGACGACCGGTATTACGACTCCGGTTGGAGAGGCGGTGCCGTTGATGGTGATCTGGAGCTCGTAGTCGCCGTTGGCGAGCGGTGGGACCTGGAAGCCGACGATGTAGACTCCGGCGAAGCTCGAGAGGCCTACGTAGAGCGGGTTTAGTGTGGCCGTGCCGAGGCGGAGGTTGACTGTGCCGGAGACCGGGTGGCCACCGTCTCGGGCTGGGGGAATTGTTCCGGCTGGCAGGTTGGGGCTGGTTTGGCCCATGCCCATTCCGTAGGCAATTACGAAGTCTCCGGGACGGGCGGGGCGTACGGCAATGCCGTTGATTGACGATACGCCGAAGAGGTCTGCCGGGGCGATGTAGGCGCTGTTGTCGGCGGTGAGGGCGGCGATGAAGCGGCGGTTGCGCTGGTCGTAGGTGAAGAAGGCTGGATTTACGGCGCGGGCTTGTGCGGGTACAGCAGCGCTGCGGACGCCGTTGCGCTCGACGACTATGCTGGTGTTGCCGGGGACGATCGTGTCTGGAGCGATGGCGTTGATCTGGCCGGGTGAGGTGAAGGAGATGAAGGCAGGGCGGTCGTTGATCAAAACGCGTGTGGCGTTGAGGGTGGTGGGGGCGTTTGGGCCGTCGAAGCGGTCGGTCCAATCGCTGGTGGCTTCGCTGAGGGAGGAGCCGAGGATCGAGAAGAAGGCACCGGGGGCGATAGGGGTGTTTTCAGAGAAAGTGGCACCGTTGCGGACGCCTGCGGTAGTGAAGGAGGGAGCGGTTGCGCCAACCGAATTGCTGAAGGGGTTGGCGGCGAGGTCACGGACTTCAGTTTCAGAGAGGGCGTTTGTATAAGCGCGGAGGAGTGCCACGCGGGCGGAGGCGAAGTCTGTGGTTGAGGAGGGTGTGGTGTTGTCGAGAAGGAAATGCACGATGCGGTCTGGGGTGGTGAGGTTCATTGAAGTGGTGAGCAGATTGATGTCGAGCGTGCCGTTGATGTAGAGGCGGACGCGACCGTCAAGGATTGTGAGGACCATGTGGACGTAGGGGCCGTTGGGGGAAGTGACTGTGCCTGTGGCGAGGGCGGAGAATTCCCATCTGTTGCTGGGGTTGATGTAGAGGCCACGGTCTGAGGTGCGACTCTGATTGTCGAAGACGCGGCGCCAGGAGTTGGGGCGGTCTGTGAAGGCGAAGAGCATCTCGAAGGAGTAGGTGTTGGGGTTGACGAGATTGGTTGTGTTGAGAGAGAGGCCGGCGTTCTGGCCGGGGTTTAGACTCTGCATGTCGTAGACTGTGCGTTGCTGCCCGAGGACCGTGTCGGTGAGGAACGAGTTTGTTCCGCGCGGGTTCACGGCGGTGAGCGCTGGGGCCGAAGGCTGAGTGGCGTTGAGCGTGTTTTGGAATGTGTAGGTGGCGACCAGTGCGGCGGATTGGGAATAGAGCGCTGAGGGCAGGAGGATTGCGGCGATGCAGATGGAAATTTTCATACTCAATCTGACCAACGGAATCGCCGTCAAAAGCGGCTCACACTTTTATAGATTTAGTTTGGGATGACGGCGATGGCTTCGACTTCGATTAGCGCTTCGGGTGGGTAAAGTTCAGCGACTCCGGCCAGCGTGTTGGCAGGGGGGTGCTGTTGATTGTAGTACCGGGCCCTGATCTCACGGATGATGGGGAGCTGATCGCTGTGGAAGTTTTTGACATACCAGTTGATCTTTACTACATGATCGAAGGTGGCTCCGGCGGCGGCAAGGGCGTTCTTTAGATTCAGGAGGGCTTGTTCGGTTTGAGCGCGGAGGTCGCCGATGCCGAGGATCTGGCCACTCGTATCCACCGCGATTTGGCCGGAGATGAAAACCATTGTGCCCGGTTGGGCGGAGACAACCTGACTGTAGCCGTTTGCCGGCGGGAGGTCTGGGGATGTGTGGGAGGTGATGTCGTGGGGCATTGAGTTGAAAGTTTATTATATTCGTTTTGCACTGCGTTCGTGTACACTGTTGTTGTGCGAAATATTACTTTTTCAGCTGAAGACGATTTGATTGAACAGGCTAGAACTGTAGCTGCACGGAACCACCGAAGTCTCAACGATGAGTTTCGCGACTGGCTGGCAAAATATGCCCAGGAAGGGCGTAAGGCCAAGTTGAGTTTTCGCGAGGTGTTGTCGCAGTTCAAGGACGTAACGGTGACGAGAAAGTATTCACGGGATGAGATGAATGAAAGGCGCTAAGTTTTTTTTCGACACAAATATATTGATTTACCTCTTCGACAAGACGGCAAAGCAGAAGGTGAAGCGGGCGACGGAGTTGGTAGAGTCGGTGACGGGTGAGGGGCGGGGAGTGCTGAGTCTTCAGGTGATCCAAGAGTTTGTAAACGTGATGCGGCGCGGGCAGAAGCCGCCGATGAGCGTTACACAGTGCAGGATTTTTGTGGGTGAGCTGACGGAGCGGTTTGAACTGGTCCGTCAAACTCCTGATCTATTGATTCGAGGATTGCACATTCACGAGGCTTTCCAGATCTCGTGGTATGACTCCCTGATTGTGGCTGCTGCTGAGGCTGGGGAATGCGATGTGTTGTATTCAGAGGATATGTCGCACGGTCAGGCATACGGGAGTGTCATGGTTCTGAACCCTTTCGCGGGCATTTAAGTTCCGCAGAAGGTACGGTAGGGTTCGCTTTCAAGTGGGGCGGGTTGGGTGAAGGCTTCCAGGCCGGGACGCTTGTTGAAAGGTTGGGTGATGACGTCGAGGAGAGTCTCGAAGGGTTCCAGATTGTTCTGCTCTGATGCTGCTGTCAAGGCGGCTTCGACTTGATGGTTGCGGGGGATGTAGAGGGGGTTACTGCTGAGGATCAGAGCGGGGTCAGGGTTGCGCTCTCGCCATGCTGCGGCCCAGGCTTCCGATGGGCTGCGGTTTTCTGCCAGTGAGCGGAAAGCAAGTGTGTAGTCTATGTTCTGGCCGTCCATGGCGGCGAGGAAGCTGGTGGCGAGAAGGAGATCGCCGGGTTGGAGTTCGCTTGTGAGGCCTAGTTTGGCTCGCATTCCTTCGAGCCAGTAGTGGTCGTAGAGATCGGTGAAGTTGTTGACTGCGTTGGTTGCTTTTTCGATTGCCACTTTGTCGTCATTGTCGATCAGAGGGAGAAGGGTTTCGGCCAGACGCGCGAGGTTCCACCGTGCGATGACAGGTTGATTTGCGAAGGCGTAGCGGCCCTGCCGGTCTATGGAACTGAAGACGGTACTGGGACTGTAGCGATCCATGAAGGCGCAGGGGCCGTAGTCGATGGTTTCGCCCGAGATGGCCATGTTGTCGGTGTTCATGACGCCGTGGATGAAGCCGACGTGGATCCATTTCGCGATGAGCGATGCCTGCCGGTCACAGACAGCGTTGAGGAAGGCGAGATAAGGATTTTCTTCGATTGCCACTTCAGGAAAGTGACGGGCGATGGAGTAGTCGGCTAGCTGTTTGACTTTGTCGTAGGCGTTTCGCGCCGCGAAGAATTGAAACGTACCGACGCGGATGTGGCTGGCGGCAACGCGCGTCAGGACGGCACCTGGAAGAGGCGTTTCGCGGTAGACGGGTTCGCCTGTGGCTACGGCCGCGAGAGCGCGGGTGGTGGGGATCCCAAGGGCGTGCATGGCTTCTCCCATCAGATATTCGCGCAGGACTGGGCCAACGGCGGCCTTGCCGTCGCCACCTCGGGAGAAGGCAGTGCGACCGGAGCCTTTGAGCTGGATGTCGCGGCGTTGGCCGTGAGTGTCGATGACTTCGCCGAGCAGGAGGGCGCGGCCGTCGCCGAGTTGAGGGACGAAGTTGCCGAACTGATGGCCGGCGTAGGCTTGCGCGATTACGGTTGCGCCTTCGGGGGCCTGATTGCCGGAGAAGATTTCGGCGGCGTTCAGTTGGTCTGGGTCGAGGCCGAGCTCTATCGCCAGTGTGGAGTTGAGTTTGAGAAGTCTTGGAGCGGGGGCGGGGTCGGCTGTGCCTGGGGCATAGAAGCCTTCGAGATCTCTTGCGTAGGTGTTGTCGAAATTGAAGCCAGTTACTGCCATGAAATTTGAGTATGAACTAGACTTGACTCGATTTGCTGCGATCCGGTGTTGGGCCAGATTAAGCGGATTCTTCCATCAGACTCGTCTGCTCTTGGTAGCGACAGTTCATTCCCAAGCTTCTTCTATTACATATAATCGAGATAGCTGGAATGAATGCCAAGGAAGATCCGGGAGTTGATTGCCGATTTGGAGAAGCATGGCTTTGTCAATCGAGGCGGCAAAGGTAGCCATCGCAATTTCACTCATCCACGTGCTTCACGGCCAGTAACGATCTCTGGATATGTTGGGGATGACTCCAAAAAATATCAGGAGAAGGCCGTTCAGGCCGCAATTGAGGAGGCTACGAGATGAAGGCAAGCGCAAACTACGTAAAGATCGTGGAGTGGTCAAATGTTGATGGATGCTTCGTTGGCAGTTGTCCGGGATTGCTCTATGGCGGCTGCCATGGCCAGGATGAACGGGCTGTGTTTGAACAGTTGTGTACATCTGTGGATGAAGTGATAGATCTCTATCTCCGAGACGGGAAGCCGCTCCCCCCTCCGACCAGTGGGCGGGATTATGCAACCAAGATGCTCAGCGTGGCCTAAGTTAGTGGTCGCGCAATCATGTAGCCTGGAGGGCTGGCCTTCTCTTGGCAATATTGGTGGCCTGTTCGTAGGCGTGGGCAACCTGGAGGACAGTGAAATCCTGGTTGTGGCGGCCGACGATCTGGATGCCAACGGGGAGGCCTTATGGCGTGAAGCCGGCCGGGACGGAGATGGCCGGGTTGCCTGTGATTGAGATGAACCAGCAGGAGCGCATCCAGTCAATGTAGTTGTCGAATTTGGGTTAGGGACGGAGTAACCTGACGAGTCTGTCCCCCTTACAATCTTTAGGGTGGCAGAGAAGCGGGGCCTGGATTTGGAGGTGCAGGCCCACACTTGTGGCGTCTGTTTACAGAGGGGTTCGGATTTCAAGGATCTGTGGTCTGTTGGGACCGGGTTTGCGAGTGTTTGTTAGCTGGCTGACTCAGACGCTTGGTGTTTGTCTACAATTTCGCGAGCGGGATGGCCAGTATTCGGTCTGGTTGGGTGGAGGGTTTGTCGCGATTGGGTTCGTTTAGCCAACTGTCTCGCGCGGGCGGCCTAGTAGAGGGCAAAGACGCAGCGTTCGAATGGTTGGAGTTCGAGTTCGCCTCCGAGGGTATCGACTTGGCTTCGTTTGTTCAAATTGCTTTCAAAGATCTGCGTGGGGTTGGCTTCGACGCTGATGCGGCCTGCGGCGGTCTTCGGGCGGGTGCACTTCTTTGCGTTTTCCGCGCTGGCCTCGATTTGAGGTTGAGCTGCCATGGCGATTCTTTATCCTTTGTGGTCTGAAATTGAAAAGGAGGCGCAACGAGGGCCTCTCGATGTAGAAGCTAGCATTTGACTGATCGAATTCGAACTATGGTTTTAGGACCTTGCTGATTCCGGGGGAGATATAGGCAAAGATTTTTGCGAATGAGATTGGGATCGGTGCGTGGTTTCGAGGTGCGAGTCGACCCGTCCCATGCTGAAATCCGCAAAACTCTGACTTTCATTTCAACTCTAAGATTTTGGGCCAAGCCATTGACTTGGTGAGGCCTACCGACACATTGATTCGCTGACGGCAGAGGAGCAAAGGCCCAAGATTTGAACTGGCGGCGAAGAAGACTGCCAAAACATTGAGGAAAATCGAAGAATGGGGTTGGGACGGTTCAGGCTCATGCCGTGGCAAGGTCAGCGCGATGCCCTAGCATGGACACTCTGGCTCAGCAGATCAGGGTTTGCGCAATCGTGTCGCCAGCTGATTGATTTGAGCAATACCTTTTTGAAACTCGTAAAGCCTACTAAGGAAGGGCGCTGCCTATTTGTTGCCAAAAGGCGAGTTTGCTCAACGGGGCCTTCGATTTCATTGACGCAAGTACCGTGCCGTGACCCGTACCAGTTTTCGGTTGACTATGCCGTTGATCGCTACCTATTCCACTCGCCTTGCGGTGAAGGATACAATCAGAGAGCCTTTTGCCGTAAACGATGCTACGCCAACTCCAGTGTCGTGCGGATCGCTGTTGAGCGACATAGACGATGTTAAAGCAAGACTTCCGACGCACCGTAGTCGAATCCGCACGCAAGAAGATCCTGTTTCTTCCACATGCCATCCGGCAGATGTCCCGGCTCGATAGAATGATTACTGGCAAGGATGTTCGCCACGTAGTGCTGCGCGGTGAGATCATTGAGGATTACCCTGACGACGTTCGCGGCCATAGCTGTTTGTTGCTTGGAATTGACTCTAAAGGAAGACCGATCCACGTCGTGTGTTCGCCGAAGGCCGAGTTCTTGGCGATTATCACGGCGTACACCCCCGAGCCCAAAGAGTGGGACTCGTCATTAAAAGTGAGGAAGAAGTCATGAAGGAAGAATTGATGACGTGCATGCATTGCGAGGGGCGGATGAAGAGGGCGCCCGCGCCTTTCCATATCGATCGCAAGGGGTACCATTTGTCACTGGATGCCGTGCCAGCTTGGGTGTGTGGCCAATGCGGTGAGCCGTTCTTTGAAGAACGTGAGGTCCGGACGATCCAACGCCTCCTGTCCCAGTTGGACCGGCAAACCGCGGGCCTCGCGTCGGTGGCATGACCTCAGGGAGGATCTATCGGGCTCGTCAACGTGCTTGCCCGTGCGCAGCGCCTTCAGGGTGTTAGGATGTCGGCGTAGTGAGCTAGCTTTTCGGGCTCCCTGCATGGTTCGTCTCCTTTGATCGTGTCCAGGCAGAGCCTCGAATCGAACAATGTCAGGCGACGGAGTTGGAGCATTCGAGACCTTGAGAGCAATTACCGAGCCTGAAATTGCGGTCCTTCAATGGCTGCTGGAGTATGCTGCCGTGGGCGATATCGCAGCTTATCAAGCGCAGGCTCTTGATCAGTTGCAGACGCGGCCATGTTGCGACAAGTGTGCGGGGCTTCTCTTTCAAGACACGCAACCGAGGGTGGGGTTTGAGATGCTCGCCGATGCGCTGGCTGTTTATCCAGATGGACAGGTTGCCGGTGTTCTACTGTGGGCTTCTGGCGGCGAGTTCGCTTGGCTGGAATTGCATGACACGTTTACTGACGGTACGGCCATGCGGTTTCCGGGAACTTCCGACTTGAGAACCTGGGAACAGCACGGGCAGTCTCTGGTTTAGGTGATCGAGGTTTTGGCGATCGCCATATCGGCTGGTGGAGATCCCAGCAACTTGCCTCAGCCCGACCGGCCGGTGCCAGGTTCACGATAGCTCCCCATAAGTCGCACAGTGTAGCGACGACTGGTACGTCGCCCGACGGAGTACCGAAAGGTCGCTTTGAAACCTCAAGGCCCGCCAGAATATGCTCGCTTGACGCCCAGCCGAGTATGCATCAGAAAGGATGTTATCCAGCATCCTTCTGGCGACGCCCAACCATTTGACCTCACTCAGCCTGGGTCTTAGTTCGAGCGATATCCAACGATCTACGTCCTGGTGATCTGCGAAGTAGTGTAGGCCTGATCTTAATATCTGGCCATTGCGCAAGCGATTCTAAATTCCTGTAGGAGGAGCCGGTCTCCTCTTGGCGATGTTAGTGGCTTGTTGGTAGGCGTGGGCGATCTGGAGGACGTTGAAGTCGCAGTTGTGGCGTCCGACGATCTGGATGCCGACGGAGAGGCCTTCTGGCGTGAAGCCGGCCGGGACGGAGATGGCCGGGTTGCTGTGATTGAGATGAACCAACAGGAGCGCATCCAGTCGATGTAGTTGTCAAATTTGGGTTAGGGACGGTGTAACCTGACGAGTCTGTCCCCCTTGCCAGGGGAAGGCTTTCCCCCTTTAATTAGCTTGTTTGGAAGAGTCTGGAATGAATTGCGCTAAGCGCGCAGTCCCATTTCACGAAGGAACGGCGTTGGTTGGTTTCGATGATTGGAGGTATCCGTGAAGATCATGAGAACGCGCATTGCTCTAGTCGCTGCGACGTATGTCAATCTTCGGGACTCGTCGTATCTGGCGGTGCGTAGCTCCGGATCTGGAATGTCCTTGACAGAAAAGTGAGGAATCCGTCCATCATGTGCGTCGATGAGGGCCACTGCCTCGAACTCACGGCCTTTTGATTTGTGGATCGTCATCAACTGAATGCACTCCGTCGGCCTTGCAAAGATGCCAAGATCCTCCACGGTAAGAAGGCCCGATGGATCGCGCTCCATGATGTCTGCGATCATGTTTTCTGCCGAATCCTTGAGGGCATCGCGGTGAGTCAGAGGGAGAAAACCAGCTTCGAGGAGAACATCAGTAATGGTCGAAGCGGATATTCGCAGCCAGCCGACGGCAAGTGGTGACTGATGTTTTGCATCTGCTGCTGCACGCAACACTTTGCAAACCACGGTCCGACCGACGTATGAAAACACGTCTCGACTTGGCTCACTGGTCAGGTTCGCCAGTACGAAGAACACGGCCCGCTGGGCCGCGAGAGCGATCTCAGGCTCTGGGCTTTCGAGATACGCACCAAGAGGCTCTGCAAGGTGAGAAAAGAGGTGTGTGCGTTTATAGGGACGCGCACCCGGCCCAATGACAGGCAGGCCTTGAGCGCGAAGACCCCTCGCCAGGTGGAAGAGCGACAACCACCACGGAGCAAGAATAGCAACTTTGCCGTACGGCACTCCGAGAGAGGCCACTGCTGGCAAGAAGTAGTTCACAATCCCATCAAGGGGATTTGCTACGGCTGGGCTACCTGGAGGCACGGAATAGTCCTTATAGCTTCCGACAGCTTGCATTGGCGGCGCTGTGGGGCAGAGCCGCTCAGCAATGTTGACGATGAGCTGCGACGAGCGGAAATTTCCGGTCAGTCGATGTTTGGTAGTCGCTGAGACATGCGCAGCGAAGTCGTTCAATAGATCGGGTGAAGCGCCGGAAAATCCATAGATCGACTGGTTGGGATCTCCTACGCAAAAGAACTTCGTCCGCCCGAACCGAAAGATGGCCTTGAACAAATGGATCTGGCCCAAAGATGAGTCTTGAAATTCGTCTACAAGTAGCCAAGACATGCGACTGGAAAGGGCACTGGCGATGAATGCGTAGCGGTCGAGAATCAAGCATGAATGGTAAACGAGATCGCCAAGAGTAGTAAACGCAGATGCATCCAGCCATCGGCACCACTCCTCTCCTGCTAAAAACGGTATGCCCTCTGGTACAAATACGGTCCCGTTTGGCATCCGATAAATGCCATCGAACTGCTCAGCGTAAAAGGTTTTGATCTGATACTTCAGCATCAGCTCAGCCCGCTTAACCTGGAAGGCTTCATCATCTGAGATCAGCAAGGCAAATCCATTGACGAATGCTGCAAGTCGCCGGTGGAAAGGGCGGAAAATATTCTGAAGTGCAAAGGAGTGGATAGTCGACACTTCATAGAACTCGTCCTCCCCAGAAAAGGCAGTTCGTCTGAGACGACTGTCAATTTCATCGGCCCCAGCATTCGTATGCGTGATACACGCTACTCGCCTTGCGCTACCTCGAACCTCTTCGATGCAGCGAAGTAGTTTGGCGACGATCACACGTGTCTTCCCGCTCCCTGGACAAGAAACCAAGCAGACATGCCCATTGTCTATTACTGCTCCACGCTGTTCTGGGGTCAACAGCATTAGATTAACCCAGCCACTCAATCGCGCTGCGGATATAAGGTGGCAGTTCGGCTTCAGTCGAGATGTGACGAGATGCCACCTGAGCAAATCGAGCCTTGCCAAACCGCTTCGCGATGTTGAGCACCGTTTTTCCAAGAGCCACCAAATCTGGCGTTTGCGTGGTAGCTGCGTTCAAGAGCTTCTGGCTGACACGTGGAGCCCCCAGTTCAGCCGCAGATTTCCCGAGCATCTTCAAATTGCCCTTCAATGTGATTTCAGGCTCAAATGTTGTTTGTGACCGGAAGACTTCAACAAAAGGATTCCTTAGGGTTTCAAGCTGAGGATCAACATCTTGAACGTCGTCCAGATCAGGGTCGTTATCGCTCGTATCAGAATCTGATGGTTTCAGGTCGCCGTCAGCAACGATCGCGCATTTCTTCCTTATCCCATCTGGGCCGAAGAGTTGGGCGTACGGGCTAAAGTGAATTCCAAAAATCGGAATGACAGCAATCCCTTTTTGGTCAAGATCGACCCCCATGACGCGCTTTACCAATGGAGGAATGAGAAACTGCTCGGCTGGGCCTTCTACCAGCAAAACCGCACGGGCGAATAGAAGACTGGATCTTGTTGCATCGAGATAGCGTTCGAGATCCCACTGAGCTGACGGAAGTAGTTGAGGAATGGAAGCCGGGGAAACAGAATCTGTGACAGCGTTTCCACCCGACGTCAGGACTATCTGCGACTTGAGGGGAAGAGCGGATGTGATGTGAGTACTGTGTGTGGTAATGAAGACCTGAACATTTCGGCTTAGAAGCGTAGCCAAGAGAACTCGTTGGAGTTGTGGGTGTAGATGAGCTTCAGGTTCCTCTACCAAGAGAAGTTGACCAGCCGATTTCCCCTCCTGAACTCTCTGCTCGAAAGAGGACAGCAACATGCTCATATAGAGAATGTTGTTCAATCCTAAGCCGTTCCGCGCTGGATCCAAGTCCGTCATTCCGTAGCCGGACAATAGCACTCGGAGCGCTTTGGAAATGTCTGCAAAGCTCGGCTCACCTAGGCCCAATCGGACACTCATCCCGAATGTGGGGCCCACCGCTGTTTGAAAAGATGTCGTGAGCTGACCGCCGATAGCCCCAATCGTTTGGCTAGCATTTATGTTCGTATTTGCTGTACGAAGGTGCTGAACCAGCTGCGTCTGTTCGGCTTCTGGGATCTTTTTCTGCTCGACAATCTGCTGGAGAGGGGACGACCGTGTTTGAGCAAGACTTGCTTCGACATCTCGGAGCGCCCCCATCAGCGTTACGAGAAAACTCTGCTGCAGGATCTCTGTACGAAAGTAGGAACCGAAGTCGTCAGCCCAACTGATTGCCGATAAATCAACATTGTCGCCCCCGCCCACCATTTCCCATCGATAGTCAGATAGTTTCAACGGGAGAACATCGGTCTGTCCATTGGCAAGCGCCTCCCGAACTGTAGCAATTGGTCGGAACCGGAAAGTGAGTCTCGCTCTGTCGGGCCCGACGAGCGCATCGAACGGAAGAGCCTCCTGAGCGGTCTTTCCGGTGAAATCCGAGAACTCTATTGCTATTAGGATTTGCTCGCCCTGCGTGAAGTCAATGCCGGTCGAGAAGTCGGTGCTTTGAAGTCTCCGCCGAAATGCACCAATGGATCCGTCAAGAACTAATCGAACCGCCTCAATCAAGTTGCTCTTGCCAACGTTGTTCTCTCCTATGAAACAAGTGACGCCATTGGAGAGGGGAACATCGAGCTGGCGAAAATTGCGAAAGTTTCTGATCACCAATCGGGAGATATACATAGCTAGGAAACCTTAAGAAGAAACCAGGATAGCGTCCCACTCACTCATTCGCTACTTAACGAAGCTGATCGGTCCAGTCAGGGAGCTTTTGAGTGCGTGGATTAAGCCGTATGCTAACAGGAATCCTGTTCAGCGTGAACTCTGCAAGAGTGGCACGAGATCTGTCGGGTTGACACCTCGCCAAGTACGCATCATAAAGGACGTTATCCAGCCGACTTCTGGCGACGCCCAACTATTTGACCTCACTCAGCCTGAGTGGTAGTTCGAGCGATATCCAACGATCTACGTTCTGGTGATCTGCGAAGTATTGTAGGCCTGAGCTTGATATTGGGCTATTGCGTAAGCGATTCTAAATTCCTGTAGGAGGGGCCGGTCTTCTCTTGGCGATGTTGGTGGCTTGTTCGTAGGCGTGGGCGATCTGGAGGACGGTGAAATCCTGGTTGTGGCGGCCTACTATCTGGATGCCTACTGGCAGGCCTTCGGGGGTGAAGCCGGCGGGGACGGAGATGGCTGGATTGCCTGTTACGGAGATGAACCAGCAGGAGCGCATCCAGTCGATGTAGTTGTCGAATCTGACTCCGTTGATCGAGGTTGGGTAGGGAACCTTGACGTCAAATGCGGGGAGCTGGGTGGTGGGGAGGATGAAGAAATCGTATTTGTCTAGGAAAGTCTGGAAGCGCTGCCAGACTTGCCCGTGGAGTTGCTCGGCTTTGGCGATGTCCGGGCCGGTGAGCTTGAGGCCCGCTTCTACTTCTTTGAGAAGAGTGTCTTTGTAGTCGGCGCGCTGGGTGCGGATGCGCTCGCCGTGGTTGGCGGCGGAGTTCCAGGCGCGGAGGGTTTTGAAGGCGAAGTCGGCGCCGGTGAAGTCTGGCTCGGCTTGTTCTACGATGCAGCCGAGGGATTCAAAGACTTTGCGTTGAGCGTCAATTACGGCCAGGGTGCGTGGATCGAAGGGGTTGCCGTTGAGGTCTTTGAACCAGGCGATGCGGGTGCCTTTGAAGGACCTGCTCAGAGGCTGGCGGAAGGTTGAGCCGGGTTCTGGCAGTGAGTTGGGGACCTTGGAATCCGGGCCTGCGATGGCGCTTAAGAGCAGGGCGAGATCGGCGACGCTGCGGGCCATCGGGCCTGACGTGCTGAGTGTAAACCAGGGGAAGAGTGCGCCTCTAGCGGGGACACGGCCGATGGAGGGGCGGAAGCCGACAATGTTGCAGAAGGAAGCGGGGTTGCGCAGGGAGCCGCCCATGTCGCTGCCGTCCGCGATCGGGATCATGCCTGAGGCCAGAGCTGTGGCTGCCCCGCCGCTGGAGCCGCCGCAAGTCTTGCTGGTGTCGTAGGGGTTCAGCGTTGCGCCGAAGATGGTGTTGAACGTTTGTGAGCCTGCGCCGAATTCCGGGGTGTTGGTTTTGCCTATTGTGATTGCGCCTGCTGCCTGAAGGCGGTCTACGATGAGGTCGTTTGCGGTGGGGATGTTGTCTTTGAAAAGCGGAGAGCCGAAGGTGGTGCGGATGCCTTTGGTGTTGACGAGGTCTTTGTGCGCGACGGGGAGGCCGTGGAGAGGGCCAAGGGGTTTGCGTTTGGCCTGATGTTCGTCGGCTAGTTTGGCTGATTGTTGCGCTTGATCGATTGCCAGGGTGACGATGGCGTTGAGCTTGGGGTTGACGCGCTCGATTTGCTTCAGGTGGGCGGCCAGACACTCCCGGGCTGAGAGTTTTTTTGTTTTGATGAGCTGGGCTAGATTGATCGCGCTGCTGAAGCAGAGTTCGTCAGAGGGGGCGGCGTATAAAGCTGCTGCGGCAGGGAGAAGGGCTTCGCGGCGGGTGAACATTGCCTCAGAGCTTAACAAAAGAGGCGCTGGCCTTGCAGCCAGCGCCTTTCTCGTGTTTGGCTATTGCTGGGCATAGAAGAGCGAAGAAGCCAAAGGGTTGCTGGAAAAGAGTTGCTTCAGTGCGGAGGTTGAGGCAGAGACGAAGTCGTTTTTATTCGGCGGAGGCGGTAAGAGATGGGCCTTCCAGCGGATGGGTGCAATGAGTTTGACGTCGAATGTGTACTGCTTTCCCGCCGCACAGGCGTTTGCCTTTTGCCAGGGAACAGATTCGTCCTGACGAATCTGTTCGGGAGTTGGCAGGGGCGAACCGTAGGCCCGATGGCGGCCTCTGCCGTGATTTTCCTGCTCGGGTGTGGGAGGAGCAAAGAGCTTGGTATCCTTGCGCAGGCGTCCGATGAGCGCCGTTGGCTCGGGAAGGTTTTTGAACACGCTTCGGTTGGTTAACGATCCATCAGCGGAGCACCACAGCGAGCGGGGCGAATCGGGGTGCTCCGGGAGGGCCAGCGAGATTTGGAGGAATCGGTTGGCCCGGACGAAATTGTCGGCAAAGGCGGGTCCGAGCGGATCGCGACGCCAGAAAGTGCCAGCGATATTAGGGCCGCGTTTGCGGATGATTGTATCGTCCATCAGGCTGACTACGGCCGCGCAGAGGAGGCCCGTGATGGTCTTGCGGCCCAGTCCGCTGATAGGCCGACAACCCTAATTGCTGCGCACGATAAAAAGTCCGCCACTGCGTGAATGCGGGGCGGGCCAGAAGGCCCGCCTTTTTCCAATAAGAAACCGCTGGCGACTAGAAGTCGTAGCGGAGAGCGAACTGCATCACTCGCGGGCCACCGAGCGTTCCGGCGTAGCGGCCGAAGGAGGAAGGGTTGCCCAAATTGAGGTTGGTGTTGAGCGGGTCAAAGCGAACGGAGTTGGAAATGTTGAAGACTTCCCAACGGAACTGGAGCGCATGACCTTCGCGGATCACAAAGCTCTTGGCCAAGTTCATGTCGATGTTGAATAAACCATCGCCACGGACCGGGTTGCGAGTGCCGATCGCACCAGGGTTGGTGAAGCCGAAAGCCTTAAGCGCAGCAACGGGATCTACAAAGACGTTCGGGCCAGAGCGGCCTCCGGGAGGTGCTGGAGCGTTCTTGTTGGTGCCGTCGGCGAACTTGTCAAATTGGGTTGCATTGCCGGTGAGGTTGTAGTTGGTGGGCCAGGTGCGGTTGTGGCCGACAGATACCGGCAAGCCGGTAGTCTGACGCCAGATGCCGCCGAGTTGCCATCCGCCGAGAATGGTGTTGGTGATGCCATTGGCGTTGGACAAAAACTTTTTGCCCTTACCGAATGGCAGACCGTAGACGTAGTTGGCGTTGAAGCTGTGACGCTGGTCAAAGTCTGAAGAGCCACGCATCTGGTAACGGTTATAAGGGCTGATGCTGATGCCGCGTCCGGCGTCGGCGCTATTTTCAGAAGTAGACCCAAGGTCAATTGAGTGAGAGTAGGTCCAGTTGAGGCCAAACTGGTCTCCGCTCTTGAAGCGCTTCTGGGCCGTTACCTGCAGTGAGTTGTAGGTAGAGAATCCAACCGAGCGCAGGGCTCGCAAATAAGAGTACTGGCGGCTGTAGTAAGCAAAAGGGCCAAGCCGGGAGGCGCTAGGATCGCTGAAGCGATCAAAGTTCTCGACGGCACCGGTTGCGTCAGGGAAGAAGTCGGCAAAGAGGTTGTAGGCAGCTTGCGTTGCCGTCAGACCTTGACCAGCGAAACCAGGAGTCATGTTTTCCCAGTAAGGGATACGACCGACCTGAGCGACAGGAACATTGCGGCGGATCAGGTCTGTGAGGGCCGTGGCTGCCGAGTAGTAGTCCGTGCCGGATTGCGGGTCACGAATATTAAGCGGGGTGGCTAAGTCTTCACTCATAATGGTGCGCTTGCCTTGGCTGGCAACATAACCGACGCTGATGTTCAGGCCGTTGTCGAATTCACGGGCGACGGTGAGGTTGTAGCGCATCGTGTAAGGAGCGCGAATCCTGTCGTCAACAGAATTCGTGATGGCGAAGTTGTTGGGTTGAACAACCGGGAAAACCGCTGGGGGTGGAGCGCTAACGAGCTGCTGTGGAACATTGAAGATACCAGTGTAGCGAGGAGCGCCAGCGACGGTCTCACGACCCGAAGCGTTGTTGAGCGTTGTTGAGAGGCCAAGGGCGGAGGCATCGAAATCGCGAACGAGGCCTGAACCCAGGACGTCGTAGTAGATGCCGAAGCCGGCACGGATGACACTCTTATTGGGGCCGCCGAAGAGGAACTTTGAGAGGCCAGACTTGGCTTCTGGCGCGTAAGCCAAAGCAAGACGTGGCGACCAGTTCTTGAGGTTGTCATAGAGCGGACGGCCGCCGGCTTTGTTGGCGAGCTGGTACGAAATCGGAGGCAAACCAGTGTTGCCAGCGAGGCCGTTGCCTGCGTTGGCGACGCGGGTGTCGAACCATTCGCTAAGCCGGATGTTGGTGCTGGTTTGGACGCCATTCTTTTCATAGATGGCCGGCCAGTGCATGTAGCGGACACCACCAGTGATGGTGAGGTTACGAGTGGCCTTCCAGGTATCGGAAATGTACATTTCGGCTTCTTCACCCTGGAAGTTACGATTTACCGCAGAGCCGGGAGCTTGTGCGTTCACTGTACCGTCCGGGTTCGGAGTGAAGTTGTAACGGCTGGTGACCTGAGTGACAAGACCGAGGATGGCTGCCGTGGCATCGTTGAAAGAGGTTCGTGAACCGGCATTGATTCGGTTATTGCCTAGTGCTGCGTCAGTCCAGGGAGCACTGAGGACTGCGCCTGAGGCTGTCATCCACGAAGAATTGATCGTAGAGCCAAAAAAGCTGTTGGCGAAGTTGGAACGATCGTTCTGGAAGACACGGATGCTGCCGCCGAACTGGATGTTGTGCTTGCCTTTGGTCCAGGTAAAGTCCTGGGTGAAGTTGTAAGTGGGCGAAAAGCGGCGGAAAGAGCGGACCAGTCCGACCGGGTTGTCGAGACCGCGGAAGGTGGTGATGGCATAATTGCCGCCGCCCGAGGTTTCCAGACCCTGACGCGTGAGGCCCCAACGGGTGGATGAGATCAAAGAGCTATTGACAGTGGAATCCCAGCCGAGTGCTAGGCCCTTTGAATTGTTGAGGTCGACGAAGTTTGGGGCGAGGCCTGCAAATTGCGGTGGCCCGCCTTCGTTGTCATTCTGCAATTGGCCGCGGGCAAAGATGCGGTTTCTGTCGTTGAGCACATAGTCGATCTTGGCGACATAGGTGTTGAAACGGCGTGCGATGGGTGAGTTAAAGCGGAAGCCGGCGGTGTTGATGCCGTCACCAGTAGTGAAGTCATTGGGAGCCGGGTAGCCTCTAAGCACCGCGAGGGCTGCGGCGTTGACAGAGCCTGCGCCCGCAATCTTGCTGACAAGTTCGCTGCTGGGTACAGAAACACGGGTTCCGCCCACGCTCAGGTAATCCACCTGTCCATTGCGCACATTTTCACGCGGCACCGTGCGGATGACAGACTGTTCGAGGCTATCTCTTTGGCCTTCCCAATTGGCAAAGTAGAAAAGCTTGTTCTTGATGGCCGGGCCACCAAGGCGACCACCGAAGGTGTTGCGATTCAGCTTGGGGGTAGGAAGCCCGACACCCTGGGCGTTTGTGGTTAGGTTGTTAAAAAAGGTGTTCGCGTTGAACATCTTGTTGCGGACAAACCAGTAAGCGGCACCATGAAGTTGATTCGTGCCAGAACGAGTGATCAGGGTGATCTGCGCACCGGAGCCACGCGAAGAATCGGCATTGGCGTTTGAGGTGGTGACGCGGAATTCCTGCACCGAATCGAGCGTAACCCGGAGTGCGCCGTTGAAGGGCTCACGGGTCTGCTGGTTGTTGATGTCTACGCCATCGAGGGTCAAGTTGGACTGATCGCTCTTGCCGCCGTTGACGACGCCGCCACGGTCAGTGCCCACGTTGGAGCCACCATTGACGGTGTCGGAATCACCGATGTAGGAGATACCGGGCTGCAGGGAGAGGATGCGGTCTGCGCGACGGCCTTCGAATGGCAACTGTGTGATCTGCTGGGCACCGAAGGAGTTTCCAACCGTAGCGTCTACAGTGTTGAGCTGGATGCCTTCTGCGGAGATTTCGATCGTCTGGGCGACAGCGCCGACGGTTTCAAAACTGAGGTTGAGGGTGGAGGGGGTGTTGACCAGCAAGCGAATCTGCTGAACGGAGATGTCCGAGAAGCCTTGCTTCTTGGCTAACAGACGGTAGGTTCCGGGCGCTAAGGCCGAGAAGGTGTACTTGCCCTCGTCATCGGTGATTCCGTCACGTTTTGTGTTGTTGTCGACGTTGGTAAGCGAAATCGTTGTTCCGGGAACCGAAGCCCCGGTGGGATCAACAATTGCGCCTGAAAGTGCAGTTAGAGACTGACTATAGGCAGGAATGCCCAAGCAGACCGCTAGCGAGAGAGCGACTAGAGTCCTGTTCATTTTTAATTCCTTTCCCCTGTTTGGGATCGGTGGTGACCAATCCAATCATTCAGGTTTAACAGAATCGCTTCGGAATCGCAACCGAATCGTAGCGGATTGACTTATAGAAAAAATGAATAGATTGAAAGGTTTAGGCTGTGGAAATCTCGTTGAGGATGCTCAGAGCCTCTTGCTTAGGTGCTTTAGCACGTGTGACTTGGCGGCCAATTACAAGGTAGGACGCGCCGTCTGAAACGGCCTGGGCAGGGGTAGCAATCCGCTTCTGGTCGCCCGCGTCCTTACCGGGGGATCGAACGCCTGGGGTGACGAGGACTTTGCCTGGGCCAGCCAGGCTTCGAACTGCTTTGGCTTCAAGCGGCGAGCAGACGAAGCCGTCGATCCCTGCGGCAATGCCTTGTTGGACACGCTGGCGGACTAGCGCCCCGATGGTGGTGCCCTCGGGGTAGCCGAGTTCGACGAGATCTTCTTCGCTGAGGCTGGTGAGTACTGTAACCCCCAAAAGCTGGAGCGCGGATTGCCCTTTGCCGGCAACTGCGGCGGCCATCACTTGCGGGTAGGCGTGGACAGTCAGAAGCTGGACGCCGAGGTCTGCCGCGCGGCTGACGGCGCGCTTGACAGTTTCAGGGATGTCGTGGAATTTGAGGTCGAGGAAGACTTTCTTGTTTCTAGCCAGGACGTCTCTGATGATAGAGGTGCCTTCAGCGGCGTAGAGCTCCATTCCAATCTTGTAGAAATCGACGCTGTCCTCGAGTTGATCGATCAAATGAAGGGCTTGTGCGCCAGACTCGAAGTCGAGCGCAACAATGATGGGGTTGTAATTCAGAGTACCCAGAGGGCTTTGTCCTTTCTCTCACTGACTTCGCCAATAATGGTGGCCGGTATCGATTCTACTAGGCGTCTGGCGTCGGCAGGTGGTAGCGAGATAAGCAGGCCGCCGCTGGTTTGCGGGTCGTAGAAGAGGGTGAGACGGTTGGGGTCGACTGTGGATTCCGCGCGGACGTCGACAGCGGCGAAGCCTCGATTGTTGTTGAGGCCACCGGGAATGGCACCGGCGGCGATTGCTTCCAGCGCGCCCGGCAGGGTTGGGATTGCGTTTGAATCGATGAGGAGAGTGACGCAAGAGGCGAGGGCGAGTTCCCGGGCGTGGCCAAGAAAGCCGAAGCCTGTGATGTCGGTGACTCCGTGCACGTCGAAGGAGTCCATTGCTTCTGCGGCAGCGCGGTTGAGGGTGAGCATGGACCGGGTGGCTGCGGCAACGTGGTCTGGGTGGGCGAGGCCGCGCTTGAGCGAGGTGGAGATGACGCCTGTGCCGAGTGGCTTGGTGAGGACAAGCATATCGCCGGGCTTTGCGTGGGCATTGGCGCGGAAGCGTTTGGGGTGGACCAAGCCTGTGACGGAGTAGCCGAATTTGACGGTGTCGTCTGCGACAGAATGTCCGCCGAGGAGGGCGCAGTTGGCCTCTTGCATTTTTGAGAGGCCGCCGGCGAGGATAGCGGTCAGGACTTCGAGGTCGTCCTTGGCCGGGTAGCAGAGGATCGAGAGCGCGGTGATTGGTTTGCCACCCATAGCGTAGACATCGCTAAGGGAGTTGGCTGCGGCGATGGCTCCGAATTCGAAAGGGTCGTCAACGATGGGGGTGAAGAAATCGAGGGTCTGGACGAGGGCGCAATCCTCTGAGAGCTTGTAGACTCCGGCATCGTCGGAGGTTTCAAACCCGAGAAGAACGTTCGGATTATCGACACGCGGAAGCGTGGCGAGCGCTTGCGCCAGGACCCCTGGCGCGAGTTTGGACGCTCAACCAGCGGCTTTGGCGTGTGCCGTAAGGCGCTTATCCATGCAGATCCTATGGTAGCGGTTGTGATTCGGGGCCGAATTCGAGCGAGTCTTCGTCGATTTCGTTAGCCAGTGTGGAGTAGCGCCGCAAGACTTTGAGCGAGTTGCCGATGGAGTATCCGGCAGTGCGGAGCCGCCGCAATGCAGAGGCGAGGTTTTTTTGTTCGGCCAGAAATTCTGGCAGGTTCTTGCCTCTAAATTTACGGGCGATGTAGTCTTCGATGAGTGCAATTTCGTCGGTGCCGGAGAAGGTGGTGGCAACCGCTTCTTTTGCTGTGCCCGAGGCGATTCGCTTCTTATTCAAGTCGCGGAGAACACGCTGTTGGCCGAAGCCCTGATTCTCTTTGCGGGCACTGGCGTAGGCCTCTGCGTAGCGAGAGTCGTTGAGTGCGCCGTACTCGGTGAGCTTTGCAATCACGCCATCGATGTCATCCGGGTTGAGAGCCTTGAGGCGAAGCTTTTGGCGCATCTCTCCACTGGACATAGCCCGTTGGGCGACAAGCATCGAGGCATAGTGTTGCAGCGCTTCGCCATCGACACGCTTTGGAGGTTTCCCAAACGGCACGATTGGAGCTTAGCATGTACACTTAAGGCAGTAGTTCCCCTTAGGAGGTATCCACTTATGGATGATAGAAATAACCTGCCCTACTTTTTGCTTGGCGCAGGAGTTGGCTTGGCCATGGGGCTGCTTTTTGCACCCAAGTCAGGTGAAGAAACCAGAGCGTTGTTGAAGGGGCGAGCCGATGAAGGCCGCGATTTCGTCAAGCGCAAGTCTGGTGAAGTGCGTGAGAGCGCAACCGATTTTATTGATCGTGGCCGTGAAGCGGTTCTTAGGCAACGGGAACAGGTTGCCGCTGCTGTAGAAGCTGGCCGTCAGGCCTACCGTGAAGCCCACGGCAGCTACCCACCTGAGTCTGAAGGGGTATAGAGTCCTTCAGGCGAACAGCCGATAGATTCTTGAGTGAACCGGAATGGCGGATTCGACATTGCAAAATATCTTGATCGTCCTGATAATTTTTGTTGCGCTTTGCGCTTTGTCGCAAGTGGGGCAATTTCTGGCTCTTTTTAGCCTTTACAAAAAGGTACGGGAGATCCATGAGGAGGCCCGGCCCTTGCTGGGCAAGGCTGAAGCAACGCTCGAATCCGCCAAACTGACTCTTGACGACGGCCGCAAGCAGATGCTTGAGATCACGAAGAGAACCAACGAGATTCTCGATACGACTCAGCTGCAAATGACGAAGATTGACTCGATAGTGACTGACGCCGGGGATCGGGCTAAAGTTCAGTTGGAGCGAATGGAATTGGTAGTTGGCGATACGGTGGAGAAGGTGCAGACTTTGGTTAACACTACGCAAGAGGGGCTGATGAAGCCTTTGCGTGAGGTGACGGCGCTGGCTTCTGGAGTGAAGGGCGCTTTTGGCTTCCTGTTCAAGGGCCGCCGCCCGTCAATCGCTCATGCCACCCAAGACGAAGAGATGTTTATTTGAGGGATGGGTAGTGAGTTTCAGCTATGATCGATATTCATAGCCACGTGCTTTATGAAATGGACGATGGGTCTCCTGATATCGAGGTAAGTCTCGAAATGCTGAGGGTGGCCGGGCGGCACGGGACAACTGATATTGTGGCCAGCCCACATGCCAATCTTGAGTATCGATTTGACCCTGAATTGATAGCAGAACGCAGAGCGGCGCTTGAGGCGCGAAACGATAGTGGCGTGAGAGTTCATTTGGGGTGCGACTTTCATCTGCAATATGAAAACATCGCGGATGCGATCAAGAACCCTCGCAAGTACACGATCGCCGGCGGGCCATATCTGCTGGTTGAGTTTTCTGATTTGCTGATTTTTAAGACGACTTCGCAGATTTTTGGGGATCTGCTATCGGCGGGAATTATCCCGGTTATCACTCATCCCGAACGCAACATGCTGTTGCAGATGAGATTGAAGGAACTCAAGGAATGGGTGGAGATGGGGTGCGCCATACAGGTAACCAGTCAGAGCCTCGAAGGTGTGTTTGGGAGCAAAGCACGAAACTTTAGCGAGGTCCTGATGAACGAAGGCATCGTGCATTTCATTGCCAGCGACGCTCACGATCTAAAGCGGCGGCCGCCGGTGCTCGATGGTGCTTTTGCGCATGTGGGGAAGCGATGGGGAGAACTGACGGCAGAGTTGCTCTTCAATCTCAATCCAGCGGCTGTTCTGAGTGGAGACAAGCTGGTGGGTGCTTCAAAGCCCCGCAAAAAAGGACTGTTTTCTCTGTTTGGGTAGATTTTTCAAAAATGTCTTCCGGTTGTCGATATGAACAGGGTGGCAGTTACGAGCATTTCTATCGGGGAATTAGAAAAAGTCTTTGCTGAGAGTCCCAAATTTGGGCATGAGCAACTGCTTCATTGGAAGGCTGAGAACCACGCGGACTTCTTGCATCAGTCGATCGAACTGCTTGAGAAAGGGCAGGGCAACAGCTTCACGCAAATCATATTGAAGCTCTTGCGTCAGGATTCATCGAGCCTAAAGCAGTTGATAGCCACCTCAGAGCTGCTGAGTCTCGAGGATGCGGTGCGGCTGCTCCGGTTGACCAGTCAGAATGATCCGGCATATCAAAATTTCCTGATGTCGAACGTCAAGTCGGAGATCAACCGTGCGGGAGCCTGGATTGCCAAACAGGAACTCACCCGGCTGCTGGAGATTCTGGGCAGATCGGCCAGTGCAGAGGATCTGGAAAGCATCTTGACCTTGCTGAGTGAACATCCTGATGCCAGACTCCGTTCGAAGGTGGCTATGCTTGCGGGCTCGCTGATCCGACACCAGCCGAAATGCGCGCAGTTGCTGAAGGATGTAGATCCAAGAGTGCGTGCCAATGCAGTGGCGTCTTTGTGGGGGCGCCGTGATCCAGAATCGATACAGATCTTCAAGTGGGCTAGCCAGGACGAGTATCACCGCGTTGTCTCCAACGGCTTATTCGGGCTCTATCAGGCGGGAGAGATTTCTTCGGTACGTGGGATTCTGAGGCTTGCCCGCGATGAAAACCTGGATCGTCAATTGGCTGGAGCATGGCTCATTGGGCAGACTGCCGATCCCCGGTTTGAAGGTCTGGTCGCCGAGTATTTACCCATCAAGACAGGACGGATCAAACTCGCGTTTTTGAATGCCGGACGAAAGATTCAGAAGCGGATGGAGGAACTGAAAGAAATGTCTGATATCAAGATGGAACTGGTGTGCTTTGACCGGTTTGAAAAAGGGCGGGTGCGGGCCAGTATTTTGTTGCGACATGCCGGCGGAAGTCTCTTCGCACCGAATGACCTGATAGCGACACAGGTTCTTCTCAGCGAGGGTGAAATGCGTGTGGACCAATTTCACTTTGAGGCGCGAGGGAGCAATGAACCGATGCATACGCTATTTCTGATTCCTCAGCGAAGTGCCTCTGGAAATAACTTTGAAAAGCAAACAGAGCGAGGTATGGAGCTGGCAATCTCCAGCAAGCGGCCTTGCGATTACTGGTCGATCCAGAAGTACCAAACCCGGGAAAGCGAGCCTCAAGCCGAACCAACGCTGATCGATTTTTCAGTTGATGCCAAGGGTTTGCTCAGCCACCAGTTGAGGGATTTGGAGGGTGCATCCACGAGTTTTATTGAAGGCATCGAGTTAGCCATCAGTTCATTTCCTTCTGTGGCCACTTGCCGGCAACTAGTTGTGATTCTCCATCCTGAACTACAAACGAACTTTGCGGTGCCGCCGCATTTGGCTGTGCTGCTTGAAAAACAGGGGATCATCCTGAATGTCTTCTGCTGTGGAGATCTCGACGGGCAAATTGCCAAATTCTGGAGGCAACTTTGTTCTGATCGCCGTGGTGCCTACCTTGAGGTGAAACATGAGTCCGGGTTGCCTGTTTCAATTGCACGTCTGGCGGAGGCTCTGCCAACTTACTTTTACTTGACCTACCGGCTGGGGCGGATTTCCCCCAACCCTGATCCCTTGGAGAGAGTCTCAATCGAAGTCTTTCCGGGAGATGGATACTCGCGTATGGAGGTACAGGGGAATGGGGAGTGGCTTGTCGATGAAGTGCGAAGTGTGTTCGATGAGGTAGCTGCCAGAGGATAAACTGATAGGGTGAGTTGGATCTGTTTATTCCGCCTTTTACTATCGCTAAGCCTGTTTTTTGCAGCCCTAAGCCAGGTGTTGCTCAGCCAACCCAATCCCCCTTCAACTGGCACAAAACTGGCAGACCTGAGCCGTCTGCTCAGGGGTGCGGCGCTTGATCCAGAGGCTTGCTTCCGTGTCCGCGAGTTTGCCTATCGCCGCAATGAGGTGCGCCTCTTTCTAACCGAAGGTGTACTGATTTTTCGCAAACCAGTGAATGGCATGCGGACGGGGGCGGTTTTTGTAGCCAGTGAAGAGCTTGAGGATGCCGAAATCCTCTTGATCCCGCCGAACCGGATGGAGCGGCGTTCGCTGGCAAGCTTTACCGGAGAGCCCAATCTGGATGAGCACTTTCACGCGGCAGTCTTTCTATTCACCGACGGGACTGGCGAGAAGTGGATTGAAGAGCTGAATCGAAGCGAGACGGCCAAGCGCAGCCCTGAGCGCGGCGTGCTGGTGGCTGAGAAGTGGAATGACGTGGTTCGCAATCTTAGCGATAGCCTTGAGACGAGGCTTCTTGAAGACCTCAGCAATGGCGGCGGGGTGGGGAAGGGTTGCTTCTTTGCTGCCCTTTCGGGCCGACGGCTCGGCAACTTTGATATCTACTTTGACCCGCGCGGACGCGAGGAACTACTCATCGGCCAACTGGAAAATTTCGAGGGACGCAATCGCTATAACTTCTGGGCGCATTTCGAACCGAAGCGCGCGGAGCCCCGGGTGATTCCAGGCCCGGTTGCCAAGATTGAGCGATTTGAAGTCAAAGCAGTGATCGGAGCAGACCTGCAGTTCAATGCCACGGTAAGGATGACACTTCGTTCTAATCAGGACGGATTGAAAGTGCTGCCAGTCGATCTCTCTCCAAGGTTGAGGGTGAAGGCCGCGCGCTGGAATGGCGAACCGGTTGAGATTTTTCAGCGCGATGCGTTGAGAGCAAACCTGCTGCGGAATGGAGATTCTGAAGGGCTGCTCCTGCAACCGAATGTGCCGCTCAAGATGGGCGAAACAGGCGTGCTTGAAATTGAAGAAGAAGGCAATATTTTCTTCCGGGCGGGCAATGGAGTCTTGTATCTTGCCACCCGGGCGAGTTGGTTCCCGCAGATGCAGTTTCAGGCAGCGCCGTTTGAGGCAAGCTTTGAACATTCGAAGCTTCTGACGTTGGTTTGCCCCGGTGCCCGCAAGGAGATTGCCCAGGGTGATCACAAGCTCACTACCTGCAAAGTGGATCAGCCACTGCGTCTGTTTGGATTTAATCTCGGCGCTTTTGAATCTACTTCGGTCAAGCGCGGAGGATTTGAGGTGGAAGTTTACGCCAACAAGACGATCGAGAGTGCGCTGGCCAATCGCCCCACGCAAGTAATGGTTGCGCCTCCGGTTTCGCCGATGCAAAGGCGTCGTGCTGATCTTCCAGTTGTCATGAATGGGCCTTCGCTGCCGGCCGATCCACTGTCGCGGATGCCATCAATGGCTGAAGAGATCGCCGGCGCAATGGAATTCTTCAGTGCCCTGTTTGGGCCGCCCCCTCTGGCCCGCGTAGTGGCTGCGCCCATCCCGGGGTCTTTTGGCCAGGGCTTTCCTGGCTTTCTTTACCTGTCTACGCTTGCTTATCTTGAGGACCGGAATTTGCCGGCTTCGGAACGGGCTGAATGGCAAGGCCGGTATTTTCGCGAGATCCTTCAGAGTCATGAACTGGCTCACCAATGGTGGGGCAATCACGTCGCTTTTGAGAACTACCGGGACGAGTGGCTGGGCGAGGCGCTAGCCAACTATTCAGCAATGCTCTATCTCGAAAAGAGGCATGGGGTGAAAGCGCTCGAACCTGTGCTTGAGGAATACAAGCGCAGGCTGGTGTTTGAAGGCAAGAACGGAAAGAGTCTGGATGCGGCGGGGCCACTGGTTTTTGGCATGCGTCTGCGCTATTCCGATCCTGTTGCCTGGCATGCTGTAACTTACGGAAAGAGCACCTGGGTGCTGCATATGCTGCGCAACCGGCTTGGAGATGCGGCCTTTCTCAAAATGCTGGCACAGTTGACCAAGGATTACGCCGGCAAGGCGATGACGACAGAAGACCTTCGGCGGGAAGCGGCAAAAATGGTGCCCAAGGATAGCCCTGATCGCGAGCTCGTAAATTTTTTTGAGACTTGGGTATACGGCACCGGAGTGCCACATCTTGAGTTGACGAGCATCGTCAAGAAGGTTGGTCAGCGCCGAGTTCTTGAGTTGCGGCTGAAGCAGACACTGGTGCCTGAAGACTTTGAGCTTGATGTGCCGGTGGAGATACAACTGCTTCGCGGGCAAAAGTCGATCCGTTGGATGCGAAGCGGCCCCGAAGAGGATGTTCTGGAGATTCCCTTCACTACGGCGGTGGCCCCAAAGGTAGTGCTTGATCCGCGAGGAACCGTTCTGAAGCGCTAACGCGGGGTATCCTTGAAGCTGGATGGAATCTCCCGCACAGGAATTGCCCGAAGTCCGGGCCACACGCGTTTCAATCGTTATCGTTTCTCAGCATCAGAGTCAGCTCTTAAGGCTTACGCTCACGGCTCTGGCTGCACGCTCTGAGCCCGAACTAAGCGAAGTTCTGGTTGTCGATTGCGGCAGCCAAGACGGCAGTGCACGGCTGGATGATGAATTTGAGGGGATCACGATCCTCAGGTTGCCCCACAATTTCGGCTGGACCAAGGCCATCAACATTGCCACTCGCACTGCCAAGGGCGAATACCTTCTGATTTTGCCCAATGGCTGCCAGGTGGGGCCGGATACGGTGCAGCGAATGCTCAGCGCAATTGAAACTGATCCGGGTGCGGGCGCTGTTTGTCCGGCAGGTGATTTTCATGCGCTACCCAAGCCCGGTGACACCGTTCTGGCTAAGCGGGATGCTGCAAGCGCCGAGTACCCCTTTGACCAACCCGTGCTTTTGCCCAAACTGGCCCTGGTGAGCATGAACTTCCTACCCAACAAATACGGCCAGTATTACGGGGATCTTGAGTTGTATTACAAGATGAAGGAAGCGGGCAAGCGAATTCTTGTCTTAGGCGATCTGGTGTTGCCTAGAGAACGAGCTGCGCTGGAGATGATCAGCCCGGAAATGGATGAAGCCGACAGGATCAATGGATTGGGTGCGTTTTATTCCAAAAACTACGGATTCATGCCTGGGCTCAGTTTTTGGCTTGGACAAACAGTGAAGGCCTTCTTCTCATTCCGTCTAGGGCTTGCGGGGAAACTCTTAGGCGGATCTAAGGTGGATGGACTATAAAGGTTTCGCCAGATGAACCGATAACTTCCTAGAGGAACCTCATAGATGGACGCAATGCTCTGGTTGTTTTTGCCTTTATTCGTCGCCGCTGGGTCGGCCCTGCTGGCCTTCTTCATCATGCAGTCGAAGTTGGAGGTCGCGGTCTCAAAAGAGCGGGAAACGATGGCTGAGGCTCGTGCAGCGATCTCAACTCACGCCAAATCGCTTGAGGAGACGATTCGCTCGACTGAAGAGCGTGTCCGCCGGCAGGCCCTTGATGACTTTCTAGCTGATTTCCGGGTAGAAGAACGTCATTACACTCGCGAAAGCAAGAGCCTCTTTCTCAATCGCAAGTCGATGATTCTGCAGGAGCGCCTTTTCTTCCGCAATATCCCGCTTAGCAACTGGGTAGAGCACGAAATGGTAGTTGAGGATGGGGGAGACTTGCAGAAGCTGGCGAAAGCTTGCAGCGTGTTTAGCGGCCGGAGCGTAGCTGGAGAAGGTGGGGGGGCTGGGCTACCGCAATTAGGAAGTTCAGGATCTGCCGTGCCGGTTTCTTCCGCAAAATTGCTCTCGATGGATTCGCCTCAGCCTCGCCGTAAAGGCATCGCGGGCTAGAATCTCCACTAAGCTACACTGGAGGATAGAGGCTGTTCGCAGCCCCAAGAGCCCTCCATGCCAGCCGTTTCCATTCACACGTCTATCTCCGAACACATCCTTGCTCTCAAGCGAGAACGCAAGGCGATCATTCTGGCGCACCACTACCAGGAATCTGAAATTCAAGAACTGGCCGATGTGATTGGCGATAGCCTTGAACTGGCGCGCAAAGCAAAGCAGTTTGAAGGCGAAGTGATCGTCTTTTGCGGCGTCTGGTTTATGGCTGAGACGGCCAAGCTGTTGAACCCCGAGCGAATCGTGGTTGTTCCTGATAAGAATGCAGGCTGTAGTTTGGTGGATAGCTGCCCGGCCGATCAGGTGAGGGCATTCAAGCGCCGGTATCCGGATCACGTGGTTGTCAGCTACATCAATACTTCGGCCGCTGTGAAGGCCGAAAGCGACATTATTTGTACCTCACGCAATGCTGTCCAGGTGGTGAATTCAGTGCCTGCGGACAAGCCGATTTTGTTTTGCCCCGACATCAACCTCGGTAACTATGTCAAACAGCAGACTGGCCGCCAGAACATGAAGATCTGGCAGGGAGCGTGCATAGTGCATGCCACTTTTGCTGCCCGCAAATTGACTGCCGCGCGCCTCGAGCACCCCACCGCGCTGGTTGCGGCACACCCGGAATGTCCGGCTGAGGTTCTGGCCATGGCCGATTACATCGGATCTACCTCGGGCATCATCGAACACTGCGTGAAGAGCGATGTTCCGGAGTGGATCATTATGACCGAGAGCGGCGTCAGGCATTCCCTTGAGAAGGGTGCGCCAACGAAGAAGTTCTATTTTGTGCCGAATGAAAACTGCAACTGCAGTGAATGTCCCTACATGCGGATGAATACGCTGGAGAAGGTCCGCGCTTGTCTTGAGACGCTGGAGCCTCAGGTGGAATTGCCGGTGGAGATGATGGACAGAGCCCGATTGCCGATCGAGCGCATGCTCGCGCTTTAGGGAAAGGATTTTGTGCAAGCACCACTAGTTGATCGCTTCGGACGTTTGCATAATAATCTTCGGATCAGCGTAACGGACCGTTGCAATATTCGCTGCTTTTATTGCATGCCTGAAGAAGGCGGGCAGTATGCCCCAAAGCAGGAGATCCTCAGCTTTGAAGAGTTTACCCGTTTTACCCGCGTGGCTGTTGGGCTGGGGGTTCGGAAGCTTCGAATCACGGGCGGAGAGCCTTTGGCTCGTAAAGACCTGCACAAGCTAATCGCCATGCTGACCGAAATAGAAGGCCTTGAGGACATTGCTCTCACCACCAATGCGGTGCTGCTTGGGGCTCAGGCGAAAGCACTCTATGGCGCTGGTCTGCGCCGGCTGAATATTCATCTCGATACTCTTGACCGGCAGCGTTTTCGTGAGATCACTCGCCGTGACGAGTTGCCCAGAGTTCTGGAAAGCATTGAGATTGCCCAATCGCTTGGCTTTGGACCGATCAAGTTGAATGCAGTCGCGGTGAAGGGTTTGAACGAAGAGGATATTTTGCCGCTGGCGCATTATGGGCGCGCCCGTGGCATTGAAGTCCGCTTTATTGAGTTTATGCCTCTGGATAACCAGGGATTGTGGGACAAGAGCCAGGTGCTCACGATGGACCAGATGCTCGAACGGTTGCGGGGCGAGTTTGGCGAGATGGATGTGGTGCCGGATCAGGACGAGCGTGCGCCAGCGACGGAGTTTCGCTACCGGGATGGGGCCGGTAGTATCGGGTTTATCGCTAGCGTCAGCAAGCCCTTTTGCCTGAACTGTAATCGAATCCGGCTTACATCCGATGGCAAGCTCCGCTATTGCCTGTTCGCAGTAGAAGAGATGGATGTGCGGGCTTTGCTGAGGGCTGGGGATGATGCAGGGGTGGCGGCGGCGATACGCGAGAATTTAATGCGTAAGTGGATTGGCCATGAGATTGGGGCCACGCAATTTGTGGCTCCCCCGCGACCGATGTATTCGATTGGAGGCTAGCCGCATCTCACGCATGTTCGTCAGCGTGTACCAGCCAGACTCCTGCGCAGGCGATGGTTGCGCCAAGGATGCTGATGGCGGTTGGGATTTCGTTAAAGAAAATCCAGGCGATGAAGAAGGTAATCGGCCCAATCAGCAGCAGGGATGCGGAAGCTTTTGCCACGGGCAATTTGCTTAATGCATGGCCCCAGAGACCATAGGCGAGGGCACCCGGCCCTGCGGCCAGAAAGGCGATGGTCACGAGATGGCGCGTGGCTACCTGCTGTGTAGAGACGATGAGGTTGGGGGCGAATGGAATCATCGCGAGAGCACCTGCCGCAAAGCTGATTGCCGTGATGCCGAGTGAGTCATAGCGCTTCATCAATGGCTTCTGTGCAATCGTACCGAAGCTGAAGATCAATGCGGCCATCAGGAGTAGCCCGACGCCCAGGTTCCATTCGAGGCGGCCGCCAGATTCGCCCATTGCAATCAGGGCCGCGCCGCTGAGGGCGATGCCGAGGCCGGTCCAGGTGCGCCACTTCGGGCGATGCTTGAGGATGAAGACGGAGAGCACTGTGGCGAAGATGGGCATTGTGTCGACGAGCACGCTGGCAGGGCCGGAACTCACGGTCTTGACTCCATGCGTCGAGAAGAGTTGATATCCGGTGACGCAACAGAAGCCGCTGAAGGCCGTGAGCCAGAAATCGCGGCCGCGGGGGAGTTCTTTGCCCTTCCAAAGCCAGACTCCCATCAGTATGATCGCCGCCATGCCGAAGCGTAGCGTGAGAATCACTTCAAGCGGGACTTCCCCGATCATTGCCCGTACGAGGGGAAAGGTTAGCGACCAGAGAATGAGCGCTATCGAAAGCGAGACGAGGGCTCCACGATTGTCCATAACTTAGCCTATCAGATTGTATACATGTATACAATATCCAACAGGCTATGATGGATGAAATGCCTGAACGGATTGCCACGCCGCAATTGAAGTACCGGACCGCCCCAGAAGTTGTTGCCGAGTACATTAGAGATGCCATCTACCGCAATGAATTGCCGCCGGGGCAGCAGTTGCAGCAGGAGGAGCTGGCGCTGAAGTTTGGCATTAGCCGCATCCCGGTACGCGACGCGCTGCGGCAGCTTCAGGGCGAAGGCTTAGTCGATCTTTATCCGAATCGCGGTGCGTTTGTATCGAATCCCGGGGTGGAAGAGTTGCGAGAAGTTTTTGAGTTGCGCATCCTGCTCGAGACATATGCTGTGAGACTGGCTGTGCCGAAGTTTACCAAGCAAGAATTTGAGTTATGTTCGAGTTTGCTCACGCATTTGGAGAGCATCGCCAATCGTGCGGATTGGTCGAGGATCGATCAGGCCTTTCATGCCGCGTTGTATGCGCCTTGCAAGCAGGCGCGCACGTTGGCATTGATCGACAACCTGCGCGGTAGCGTGAACCGGTTTTATTTCTTGTACCTCTCACCAGAGAGCTACGGGCCCGATTGCTCGCGTGAGCACCGGCAGATTCTGAAAGCTTGCCAGAAGCGCGATGCAGAAGCGGCTGCCGGTCTGCTTGAAGCGCACCTGCGGAGATCGCTGACTGAAGTGGAGAGCGTAAGCGCCGCCGGGAGTTAAAAACGAAGGATATAAAAGGATCCAACATGGTTAGCGCTAAAATTACGTTTCTACTTCTTTTCTTCACTCAATCTGCATGGAGTTACCAGCAGGTAGCTGCGCGGATTCGTCCTATTTGGGCCCCTATTTTGAGCCCAGAGTTGAAAGCGATGGCTACTATCCAGGACGGACAGTATGTTTATTTCGATCCCGACGCCAACGATTACGTCATTCGATATGTTCCGAAGGACAATAAGCCTGGAGATGTTGCCAAGACGGTGAGTTTAGGCTTTTCCAATCAGGCTGATGTTGATCGAACCACCTCAATCGCAGTGACAACCGAAGCAAATAAAGGTCTGAGATATGAGTGGAGCTTCGTGAATCGTGCCAGTTCTAAGGCACCGATCAGGAGCTTCTGGTTTGCAGTGCCCAAATCGGATACGAGCTTGGCATGCACAGGTAATAATTGGGGTCGCGCAAGTGTGCAGCCATCCGGTCTACCATCCATCGCTCACCAAATCAGCACTGAAGCTCCAAACTTAAAGCTTTCCTTGGGCGATTTTCGCTTCTTGAGTTTGAACGCCCGCTCTGGAGACTATTTAAGGCCGGGCTCAAGCAGCGGTGTCTTAGACTGTTTGTCCACGTACTTGCCCGGCTGGGTTAGCGTCTATATGCCTGCCGGATTGGAGGCCCGTCTTCCCGATGATGTTCCACAAGCGGCACACGATCAATTGGGAAAAATGTTGAAAATGGAACATCATTGGAGTTCAACAATCGATTTTGGCCCGAAATATCCCTCAGATGCCCCGTTGGAGATTATCGCTTTCGATTTTCTGACAGGTCTGTCGGCCATGGCTTCCATCGGACTGATTGATGAAGGGTCAAAGTTTTCGATTGCGATCAAGGAGCAACTGACGCGAATTGCTGAATCCCCTTCTTCCGCCTTGACAGTTCAAATCTCATCCGATACACAGCAAGAATTGGAAGTGTTGAATGCGGTCAAATTGTCATTGCCTAAGCACTTTCGTTAGGTCATAGCAACAAAACAAATAAGAAAGCCCGCTGGGTTACCGGCGGGCTTTCTTTTCAGCTTAATGCTGGGCTACCGTTTAGTAGTCCATTTCGGGGCCGTGGCCGCCGCCGCCGGACGGAGCCGACTTCTTCTCGGGGATCTCGCAAATCATGGCTTCGGTGGTCAGCATGAGGCCGCTGATCGAAGATGAGTTCTGCAGAGCCGAGCGGGTTACCTTGGCCGGATCGATGACACCAGCGGCGAT
>JAYSVS010000105.1:0-131362 GCA_043718395.1 Acidobacteriota bacterium
AGCGCTTCTTCTGGTGCGCGTGGAGCTCAAGCTGTGTTTGCTGTGCATAATTTGGGTGTCACATAACCCTCAATGTCCATTGAGTCGGCTTTCATGAAAGGGATCTTCTTGAAGCGGGCGGTCATATCGTTGTAGGCTTTCATTGCTCCCACCGATTCCATTGATTCGGTGATGGGTGGGCGGAAGGCTGTAACCAAAGGTTCGCTGGAGGTCTTGCGGAAGAAGTCAGTGGCTGCTGTATCGCCTCCGCGCAGGAGTTGCATCGCATCGGTGATGGACATCCGCTTGAGTGAGTTGAGGAAGATTTCCCTGGCGACCGGGGCAGCTTTTTCTGCGGCACGGTTCATTCCCAGAACGAAGTCGTCAATGAGCTTTGCGCCGCCGATTATCCGGAGGCCCTTCTCGACAGGCTTAAGCTTCTCAGGCAGGAGAATTTTGATCAGGGTGTTCGCAAAGAAGCCATCGGGCTTGGAGGCGAAGCCAACGGCATTTGCGAGCCCGATCGAGAGGGCTTCTTTGATGCCCAATGAATTCTTGTCACCATCCTTCGATTTGCCACCCAGCTTGCCAAAGATGTCCTTGAATTGTGCTTCAAGAGGTAATCCGGTGCACAGCAGGAGAAGGTGAGATCGACGTGTCGTCATGATGCCCTGATTCTAATTGAGATTGTTGCGCTCATGCAGACAGAAAAACCCTAAGCCCGGTTTCATTCAAATGCGATTTCACCTTAGGCGAAGAATCATCAGCGGCGAAAGCAGTCAAGATCAATAAGAACCCCAAGAAGAATTGCTCTCCAGGTGCAATCATCGCTCCTTCATAAACCGGACTTGACCCCCTACCGATGCGGCAAACTTAGGTACCAACCTCAGGACCAACTGCCTAAACGTAAGTGCTTAGTAAGTATCTTTCCCTGTTGTTTCTAAAAGTCCCGCACACATACCATCACTCTCAAGCGTTATGGTACGAAAATACTGGAAACAAACAACACTGCTGATCCTCGCGCTCGCCCTGCCCATCGCCGCGCAAACCGTCACAATCTCTCCAACCTCGGCAACCGTCGTTCTCGACGCTACTCGCCAATTCACCAAATCCGTCACCGGTAATGCCAACACCAATGTTACTTGGACTGTTAATGGCTTAACCGGAGGCAATAGTACCGTCGGCACGATCTCCACCACTGGGCTTTACACCCCGCCAGCCACTCTTCCCCCCAACCCCGCCACCATCAAGGTACGCGCTATCATTGTCGTTGACACCGCAAAGTTTGCCGAAGCTAATGTCAGCCTGCAGAATCCAACTCCAACCATTGCTACGGTTGAGCCCACCGATCTAAACATCGGCAATACAACCCTGATTCTCAAGGGCACCAAGTACTTTACTGGTGCGGAAATTCTCCTCCAGAACGCAGCCGTCGCCACGCAGTTCATTAGCTCTACTGAACTACGAGCTTCTGTTAGTCTCCCCAACGCCCAGCAATATTGTGTCATCGTGAAAAACCCTGCACCCGCAGCGGCTAACTGCGCGAAAGTGTTTCACTGTGCGCGCCGCGATCATGGTATCAACATCACCAACCACAGCTACTGTGCGCGGCGGAGCTACCCGCCTCTTCACGGCTGCAGTCCGGAATACCAACACCACCGGTGTGCAGTGGATGGTCAACGGTGTTGTTGGTGGCGCTGCCGCAACAGGGACGATTGCCACTGACGGCACATTCACCGCCCCCTTTAACATCGCCGCTGCTGGCGGCTCAGTCAAAGTCGGTGCGCGAAGCGTAAAAAACAATAGTGCATTTGGTGAATCCAATGTCACTCTCCAAAACCCGGTACCCACGCTTACCTCGCTCAATCCGGCTGTGATCCCACTCGGCAATGCCACCTTTGTCATCAATGGCAACGGCTTTGCCCCTGGCGCAACTGTAAATGTTGGTGGAGTGCCGATGACTGCCACCGTTAACTCACTTACACAGATTTCAGTCGTGGGGACAACCAGAGCAGCTCAGACAGCGCGTGGCTTTCACTTTGCACAGGACCATGGTTGTCTCTGCTGTTGACATTGACGACACCCACTACCTGGTGCCCTATCATCGCGTCCTGCTAGGCAATGCGCTGGGCAATCTGAAAACTTCGCTCAAAGAAATGACACTCGACGTTGCCATGGGCGAATACCTCGACATGGTCAACAACGACAAGGCAAACCCGGCGAAGGGTCTTGAGCCGAACGAGAATTACGCTCGTGAAGTGATGCAGCTCTTCTCGCTTGGCACCACCTTCCTTCGCGCAGACGGCTCACCCCTCCGTGATGCAAACGGTGTACCTTACTCGTCATATACGCAAAACGATGTCATGGAATTGGCGCATGTCTTCACCGGCTGGACCTACCCTGCCGGTAGAGGCAGAGGCTCCAACAACCACAACAACCGTAACTATGGTGCGCCCATGGTGCCCATTGAAACCAACCACGACACCCGCGCTAAGACTATTTTGGGCCGTACCATTGCACCTGGCCAGACTGCAATGATGGATCTCGATTCAGCACTTCAGATCCTCTTCGAGCATCCAAATATCGCACCATTTTACTCGTTACGTCTCATTCAGAGCCACGTCACTTCAAACCCGTCAGCGGCCTATCTGATGCGCGTCAATGCCGCCTTCAACAACAACGGACAAGGGGAGCGAGGCGATCTGTTTTCCGTTATGCGCGCGGTCTTGCTCGATCCAGAGGCGCGCGCTGGTGACAACCCAGCTACGCCCAATCCATTCAGCGCATTCGCTGGCCACCTGCGTGAACCGATCCTGTCCTTCCTTCACGTGCTTAAGGGTCTTGAAGGCACTATCGTTCAGGACAACCCGATCGAGTCCGACCTTGAGCGCATGGGCCAGAAACTCTTCTATCCGGCAAGCGTCTTCAGCTACTTTTCGCCGTTGACGCGCGCCCCTGGCAACCCGGGACTTTACGGTCCCGAATACCAGGCATTCACACCCGTCACTGCTCTCGAACGCGTCAACTACATTGACTACCTCATGAAGCTTGATGCCAACGCCGAAGCCAAGCCAAACATGGCTCCCTATATAGCACTGGCTGGTGATGTTGAATCGCTCATCGCCGCGATCAATGCACACTTACTGAACGGCACCATGCCCGATCTTCTCAAGCAGGGCATTCGTGACACCCTCGCCACCACCACTGATCCAACCCGGCGCGCCAGAATGGCTCTTTATCTGGCGCTGTCTTCTGCTCACTACCAAATCCAGAACTAGCCCAACGAAAAGAAAGAGATCCATACTATGTCTATTTTTTAACTCAACATCAGCCGTCGCACTCTCTTGCGCAAGTCGATCGCTACCGCCAGCTTGGGCTATTTCGGAGTTCTTGACGCTCTTGCCCAGGCCGGAGACTACAAGGCGCTCGTCTGCGTCTTCCTATTCGGCGGCAACGATTCCAACAACATGATCGTCCCGATGGGGATCAAGTACAACGACTATTCAAGGGTCCGTGGGCCAGCAACCGGGCTGGCCCAGAACGTCCTGCTTCCGATCATGGATCGCGGCGAAGCTTACGGATTCCGTCCGCAGCTCCCGCGCATCCAGCAACTCTACAATCAGGGCAAGGCTGCGGCCATGTTAAACGTGGGTCCGCTCATCCGCCCCATCACCAAGACGCAATATCGCGCCAACCAGGCCGTTCCGTCCAACCTCTACTCCCATTCGGATCAACAGCAAGCTTGGCAACAAGCTTCCACCAGCGGTGTCCGTAGCGGTTGGGGCGGCCGCGCCGCCGATGCCATGCAGCCATCGAACACCGGTTCTCTGCTGCCCATGTCGGTCTCTACCTCTGGTGGTGCTCTCTTCACCATCGGTCAGGTGACAGGTCCTGCCATCATCAACGGCGGCAATGGCCTGGGGTAGCCATCAGCTCATGATGGGTGGTGCCGTTAGTGGCGGCATGTACGGCACCTTCCCCAATCTCGCCATTGAGGGGCCTGATGATGTTGGCAACCGCGGCCTCTGGCTGCCTTCAACATCAGTGGAACAATACGGAGCCACGATGTCTTCCTGGTTTGGTGTCAACTCCGTTCAACTGGATTCAGTCTTCCCCAACCTGATCCACTTTCCTACCCGCAACCTTGGCTTCATGAAGTAAACGGAATCTACTTCACAACAGCCACGCGCAACTCAGGGCTGGCGACGCCGCTAACAATCACTACTAGCGGATGTTCGCCAGCCCCGGTTGCTTCTGGCACTACAAGGTTTGCTTGCGAGAGCCCGATAAAGCCCGGCGTTGCACCGAGAAACAAGCCTTCCACTAACTGCCCGCCAATCCGCGCCTCCCAAGGCAATCGACGATCCACTCCAATACCAGTCAGATAAACAACCAGCGGCCGGCCGGCCTTCACCGGCTGCTGCGTGCTGTTCAATGACCCACCATCAAAGTTTTGGGCGGCAAACGCTGCCGGTGCTGCTTCTGTAATCCAGAACATCGTCTCCGGGCTACGGACGCCGTCTCTCACTACTTCGACACGGGCCGAACCGATTCGCGCATTCCCTGGCAACGCAAAATTCACCTGGTTTGAAGTGGCGGCAAAGACCGTCGCATTCAAATTCCCATTCACCAGCACCTGAGTCTGCCCGCCCTCGCGCCACAGGCCCGTCCCGAAGAGGCTTATGATCGATCCAGGCGCCACAGGCTTTGACTCAAAGCTCGCGCCGTTTACCACCCCGCCACGTGCCACGCAAGGCAGCTCAGCTTCACCGCTGGCCCCTTGAACCACTTGCACCACCTGTCCGCCAATCCGAAGGTCTGTGCTCCGTCTGGTGGTGCCCGTATTGGCCGCAACCTCAATCCTGCCCTCCCGCACACTCATCCAACTGCTGTTGCTTTCTACGCCCACCTCACACCCCAAAGCATTCTCAAACTCCACCAGCGCCACCTCAGGCTGCGAGCCAAAGCAATAATTGCGACGGGCCAAAGCAATCGAACAACCTGCAAGGCCAGCCACATCGCGCCTCAACCCTGGCAGATATGTGTAGAGAACATTCCCAGGACATTCGGTTGTCCCACTTGCTCTTGGGCTTAGGCCCGCATCGCGATGTCCGCTGATAACATTCAGCGTCAGGCCGCTTGCGGCATGAATCGTTTGGCCACTGGCATCGAGCTTCAACCTCGCCGCATGCCAGGTCAGTAGCTTCTTCAAGCTCTCCACTGCGGAGACGCCTGGTGCCCGCGTGCTGTAGGTCCCAACCATGCAAACGCCCATGGTGCCGGTATTCACACCTGAGAAATGCGCCCCGATCACACCGTCTCCGCCGGCCCTGCCCTCATAGATCACTCCATTTGGATCTACCAGATAGTTGTAGCCGATGTCGTTCCAGCCGTTGCCCTGTACATGCAGAACCCAGATGCTTCGAATCACAGCCGGCCAGTCGCGAGACTCATTGGCGCCGGCCGAATGGTGCACCACCAGATGCGTTACTGGTGCATAAACCGGAGCCTCTCTGGGAGCGCAGTTTGAGGCGCAGCCCCAGCCCGCCCGCGACACAACCTCTGGATCCCCTGCCGCGCCGCGCCGCCTCTCAAGGCTCACCTTTGCTTCGCCCGGCTCAATGAACAAGAGCCGCAACGGTCGAGCCGCCTTCACTTCTATCACGCTTACCGGCTCATCAAACCAAACCAGGCTTCCGCCCTCATGACCCAACTCCGCCTCATGCCAAGTTGTCCAGCGCACGCCATCGCTGGACCCACGCACCCGCGCATGAAAGTGCTCTTCACTGACAAGTCCCAACCCACGAAACGAAGCTCCCGCGCTGAGCCGCCTCACCGGCTGATCGAGGTCCACATCGAGACGCTGCTCCCCAACCAGCCCCTGCCCGAAGACGAAGACACAACACGCGATTAAGCCAACAACAATTCTCACCTTCGCATCATAGCCTTTGCACGCCAGCTCAAGCCATAATCGAAGTTTGGTGAATTCCACTACAGGCCCCTACGACATCATCGGCGACATTCATGGCTGCGCGGCAGAACTCCGCTTTCTGCTTTCCAAACTCGGATGGCAGCAAGTTGCTGTCCAATCAAAACCCTGGAGTGGAGAGTCCTGGTTTCATCCTGAAGGCCGCAAGGCCGTCTTTGTTGGTGATTTGGTAGACCGTGGCCCGGCAATTCTTGATGTCCTCACCATCGTCCTCAATATGACCCTTCAAGGGCACGCCCTCTCCGTATGCGGCAATCATGATGACAAACTTGCGCGTTGGCTGCGTGGCCGCAAAGTTAAGGTTGCTCACGGGCTTGACAAATCTATTGCCCAACTGACTTCCTTGCCCCAGGCTCAACGCAAAGCCATTGCTGCCTTTATCGAATCGCTACCCAGCCACCTGATATTAGACAGAGGCAAACTCGTGGTGGCTCACGCAGGCCTCCGTGAAGAGCTGCACGGTAGCGACACACCGCAAACACGCTCCCTCTGCCTCTATGGCGAAACCAATGGGCAGACCGACGATCAAGGCCTCCCTATCCGCCTGGACTGGGCGGCCAGCTATCGAGGTCACGCCTGTGTAGTTTATGGACACACGCCAATCGAAGAGCCCCTGTGGCGCAACAACACAGTCAATATCGACACAGGCGCAGTCTTCGGCGGCTCCCTTACTGCCGTCCGCTACCCGGAGCGGGAATTCGTATCGGTCCCAAATGCAAAAGGGCACCGCAGCCCCTAAGGCTTGCCGTGCCCTTCAGACGATAAAGCAGCCTGCTGCTAGGCTCCGGGAGCCCGGTACTTTGTTGCCACAGCCAGCGCCGAGTCCAGCTCATCCACAGTCAGGAGAGGAGTAACCTTCAAATCAATGCTCCCACTCGCACCCACCGTCACCGACAATGCCGCCGCCGCCGCACTATCCGGAACATCAATGATCATTACAACATCTGTCCCGGCGCTGCCAAAGTAAAGGCAGTCCATCTTGCCCTTCACGCTCTTCACAGCAGCCTGCACCGCAGCCTTGCGTCCAGAAGCCTTCTCCTTGAGCAAACCATTCAAACCAGCAGCCGTGTAGCGGCCTTGCACTAAAAACTTAGGCATCGAAATTCTCCTCTTGGGCTTGCATCAAGCGAGCCCATAAGATCATATGCCAACTAGAGTGGGCGTGTATCGGGCAAGGTACGATTCAATCCGCTGCAATCATTAAAGAGCCCAGCCAGCCATGTCTGCTTCCAGTTCGGCCAGGGGTCATAGCTCAAGGTGTTGTCTTCCCGCACCACCCACACATGCACTGTGTCATTGCCAAACTTCCAGCCATTGCCGTACCCATCTTTGCAGGTCACCTTACGCACCACCTGCATCGACCCAAACCCGGTGTGCCCGCTCTTCTCGCCCCAGTCTTCGAGAAACTTATCGTAGGGGTAATACTTGCAAGGCTTCTCCGGTGTGCAACCCCAATGCCGGTAAGCCCCCTGATAATCATTCTTTTCAAGCAGTGCGCGAAACTCCGCCAGCTTTGATCGCTCCTTCGAATTCCGAAAGTAGAAATATCCGCCTGTCAGTAAAAACACCAGCCCTAAAAAGCCGAGAACGGCGCGAACAATATTCTTGTTCCGCCGTTCTTCACCAGCTCCGTAATTGTCTAAATAAGAGGACATAGCCTACTTCACGGGATGTGCTTTATCGTAAGCCGTCGTCGCATCTGCCGTGATTTCCAGAGCGGGCTTGTAGTGCACTGTGTTCGAAGTATCGATCACGACATCATAGCCCTTCTCTTCGGAAAGTTTTTTCACAACATCCTGCATGCGCTGGCTTGCCTTAAGCAAAATTTCCTGACGATCACGCTCGACTTCAGCCTGCAAGTCTTCCTGCTTCCGCTGCAACTCGCGCTGCTTGCGTTGGCCCTGGCCCTGCAAATCGGCCTCTACCTGCGGTGTCAACTTACCCGCTCCAGCACTTAGACGGTTCTGGATATCGGCAAGTTCCGTATCCAGCCTCCGCAAATCGTCGGTACGAGGCTTGAACTTTGCTTCAAGATCGGCCTGCGCCTTCTTGATCTCCGCCGTTTCGAGCAGCGCCTTTTGAGTATTCAAAATCGCAATCTTCGCCTGGCCGAACAGCGCCACTGTCAAAAAGGCGCCCAGCGCCACTCGCATCATCATCGTCTTCATGGTTGCTGACTTCTCCTAATATCTAAAAGCGCCGCTCTAGCCGAGAACCGCTAGAATTTCGCTTTCCCTTAAGATCAAATACTCTTCCCCGCTCAATTTGGTTTCAGATCCTGAGTATTTACCGAACAGAATCTTGTCACCAATCTTCACTTCCATGGCCACGCGGCGGCCATCCTTGAGCTGCTTGCCAGCACCCACGGCCAGTACTTCGGCCTCCTGGGGCTTTTCCTGCGCGCTGTCGGGCACGTAGAGGCTGCCAATCTTATTGCTTTGCGTATCGAGACGCTTCACTAGCACATGGTCGTGCAACGGACGTAATTTCATATGGACTCCCTGGAACATTACCAATCTAGCAAACCAGCGCCCTAATCCGCCGGAATCGAAAGCCCCGCCAGGCGATGTGACGAAAAAAATCGTCCTTTCTGACTCCGCTTAATTGAATTGCAACCCTCATGCGCACATTATGAAGAAGTACCAATGAAGACTCTGCTCATTCTCGCTCTTGCCCTGCCCCTCCTCGCCAAGGACCCCTACTTCTTCGAAAAGCCTTATCTCCAACTCGGCAATAGTCCCGCCCAGGATTCTCTCCAGCTCATGTGGATGGGCCACGACAAAGACGTCGCTTTCACCGTCGAATACAAACCCGCGAGCACCTGGCTCAATGCCACCCCTAACCAGATCCGCCGGGTCGACTTCACCGGCACCGATGCCCACCGTGTCTACTCCGCCACCCTATCGGAACTCAAGCCCGGCAAGGCCTTCTCCTACCGCATCTCGGTTGACAACAAGGTAATCTTTGAATCTGCTTCGATCGCACGCAAGGCGGCAAAAGAAGCTTCACACTTCGTCGTCTTCGGCGATTGCGCCGCCAACACCAAGGGGCAGCGCGAAGTCGCCTTCCACGCCTCCCAGCAAAAGCCCGACTACATTTTCATCACCGGCGACATCGTCTACAGCCGCGGCCGCGTCTCCGAATACCAAACCAACTTCTGGCCCGTCTACAATGCCGATCAGGCAGATCCTACTCAGGGCGCTCCCCTCCTCCGGTCCACGCTCTTCACCGGTGTCATCGGCAATCACGATTCCCAACCCATCGTCGATTTCGACAAGACTCCCGACGGCCTTGCTTACTACCTCTATTGGGCTCAACCCACTAATGGCCCTGAGCTTCAACCCGGCGGCAAAAACGTCCCGGAACTTCAAGGCGCAGCAGAAGTGCAAAAGAAATTCCTCGAAGCCACTGCTGGACAATACCCCCGCATGGCCAACTTCTCCTTCGACTACGGCAACGTACACTGGACTGTCCTTGATTCCAACGTCTACGTCGATTGGTCTTCGGAAGAATTTCGCCAGTGGGTGCGCAACGATCTCAAGGCTGCCGCTAAGGCCAAATGGCGTATTGTTGGTCTCCACCATCCGCCCTTCAATTCCTCAAAGGCTCACTTCAAAGAGCAGCGCGTCCGCATCCTGGCCGATATATTTGAAGAGGGCAAAGTGGATCTCGTCCTCGCCGGCCACGTCCACAACTACCAGCGCACCCACCCGCTCACCTTCAAAGTGGAACCAGGTTTTGTCCTTGGCAAGAACGCTGAAGTGCCCGGCCAGTGGACCCTCGACAAATCCTTTGACGGCGACAAGAACACAAAGCCAAAAGGTGTAATCTACATCACCACTGGTGCCGGTGGCGCCAACCTCTACAATGCAGAGCAAAACGGAGACCCGTCAAGCTGGCAGGAATTTACCCGGCAATTCGTGTCTAACATCCATTCCTTCTCGGTCATCGACGCAGGCTCAAAGCAACTCACCCTCAAGCAGATCTCAGCTGAAGGCAAGGAGCTAGACCGCTTCACGATCAAGCGCTAGCCAGGAAGATCTTTGGCAGGCAAATAGCCTCGATCAAAATTTTTGTCTGTAGATGGAAAATGAACTGTGGCATTCTAACAGTGTTCTTAGTTAGTACATTGGTCCGCGAACGAACGGGTTCCGAGCTGGTGGCATCATTCGCTGTGAAGTGATTACACCGGAGCCTGTTTCCTCCGCCTTGCTCCAGTCTGAGCAAAATCCCCTCAAAAATTCAATTATTCTTCTGCCTTTTCCAGGATTGCCCCGGCATGTCCCGGAAGGCTAGAGAGGACCCGTTTATCATGCGCAAAGTCTACCTTCTGGGTGCAGGCCCGGGGGACCCCGAACTATTGACTATCAAAGCTCTACGCCTTCTCCAGGCAGCAGACGTGGTGATCTTTGACCGTCTGGTGAGTGAGGAAGTTCTTGCGCTAGTCAACCCGAACGCCGAGTTACATTTTGGCGGAAAAAAGCAGGGTGAACAGGAAACAATTCAAAACGAAATTCACAGGCTATTCTTGCAGCACGCGACGCCTGGAAAGATCGTGATCCGGCTCAAGGGGGGCGATCCAATGGTCTTTGGACGTGGGGCTGAAGAGTGGCTATTTCTTCTCGATCACGGGATTGAAGTTGAGGTTGTGCCGGGGATTTCAGCATCGATGGCTATCCCTGCACTGGCCGGAATTCCAGTTACTTTTCGCGGTGTGGCAACGAGTTATGCGGTGATCACAGGGCACCGGCAAAACCTGGAGCCGGTGGAATGGGCGAAGTACCTGATGGTGGACACGCTGGTGGTCTTGATGGGCGTCGCGAACAGGGTAAGGATTGCCAGGAATCTCGTCCGCGCAGGAAGAAGCGATGGGGAAGCCGTGGCCTTCATAGAGCGGGGTACGACTGCAAGAGAAAGGGTAGTGGTTACAACACTTGGAGAAGTAGCAAGGGGATTGGTTGAGGTGGAATCCCCTGCGGTGATGGTGATTGGACAAGTAGTTGGTCTGCGGAAATTGTTTCGCAGCAGACCAACAACTGCGGCAAGAGAAATGGAGACGCATGACCACGCTTACACTACCGTTGCTTAAGCATGCGCCAAAGGCGGGAGAGCAATACCGCTTCCATTTCGACATGTCGAAATGCATCGGTTGCAAGTGTTGCGTGGTGGCCTGCAACGAGCAGAACGGAAACCCGGCAGAGATTAATTGGCGTCAAGTGGGTGAGCTTGAAGGTGGCATCTTTCCTTCGACGCAACGCTTGCATCTATCGATGGGTTGCAATCATTGTGTCGAACCGACGTGTCTCAGCGGTTGTCCGGTGGAAGCCTACACAAAGGATGCCGCCACCGGGATTGTTGATCACAACGCTGACCAGTGCATCGGCTGTCAGTACTGCACCTGGAATTGCTCTTATGGAGTGCCGCAATACAACGAGGCGCGGGGGGTTGTTGGCAAGTGTGATCTGTGTCACAGGCGATTGAATGAGGGCCTCGATCCGGCGTGCGCAACGGCTTGCCCGGAGGGGGCGATTGCAATCGAGATCGTGAATATAGCTGAGTGGATGGCGAATTACTCCTCAGCAAATGCTCCAGGGATGCCCGACGCCAGCGACAGCATTTCAACTACCAGGATCAGTTTGCCCTCGAATATTGCCCCTGATCTGGCGCGCGTGGATCTGGAGCGGCGGCCTGTTGAATCCTCTCATTGGTCACTCGTTGTTGTATTGGTGCTGATGCAATGGGCGGCAGGAGGAGCAGCATTTGGCCTGGCACCGATCTATGTGATGGGATTGATCCTTTTGGGGCTTGCCATTGCCCCTTTGCATCTGGGACGTCCGCTCTACGCCTATCGAGCCTGGATGGGATGGAGAAGTTCCTGGTTGAGCCGGGAGGTGATCGCCTTTGGTGTATTCGCGCAGTTGGCAGCACTTGGTGTGGCCTTTGAATCTTTTCGAATTGCCAGTGCGGCGGCCGGACTAATGGCGACCTATTGTTCAGCACGCATTTACATGGTGAAGGCAAGACCCGGCTGGAATAGCCCTTACACCCTCCTGGACTTCTTCGGAACTGTCGTGCTGTTAGGGGCGACGCTAGTGGCTCCCTGGGCTGCAGCAGCCGCGATGCTGAGTCAGCTTGCAATTGGCGTGTGGCGGGGCAGAACATCAATTTCGAGACTGGCGTTTGGCGCATTTGCGCTGGCTAGTTTGCCTTATGAGCCACGGTTGAGCTTATGTTTTGCCGTGCTAGGTGAGTTGACTGGCCGCGGATTATTCTTCAGCAAGTCCGATTCGAAGAGTGTTGCTTCGAGCTTTCTGACTCCGGGGGGCACATGCAACTGAGCTCTCTTTGGAGGAGGAACTTTGGACTGAACCACAAGGAAGCCGAGTATGCCTTTGTGAATGATCCTGTACTTGGACCAACGGCGGCCAAGCGGGAGTCCACAAGTTGGGTCAAATCGACCTGCGGTTATTGCAGTGTGGGCTGCGGCATGGAGATTGGAGTCAGGAATGGAGAGGCGGTGGCCGTTCGCGGAACCGAATCGCATCCGGTGAATCTGGGCAAGTTATGCCCGAAGGGTTTGGCCGAGCACCACACATTGAAGATCGCAGGACGAGCGACTCATCCGATGCTCAAGCGGAACGGACGACTTGAGCCAGTGAGTTGGGATGAAGCAATCGCGGTTATGGTTGAACGTTTCGGCAGCGTCCAGAATCGCTTTGGCAGGAACAGTCTGGGCGTGATTGGCACAGGACAGCTTTTGACTGAAGAATTTTATGCCCTTGGGAAGTTGGTGCAGCTCGGATTTCGAACAAGCAACTATTGCGGCAACACAACTCTTTGCATGGCGAGCGCAGTATCGGGCTACAAGAGGAGTTTTGGGAGCGATGGGCCACCTGGCGCCTATAACGACTTGCAAGTGGCTGAACTGATTATTCTGATCGGAGCGAATCTGGCGGACAACCATCCGATCTTGTGCCAGCAACTGGAAGCGAACAAGGGCAAGTATTTGGTTGTGGTGGATCCGAGAGTTACAAAGACGGCGATGCTGGCAGACCTTTACGTCCCGCTCAAGCCCCGCACCGACATCGCATTGCTAAACGGAATGGCTCACGTGATCATTCGCGATGGCCTGGTGAATGCAGAGTATGTTGCAGCTCACACCAATGGGTTTGAGGTGCTGAAGACACAACTTCAAACCTCAAGCCCGGAGGCTGCGGCGGCTTGCACCGGCTTGCCTGTCGAGATGATCGTTGACCTGGCGCACCGCTATGCAAAGGCCGGCTCTGCAACGATTGCCTGGACGATGGGTGTAAATCACTCGACGCAAGGTGCTGAAACCGTGAGCGCCATCAACAATCTGGCGCTACTTACAGGACAGATTGGCAAGCCGGGATCCTCACCCTTAAGCATCACCGGACAATGCAACGCGATGGGCACAAGGGAGTTTGGCTTCACGAGCAGTCTTCCTGGGTATCGCAAGTTTGAGAGCGAAACTGACAGGCGGGAGTTGGCCGCAATTTGGAATGTAGCTGTTGAGAAGATTCCGAGTGCGCGAGGGCTGGCCTATCCGGACATCATCAATGCGGCCGTGGCCGGCCAAATAAAGGCGCTCTGGATCATCGCAACGAATCCGGTTGTGAGCTATCCGAATCAGGCTCAGTTGCGCAAAGCACTATCTGCTGTTGAGTTTTTGGTAGTGCAGGATGGTTTTCATCCCACCCCTACCAGTGAGTTGGCTGACCTTGTTCTGCCCGCCGCAATTTGGGGTGAAAAAGAGGGTTGCTACACAAATACAGAGCGGCGCGTTGGCAAAGTAAATGCTGCGGTTCGGGCTCCTGGGCAAGCCAAAAGCGACTTCGAGATTGTGCTGCGGATTGCCCGTGAGCTAGGCATTGCCGGGGAGCTCTATCCGGGTTGGGAGGGGCCAGCCGATGCGTTTGAGGAGATGAAGGTTGTCTCGAAGGGGCGGCTCTGTGACTATTCGGGGATGAGCTATAGCGCCATAGAAGATCAGGGGGGAATGCAGTGGCCAGTGGGGAAAAGCAGACTCTACGAGGATGGGCGATTTGCGTTTGAAGATGGACGGGCACGATTGCTACCGGTTGACTGGCAGCCCTTTCCAGATCAACCCGATGAGTCTTTTCCGCTAGTGCTGAACACGGGCCGGACCGTAGAGCATTGGCACACAAGAACAAAAACGGCCGGGGTGGCCTTGCTGGAGCGCATGGCACCAAATGCCTGGCTTGAGATGAATCCCGCCGATGCGGCCTGCAAACAATTTCGAAATCACGAACTGGTGACCGTAAGGAGCCGGCGTGGCGTGGTGACGGATGTCGAGCTACGCCTCACACAAGTTGTGGCACCCGGGCAAGTTTTTATGCCTTTTCATTTTGTCGAGACAAACGTGAATGAAGTAACTCAGGATGCCCTGGATCCAATCTCTCGAGAACCAAACTACAAACAGTGTGCCGTCCGCGTAGAACGCCGCCACAAGAGCTGAAAAGGAGGAACATACAGATGAATCGAAGAACAGCACTGGGCAGATTGTTAGGTGGTTTGCCCGCAGGATATGCCGGTGGGCTCTACGCAGGCGATGCCCCAGAGACCCCAACGGTGCGGTTTGGAATGATTGCGCTCACCGATTGTGCGCCGATTGTGATGGCGCACGAGCTTGGACTCTTTAAGAAGTTTGGAATCGAATCCGTGATTTCAAAGGAAGCCAGTTGGGCGGCCATCCGCGACAAGCTGAGCCTTGGCGAGAATCAGGCATCACACATGTTGCTGGGAATGCCATTTGCCTCGACGATGGGTCTGCTTGGGTCGCCTAAACGACCGATGGTTGTGCCGTGGCTGTTGAATCGGAATGGCCAGGCGATTACATTGAGCAATCAATTCAAGGCAGTAAAAACAGCCTCCGAACTGAAGCCATTTGTAGCCAAAGCGAAGGCCGCCGGGCAGGCAATGACGTTTGCAATGACCTTTCCGCCGGGAACTCACGCAATGTGGCTTCGATACTGGCTTGCCTCCGGGGGCATACACCCAGACAAGGACGTGAGTCTGATCACCATTCCGCCACCGCAGATGGTGGCCAATATGAAGATCGGCAAGATGGACGGGTTTTGCGTGGGAGAACCGTGGAACGGCCGCGCGATTACCGATGGCGTAGGGTTTACTGTGACATCAACACAAAAGATCTGGGCCGATCATCCCGAGAAAGTTTGTGCATTTGGTGCAGAATTTGCGGGACGAAATCCCAAAACAGTGAAGGCGATATTGAAGGCGTTACATCTGGCCAGCCTGCATATTGACAACAAGGCCAATCTGGGACAGGTAGCCGAAATCATTAGCCGGCCGGCCTATATCAACTGTCCGAAGGAAATCATCCTGGACCGCCTGGCGGGAAAGTATGTGTACGGAAACGGGAAAACCGAACAAGAGGCGAACTCCATCATGTTCAGCCTGCGCGGCTGCAATTATCCCCAGAAGACTTTTGGGTATTGGTGGCTGAGCCAGTTCCGACGTTGGGGCATGGTGGGCACCGGAGTGCCTTACAAAGAAGTAGTTGAGCAGGTGATGCGCCCCGATCTTTATGAGGCCGCGATGAAGGAACTGGGTGTAAGCGTTGCCGTAAAAGACATGATGCCTGTCAAGTTGTCTGGCGGTGTTTTTGATCCGAAGAACACCGAAGCATATGCCAAGAGTTTTCCCATTCATAGTTTGAGTTAAAGGAGCAGTGATGAAAGAAGCGATGAAGAATCTGGCGTTGTCCATGGTGGGTATTGCAATGTTGCTATTGGTGTGGCACGAAGTTGCGGTGCATCTTGCGCCCGATCTGCCGACCCCCGTCAAGACATGGCAAGAAAGCAAAATCTACATTCTGCAGCCGTGGGAAAAGCGGGGAGAAATGGACCAAGGAATCTTGCGGATGGCCGCCTACAGCTTGCTGCGCGTAGCCAAGGGTTTTCTGATTGCCATCCTGATTGGTACTCCGCTTGGATTTCTACTGGGTTCTTCGACACTCTTTTTCAAGATGTTCGACCCCACGATTCAGTTGTTGAGGCCCATCTCGCCGCTGGCGTGGTTGCCACTTGGCCTGGTGCTGTTTCGGCAGTCTGAACCGGCGGCGTTGTTCACGATCGCACTGTGTAGCATGTGGCCAACGGTGGTGAACACGATGCAGGGAGTAAGAGCGATACCGCAGGATTATCACAACGTGGCAAAGGTGTTGCGCTTATCGCCGTGGAAGAAACTGGTGAAGGTAATGATTCCGGCGACGCTGCCGTATATGTTTAGTGGTTTTCGCCTGAGTCTCGGTTTGGCCTGGCTCGTCATTGTGGCTGCAGAAATGTTAACCGGGACGCCGGGTGTGGGTGGCTTCTTATGGCAGGAATACAACAGCCTGATCTACTCGCACATCCTGCTTTCTATCCTGACTATCGGCATCATCGGCTTCATCCTGGATCGTCTTATGGGCATGGCAGAAGCAAAGTTGAGGGCCGCCTGATGAGCTACATCGAGATCCAGAATCTGGGCAAGAGCTACGGCACCAAGACTGTGTTGAGTGATGTGAATCTCTCGATTGAAGAAGGGGAGTTTGTCTCGGTTGTTGGGGCTTCTGCCAGCGGAAAGACGACACTGCTCAAAGCGGTCTCAGGTCTGATTGCACCGAGCAAAGGAAGCGTGAGGATTGGCGGCGAGTTGGTCAAGGCGTTTCCCCTCGATGCTTCTGTTGTGTTTCAGAACTATTCATTGCTGCCCTGGCTTTCTGCACTTGAAAATGTGCGGCTCGCGGTGGAGGCCACCTTCAGTAACTACACGATGAAGCAACAGGTGGACCATTCGATCAGATTCCTCGAGATGGTTGGTCTGGGCAAAGCAGTGTTGAAGAAGCCAAGCCAGCTATCGGGAGGGATGCGGCAGAGGGTAGCTATTGCGAGGGCTTTTGCAGTGGAACCTCGCGTGATGTTTCTAGACGAACCATTTGGCGCGCTCGACGCTTTGACGCGAGCGACGCTACAGCAGGAATTGGCACGCATGTGCAGTGCGGCGGCACGGCCAATTACGGCGCTGATGATTACAAACAGCGTAGAGGAAGCTGTATTACTTTCTGACCGTATTCACGGCCTGGGCCGTTCTGGATTGAGTAACGGATTTCCGGTGGCGATCCAGCGGCCTCGAGCCGCCAACTTGCTTTTGCACGACGAGAAGGCGATCACGGTGCGCAACCGGTTGGCGGAGTTTCTGACCGCTGCAGCCGTGCAGCGCAGGGATCGCGTTGCACCGCAAGGTGGAGCTCAGAGCGTCAGCATTCCGGCGGAGGTGGCCTAAGAGATGTACGCAAGACCACTTGAAATTAGTTCGCTTACGAAGATTTTCGATACACCAGATGGCCCCGTTACTGTTGTAAAGGACTTCACATTGCGGGTTGCACCGGGGGAATTTGTTGCCCTTCTTGGACATTCCGGCTGCGGCAAGTCGACGGTTTTATCGATTCTCGCAGGATTGCAGGAAGCAAGTTTTGGAGGGGTGATTGTGGATGGCAAAGAAGTAGTGGAGCCTGGTCTTGAAAGGGCTTTCGTCTTTCAATCTCCCTCGCTGCTGCCCTGGCTTACAGCCAGCGCCAATGTGGAACTGGCTGCCAGACAAGCTCACCCGGACATGAACAGGAAGGACATTCAGGCGCTGGTTGACCGGTACCTCAATCTGGTGGGGGCAGAAGAGTTCGCATCCGAGCTTCCAGCAGAAATGTCACAGGGCACTCAGCAGAGAGTCTCGCTCGCGAGAGCTCTTTCCCAGGAGCCAAGGTATCTCTTGCTTGATGAACCCTTTGGAATGCTTGACTCCATCACCAGATTCGAACTGCAGGAACTTGTTCAAGAGCTTTGGAAGCGTGATCGCAAGACTGTCGTCATGGTGACACACGACATCGACGAGGCCTTGTATCTGTCTGACCGGATCATTCTGATGACTGATGGGCCTGAGGCACGTGTCGGGCTTGATCTGGCGATTCCGATGAAGCGGCCGCGGAGCCGGCAGGCATTGGCCGAAAACAAAGAGTATTTTGCACTTCGAGCCAGGATCATAGACTTTCTGGAAAGTCACACAAAGCAGTTCACAAAATCACCGGAGGTGGTGCATGAAGCCTAGACTCGTCCTGGTAGGAAACGGCATGGCAGGTGTCTTTTGCATTGAGCAGATATTGAAGCACAAGCAGGAATTTGCCATCACCGTTTTTGGCGAAGAGCGGCATGTCAATTACAACCGCATCCTCTTGTCAAGCGTGCTTGCAGGAGAAAAATCCTACTCCGACATTGTGATTAATGATCACGACTGGTATTCGAAGCACGGCATTGAAACGAAACTGGGCATCAAGGCAGATGGGATTGACCTACTGGCGAAAACGGTTCGAGGCAGCGATGGAAGTGTTACCGGCTTTGACAAATTGATTCTTGCCACTGGCTCGAGCCCGTTCATTCCGCCCATGGCTGGTACGGACAAGAAGAATGTGTTCGTATTCCGAACCCTGGACGATGCCGAAGAGATGATCCGGGTCTCCGGGCCTGGCGTGAAAGCTGTGGTGATTGGTGGCGGGTTGTTGGGCCTTGAGGCGGCGCGTGGATTGCAGGTTCAGGGATGTGACGTTTCAGTGGTGCATTTGATGGGGCATCTGATGGACCGGCAACTGGACTTTAGCGGTGGTCAGTACCTTCGACGCAAGATGGAATCCCTTGGTGTGAGTGTCTTCTGCAACAAAGCAACAGAGTCACTCCAGGGAAATGGCCATGTGCAGGGTGTGCGCTTTAAAGACGGGGAAGAAATGAAAGCCGATCTGGTGGTAATTGCCGCAGGCATTCGACCGAATGTAGGGCTGGCCAGGGAAGCCGGTTTGAAAGTCAGTCGCGGAATCATTGTGGATGCATTCATGCAGACCTCCCATGAGGATGTATATGCGGTGGGTGAATGCACCGAGTTTGAAGGGCAACTTTTTGGCCTGGTTGCTCCACTCTGGGATCAGGGCAAGGCGCTGGCCGGGGCCATAACAGGGCACGAGAGCGAGAAATTTACGGGCTATACGCCGGCAACGAAATTGAAGATCATGGGCGCTGATGTGTTTAGCGCTGGCAACTTTGATGACCAGCGCGAGGGCGTGGAGTGTGTCCGCCTGGAGGATCCTTCTCTCGGGATCTATAAGAAGCTTGTACTCAAAGACAACAAGCTTGAGGGTCTGATTCTGGTGGGCGACGCCTCTGACGATCACAGATTCATGGAGATGCTGCGGAGCGGAAAAGACCTGAGTGCCGAACGGCGCACTTTGCTCACTCCAGGTGTTCAAAGTGATGTTGGTGAAGATATTGCGGCGCTGCCGGGCAGCCATATAGTGTGCGGCTGCAATGGTGTGAGCAAAGGCACGATTCTCGCCGCCATCGTTGAACAAGGTGTCTGCACCCTGGCGCAACTGAAAGACAGGACGAGGGCGGCGACAGGGTGCGGGAGTTGTAGCAACTTATGCCAGTCTTTGCTGAAGGCAGCTTCTCCAGATTATTCAGAAGAGAAAGTAAAAATGATTTGCAACTGCTTAAGCTACTCGCAAGATCAGATGAAAGAGATCATCCGTTCGCAGAAATTGAAATCGGTGCAATCCGTGCTCGACATCTATGGCGACGGGATTGGCTGTGAAGTCTGCAAGCCGGCGGTAAGTTATCTCGTAGACATGATCTGGATGGGCGGCCACGATGAAGATCGCTCAGCTCGATATGTCAATGATCGTGTTCATGCCAATATCCAGAAGGATGGGACCTTCAGCGTGATCCCAAGAATGCGCGGCGGTATCACCTCTGCGGCCGAGCTCCGGAAGATTGCCGACGTGGCTGATAAATATCAGGTGCCGATGGTGAAGGTTACGGGCAGCCAGCGTATTGATCTTCTCGGGATTAAAAAATCGGATCTCCCAAAGGTTTGGGAAGACCTTGGAATGAGATCCGGGCAGGCTTACACAAAGGGTGTCCGGATGGTTAAGACTTGCGTTGGCAACCAGTTCTGCCGTTTTGGCACCCAGGATGCAATCACGGTTGGCGTGGATCTTGAAGCGCGGCTTGAGGACCTCTTCACCCCGCACAAGACCAAGCTGGGCGTTGTTGGCTGCCCGAGAAACTGTGCTGAGGCAACCGTAAAGGACATTGGCCTGGTTGGCCACGATGGTGGCTGGCAAGTGGTTGTGGGTGGCGCAGCTGGCAAGGGAGTTCGCAAGGCGGATCTCCTGATTACAGTCGAAACTACCGAGGCAGCCGTTGAGGCAGCCGAAGTGTTCTTCCAGTATTACCGTGAACACGGCGTTTATCTGGAACGAAGTTATGACTTTGTCGAGCGGCTCGGGATGGAAAAGATTCGCCGCGATACTGTGTACGCAAGTCAAGAAGTGAAACAGGGTTTACTGGATCGGCTACGGAAGTCTAAGGCCCAAGCCACGGATGTCTGGCTTGAACGCCATAACCCGAGGCCTTATCAATTTAGCGACATCGTTCCGCTGGAGGCGATTGGTCCGGCTGAGGGAGATTCAGCGCTAATGAACTTGAATGAACTGGATGCCCGCTTGATTACGATTGAAGGAAGGCTTGGGAGTGAATATGCTGCCATCTAATTGGATTGAGGTTTCCGCGATTGAGAGCTTTCCCTTGCGAGAAGGGCGGAATGTGCGAGTGAATGGTCTGGACATCGCTGTCTTTAACCTGGGGGAGCGGTGTCTGGCTGTAGAGAACCGCTGTCCCCATTTGGACGGCCCTCTGGTAGACGGAATCGTTTCGAGCGTGGATGGCAAGTTGACTGTGACATGCCCACTGCACGCCAGACGGGTTTGTCTTGAAAGCGGGGCTACGGTGAAACCGTCCGGGGAAGGCCACGCTTGTATTCGCACCTTTGAAGTGCGAGTCGAAAATGGAATGCTGGCACTGGCACTTGACGGAATTGCCGCGCGAGAGGTTGCCTAAACTAAAATTCATGGCATTCGAAAGTCTACGTGTCTTGTCGCTCGAATCGCGGCGGGCAAAAGAAATGGAATCTTTAATTCTTCGTCACGGGGGGGTGCCATTTATCGCGCCTTCGGTACAGGAGCGCGCCATCGATTCTAATTCTGAAGCGGTAGAGTGGGCCGAAGCCTTGTTTGCTGGTCGATTTGATCTGGTTCTGTTTACCACTGGAGTGGGCTTGCAGTATTTGCGCGATGCGGTATTAACAAAGTACAGCCTCGAAGAGCTAGGGGCGGGATTGCGAAGCGTGACTGTCGCAGCGCGAGGCCCAAAGCCGCTTGCCTTGTTGCACGAGCTTGGCGTGAAGCCGCAGATCCGAATCCCTGAGCCAAATACCTGGCGAGAAATGGTGCCAATCGTGAGAGACCGGCCAGAACGGCGGATCTCGATTCAGGAGTACGGGCGGTCGAACGTTGAGTTTATCGAGGCGCTTCGTCAGATTGGTGCCGAAGTTTCGACCATATCGATTTACAGATGGGAATTGCCCGATGATATCGGCAAGCTGAAGCAGGCTGTGCGCAAGATTGCAAGACGGGAAGTTGACGTTGTTATTTTTACAACCTCAATCCAGCTTGTGCATTTGCTCGAAATTGCGTCTAATCTCGGACTCGCCGATGAGGTTGAGACTGCCCTAAAGCGTGACATTGTGATCGCCTCCGTAGGCCCGATCATGACGCAAGCGCTCGAAGAACGGGGATATGTCCCTGACATTATTCCAGAGCAGCCCAAGATGGCTGCCCTTGTACGTGTAACAGCAGAAAAGTCTCGCGAAGCAATGCGTCGCAAACTTTGCCTGCCCGACTAGGCCCACAGATTGGCCCTTGTGCCATGCCCCTCCGTCTGCGGCTCCAAATCAAATAAGGAAAAATGTATGAAAAGAAAGTACCCGGCTATTGCCCTGGCAACGGCGATTTGTGTCTTGACGGCTGAAGCACAGGCGGCCACAAAGGCCACAGTGGCTGCGGGGCCCAAGCCCGTCCGGCTCGGGTCTGTGATCGTTAGCGGAAGCATCCGGTCTCGATTCGAGAGCTGGAACTGGTTCGAGCCAACATCGGGCGAGAATCAGTATGGATACTCCGGTAACATCTTTCGACTCATGATGTCGCAGAGCAAAGAGCAATTTGGCTGGCAAGTGGAAGTAGCCGTCCCGGTTCTGCTTGGCCTGCCAGATAATGCAACTGGACCTGGTGTTCAGGGCGGGCTCGGGTTAGGTGCCAACTATTTCGGCTCAAATGATCGCCGCAGAAACAACATCATGCTCTTTCCAAAGCAAGTGGTTGGATTGTGGAAAGGACTGGGAGGCAACGGGGCAGTCTTGAAGGCGGGGCGCTTCGAGTTTGCTGACGGGTCAGAGCTAACTCCAAAGAATGCGACTCTGGCGGCGATCAAAAACACTCGAATCAATATGCGCTTGCTGGGTCACTTCGGGTGGACACACGTCGGGAGGAGTTTTGACGGGGCACACTACAGCAGAAACTCGATCACAAAAGGAACGACGACGGGCAATTTGACCTTTGTGGGGGCGATACCTACTCGAGGTGTATTTCAGACAGATGGCTGGGGCTGGAACAACGTGGCCTTTGGTTATCTTGCTTACACCAAGTCTTGGGGCAAGGGCATCCACACAGCCGAAACGCGTATTCTTGGGCTTCATTATCATGACTGGCGGCGTGTATTGAAGGGGGACAACCGGACAGCCTCAACTCGCGCTGGTGATTTGGGCAATCTCAGGATTGCGACGTTTGGGGGCCACAGCATTCATGCCGTCGACACAAAGAAGGCGGGACTCGATTTAATGTTCTGGGGTGTGGCCCAAACGGGAAAGTGGGGTAGGCTCGATCATCGTGCTTATGCGGTGGATGTGGAAGGAGGCGTGCAGCCCAAAGCCAAGGTGCTTGCTTCGCTTCGCCCATGGTTGCGGCTGGGCCAAATGGTGTCGAGCGGAGATTCTGACCCAACAGATCAGCGACATGGAAGCTTCTTTCAAGTGATGCCGACCCCGCGCCCTTTTGCCCGCTTTCCCTTCTTCAACATGATGAATAATCGCGACCTATATGCTGGCCTCACACTGAGGCCCAAAGGGCGATTTTCATTTTCTTCTGAGTTCCATTCGCTGGCACTGCGTAGCCGCTCGGATCTCTGGTACGCCGGTGGTGGCGTCTTCCAGCCCTGGAGCTTTGGCTATCAAGGCCGGTCGGCGAGCGGGGCGAAATCGCTTGCCAATCTTTATGATCTCAGCGTGGACTTAAAAGTAAACGCGGCAACTTCCTTTAACTTTTACTACGGCTATGCCCAAGGCCTGGCGGCCATGAAGGCAATTTATCCAAAAGGGCAAGGAGGGCATTTTGGATACATCGAACTCATGTACCGATTCTGAGGGCCGGATAAAAGAGGGTGTGATTGCTCATTCAATCTACTTGTCTAGCTCCAATAGCCATAGTACAAACCCAGAGCCAGGGCCTCAAGACCCGCCCCCACCGGAAAGGCGAAGATGGCCCAGAGCCATTTTTCCCTCCGAATGAAATGGCTCTGGACGGAGAGGATTATCGCAACAAGCACGAATCTCTCATAAGTGGGAAGCAAACAGAAGGGACAGTGTTTCATCACTTTTTGATGAATATTGCAATGCTCTGCGGCACCGGCCCAAAGAGACATGCAGCCGCACCGGAAATAAAGGTTGCAAAGGTCGATAAAACAGACGCAGGTGATTGCAGCCAACAGAAGGAAAACGCAGGACTTAAGCGCGAATCGCCGGCTTGGCCAGGAGACGGATGGCATTTTCAATCAATCTGAGGCCGGCCTTGCCCTCAAGCGTTAGCATCGATTCGGGGTGGAATTGGACGGCCTCAATAGGAAGGTCTTTGTGACGTACGCCCATAATGATGCCGTCGGCGGTTTCGGCTGTGATTTCAAGCTCAGGTGGCAGTGCATTGCGCCTTGCATAAAGTGAATGGTAGCGGCCCACGAGGAGTGGGTTGGGCAGACCTTCGAAGACGCCTTTACCCTCGTGATTCACTGGAGACTGCTTACCGTGCACTGGGTAGTCGAGTAAGTCGAGGATGCCGCCAAAGGCTTCTACGATGCCCTGGAGGCCGAGGCAAACACCAAAGACCGGGATGCCGCGCTGGGCGCAGTATTGAACCGTTTTGGGCACGCCAAAGTCTGCCGGGCGGCCAGGGCCGGGGCTGATCAGGACGAGTGTGGGATTGACTTCTGAGATCAACGATAGATCGAAGCCGCTGCGGTAGGTAACTACTTCCGCTCCAGCCTGCCGGGCGTAATTGGCCAGGGTATGAATGAAGCAATCATCGTTGTCGATGAGAAAAAGTTTGACCGGGTCTTTGAGTTTATTTGCGGCGGTGAGCGCCTTGTGAATCTCAACCTTTGGCTCGAGAGCACGGAAGAAACTAGTGGCTTTCAAGCGGGTCTCGTTCTCTTCAGCGGCTGGGTCAGAATCGTAAAGCAATGTTGCGCCAGCGGGGTATTTGGCCACGCCGTCTTTGAGATGGACGGTGCGGATGAGGATGCCAGTGTTGATGTCGCCGCTGGAAAGACTGATCATGCCGATAGCACCTCCGTACCATCCCCGGGCAGTCTTTTCGAGATTCTCTACAGCCTGGGCGGCGGCTTTCTTGGGCGCGCCGATTACTGTGACCGCCCACATGTGGGAGAGGAAGGCGTCGAGGGAATCGTATTTCGGCTCAAGGGTGCCAATGACGTGATCGACCGTGTGGAAGACGCCAGCGTAGCTTTCGATCAAACGGCGGCCGATTACTTCAACAGTGCCAGGGATGCAGACGCGCGACTTGTCGTTGCGGTCGACGTCTGTACACATGGTGAGCTCTGACTCTTCTTTGGCCGAGTTGAGAAGCTGCTTGATGCTCTCTGCGTCGACGAGGGGGTCGCCGGTACGCTTGGCTGTGCCAGAGATGGGGCAGGTTTCAACGCGGTCGCCTTCGACGCGCACGAACATTTCGGGCGAAGCGCCGATGAGTTGCTCCTCGCCAAACTGGATCAGGAATTCGTAGGGGCTAGGGCTGGCGATCTGGATGCGCTCAAAGAGTTCGCTGGCCTTGCCAGAGTAAGGCGCGGAGAAGGTCTGGCGGAGGACGACCTCGTAGAAGTCGCCGGCCTTGAAGCCCTTGCGGCAGGTCTCGACCTTGGCCATGTACTCGGCGGGTTCGTGATCGGCCTCAATCGGGCGGGGCTTGCGCTTGGTGGATTTGGAGACAGGACCGGCTTCGCGGGCGGAACCTTTGGTGGTTGCGCCGGCAAGGGTGAAATCGAAGCTGACGCGCTCGATCGTTTCTTTCTTGCGGTCCATCAGGTAGATCTCGTCGCAGAGGAAAAGCTGCAGGTCTTTGACGCCATCACGAGGGAGCTTGAGCTCAATGGGGTCAAACTGAAAGAGCAGGTCGTAGCCGAAGGCACCGATCAAAAAGAGGTCGCTGACTTCAGGGCTGGAGAACTCCTGCATTAAGCTGCGGAGGATCGAGAATGCACTGGGCTGGCGAGAGCGCTCTTCTTCGCTGAAGAGGGCCGGGAGGGGCTTGAGGAGGCCACGGAGGATGGTGGGCTCGACGGTGAAGGCGTCCCAGTGCGGGTGAGACTCTAGGACATTGGCGAGCATGGCGAGGATGATCTCGCCGCGCGTATTGAGAGCGCGGAATTCCATGTCGCGGCCACGGGCGATGATTTCGATTGGCGGGGCAACGCTGGCGAAATCCCAACGGGAATACCTGCCCGGATATTCGTAGCCGGAGGATAAAAAGACACCGCGCTTTTTGTCGAGTTCTCGAAGCCACTTGACGAGTCCCTTCGAGTAAGGGAGCTTCGAGGTGGAGCGCGAAACGGCAATGCCGCTGCGGCTTTGGTATTCAATTTGAGACATCGCTATCTTTTGATGATACGCCGTTCGTATGATGAGGGAGGCTCATGATTAAACGGCTGCGAGTGAAGAACTATCGCTGTTTGGGCTGCTTGAGGGGCTGCGGGGGATGTTGGCAGGGGAAAAGAGTGTTTCCGACGTCTTCAATTTTCTTTCCTGCAAGAGGGGCGCTTGGGGGAACGTTGAAACAGAAATTAAAGTCCAGCTTGAAATTCAATCGGGGCCATCTGTCTTTAGTTACGAAATTGCTGCGCTGGTTCGAATGGGTGAGAAGGCCCCACGTGTCCGCGATGGTAGCGTTGAACAGTTTCCATTCCAATCAAAAGACGATCCAGTCGTAGAGTTTCAATTGGAGACACGAAATTCGGCAATTGCAGTTGCAGGAGATCGCAAGGGTGAAGACTCCGCAAGCTTTTGATCAAACGGACTGCGTGCTATTGCTCTTGCCAAAGCGCGCGGTTGAAACGTGGATTAAATTTGCTCTGACGGAACTGGCAGTTGATGAAGATCTCAGGGAAAAGCGAGCACATCCGAGCGCCGATGCGGCCGGGTGCAAGAAACTGGCGAGCCAGTTCTACTCGTGGAGCCGAGCCAACTCCACTTTGCCCGCAATAATGCCGCCGTCAATGAGTCGTGCTGTAGAAGCATTGCGTCGATTTGAGACTGAGTGTGGCAACACTTAGCGCTGCAATGCACCGCTGCGGCCCATGATGGGCCAGACGTCAACCAAGTTGTTGCCATCGCAGACGTAGTAGCGGTCGTAGCAGTTGGTGGTGGTGTCGAGGTTGGTGGTAATCAACTCAACCTTCTCGCCCAGGGTGAAGCCGTTGCCGTCCTGCCAGCGGAGGATTCCGAATTCGGCACCCTGATTTTCGACCTTGACCTCGGGGCGTCCGGCAACCTGATCGGTGGGCTTGAGCATCGCTTTGTTTCCTGCATCAATCGTGACCTGGTTTGCATGGTTGCGGCTGATCACGGTGGTGAGGACGTGGAGCGAGGTGGCGAAATCGTCGTAGCGGGAGTCGCCGCTCCTCTTTCCTATGTGGTTATAAGCTGAATCCATGAAAACGTAGGAGCCGGCCTGGAGCTCGGTAAGGCCGATCTCTTTATCGATGTTGTAAGTACCGGTGCTGCCTCCTGTGATAATTGCAGCGTCGAGGCCGGACTTCTGGCATAGACGGGCGGTTTCAACAACCGGCCCAACATCCTGCATGGAATGGGCACGGCGTTCAGTCCAGCCCTTGGTGTGGCTAGCTGCGCCTGAGTAACCCATGATGCCGCTGAATTGCAGGTTCTTTGAACTCGCTACTTTTTGAGCCAGGGCGAGGCCGGGTTGACCCGCAGCGTGGCCGTGGCGGGTAAGGCCAGCGTGGATGTCGACCAATAGCCGGATGCGTGCGCCCAAAATTCCAGCGGCTTCGTCGAGCAGATCCACCGTTGTGGGGTCATCGGCAACGAAGAGCGCGGTGGAATCTTTTTTAGCCAGATCTGCGGCACGCCAGATCTTGTTCTTACCTGCGGGCTGGCAGGTGTGCAGGATATTGCGAATGCCCGCACCGGACATGAGCTCTGCTTCGGCGATGGTGGCACAGGAAATGCCAAGGCTGCCGAGAGCGACCTGGCGGCGGGCGAGATCTACACTCTTGTGGATCTTGCAATGGGCGCGGATGGCGATGCCGGAGCTTTGGCAGTGCTTCGCCATGAAATTGAGGTTGCGTTCGAGGATTGATTTATCGATCACCAGGGAAGGCGTCGGAAGGTCTTCTTTGGTGATGCCCCGGTAGTCTTTGCGGGCGATTCTGGCTTCGACTTCAGCGTAGTGGAAGGCTTTGGACTTGGCTTTATCTTTGGCGGATAGCAGGGCTGGCATGGCTAGACTCGTGATGGCTCGACGACGGGAGAACATGGAGAAAGTTTAGCTCTTGTGGCGAGGATTGCCAAGAGGCTTGCAAGCAAAATAGTGGTGAGCATGGCGACGAAGAGGAGCGGAGCAAAGCCAATGGTTTTTCTGAGCATGCCTGCGATGAGGATCATTCCGCCGGACGCAAAGCCACCGCACATGTTGAGGAGGCCGGCCGCGAGGCCGCGAAGCCGAGGGTCTACAAGATCGAAAGCGCCGGCGAAGACGTTTGCTGCGAGGCCACCGGCGAAGAAGCCGAACGCGGTGGCGAAGGTGAGGGACGCTTCAAGAGATTCTGCGGAGAATGCGAAGTACGAAAAGGGCGCACAGAGGAAGGCACCGGCGGCAGTGACAAGGAGACGGGCATGCGGCCATTTGGGGCGGAGGCGGTCGGCCAGGTAGCCGCCGGGAAAGATGCCGGCGATGAAAGCGGTCTGGACAAAAAGAGTGGAGGCCCAGCCGCTGTCGGTCATCGAGAGGTGGAAACTGTCCTGCAGGTAGGTGGGAAACCAGGCAAAGAAGATCCACTGGATGGAGCAGTAAGAGGCAAAGGTGGCGGCGAGGATCAGGAAGGGAAGTGATTTAGCCAGAGCCCAAGGCTTGGCTGCTTCGGTTTTAGACCTCGGTGGAGGGGGTGAGTCGGGCAGGCCTTGTTTGAGCCAGGGGCAGTAGAGCAGGCCCGCCGCACCAGCAATCAAAAAGGCGCTGCGCCAGCCTGTATGGTCTGCCGCCCAGCCGCCGTACCAACCACCGATCACACCACCGGCAAACTGCGCGGACTGGTGGAGGCCGAGGGCCCTTGAGCGCCGGGCCTCGGGATAGTGGCTGGCGATCAGAGCCATCGCTGTGGGGAAATAAAGAGCCTCAGTCAGACCCATGATGACCCGCCAGAAGAGAAAGCCGGCAGGTGATTGCGAGAGGCCGCAGCCGATGGTGGCTGCGCTCCAGAGGAAGAGACTCAGGAGGATGAGGTGATTGCGCTTGTAGCGGTCGGCCAGGAGGCCTGCCAGGGGCAAGGCTGGAGTGTAGGACCAGAGAAATACCGTGCCCACCCAGGCGAGAGCCACGGGGCTGAAAGCAAGGTCTCGCTCAAGCGCTGGAAACATCGAGTAGACCATTTGGCGGTCGATGTAGTTAAGCGCAAAGGCAATCCAAAGGTAAAAAAGGATGGGCATCAGGTGGGCTTGAAGATTCGCGGCTTGGGCGTAAAGGTCATGTCCGGGTCGAGCGGATAGAGGGGGCGGGTGGCCCTGGTGTGTCCTAGCGATTGGACATTGGCACTGGTCGAGCCGGGGGCGTCGACGTGGATGACCAAAGCTGCGCCTTCTTCAAAGAAGTGCGGTTGGCAGAGTGGGGATTTGACGACGGTCATGTCGAAGGTGGCGGGGTCCTGGCCGCAGGCGAAAAAGAGTGTGCGGTCGTAGAGGCTCACTGCGTGAGTAGTAAGGACGATGGTGATGGTGCCAGCTTCGAGGACGGCGCAATCGCCTGCGCACCAGGCTTCGCCGTGTGATTCGCTGCGCAGGGTGCCGTCAAAGAGCAGACGTACGCGACCAGTGACCTCAACAGGAGTGAAGCGTGGGTCGAGGCTGCCACCTAGTTTGAGCGTGAGCTCAGCGTTGATGCCTTCTTTGAAACAGGCTTCGACGGCTGGGGCATCTACTAGCGGGATGAGAGCAGTGCGTGTACACCGGGCGCGGATGAGTTCGGCGAGGATCGCGTTGCTGTCGCCTGAAGCGCCTGAGCTGGTGGCGTCGGCAGCGTCGACAAGGACGATGCGGCCTGGGGTTGATTTGGCAAGCTCGATGCTGTCTTCGAGTGTGGTGAGTGGCTGCTGGATTTGGGCGCGAACTCTCCAGAAGTCCTCGGCAATGCGGGTGCCAAGTTCGATGGCGCGATCCGCATTGGCTTCCCCGGTGACCAGCAGGACGTTTGAGGCAAGGTCTTTGATGTCGGTGAAGGGGTTGCCGATAAAGAGGCCGGCAGAAAGAATATTGTCGATCTCGACTGCTCGTTTAACGAAGGTGCCAAATAGGCCTGACTCTGTGATGCATTGTGCACCACGAACAAGAGCGGGAATCGGGATACGGATTTGAACAGGCCGTGGCTTGCCGTCGAGCAGATGGAGCAAGAGCCCCGCTGCGCGTTGGCCTGTGGTGTAAAAGTCAGTATGAGGGTTGGTGTGATAGACAGCGACAGCGTCGCTAAAGGCGAGGATGCGATCCGTGAGGATACCGTGGAGATCGAGCGAGACTACGATGGGCACCTTGGCCCCGACGATCTTGCGGGTTTCTTCGATGAGGTAGCCTTCGGTGTCTTCGGTTTGCTCGGAGGCAAGTGCGCCGTGAAGGGCGAGATAGACAGCATCAAGCGGGCTGGCCTGGCGGACAGCGCCGAGGAAATCTTCTGCCAGCCTTTTGAAGTCTGGCCCGGCGAGGGTGCCGGCCGAGGTGATGCCGCGAGCGCTGAAGCCGCCAATGACCTCAAGGTCTGCGCGCGAGTCAAAGATACTGAGTGCGCCTCCGACTTCAGAGCGGACACGGCGATGGTAAGCGAGGATCTCCTGGCCACAACCGGTTAGGAAGTCTCCGTAGTGGCTCAGGACCGGGTTGAATGAAGAGACTTCCTGCTTGCACTCATTGACGAGAATTCGAGGCATACGAATGGCACTTACCGTATCATGCGTGGGAGGCCAGCGAGAAGCTTGTTCATTTCCAGTTTCGTTTTATCGCGCTTGGGGCTGAGGTAGGCCGGGCTCACTCCTGAGGCTTCGAGTTGATCGAGAATCGCAAGGCTTGCGAGATACCAGTTGGCGGACTCACTGCTGCGCTGCAAGGCATGCAGGCGCCCGGCTGCGGCGTAAGCAGAGGCAATGTCGGTCGCTTTGCTGCGGAAGGATGCAGCTTTGCGGTCGACAGTTTTGGCGATGTCGAGGAGTTCGACCCAGGTAGCTGTTGCCGCGTCAAGATCACGGGAATCGAGCTGAAGCTGAAGAAACAGAGTGAGCGAAGACATCATATTGTGGCGAAGGCCAATTTGCTTGGGGCGGGCCTGCACGATACTTCGCTGCAGTCTGATAGCTTCACGGACGGAATCGAGAGCGGAGTCTTTTTTGCCAAGATCCCGCAGAACTCCGGCCAGCGCATAGTGCGAATTCGCTGCATTGTGGATGAAGGCAAGTGTTGCTGGAGACTTGGCCGAGACCGCTACCGAATCTGCCACGGCCAATTCCAGTAGGTGGCGCGCCCGGGGGCCGTCCATTGGGGCAATGGTTACGGCGAGCGCCCAATTGGCGTCAGCAAGGTCACCTCGGGCGAGGGCGTTCTTAGGGTCGGCTGCAAGGAGTTTTTCGCTGATAGCCATTGCTTGCTCGTAGGAATGAATGGCTTCTTTTGTGCGGCCTAGATTGAAGTATTCAGGATTGCCCAGGGCGTGGCCAATGAGGAAATGCAGCTTGAAGGAACGGCGAACTTCGTCGACATCGCTCGCGTTCTCGCGCAGCAAGGTATCGTTGCCAGCACGCGCCTGGTTGAAAGCATTGAGGGCAAGTTGTGGTTCTCCTTTGCGCAAGAGTGAATCGCCCATGCGCATTGAGGTGCTGACTACGGCCAAATTTGCGAGCTTGCCAGGCCACTTTGCCGTCCAAAGTCTCGCGTAGTCCGCAGCCTGCTGGTAGTGCGTGATGGCAGTATCAAATTCCGAACGGTTGCTGAAGTAAAGACCTGTGGAATGCTCGGCTTGCAGAACGACGCCTAAGGCATCTTCGCGGGCAGGTTCTTTGGCCCAGGCTTTTGCCGCCAGGCGACGGCCTTCGTCGAGCATGTCTTTGTTGCCAAGGATTTGCTGGCGCTTGAGGGTCAGCCGGGACATTGCCACGAGATCTTCGAAGGAAGTCCAAATGTTAAGTGCTTTGGCGTAGTTGGCAAGAGCATTCTGACGCTGACCAAGATTGGGGCGGGCGGGTTCGCCCTGGACATCTGCGACTTTTTCATAGCCGGCTGCAAGTTCCTGCCGGAGGCTGATGTCGCCAGTTGCTTCTTTGGCAAGGCCATCCAGGTATTTAACGGCTGTGGTAGCAAGGAAATCCCGGGCTGGCGTGGAGCCAGCGACATTGCGGATCTTGTCGTCGAAGTCGAAGAGGACAGTATGGGCGAGGCTGCGAACTTGCTCAAATCGATGCCCGGCCACACGTGCCTGCCAGGCTGCGATGCCAAGGCCAGCGGCAAGAAAAGAGACGGCTGCTGACGCGGCAAGGGTAGCGGCTGCGTGGCGGCGAAAGAATTTGCGAGCGCGGTAGGTGGCGCTATCTCCACGTGCCACAACCGGATGATGACCCAGAAAGCGGGCGATGTCTTCTGAGAAGCTCGCGACAGAAGCATAGCGCCGCTCAGGCTCCTTTCGCAGAGCCATCGCGACGATGTCGTCAAGCTCGTTGCCGAGCTTGAGTGCCGGAGGGGGATCGAAGCAAATCACCTGCGTCATCTCATGGGGCGTATAGGTCTTCAATTGATGCGGACTTCTACCCGTAAGCAGTTGATAGAGAACGGCACCAAGGGAGTAGACATCGGTTGCAGTGGTAATCTCCTCTCCCAGGATCTGCTCTGGGCTGGCGTAGTCGGGCGTGAAGAGGTGTTTGCCTGAAGCAGTGGCCTCGCCGGGGTTGGAGGGCTGAAGCAGCTTGGCGATGCCAAAATCGAGAAGTTTGATCTCACCATCGCTTGAGACCAGGATGTTGGCTGGCTTGAGGTCGCGATGCACAACCAGATTGCGGTGGGCATATTCGACGGCCTCGCAGACAGCACGAAAGAGTTCGAGTTTTTTGCGCTGGTTGAGTGAGTTTTTGCGGCAATACTCAGAGATAGGCAGACCGTCGCAATACTCCATCACCATGTAGGGCTGGCCATCGGTGGTGAGGCCGCCGTCGATCAGACGGGCGATGCGGGGGTGTACCAGGCGGGCAAGAATCTGACGTTCGCGAAGAAAGCGGGCAGTCAGAGCTGAGCCGCCCTGCACCAGCTTGATGGCGACGCGCTGTTCAAAGTTGCCTTCTGCGCGATCAGCAAGAAAGACGACACCCATACCTCCCTGGCCGATTTTCTCGCGCAGGATGAAGGCACCAATTGCGGTGCCAGGAGATGGCTCCAGGCTGGCAGCCAACGCCGAGACTGAGCCTCCCAGTAGAGCTTCGCCCTTGTTGCCATCGGCAATGAGATCGAGCACTTGTTGGAGGTTTGACTCGACAAAGGAATGACTGCCCCGAAGCCGATGACGCAGGTAGGTCTCGCGGTCTTGCGTATTGAGGTCCATCGCCTCCGAGAACAATCGTTCTATGGTTTCGTCCATGTCACTTGCTCCACTTCAAAAAAAACTTTCGGATGATTGACGTTTTGGTGCTGCGGATTTCCCTTATTGAGATAGAGGCGCTCAAAGACTAACGCGACCTTTCGCAGGAGAAACGATCATGAAAGTGAAAAGACCAAAAAGCATTCGCTGGTGCCATCCCCGAACTGACTATGCGACAGCACACCGAGTGCAGTCAGGGGATAGCTTTGTGAGTCTGGCCGCGAAATACGGTTTTACCGACCCCTGGGACATCATTCGATACAACTATGGCACCAAAGACCCTGAAGAGGTGAACTGGTACCTGCAGGAATTGGTGGGCTGTACAAAATCGAAAGACGGTTTGAACTACTCGTTTGATTCTTCGGACAAGTTTGGCACTGTTTACATTCCACACCAAGGGTGGAAACCGGGCCAAGAGGAGGACTTCACCTATACTTTCTCTCATGTTAAGGACTCCAGATTGGGTGGCTCGGACTTCCGGGATTGCCCCTACGTGCAATCTGGACAGATCAGCAGCATTTTCAATGAAAAGATTTTTATTGTCGGAGACGAGAGCTTGAGAGTGAGTGCGGAGTACAACTATGGGAATATCATTTTCGTGAGCCTCCCCAGGAATTCCAGGCAATTGAATCGTTCCGGAGCCTGCAATTCGCATTGGCTCTACAAGGAGATGATCCACGTTGCCTATGGAGTACACGGGATGAATATGCCCTATTCTGCACGCACAGAAGCAGTGGCATTGATTGGCGCGATGGTGAAGGGAGGCCGTGGAACAGCGCATACGAAACTTCCCTTTGACGCCTTTCGATTCCCTGGTGTTTCCCAATTAGAATTTTTCGGGCTTCTTGATACATTCCTCGCCGAGTACAAGAGGAGCCCCGGGTCTGCAAACTTGGATCCGATTGTCCGCCTCGTTCAGAAGGGCGCCTACATGACCCGCCGCCTCCAGGGGCAGTGGCCAATCGGAAAAGCAGCCTAGGTAGGCTGGCCGCTGATCTGGCGGTAAAGCAAGGCGAGGCCGAGGCGGGCTTCACGGGTAACAGTGGATTTGGAAATCTGCATGACCTCCGTAATCTCGTCCTCGGTCAGGCCACCAAAGAACTTGAGTTCGATGATCCTGCTCTTGCGGGGCTCGCTGAGGCTCAGCTCTTTGAGCGCCTGGTCGATTGCGAGTACTTCAACCGCAGAGTCTGGGGTGACGGCGGAGTCTTCATGAAGAGTCACTTTCAGGGCACCGCCGCCACGTTTTTGGGCATTGCGGCTACGGGCGTGATTGACCAGGATTTGACGCATCAGCGTCGCGGCAAGGGCAAGAAAATGCGACCGGCTTCGGTTGCCCATATCTGCATCGCATTGGGCGAGGCGAAGATAGACCTCATGCACCAGCGCTGTAGGTTGGAGCGTATGACCCCGCTTCTCGAACTTTAACTGGTTGGCTGCGATCCGCTTGAGCTCTGCATAGAGAGCCGTAGACATTAGATCGAGCTCAGTACCCGGCGAGCCCTCGCCTTCGATCTCCATTTTTCGATCTTAGGCTATTTGCCGCCGAGTTGTTTCGACATGGCGGAATCCTGCTGGGAGCCAGCAACATCTCCGAGCTTGGCCCGGGCGGCGGACCGGTTGGTGTACGCATTGGCGTAGCGTGGGTTGTACTTGATGGCTAGCGAGAAACTCTCCTCGGCGAGCTTCCATTCAGACATCCTCATATAGGCGTAGCCACGGCCGTTGTAGGCAATGGGGAAGTCTGGTTGTTTGGCGACGGCCTGAGAGAACATGGCGACCGCCTTTTGAAAGTCTCCAGCCTGATTGAGTTCGCGGCCAAGAAAGTTGAGGTTGCCGGCCGAGAGGCTTTGCGGTGCGATGTGTTTCGCTACGATGGCCTGCGCCTGAGTGGCTAATGGCGGAGTGACTTGCGGAGTAGTCACCACCAGAGAATTCACCTTGGGGGCCTCAGCAATCTGCTTCTCGGCCAGAGTCTGGACGGCGGAAAGGGTAGACTCCTTCGGCTCTTCAGCCTTGGCCGCTAAAGAGGGAGCCTTGGCAACAGCGAGCTTCTCATTGGTTCGAGCTAAAACTTCCTTGGCTTCTTCAAGGGTGGGGTTGAGCTCAAGGGCCTTCTCAAGGTCGAACTTCGCTTTTTCGAAAGAGTCCAACAAATAGTAAGCGCTACCGCGGGCAAGCCAGGCCTCAGCGAATTTCGGGTTGAGTGAAATCGCCTTGTCCCGGTCAGCAAAGCCCTTGTCGTGGTTGCCCATCAAGTGATGCGTGCCTCCCCTGGCTACGTAGGCTTCAGATGAATTTGGAGCTAACTCGACAGCCTTCTGGCGGTCAGCCAGGCTCGCTTCAAACTGTTGCAGTTCTGCGAAAGCGGCACCACGGGCCAGGAGAACACCCACAGCCGAGGGCTGGCGCTTGAGCGCCTCTGTGTAGTCGATCACTGCAGCTTGTGGCTGGTTCATCTGCTGATAGGCTGCAGCGCGTAATGTGTAGGCTTTAGTGTTGTCTGGCTGTGACTTCAGCACGGTGGTGAAATCTGGAATGGCGCGGTCATATTGACCCAATTGCCCCAGGACATAGCCCCGCTCGAGATAGGCCTCGGCGTAATCAGGCTTGACCGAGAGTGCCCGGTTATAGTCTTCCAGTGCATCCTGAAATCTACCCATGAGGGTATAGGTAACTCCACGGTCCTTGTAAGTTCCTGGAAAATCGAGACGAAGTTTGATCGCCTTGGTGAAGTCTTCAATCGCGCGGTCAAATTGGCGCAGGCGAACTTCGACAATTCCGCGAGAACTGTAGAGTCGAGCGGTGTCGCGACCGAGACCGGCGGCTTTGTTGTAATCCTGGAGGGCGGCTTCGAACTTGTTTAAGGAGGCCAGAATATCACCGCGGATCAGCCATGCCTCAAAATCGTTGGGATCGAGGAAGAGCGCCCGGTTCAGATCGGCAGTACCAAACTCAGGCTCACCAAGACGCCAGCGGATCTTGCCGCGTTCTCTCCAGGCAGGGGCAAAATTCTCATCAGCCTCAATCGCCTCGCTGCAGGCTTTAAAAGAATCTTCTAACTTGCCGGCCTCTTGCAATTGCAGAGAGCGCTCAAAGGCCTTCTTGGCCTGGGCCAAGTCCCCCTTGGCACCTTGCGCAAGCAGGTTGATAGTAACTAGAAAACAGAGTAGAAGTTGCATTAGGACACCTGTCGAAGTAATTTACCGTCTCTGGTGAGAGTCAATACTCCATCGCGCCAGACGACTGTTGAGCCAAAAAGGCCGGCGATCCACACGAGGAAGGCCCAGAGATCCCAAACGGGAGCAAGCCAGAAGGCGCGGCGAGCAATTGGAGAACGAAGCACAAAGACTCCGCTCACTAACGCTGCCGTCCATCTTATTATGATCAGAGCTGCGGCGAGATTCCAGCCCCCCATGACGATTGCCAGAAAGATCCAGAGGCCAGTATGTGTAATGGGCAGGCCCAGATAGCCGCCGCCGCGAGAGACACGTATAGTGCGAGCCCAGCGGACCTGATGCTGCCAGACCCCAAGCCAGGTATTGTCACCGATCGAAGTTTCAACTACAAGCTCAGACATATGAGCGTGCTTGTTTAACTGCTGAGTAATGTGACGGGCCAACTGGTAGTCATCGGCGAGATAGTCGCCGATCATGCTGAAGCCGCCAATGGCATTCAGATCCGCCTTGCGAAAAACAAGGGTGGCACCGAGGCCGAATTCCCTGATACCAACTAGCGGCGCAACTAAAACGCTGGGGGCGAAATCAATGGCAATGCCGAGCGATTCCCAGCGCCCGGGCAGGCTGTAGGCCGTGGCCCTGTAAAGCGTTGTCACCATGCCGACTTGAGGATCGCTGAGGGGAGCGGAGACTTTTTTCAAATAGCCTTGTGGCACCAGGATGTCGCTATCATTGACGAGAAAAATGTCATATTGAGCTTCACGGGCGAGATCGATCAGAACGCCGACTTTCGCGTTGGGGGCTTCGGTGTTGGATTTGATGATACGGATGTCGAGATGTGGAAACTCTTGTATCAGGCGCTCTACTTCAGGCAGGCATGGGTCAGCCAGATCGGCGGCACCGAAGAGAATCTCAAAGGGTGCGGGATAGTCTTGCGAGGCATGCGAACGAATCGCCGAATAAAAATCAGGATCGAGACCGCGCACTGGCTTGAGAATCGAAATAGGCTGCGGGTTGCTAACAACAGTGGCTGGACGTAGCAATTGGCGCAGACAGGCGAGCAGCGCGGTCAATTGATATGCCGCCGAGACGCAAGCAAGCGCTGTCAGAAGATAGATCACAGTTCGAGGAAAAGCACACCAATGGCGACCAGTACAGCGCCCGCCCATCTTCTCAAGCCTACATTTTCGCGCAGAACATAGCGAGCCATAAATGTTTCAGCAGGAATCGTGAGCGCCGTTGCGGGTACGGCAAAGCTGAGGTCCGCAACGGCAAGTAGCTGAGTGAAACAGAAGAAGCTACTGGCCATGAAGACAATCGAAAGCGCGAGCCGCCACTGGCCAAAGAGCTTAGCGAGGACTGTGGCCGAATGCACTTCGCCGTGTGCTTTCACGGCGCTGGCCTGCAGAAAGTCGCAAACAATGGTGGAGGCAACGATGCCGAAGACGAGCATCCATTTCATGAAGGTTCGGCCTTGGGAGGGGTTGCGGCGGTGAAGATTGTGCCACCGAGGATGAAGGCGGTACCGGCCCAGCGTAGCCAGGATATCTGTTCGCCAAGCACGGCGAAGCCGATGACTGCGTTTAAGACGTAGCCAATGCTGGTGACAGGCAGCACGAACGAGAGATCAGCCCAAGACAGCAGGGTTACACGCGAAAGAGTCCACACCGCAAGCAACAGAATGCCGAGCAGAACCCAAGGGCTTAAGAGTGCATCAATCGGTGCGACGGCAGTGGGTGTCCAGCCTGTGGGGTGTCTCATAGCCCAGGAAAGGACGAAATTTCCAGTTACGTTTGCCGCTACAACAAAGGCCGTGAGCAGGTAAACGCGGGTGCGCGAGGCCTGCATCAGTCGCCGGTGGCGGCGTAGCTGGCCTGGGCCTTCTGGTCGGCGACAAACTTCTTGCGCTTCTTGCGGAGGGCCAGAAACTCGCGAGCTTCTTTGAAGAGGCGGCGGCGTTCATCGGTGTTGAAGATGGCCTTTCTGACGACACGCCAGGCGGCCTTGGGGCGGAAGTAGTATTCGCCGTAGAAGCGCTCGACAGAGTCGACCAGTTCTCCGCGATCAAGGCCAGGATAAACGACTGTGGGCAACTGGTGACCCATCTCGTCGGTCATTGAGGCGTCGAGCTGGATGAGGTCGTTTTTCTGGGCGTAGTCGTAGAATTCGGTGCCGGGGTAGGGATGAGCGATCGAAACCTGGATGGTCTCGCAATCGAGCTTTTTGGCGAAGTCGATGGTCTGTTGAATGGTCTCGCGCGTTTCGCCGGGGAGACCGACGATAAAGTCGGCATGAACTGTCAGGCCCAACTCGTGAGAGTTGCGGGTGAAGCGCTCGGCCATGTCGATGGTCGCGCCCTTCTTGATGTTCTTGAGGATCTCAGGTGCGCCAGATTCGTAGCCGACAATCATGAGGCGGCAGCCGGCATCTTTCATCGCGGCAAGGGTCTCGCGATCAGTAGTAACCCGGCTGGTGCAAGACCAGGTGAAGTTGATTTTCTTCAGCTCTTTGCAAAGCTCGATTGTGCGTTCCTTCTTATAGTTGAAGGTGTCATCGTCGAAGAAAATCTCTTTGAGTCCATTGAAATTCTCCAGCGCCCAGCGAACTTCGCTAGCGATATCCTGCGCCGAACGCAAGCGCCAGCGGTGACCCGAATGGGTCTGCGGCCAGAGGCAGAAGGTACACATGGCGGGGCAGCCGCGCGAAGTATAAAAACTGATAAAGGGATTCAGCAGGAAGGGGACGTTGTAGCGTTTGAAGTCAAGATCGCGCTGGTAGACTTTCGAAACCCACGGAAGCTCATCCAGATTCTCGATGTAGCTGCCTTCGGGGTTGTGCATAATGCCGCCATCTTTGCGATAGCTCACACCGGGTAGTTCGGATAGCGGGGTGCCCTTGGCGTAGTTGACAATCTGGTAATCGAATTCACGACGGACGATAAAGTCGATGGCCTTGGAGGCGCGGAGGGTTTTTTCTGGCTCAACAGTGACAGGGGGGCCAACAAAGCAGACTTGCAGCTTGGGGTTGGAATCCTTCATCATCTCCGCAATCTTTACGTCGACATGGAAGCCGGGGGTGGAGGTAAAGAGGACGAGGAGTTCGAAGTCGCGGGCCATGGCGACGGTGTCTTCGATGGTGATCTTGTGGGGCGGCGCATCTACTACTTTGGAGTCAGGCAGCAGGCCGGCAGGATAACAAAGCCACACAGGGTACCAGTAGCTTTCAATTTCTCGGGTTGCAGGCCAGCGGGAACTGGCACCACCGTCAAAGCCTTCAAACGAAGGAGGATTCAGGAATAATGTTCGCATGTGTACGGTTTTGCCGACGCTTTCAGAATAGCAGTTTCATTGTTCTTAGAAGCGAAAGCCGACCAGGAACTCGGCCTGTTGTTGCCTTAGCCCGTGGTTGTCGCCGATCCACCGTGTAAACCGGATCTCCGGCTCAATTTTGACCGGCAGCAGGCCAAGAGTGGCTCCCCCGGCGATGGTGATGCCTCCGCCATTTGCATTGATGGTGGGGATTCCGCGAAAGGTAGCTCCGAGAGAAATAAAGGGCTTGATCGCGATGGCGTTCATACGCTTCTTAAGCAATACGGGTACCTGATAAACCGCCTCCGTGCGTGAGCCGAATTTGTAGCGCTCAAACATGAGGCCAGTCTCGATGGTAGGGAGGATCGGCAGGCTCAGCTCGAGGTATGGGCCGGCCTTGAGGGCGAAAAGTTCACCGTTGGTCAGATTGCTGTAGACGAGGCCGCCCTTAAGCCCGACGCTGACGGGAAGCTGCGCCATGGCGGGTAAGCTAAGGGCAAAAACTAGTAAGATTTTCAAAAGTGTATTCCTCAACACGGGATATTTAGAAGTGGGACGGATTGAGTTGAGGAATTGTTTCAGCAGCGGGCTTGGGCGGCTCGAATTCCATCTTGAGAGTTGCCTTTCCGATCACGCGGGTCTCAGCCTGATAATCCACCTTGGATAGGTATGTCACGCCATCACGAGTCTCAAAGTCGCGTGAAAAATCAGCCGTTTTAAATATCACCGAAGGGTTTTTGACAAGCCGGCCAGACTGGCGAAGCTCCAGGCCGCTATTTTCTTCTAGCCACAACTCGCCCTTAAAGAGCCCAATCACTTTCTTGAGTGGCGTCAGTTCGAAGATGAGTGCCATCCGGTCGCCGAAGCTATCTTTGCGCTTAAACTTGAAACGATAATTTTGGGCCGTTATCGCTGGAGTAACACCTTCAGAGGCTTCCTGCTCCGCACTCAGATACAGGCCAATGACCTTGGTCTTGATCAGGTTGTCACCGGTAAAGGACTTCATCTCATAAGAAATGTGGCCATTGGGGGCGGTAGTTTTCGCTGCCATCATTTCACCTTTTTTCTCAAGGTTGGGCAACGAAGCCTCGATTTTGACCAGCGAGACCATGCTTTGTGTCCGCTTCGCAACTCCTTCGTTGCGTTCGAGGTACTTCTTCAGAGTAGGCCCGGCTGAGCCCAGGCTGAGCGGGTCAAAAACAATTGGCGCCTTCAACTGGGATGAACGGCAAGAGCTGAACAAGATGGCGAAGATCGCCAAGCTGAGGATTTGTAAAGACTTCATTCAGTTAGAGCGCAGACAAATCGAGCAGGTAGCCGCGTTTGCCGACATTGATTCCGATTGTCTTACCCTCACTTCCTAGATTGGCTTGAACGCCTTCTGCTTCGTGGATGTGGCCACACAGAAAGTAACGCGGCGAAACACGGTCAATAAAGCTCGCGATTGCGGTGGATCCGAAGTGGCGATTGCCAGAGCCGCAGTCGAGGGGTGTGTCCTTGGGTGGACAGTGGCAGGCCAGAACCAGCGGACTCAGACCCGCAAAGGGCTCAAGGCGCAATGCAATCTCGTCTTCACTATATTCGCCGGGTGTATTAAAAGGCGTGGGGTTGGAATAACCAAGGGCGGCCAGGTGAATGGATCCGAATTGTCGGGACTGGGCATGCATATCTTCAAGACCGTAGGTATTACAAAATGCTTGGATGTCACCAGCCGACTCGTGGTTGCCTGGAATCACGAATACCTTTCCGGCACGCTGTTTCAGGATCTCTCCAGCTTTGTCCAGTCCGCGAGCCCACGAAACCAGGTCGCCGATACAAAAATAGTAATCTGCCTCCTGATCCACCAGCCTTTCGAGACTCTTGAGGTCGGAGTGGATATCGGAAAAAAACAAGAAGCGCATCTCTGAAACTCTATTGTCACTGTTTTGCCGGCAGGGAGTAAACCCCGCCTACCCCCGAATCAGAGGATAAACTGAATTTCGGCACATGAATCCCGGTAGCCCCCGGATTGACAAAAGAAAGTAAAGGAAATCTCGCGTCTGGCGCGCAATATGCCGAAGATCTGTTTGAAGTTCAAGCGATAAGGCCATAGATGGATTCCAACCTGAAAGATTTATTGGCTGCAGAGAGCATCCATGAAGAGGGCGATTTGCTGGAAACTGCCGCTCAGCTTGCCTTTGCAGGAACGCTGGAGAGGCCGAGCCCTGGCTTGAAGCAGAAGCTAATGGCAGCAATTGCCGCGCTACCTCCAGCCGAAATCCATGTTCTGCGGCGAGAAGCGATGCAATGGAGAGCGACACCTTTTGAAGGAGTCACCTACAGAAGCCTTTTCATCGACGGCGGCACAAAAATGCAGACCCTGATCTTGCGGCTCGACCCAGGGGCGATTTACCCACGCCACCGTCATGCGCAGCCAGAACAATGCCTTGTGTTGAGCGGCGACATCGAGATGAGCGACACGGTGAGGCTGAATGCAGGAGACTTTGAGTGGATGGCCGGTGAGACAATCCACGATGCCATCAGAACTCGCGGCGGTTGTGAGTTGCTGATCATCTCTTCGATGCATGACGAAGTGCTCGCCTAGAACGCTTTCTTTAAGAAGATTCCATTGGTGGCATCGACAAAAACAGAATACGAAGACGAGCCGATGCTGGGCCCCCAGGCTACGCGCCATGCGGCAACGGGATTGCGTTCAGAAAATTCAAGCAACATCGTAATCGGCACGTTCTGATTTTTTTTCGCGTAGTCTTGAGAGTTTTCTGCAGCAACCTTAAAGATCTCGTCGGTATCTTTTTTGACCGTCTGAATCACAAAGGGTTGGGCCAGTTTGCTTGGGCCGTTATAGGCCTCATCGTTCGGATTGTAGACACCTTCAAACAGCCCATCTTCTTTGACCACGGAGTAGGTGCAATTCTTGATGCGGTTCTTCGATGGGGAAACGAAGGTGACTTGCCAGGCAAATGCCTTGCCTGGCGGGGCTTGGCGCGACTTGATAAAGATGTTCTGAACCCGAAGCACCTGGATATCCTGCGCCCAGCCACGCGAGGGGCCATAACAACGATAGAGGCCGGTTAGACCTGAGATTGGCTCAGCCGGCGCAACCGCCTTCTTCTCCGCCTCCTTAATGGCCGTGGGGCCCGAGCAGGAAGCGACGAAGAGCGCCGCGAAGATTAAGCCTATGGATTGACGATTCACCTTATGAAATAATACCGCCAGCGAAGCTGCACTTCGCTTGAAGGGGTCAAAATGATTTATTCGAAGCTTCTTTCTTCTTCCCTGCTTTGCACGGAAATGGTGTTTGGGCAGGCAACCACACCACCAGCCAATGGCGGCGGCACCGGTGCCGGAGGGGCGTCCACCGGGCCAACGACTGGCGGAGGCAATGCGGGCGGAGGCAACGTCGGCTTGCCCGGCAGCAACCCTCGAAACCCGACGAATCCATTCCCGCAGGATCAACAGCGAACCACAATGGACCAGATGCAGAACCGCCCCATCTTCCTTTCTGGCAAGGTGAGGATGGAGGATGGCAGTGCCCCGCCAGAGACTGTAACGATTGAGCGCGTCTGCATGGGTGGCGGCAATCCTGTTCCCGAGGCATACACCGATTCCAAGGGCGGCTTTGGATTTCAGGTCGGACAGCGCGCCGGCATGTTGCCGGACGCCAGCATGAATAACACCGACGAGCCATTTGGGCGGAGTTCCGGTGGTGCATTTGGCAATACCCCTGGTCGAAACGCTGGCGTCAGCGAGCGGGATCTGATGAGTTGTGAATTGCGTGCCAGCCTGCCCGGTTACCGTAGCACGCTGGTGAGTCTGGCTGGCCGGCGCACTCTCGACAACCCCGACATCGGCATCATCATTCTGCGCCGCCTGGGCGATGTATCGGGGTTCACTACTAGCGCCACGACACTCATGGCACCCAAGGACGCCAGGAAGGCGCTTGAGAAGGCCCGCAATGCGCTGAAGAAGAACAAGCTGCCTGACGCCCAGAAAGAGCTTGAAACGGCTGTAAGTCTGCACCCCAAATTTGCCGAAGCCTGGTATGAATTGGGCCGCGTTCAGGCTATGCAGAATAGCCTCGATGCCGCCAAAACCAGCTATGCAAAGTCGCTTGAGTCTGATGACAAGTACGTCAGGCCCTATCTTGGTCTTGCCGTATTAGAGGCCCAGCAGCAGAAATGGGTGGAAGTGAAGCAGTTGAGCGAAAAAGTAATCAAACTGAATCGCTACGACTTTCCAGCAGCCTTTTTTTATGGCGCGGTTGCCAATTTCAACCTGCGTGATTCCGAAACAGCAGAAAAGCTGTGCCGGTCTGGAATTGAGATCGACCAGTACCATATGCTCCCCAAGATGTCCCACCTCCTAGGTATGATTCTGGCCGACAAGCAGGATTTCAAAGGGGCCAGCGAGCATTTGAGCTCCTACCTCAAATTCGCTCCCAAGGCCAATGATATTGAGCTAGTAAAGAAGCAACTGACAGAGATCAACGGCAAAGTAGCTCAGGCAATTCCCTAGTCAAATACCCCCATTTGGGGGTGACAAAACCCCTCTCTCCCCGGTGCTGCGGCCCCCCCTTGCAAGCCGATTAGGCTAATAGTACTCCTGACTAGTTCACCCAAAGTACCCTTGAGTGAGGTGAGTCTGAAGTGGAAACTATTGGTGTAGGAGAAGCTTGAAATATGTCAATGGATCGCGCCGAATTTGAACAATGGAAGCCAAAGGAGGTGGCGCGGCTGCTGGCTCTGGTTGAGACTGAGCGCCGTTATTACCAGGAGATTGTGGCTAGTATTCCTGTCAGCCTCTTGATCGTGGGGCAGGATTTGAAAGCAGTTTCCGCTAACCGTCAGTTCCGGATGCGTCTGGGCAAGAAGAACGATGAGATTCTCGGCCGTCCATTGGCCGATTTGCTGCCCATTGAAGGATTGCTTGAAGTAGCCGAGCAGGTTTTGAATTCGGGGATCACGACGCCAAAGCGTGATTTGAAGTGGGATGACCAGAATATTCTGGTAACCGCGTTGCCGCTGAGAAGTTGGGAAGAAGACTCAGAATCAGAGGCGCTGCTCATTATCGAAGACCAGACGCATCAGGTAGCCACGCTGAGTCAGCAGGATGAAAAGGCGCTGTCGGTTGCGGCTTCGATTGACGGAATTCTTTGGGAATTGGATTGCACCACTGGCGACATCGCACATGTGAGCGCAGGGTCAGAAGAACTGCTTGGTTTTCCTGCCGGCCGTTATTTGTCTGACAAGACGGTTTGGGGATTGCGCGTAGCAGAAAAGGAATTGGCGCGGGTAGATGCCTTCTACAAACAGATCGGCCTCAGCTCTGAAACGGTATTTTCAATCGAATTTCTGGCCCAGGCTGCGAGTGGGCTGCAGTTTCTGGCCAGAGAAACTGTAAAGATTCACCGCGACGAAAATGGCAAGCCACTCCGGATGGCTGGGCTTACCACCAACATCGCCGAACGGCGAGAACTGGAAGCGCAACAGAATCTTGCCAGGAAAGGCGACGCCCTACAGCGGTTGAGCGCCAAGCTGGCGCACGACCTGAATAATCTCTTGATGATCGTTGCCGGGTATGGCGAGGAGATGAAGAGCTCCCTGCCTGCGGAACACACTCTGCATCAGGACATGAAAGAAATACTTGGGGCAACCGAGCGGCTTTATGCGCTGACGACTCAACTACAAACCTACACTCGCCGGCCGGTGATGATGCCCAAGATCACGAGTGTGTCGGAGATGATTTTGCAAGCCCGGCCAAAGATTACAAGCGCATTGGGGGCAGGGGTATCATTCGAAGTCCAGATCGCTGACGATGAGGCCAAGGCCAAAATCGATGGGGCGCAGATTGAAGAGGCATTGGTTGCACTTGCCCGCCAAGCTTCACTTGAAATGAAAGGCACCGGCTACCTTAGGCTCACTGCCGAAAGCGTAGCGCGAGGTGAGGCAACAGGCGTCGAGGAAGGGCTCGAGGTGGGCCGCTACGTCCGCCTGACGCTTGAACATGAAGGACATTCAAAATGGGGCGAGCGGTTGCTCGAACCCTGGCTGCAGACTGACGATCAAGCCCGAGAAATCGAACTGGGCGTCTCGTCGGCTTACCATATCGTCCGGCAGAGTCATGGTGATTTGAGCCTGGACGGGCCCAAATTGCATCTCTACCTTCCGATGGTGAGCGCGGCAGAACTGGAAGCAGAACTGGCTCGAGCCGCGGCGGCACGAGTGGTAGTGCCGCCGCCCCCAGTTGAAGTTGCGGTCGAGCCTGAAACAACACTGGAATCGATTTTGGTAGTTGAGGACGAAGGCGGAATTCGAGCGCTGGTGCGCAAGATTCTGCGCCGTCAGGGCTATCAGGTGATCGAGGCCTCTAATGGTGAAGAGGCATTGCGGCTCCTTGCGGATCCGGCCAACAAGGTTGACCTGCTCTTAACGGACGTGATGATGCCGGGCATGAACGGCGTGGAATTGAGCCATCAAGCACTCGAACAGCATGCCGGGCTTAAGGTGCTCTTTGTGTCGGGCTACACCGATGAGAGCGTTCTCGAAGCGGGGCAGTTCCCTGCCGGCACGGCCTTTCTGCAAAAACCGTTTACGCTAGGCAGTCTGTTAGGCAAAGTCCGCGAGGTGCTCGACGGCGGGGCCTCACGGCGCGCGGCAAGCTAGCGATAATGGTTCTGCCGGATGCAGAACCCAAACTTGCCGCGATTCACTCTTGATCCAACCGCACCGCGGCTTGTGGCGCACGTGTTTTACGGAGGAGCGCACCTGTTTCAGCCCGGGCTCTTCCACAAGATGGGTGATCGGGCACTGGCGCATCCTGAAGTCGAACGCGTATCAGAAAAAGTGCGCGAAAAACTGCGGCGAGAGCCGATTGAAGACTTCCGGATCGATTTCGAGGATGGCTTCGGTTTTCGATCTGAGGCCGAAGAGCAGGATGCGGCTACCAGAGCGGGGATTGAGTTTGCACGCATGTCGAAGGCCGGAACTCTGCCGGCGAGGATCGGGATTCGCCCGAAGGCTGACTGCCGCCTAGCTTGGCAGACCCTCGAAACCTTTCTCAAGTATGCCTCCGGCGCTGCTCTGCCCAAGCACCTGATCGTTACGCAGCCCAAGATAGAGAAAGCTGAAGCGGCCAAGCGCTGGCGCGAAATGCTGGAGAAGGCAGAGATCCGGTTTGGGTTGCCGGGAATGACTCTGCGACATGAAATTCTAGTGGAGCACCCGAGCGCAGTTCGTTGCCTGGGCGACATTGTGAAGGCTTGCGAGAATCGTCTCGATGCTGCTCACTTCGGCTGTTACGATTACCTCAGTGCGATGCAGGTACCAGCGCCGGCCCAGTCTCTCGATCATCCCTATGCAACACAGGCTCGCTGGGCGATTCAGCAAGTGATGGTGCCTCTGGGGGTTGCGGTAAGCGATGGAGTCTATTCAATGCTTCCGACCGGCGACGACGCTGTCTCTCGCGTAGCGGCGTTTGAGGGGCACAAAAGACAGGTGTTGCGAGCGATTAGTGAAGGCATCTATTGCGGATGGGATGTACATCCGGGCCAGCTCTTAAGCCGCTATGCAGGGCTCTACGAATACTTTGATCAGCATTTACCGGAAGTGCGCACACGCTACCGGGCTTTTCTCGACGCTCAAACCAAGGCTACCCTCGCCGGTACTCAGTTTGACGATGCGGCGACGGTTGAGGGATTAATGGTTTTCTTACGCCGCGGCTTGAGCTGCGGCGCATTTTCCGAACAGGATATTGCATGAAACTTTTGGCTTTTTTGCTTGTGACCTCGTTAGGCGTTGCCGCGCAGAAGAAACGGGAAATCAAAGTGGTCGTTGTGACCATGTTTGAGCGCGGAGAAGACACCGGAGATGCACCCGGAGAGTTCCAGCTTTGGGTGGAGCGCGAGAAATTGACCCAGGTGATTCCTTTCCCTCAAGGCAACCGGGCGCTTCGAAGCGACGGCAAGGGTGTGATTGCGATGGTGACCGGAGTGGGCACGGCCAAAGCCGCAGCCAGCATCATGGCCCTTGGGATGGATTCACGCTTTGACCTCACCAAGGCTTACTGGCTAGTAGCGGGAATCGCAGGCGTAGACCCCGCCGATGCTACGCTTGGCAGCGCCGCCTGGGCCACTTTTGTTGTAGATGGAGATCTCGCCCACGAGATCGACGCCCGCGAAATCCCCGCCAACTGGAAGACGGGCTTTGTACCTCTGCGCAAGGCAGTGCCTTATGAGCCGCCCGTGAGGGAACAGAACGAAGGGGAAGTGTACAAGCTAAACGAGCAGCTAGTCGATTGGGCCTTCCGTTTGACCAAAGATGCAAACCTTGGGGATACACCCGCACTCCAGGCCAGACGGGCCCTGATGCCTGGAATGCCAAACGCGCAGCGGCCCCCATCCGTACTCAAGGGTGATACCCTGCAATCGTCCACTTTTTGGCATGGCAAGTTACTGAATGAATGGGCAAACGATTGGGTCTCTTATCACACCAAAAGTGCCGGTAACTATGTAACCACGGCGATGGAAGATACTGGCACTCTGCAATCACTTCATTTTCTGTCCAAGGCCGGTAAAGTGGATGTCAGCCGCGTTCTGGTGTTGCGTACGGCTAGCAATTTCGACAGCCAGCGCCCTGGGCTGACTGCGGCTGAGAGTCTTGCCGAGAACAAGGCGGGTGGCTACGCCGGCTTCATCCCTGCTGTGGAGAGCGCCTGGAAAGTTGGTTCGATGGTGGTTCACGAACTGGTTGCCAACTGGAAGACCTACCGGCAAGCTAGCCCCAGGTAATGAATGAACGAGTTAGACTAAGACCTATGTTAAAGCGCAGGGCCTTCATTGCAACGCCGGGTTTGGCAATTATTTCTAGTTGCAACAGTACGCCCAAACTAAAGATTGGCTCGAAAGACAATGTGGAAAGCAATCTCCTGTCAGAGATTATGAGTCAGTTGCTGGAGAAGAAATTGAAGGCGCGGACCGAGCGCAGCTTTGGAATTCCCGGGGCCACGGTGTTGTACCAGTCCCTGCAGGGTGGGGACATGGACCTGTACCCGGAATACTCGCGAATGGCCTTCAAAGTTCTATTGAAATTGGTCGAGCAACTGGATGAAGGGTTGATGCTGGATGTTCTGCAAAAAGGCCTTCAGCGCAATGCCCAGTCGAGTTGCTTACCCTTTCTCGGGTTTGAGAATACTTACACTGCTGTAATTCGGGCAGACAACTTCAATTTCTCTTCAATTAATACATTGAGTGAAGCTGCAGAAAGCAAGAATGGATGGCGGCTCGGCTGCACCAGCGATTTTGCACAAAGCCCTGAAGGCTATGACGATTTGAAATCCCGCTACAAGATACAGGAAAGCGGTGGCACGCGGCTGGAACCGGTAAGCCAGTTGTACTTCGGCCTGCGAGAAAAGCGGATCGACATTTTGATTACAGGATCCACTGATCCCCGGCTTAACGACCCTCAATACAGGATCTTGGCCGACGACCAGAAAGTGTTTAGCCCAAATCGCTGCATGCTGGTCTACCGTCAGGAGGCGGCGCTAAAGTATCCATCCATTTTGCCTGTGCTGCAATCTCTGAGCGGCAAGCTGGATAACACCACCATGACGAGGCTGAATGGCGAAGTTGAGATCAACAAGCGAGGATTTGCTGAAGTGGCCGCAGAGTGGCTGACCAAATCGGGCTTGTCCTAGGCCGGATAGAACGCTTCGAGCTTCACCTTCGGCCACTGCTTCGTCTGGCGCTTTAGACGGGGCCAGGGGCAGCAGAAATCCCCTTGATGATGGCCGAGGCTCGCTCGAAGAGCATGGCGGTTTCGTTGCCGCAACCGAGGAATAGGAATCCTTTTTCTTTCCACATCTGCATTAACTCAAGCGACCGGTTGTGGGTGCCTGGGGCAATGCCTCGCTTCAGACAGGCGTCGCGGATTTTCTCGTAAGCTGCCACGAATTTTGGATGGGTGAATTCGCCGGGCACGCCAAGGGAGACGCTCAGATCCGCCGGGCCAATCATCACAACATCTACTCCAGGGACGTCGAGGAGCTCGTCTACCCGGTTGAGCGCCGTTTCGGTTTCGATCTGCAGCACTACCATCGTTTCCTGGTTGTAGTGTTTGATCGCCTGCGGAATCGTTACCGCAGCGTAGTCGTAATTGACAGGGGTAAGGCCGTAGCCTCGGATGCCGCTGGGCGGAAACTTGGTCCAGGAGATAGCTTGAGCCAACAGCTCTGGAGATTCCACTCTAGGAAAGATCACTCCCGGGGCACCTACGTCAAGGGCGCGTGCCACCAAGGCATATTGGAGGTCAGCCACTCGGACCAGGGGCGTGAAGTTGACGTAAGGGGCGATGCGGCAGAGGTCCTGAACAGTTTCAAGGTCAAACCCGCCGTGCTCGCAATCAATGAAAGCCCAGTGAAAGCCGGCGGCAGCGAGGAGTTTCAGAACTTCTTGAGAACGTAGTTGGCCGAAGCCGCAGCCATATTGCGGGTGCCCGTTTTTCAGGGCTTCTTTGATGAGATTCTTACGGAGTGCCACAGTGAATAGGACTTTAGCCTAACAGAAGGACGTGGTGGTCGTGACAGCCGTAATGGATGTTTTCGAGGATGGTGGGAATAAATTCGAGACCATGGTCGGAGAGCATGGAAAGCAAGGAATAATGACGTTCCTGAAGGTGACCATGCGGGGCTAGCCGATGAGAGATGTGGGCAGCCTGTCTCAAAGCCTGATCATTCTTGCGCAGCATTTCGAGGATGACTTTAGAATGGTTTTTTGAAAACTGGTAGCGGATTTTGTTCTGGGAAGTTAAGAGTGCGCTGGCGAGAGAGGGGTCGAAGGTTTGCAGTTTGGCACCTAGGGCGGACATCGCCTGCTCTACGGCGCGTTCTGCGGATTGCAAGGCCTCTGTGACATCGGGGGGAACCAGGCGTTTGGCCAAGGTTTGCTGAACGTGGGCTTCATCATGGAGCATGTCTGCATGGCGAACGCGGAAGCGATCCATAGTTTTCGCTGATTTGGGGTCGAGGATGGTGAAGAAGGCTCTGGGGACAACCAGCGGCATGCGGCCAAGGAGAAGTTTGTAGAGTACTTCAGACTGGGCGAAATAAGAGATTTCGCCGGGGCCGCCGATCAGTGCGGCAGTAGGAAAAAGCCAATCCTGCCATACAGGGCGGAGCAGCGCATTGGGAGAAAGCTTGGAGCCCTGGGCGGCCATCGCCTCCGCGTCGTACGTTTTCGGGTCGAATTTGAGCTGTTTGCGGTGGTTATCTTCGAGAAGAAAGAAAAACGAAGTTTCGTTGGCTTCAAAGTGAACTTGTGGATGATAGCCGGCTGCGGCGAGCTGCTTGTTTCGTGCTACAAGCTTTTCGGAGAGTTCAGGGGCCCTGCGGGCTGCACTTGAGAGAAATTCGGCTCCGATGGAGCGCAGCTTGGGTTCGAGGGGGTCGGCGAAGAGCAGGCCATAGGGGGCAAGAAGTTCTTTGAGTAGACCGAGGAATGATTCACCGAAGCTCCTTCCGTTCTGATAGTGACGCTGGGCTAAACTTGCGATTTCTGCCGTCAAGGGGAGGTCTTGCGGGAGGCCTTTGAGGCTATGAAGCCCGGCGGGCCGTGTATCAGAAGCGGCATCGGCCGTGATTGTGCCATCCCAGAAGTTGGCGGAGCGGATCTCTTCTACGTCGTGGTCTTCGGTGGCGAGCCAGAAAATAGGAACTGCCGGTTGGCCGGTGCTGGTAAGTTCGCGGGCGAGCCGCACGGCGCTGAGAGCTTTATAAAGGGTGTAGGCTGGTCCACCATATAACCCAACTTGCTGGCCGGTGAGGATTGCGACGGTATCTGATTTGGCAAGCAGTTCAAGGGCTGGATGATCACCGTTGGTAACGCGAAGTGCTTCTACTACGGCGGCACGGCGGGCGGGCGGGTATTCGATTTCTTTGATCGCGTTTTTGATCGATTCGGGGTTAGAGGGGTCGTGAGCAAAAAAGGCCTCAACGCGAGAAAAATCGTAGAGAAAATCTACAAAGAGTCGCGAAGACCCTGGAAGCTCGGAATGGCGAATACAGACACCGGTCATTTACATCTGTCCATGTGGACACAAACGTACCTTAGCAGATGCAATGAGGGGAGCGAAAGACACTGAAAGTTTGTTAGCTTACGAGCAGGGGTATTCTGATGACAGATTCTGAGTTTTCGTTGCGTTGTGATTCGGCGTTGGAGGACTTAAACAAAGCACTGCTGAAGGCGGCTGATGAGTTTGAATTTGATCCGGATTTTCAGGCTGGGGCCCTCACTGTGGAATTTGAAGAGCCTAAAGAAAAGTATGTGGTCAGCCCGAATGCGCCGGTTCATCAAGTTTGGGTGAGTGCGAGGGTGAAGAGCTACAAGCTGGACTGGGATGATACCCGTGCGGCATTCGTGTTTGCCAGGACAGGACAAACCTTGAAGGAGCTTTTGTCGGATTTATTGGAACAGCGCGTTGGGGAAGCTGTTGCGCTCTAATGGCGGGGGTCTACATCTCGTACCCATTTTGTGCGCAAAAGTGCAGCTATTGTAATTTTGCTTCGGGTGTTTTTCCCAAAGATCTGGAGCCGGTTTATCAGCAGCGCCTGGTTGATGAGATTCGTGGCACCGAGTGGACGTTTACGCCAGAAACATTGTATTTGGGTGGGGGAACGCCCAGTTTATGGGATTTAGGCCAGTTGGAGGCGGTGTTGGGTTCAGTGCCCGGTGGGCCTTGGCGCGAAGCGACGATGGAGGCGGCACCTGGGACTTTGACCGCAGAGCGGGTGACAGCCTGGCGACGGTTGGGGATTAATCGCGTGAGTCTAGGCGTGCAAAGCTTTGTCGAGCGGGAGATCCGCCGGACTGGGCGCAAGCATTCCGCAGCGGTGGTTGCGGCTGATGTCGCCCTCTTGCGGGAGCACGGAATTGAGTCGATCAATATTGATCTGATTTCGGGACTGGCAGAGCAAACCCGGGAGAGTTGGGAGAAGAGCCTCGATTGGGTTTTGCGCCTGGAGGTTCCGCATGTGAGTGTCTACATTTTGGAAGTGGATGAGGATAGCCGGCTGGGGGCCGAGGTATTGCTGAACGGTAAGCGCTATGGAGCGCGGGATATTCCCAGTGACGACCTGCAGGCAGATTTCTATGAGCGGGCTTTACAGCGGCTGGCGGAGGGGGGGATCGACAGGTATGAGATCTCTAACTTCTCGCGTCCCGGGGCTGAGAGCTTGCACAATCTGAAGTATTGGAAGCTGGAACCATATCTGGGTTTTGGAGCTGATGCTCATTCCTTCGACGGCAAATGGCGGTGGCAGAACGCAGAGGATGTAAAGGATTATGCTCAGGGCGGGGTATCACCCGAGCGGGTTTTGGCGGATGTTGCGAATGAAAAGTATTGGGTTGGATTGAGGTTGAGCGAGGGAGTTGTCGCGGGGGATCGCTTTGGAAATGAAATTTCGAGGCTCGTTGGTGACGGCTTGCTCGAATGGCGCAAAGACAGGATTCTGTTGACGCCACGCGGTGTGTTAGTTTCGAATGATGTTTTCCAGCAGTTTTTGGAGTAGAACTTCTGAATATCTGCAATTCAGATGAATATTTTTCCAGCCCTAGATCAACTTTACTTGAATTAATTCTTAAATGGTGTAATAGTCAAGATAGAAAGAAAAATGGTGTATGGCTCTTAACATTAAGAACGCGGATGTAGAGCGCTTGGCAAAGGAAGTTTCCGAATTGGCCCATGAAAGCAAGACCGAGGCCATACGAAAAGCTCTCGAAGAGCGAAAGCTGCGGCTGCGGTTACATTTTGTGGACATGGATCGGGGTGAGAGGGCGTTCGGCTTTTTGGAGAGGGAAGTTTGGCCGTACCTGCCAGAGGACGTAAAAGGCAAGCGAATCCGAAAAGAAGAAGTGGAAGAGATCCTCGGATTTGGTGCGGACGGCGTATGATCCTGCTCGATGCGTCTGCAATTTTGTGTGCATTGCTCAAAGAACCAGGCACCGCGCGATTGAAGATCCTGCTGTCCGAAACGAAGTATGTCGCCATTGGAGCACCAATTCTGCTTGAGGCAAGCCTCGTGATGAGTTCTCGTAGTCTGGATGCTAGGCATGCAGTAGAAGGATTCATCCGCGATTGTGGGGCCGAAGTTTTGGAATTCAGGCGAGAGCATTCTGAGATGGCGCTCGGCGCATTCTTGCGTTTCGGTAAAGGTAGACACCCTGCAAAACTCAATTTTGGCGATTGCATGTGCTACGCCTTGGCTCGTATCAGTGGATTGAAACTTGTTTACACAGGGGACGATTTCGGCATGACGGATCTCACGAATCTAGAGAGACTGGACTAGAGGTATTCCATGGCGGAAATGATCGATTTGCGCAGTGACACTGTAACCCGGCCTACACCCGAGATGCGGGCAGCGATGGCAGCGGCTGAAGTTGGCGATGACGTCTACCGGGAAGACCCGACGGTAAACCGGCTCGAAGAGCGAGCGGCCGAGATTTTGGGTAAAGAAGCCGGTCTGTTTGTTCCTACCGGTGTGATGGGGAATACGATCGGCATTAAGGTCCATACCGAGCATGGTCAGGAGGTGATCTGCGATTCACGTGGACACATTCTGAATTACGAACTCTCGATGATGGCCTGGTTTGCGGGATGCTTAGCCCGGGCGATTCCAACTGCAAATGGCTTGCTCGATTGGGCGCAGGTGAAAGCAGAAATTCGACCGCTCGGGCCACATGCGGCGCCAACCGGGCTAATCGAAGTGGAGAATTCGCACAATGTAGGCGGCGGCACAGTCTACCCACAAGCCCAACTGGATGCGATTTGTGACGGGGCTCACGGTTTAGGCTTGCCAGTGCATATGGATGGGGCGCGTCTGTTCAATGCTTCAGTTGCAGCGGGACGAAGCGTGGCTGCAATCACAGCCAAGGTAGATACCGTCATGTTTTGCCTGTCAAAAGGGCTAGGTGCGCCAGTTGGCAGCATGTTGGTGGGGCCTCAACCGCTAATCGATAAGGGACGTTTATACCGAAAACGGCTTGGCGGTGGGATGCGGCAGGCGGGAATTCTGGCTGCAGCTGGTTTAATTGCACTCGAGAAGATGCCGGCGCGGCTGGGCGACGATCATGCGAATGCGCGAATGATTGCCGAGCGAATTTCTATCATGCCCGGAATTTTGATCGACGCATCCAAAGTAGTGACGAACATTTTGATTTTTGATGTTGCCGCGACGCCCTGGAGTGCAGCGGAGTTCTCATCCCGCATGGCTGAACGTGGCGTGCTGATGAGCGCCTTTGGGCCTACGCTCGTGAGAATCGTTACTCACTATGATGCCCCTAAAGGGGCATGCGAAATTGCCGTTGAGAAAATAGAGGAGATGTTGAAGCTGTCATGAACCCCTTGTTGAGAGTACCTTTCGAAATTCCCTTTGACGAGATTGAAGTGTCACACATAGTGCCCGCCGTGAGGGAGTTGATTGCCGAATCGCAAGACAATATAAAGGCCATCGAGGATTTCGACGGGCCCAGGACCTTTGCCAACACTTTGACGGCGCTGGACGAATCCACTGTGAATCTCGAGATTGCGATGTCGGTAGTCAGGCATTTGGAATGCGTCTCCAATTCACCAGAGTTGCGCGAAGCAGTGCAAACGATAGACCCGGAAGTGAGCGGCTTCTATTCGTCGATTCCACTTAATGCCAGACTATGGAGTGCACTACAGGGTGTGAGTGAAAAGGGTCTGAATCCGCTCGAAAAACGCTTTCTGACCAAGCAGATTGACTCGTTTCGCAGGCATGGCGCAGATCTGGGGCCAGAGCTCAAGGCTCGGCTATTGGGGATTGATGTCGAGCTGCAGGGATTGTGTACTAAGTTCTCGCAGAATGTATTAGATGCGACGAATGCGTATGAGTTAATCGTGGAGGATTCTGCACGGTTGGCCGGGTTGCCAGAAAACGCGAAGGCTGCTGCAAAAGCAAGTGCTGAGTCAAAGGGTAAAGTGGGCTACAGGTTTACCCTGCAGGCACCAAGCTTTGTCCCGGTTTTGACTTATCTCGATGACGCCTCAATTCGACAACAGCTCTGGGAGGGCTACAACGAACGCGCGACTGAGGGCCCCTATGACAATCGGGAGCTCATGCGACAGGTTCTAACCTTGAGGCGCGAGAAGGCGTTGCTTTTGGGGTACTTTACCTTTGCCGATTTTGTACTGGCCGATAGGATGGCCCAGAGAGGGGCGATTGCGCGGGAGTTTGTGCGTGAACTAGAGCTCGCCACGCGCGACCGCTTTGTCGAAGAACATGAAGCGCTGGAGGGCTTCAGCAGCCAGAAGTTGCAGCCATGGGATGTAGGTTACTACGCGGAAAAGCAGAGGCAGGCCCTTTATGACTTCGACGAAGAAGCCCTGAGGCCCTATTTCTCAGTGGACCTGGTAGTAGCCGGGATGTTTGAGTTGTGCGAGAAATTATTCGGGATCGAAGTGAGGCATATCGCAGATGCCAAGGTATATGATCCAAGCGTTCGATATAACGAGATTCACTCGGATGGGCGCATGATTGGAGCGTTCTACGCGGATTGGTTTCCTCGAGAATCCAAGCGCGGTGGGGCTTGGATGGAAGCGCTTCGCACTGGTGGCCCGCAGGCCGATGGCAACTTTGCGCCGCATTTGGGTGTGATTTGCGGAAACATGACTCCTCCCATGCCCGATCAGCCGGCCTTGCTGACACATCGCGAAGTGGAGACTATCTTTCACGAGTTTGGCCACCTGTTGCACCATTGCCTTAGCGAGGTTCCGTTGCGAAGCTTAAGCGGAACGAATGTGCCTTGGGATTTTGTGGAGTTGCCGAGCCAGATTATGGAGAACTGGTGCTGGGAGCGGGAATCTCTAGACTTCTTTGCCCGGCATTACCAAACGGGTGAGGCGATTCCTGATGAGCTTTTCCAGAAGATGAAGCGGGCTCGAAGCTACCGGGCGGCTTCGGGTCAGATGCGGCAGTTGGGCCTAGCAACGGTAGATCTGGTTTTGCATACAGAGTTTCTGCCAAATGTGGAAGCGGACTTGGTAGCGATGGCCAATAAGGTCTTACAGCGTTTTACGCCGATTACCCTGCCTGAAAAGTATGGGATGATTCTCGGGTTTACCCACCTTTTCTCTGGGCCAGTGGGTTATGCAGCTGGTTACTACAGTTACAAATGGGCCGAGGTGCTGGACGCAGATGCCTTCTCCAGGTTCAAAAACGAGGGCGTACTGAATGAATCCGTTGGCCGCGACTATCGCGAAAAAATTCTGGCAAAGGGAAATAGCGAAGAGCCACGCGAACTTTTTCGCAGTTTTATGGGTCGTGACGCCACACAGGACGCTCTTTTAGAACGAATTGGTCTTATTACAACCCCATGAAGTTCTGTAATTCAGATATTCTGATGACATGACCGAAGAATTTCTTCAGATGGGAAAACGGGGCACGGTAGTGATCCCGGCAAAGCTACGTAAGAAATTGGGGCTCACCGACGGTTGTTTATTGTTTGTGAGTGAGGTGGAGGGCAGTGTTCGGTTGCGTCTGGCCAAGGTGGTGAACCAGGATGGGGACGCACGGCTTCAACTTGCCTCCCGCTTGTTGAGCGGGGCGGCGGACTTGGGCGAGTATTTTGCGGCCATGGAAGAAGTGCGCCGGATGGGATTTGAGCCTGACGAAGTGCCTCATGAGCGGTACTCTGGAGAAAAGAGTACAAACCATTGACTTCTGACCCGATGTTTCTAAAAATCCTTTCGCACCCGGTTTTCGTGAATTTAAACTTTCACATGCCGATGATTATCGATCTCTCTCACCCTGTCATCATGTTGAGCGGCGAGAACGGCAGCGGCAAGAGCACTTTGCTGCATTCGATTTACTACGCGATGAAGGGCGAGCAGGTGGATGGGTATATATACAGACTGGATACCGGGAAGCTGACGCTGGGCAAGCCTTACCTCTTTGATGCCGAGCAGCACAATCCGCGGATGCAACTGGAGCTGTTTGAGGATAATCCCCAGATGCTGGAATTTCTGCAGATGGCAAGTCACGGGCAGGTGATGCTGACAATGTTTCGAGAGAACTTCCCGAGTTTGCCCGAAGGCACGGTGCTGATTCTCGATGAACCGGAGATGGCCTTGTCCGTGAGTAACCAGCGCCGGATCCTCAAGATGTTGCTCGAATTGGCAGACCAGAAGAAATTCCGGATCATCTGTGCGACCCATTCGCCTGTTTTGCTTGATTCCCCAGAGACATATGTGATCAACCTCGACAACTATACAAACAAGAACGTTGCCGACAACACGATGGGTATTCAGGGGGCTTCGACCCTGCAATGATCACCATAGTCGGCTTGCTGATGCTGGGAGTTTTGCCGCCGGGTGTGGTGGTGGATCATGAAGCAGCGGCAAGCCGGAGGTACATCGGGTCTCCTTCTATTGTGAAGTGTCGCGATGGGGCCTATGTGGCAACACATGATTTCTTTGGGCCTGGGTCTACGCAAAGTGTATCTGCGCTGACGCGGGTCTTTCGTTCTGAAGACCGGGGGAAGGTCTGGAAGCAGACGGCAGAGTTGCAGGATCAGTTTTGGTCGAATTTGTTTGAGCACCGCAAGGTGTTGTATCTGATGGGTACAACTTATGAGTACGGGAGAGTAGTGATACGGAAGTCGCTCGATTGCGGCAAGAACTGGAGCGCAGCCTCGTACCTGACTACAGAAACTGGCTATCACACTGCGCCGGTGCCAATTGCGATTCATCAGGGGCGGATCTGGCGTGGGATGGAATGGCATCCAGAGGGCAAGTGGGGCTTCTTCGAAGCGCTAACGGCGAGCGCGCCGGTAAAGTCGGACCTGATGCTGCCGGCGAGTTGGACTTTTAGCCCACGTCTCAAGTTTCCGAAGGAGACAGCGCCAGTTGGGGACCATTGGCTCGAAGGGAATCTCATCGTTGCCCCAGACGGGAAACTGGTGAATGTGTTGCGGGTGGCAAACCGGGAGTATGCCGCCATCTTGCAGGACGGCAAGACGGAGTTTGTCGTCTTTCCGGGTGGGTCGAAGAAGTTTTCAATTCGCTGGGACAAGAAGACGAAGCGCTATTGGACACTCTCTAACCCAGCGCTGGAGAAGTATTCATTGTCTGCTGAGAACCCGGCCTCGGTCCGCAATACGCTGGCCTTGATGTCGTCACCGGATTTGAAGGTGTGGACCGTGAAAGCGGCGATTCTCGAGCATCCAGATCCGCTGCAACATGCCTTCCAATATGTGGATTGGCAGTTTGAGGGGAAGGACTTGATTGTTGCGTCGCGGACGGCCTTTGATGATGAGTCGGGCGGGGCGCACCGGGCTCATGACGCGAACTATCTGACATTTCACAGGGTGGCTGGATTCAGGGATTTGAAGTAGAGCTAATTGAGCCAGCGGCCCAGCCAGTTGCTGAGTTCCTGATAAAAGAAGCGGGAGTCTTCTGCCTTCAGAATCCAGTGGTTGGCATCGGGGAAGATGATCAACTTCGATGGGATGCGCTGGCGCTGGAGCACTGACCAGTATTCCAGCGAGTTGTTCATGGGGACGCGGAAGTCGCGTTCGCCTACAGTGACCAGGGTTGGTGTTTTGAAGTTGGCCGCATAACGGATGGGATTTTGCTTGCGCCAGATTTCGCCTTGCTGCCAGACAGGACCACCGTTGTTGAGTTCGCGCGAGTAGATCACGTCACTGGTTCCCCACTGCGACTCAAGGTTAATCATACCGGCATGGGAGACAAGGCATTTGTAGCGCGTCGTTGTCGCCTGCAGCCAGTTGGCCAGGTGGCCGCCATAGCTGGCACCGCCTGCGGCTTGACGAGCGGGGTCAATGTAATTGAAGAGTCGTAGGGCTTCGTCTGCGGCTTCGTTGAGTTCGTCGCCAGGAGTAGCGAGAGGGTCTCCCTGGATTCTCTGCGCGAACTTTTCGCCAAAGCCTGTGGAACCCGTGTAGTTTGTCAGAAGCAGGACGTACCCGGACGAGGCAATGAGATGGTAGTTCCAGCGGAGAAAAAATTGGTCTTTCCACATGCCGTGCGGGCCGCCGTGGATCAAAACGAGAAGAGGATACTTTTTGTTCTCGTCGAAGTTGGGCGGATTGATGAGCAGGTTGTGGATGAGGCGTCCTTTCTTTGAGGTGAAGTAGAAGTGCTTGGGGGCAGAGAGATCGACGTCTGCGATGGCTTGATCTGTGAAATGAGTGAGAGTTTTGGTGGTTGCCTTGATCGTGTCGAGGGCGTGGATTTCGGCGGGTTGGGTGGCGCTGTCGAAATTCGCAAAGAGCGTGTTGCCGCCGATGGCAATATTGGAGAAGCTACCTCCGCGTTGGGGGTGTTCGGTCAAGTTGGTGCCAACGGCCGAAATGCGGAAAAGCTTGCCAAGGCCAGCGGCGTCAGAGGCGAAATAAATCGACTTTGAGTCTGCTGTGAAAAGAAATGCGTCGACAGAATGGTCTATCGATTCGGTGATGGTTTGCGGAACGCCGCCTTGAGGCCAGGGAATCATGGAGAGGCGGCTGATGCTGTAAGTGGCGTTATTGACGCCTTCCCGGCTCTCGGTCATGTACAGGGCTTTGCCGTCAGGACGGAACTTGGGGCTGCCATAGGAATAGATGCCCGCAGTGAGCGGTTGCGGCTCGCCTCCGCTAGCTGAAACGAGAAAGATTTTAGTTTTGACGTTTGCGTAGGCCGCCTCATGGCGGTTAATGTCGCACTGAAAGATGATCGACCTGGAGTCGGGCGTCCAAACGGCACCAGGGTCCTCGCCGGAGTTAGAGAGGGGGGCAGCCATGCCAGGGGTGGCAGACCATTTAGTGCCCGCAAGGATGTCTCTGGGTGTGACACCAGGGCCATCGTCCATGACGAAAATATGGGCGTGCTTTTGATCAATCCAGTGATCCCAGTTGCGAATAGGGAAGGATTCATAAACGCGGGCATTGGACTTACGGGCGGTGGTTTCGGGTTGCACCATAACAGTAAAGAGGAGGCGCTTGCCGTCTGGCGACCAGCGCGGGTCTGAGACGCCACCGGGAAGCAAGGTGTAGCGCTGCGCTTCACCTCCGCTGACGAGATCGAGAACGTAAAGCTGGCTATCCATGTCGCCGTCACGAGTGGCGGTGAAGGCGATGCGCTTGCCATCAGGGGACCAAGTAGGGCTGGACTCCGATGCTTTCGAGTGCGTCAGTTGACGTGGCTGCGTGCTGCCGTCGCCATGAACCAGCCAGAGATCAGACGATTGCTCTTTGGGATCGTAGGCGGGCTGGATGACCGCGAAGACAACCCACTTGCCATCTGGCGAGGGGCTGGGTGCACCGACGCGAGGGATCAGCCACATCGATTCGTGAGTGATGGCTTTCTTTGCGGCAAGGGTGGTGAGGGCGAGGATGGTGAGAGCGAGCAGGAGGCGCATATTTTCCTTATATAACTAATAGGATGGAATATCGCGATCTAGCCGGGCTGGTGGATTATCACTTGTCGAGCCCTTTGATGACAGAAGAGCAGGTGCATGAGGGGTGCATGCGTGGGCAAGCCTACGAGGTGAGGAGTGTGGTGGTGAGGCCTTGCGATCTCGATTTAGCCAAGGATTGGGTGGTTGCACCGGTTCGTTTATCAAGCCGCACGAGTGGGGCACCGGGGGATGCCACGACAGCAGTAAAACAGTTTGAGGTAAGAGACATGCTGCGCCGTGGGGCGCTGGATGTGGAAGCCAAAGTGTGTCTGCCGAAATTGATGAGCCGGCAGTTTCAATATGTCGAGATTGAGCTGATGCAGTTACTCAAAACTTGTGAAGAAGGCTCGGCGGCACTTACGGTAAGCGTGGATGCAAGCGTGCTTGATGAGGAGCGGTTGCTCATCTTGTGCAAGATGGCCAAGCGTAGTGGAGCGACCATGTTGAGCGCTAGCGAATATCGCGCAGAACAAGTAGAAAAGATTTTGACGAAGTGTGCGCCATATGTCGCTTTGAAGCTGATGGTGGATGGCAAGAGTCTCGATGAGGTGATGGCACTGAGAGAGATGGGAGTGGCGCGATTTGGAGTGAGGCATCCTGGGCCTCTGCTTGATGCATGGAGGCTCCGGCTTGAAGAGTTGAAGAAGGCAGAGAAGCCCTCGGGTGCGGTGATAAGCTAAGGTTCGCTTCATAACCTATGACAACGCGCGCGGCATTGCCTAAAGTTTGCATCGCTTTGGGTTTACCTACAGTCGAGAAACTGCTGGATCAAGCAGACAAAGAAGTTGCGGCTGGAGAACGCTTCCTGGAGTTTCGACTCGACTATCTGAACCGGCCTGAGGCTGGTCTGAAGGCTGTCAGTATTTTTCTCGAGAAGCACCCGGATGTTTCACTGCTGGTAACCTGCCGCAGACATCAGAACCATGGCAAGTTCAATGGCGTGATCGATGAGCAAATCAAGATTCTGGATGCGGCGATTGATGCCGGGGCTCATGCAATCGATGTCGAAATCGAAACGGCTGAGAAGACGATGGCAAAACTGGAACACATTCGGGCCAAGGCGCATCTGATTGTGAGCTGGCACAATTATGAGGGCACGCCACCGCTAGAGCCTGTATTGCGGCGAATGATGAAGGTGCCGGCGGATGCATACAAGTTGGTGACCACGGCAACCAAGCCAAGTGACGCAGCAAAGGTCCTGGCGCTGCAGAAAGCTCACCCAAAGGTGCCCATGATTTTGCTGGCGATGGGTGAGGTTGGGTTTGCAACTCGCGTGTTGTGTAATGCGCAGGGCAGCGTATATACCTATGCGGCACCAAATTCCGTAGAGGGGACTGCGGCAGGGCAAGTAAGTGCGCGGGTGCTGCGGCAACTCTACCGGATCGATAAACTAACCAAGGCCGCAAAAGTGTATGGAGTGGTGGCTGACCCGGTCAGGCATTCGCTTTCACCGCACGTACACAACCGGGCATTTCAGGCCAAGCGTCTCGACGCCGTGTACTTGCCGTTTCTGGTGAAGCCGACGCAGTTAAAGGATTTTTTGGGGTTTTGTGAGGCGCTGCCTGTGCAGGGCTTTAGCGTGACGATACCCCATAAGCAGAGGATCCTGAAGTATCTGGATGTGGTGGACCCGCTGGCTCGCCGGATTGGCGCGGTGAATACGGTTTGGAAGAAGGCCGGTAAGTGGCGCGGCACCAATACCGATGCCGACGCGGTAACCAAGCCGTTGGGTAAGCGAATCAAGTTGAACCGGAGCACGGTGTTGCTGGTGGGCAATGGCGGGGCGGCTCGCGGGGCAGCATTCGCGCTAGCTGATGCCGGCGCGAAAGTTGTGATTACGGGGCGCAATTCAGACCGGGTAAGAGCGTTTGCCAAGTTGTGCGGGGCCGAGGCCGTTGCGAAGGAACATTTGAACGGGCGTAAGTTTGATGCGCTGGTACATGCGACGCCGATGGGAATGTGGCCCCACGCAAACGAGTGTTTCTTTGATGGCAAGTTGCCGGCCGATGTCGTCTTCGACATGGTTTATAACCCGATTGAAACTGAGCTGCTCAAGAGAGCGAAGGCGCAAGGTTGTGGCGTGATTCAGGGCCTGGAGATGTTTCTTGCTCAGGCAGTACAGCAGTTTGAGATCTGGACTGGCGAGACTGCACCCGCCAGCTTGATGGAGAAAGCGGCACTGGAGGCTTTGCTGAAATGAAGCGTCGAGAGATGTTGATTGCGGCGATTGCTGTTGCTCCGCTTAAGGTGGAAGCGCAGGAAGAAGATCTTGTGGCTCAGGCACGGAAGTCGATGACGGCGAATCGCGAGGCGATTGACAAAGTGAAGTTGCCGATGGCGACCGAGCCGGCATTTGGTTTTAAGGCTTAAGAATTATGGCCATTGCGGGTAATGACGTTTTCTTTGCTTCTGCCGCCGAGCTGAATGCGGGCTGGCGGAAGGGTGATTATTCGTGCGAGGAATTGACGAAGGCGTTTGTTGATCGACTGGAGCGGTTGGGCGCGTCGCATAATGCTCTGGCGTTAAGCTTGCGCACGGAGGCACTGAGGAAGGCTAAGGATGTCGATGGGGATCGGAAGCGGGAGCGCTTTCGTGGACGCTTGCAAGCTGTACCGTTTGGAGCTAAAGATTTGCTCGCGTGGCCAAAGCATCCCACTACCTGGGGAGCAAAGCCTTATGCCGGGCAGGTGCTTGAGCAACCAGCGACGGTGCTCAAGAAGCTCGACTCCAAAGGCGCAGTGTTGGTGGGCAAGCTCGCGATGATTCAGCTTGCGGGTGGTGGTGGATACCGGTATCCGAAGGCGTCGCTGACTGGGCCTTGTTTGAACCCCTGGGATAAAGGCCGTTGGGCGGGTGGGTCTTCGAGCGGTAGCGGTGCGGCTGTTGCGGGCGGGATGGTTGGCTTTGCGCTGGGGAGTGAGACAAGCGGGAGCATTCTGACGCCAGCCGCTTTTTGTGGTGTAACCGGGTTGCGACCCACTTATGGGCTGGTAAGCAGGGCGGGCGCAATGGCGTTGAGCTGGACGCTCGACAAGGTGGGGCCTCTCGCCAGGACGGCTGAGGATTGCGGGATTATTCTTGAGGCGATTTCAGGTGGGGATCCGGCTGACCCAATGAGTGCGGGAAAAGGATTTTATTATGCGCCGCAGTTTGTCAGACCGATGAAGGAATACACAGTTGGATACGCGAAGGTGGACTGGGAAGAATGGCCTGAGCTGGAGACGCGACAGGCCTTTGCGGCGACGCTCGATCTGTTTCGCGGTTTGGGTGTGAAGTTGAAAGAAGTAGAGTTGCCCGATTATCCTTATGGCGCGCTGGTGAGCACGATCATTCAGGGTGAAGCTTCGAGTATTTTTGAGGAGCTGGTATTCAGTGGCAAGGTGGATCAGATTGCTGATGCGAAGCAGGCTGCGGGCTTGAAGGCTGCGGGTGAGTTGCCGGCGAGAGATTATCTGAAGGCGATGCGGGTGCGGAGTTTGTTGCAGGTGGCCTTTAGAGAGTTCTTCTATGAGCTGGATATGGTGATTGCGCCGACGCGGATGGGTGTGGCTAGCGGGATTGATGTAGCTCTCGATGCGCCTCGCGCTGCAGCGCCGCCTGAGAGGAAGCGCGGGTTGAGTAGCCATGTGCCAGCAGGAAATCTGGCGGGGTTGCCGGCGTTGTCCATGCCCTGTGGCTTTGTGGGTGGCTTGCCGATTGGGGTGACGCTGATGGGGCGGGCTTTTTCCGAAAATGCTCTGCTGGCGGTAGGCCAACAGTTTCAGCAGAGTACGGATTGGCATAAGAAGCGCCCTGGGGTTTAGCATTTCGCAAATTCAAGCGATTTTTCGAATCAAGTAAACTACAAAAACAACCGCGACGGCACCTTTACTGATGTAACGAAGGCGGCGGGTCTATGGCGATCTGGCTGGGCACAAGCTGTTTGCATCGGCGACTTCGATAACGACGGCTTTGACGATCTTTTTATCACTTACTGGGGCACGAACGTCTTCTATCGAAACAATGGAAACGGTACCTTTACTGATGTCGCGGTAGAACATGGATTGGCCTATGGGGAGGATGGTCGCGAACAAGCGGGTATGGGTTTGGCCATCGCCGATACCGACGGCGATGGTTTAGTGGATATCGTGAAGACAATTTTCGCTGACGACATTCCGGCACTTTACAAGAGTGAAGGCAAGGGGTTTTTCACTGAACGTTCCGTCGCGGCCGGCTTGCATGCAGTGACGAATTACGTCCAGTGGGGTGTGGGTTTGGTCGATTTCGATAACAACTCGTGGCCCGATCTTTTCTATGTCACCGGCCATCTATATCCAGAGCTCGACGTCGCGAATCCCGAATACCCCTATCGCGGACCGCGCATTCTGTTCCGCAACCTCGGGCAAGGTCAGTTTGAACACGTCACTTCGATGGGTGGCCCAGGCCTCACAGAGCGCCATTCCAGCCGCGGTTGTGCATTTGGCGACTTCGATAACGATGGCGACATGGACATCCTGGTAATGAATATGAACGAGCCGCCGTCATTGATTCGGGTCGACGTGGCGACCAAGAACCAATGGTTGAAAGTAAAGTTGACCGGAACCAAGTCCAATCGCACGGCAATTGAAGCAAGAGTACGGGTCCGTAGCGCCGGAGGGCGAGTACAAGTGCAGGAAGTACAAAGCCAGAGTAGCTACAACTCTGTGAATGACCTTCGACTCCATTTTGGCTTGGGCACCTCCAGCAAAGCAGACTCGGTGGAGGTGCGTTGGCCCACCGGAAAAGTGGAAGTCTTTCGGGATGTGACGGCAAACCAGCTTGTCACAATACGCGAGGGAGAAGCAATAGTCAAAGCGGCGGCACTGAAGTAGCTGCACTGCAGAATATGTCAACAAGATCGCTAGCTACTTGTTGAAGCAACGATTTAAGGGAGGGCTAACCTTTCTTTATAATTCAGCGTCTTGCATAATGAGACATATCTATGCAGCCCCTTGCAAATCCCGGTTCCGGCGAAACCCCGGTCAAGCCATTTGGCCCAACCGTCGTCCCAGATCACAAAGATGAGCGTGGACCAACCTCTAAGTGGCTGATTTTATTGATCTTGGTGACGGTTTGCGGTGCTGGCTACTGGATGTGGCAAAAGCAGGCAGCGGCAGACCGGCAGGCGGCTCAGGTACGAGAAGGCGTGCGGACGGCAACCGTGCAGGGCGGCTCTGTTGAGAAGACAAAGCGACTGGCGGGGGTGACTGCCGCAGAACGGTTTGTATCGCTCATTGCCCCTCAAATTCGCGGCAGCCGAACCGGAAGAGGGCGGGGCGGTTTCAGTCTGGCCGGGATGGAGTCTTCGAGTGTGGCGGCTTTGCCGACCCTAGGCGGAGGTGGCGCACGCAGTGGTGGTAATAGTTCTTCAGGTTCGGCTGCGGCAGCCGGAGCGGCAGGTTCCCTGGCTTCTACTGGTGGTGGCGCGGCGCGATCTTTTGGCGGGTCTGGGGCGACCAGAGCTGCATCCAGCCGGGTGGCATCCTCAAGTAGTGGCGGTGCACGGAGCGCTACTGGCGGCTCGACTGGTGGAAGCAGCGCTTCTGTGGGTAGCGATGGTTTGGGCTCGACCTCGCGCGAGTTAGGTTCTGGGTTGGGCGGACCTGGTGGTGGTGGAGGAGGAGGCGGTGGTGGTGGTGACTTTACGCTCGTGCTGCAAAATCTAGTGAAGCCCGGGACAATCGTCAAAAAGGGTGATACCGTAGCCGAGTTTGACCGGCAGTACATGCTGCAGCGGCTTGAAGATTATCAGGCCACGATGGAGACTGCCAAAGCCCAGTTGGCGCAGCAGAAGGCAAATCTGGAATTGGCACGATACACGCACAACCAGAATGTCGAAAAAGCCAAAGCTGCTTTAGATAAAGCAAAGCTGGATATGAAGACGCTGCCTGTATTGAGTGCGATCGACGCCGAGCGGGTCAAGTTGGCGCTGGAGGAATCAGAGGCGCAGTACAAGCAACAACTGGCCGAAGGCAAGTTTATCGATGATCAAGAGAAAGCGCAACTGAAATATGCCGAGCTGGAATTTAAGACTCTGCAGTTAGAGTATCAGCGCTCCCAGCAGAATGCAGACCGGATGCTGGCCAAGGCCAACATCGGCGGCATGACCGTGATGCAGAACATCTTCCGGGGCAGTGAATTTGCCCAGATTCAGCAGGGCGACCAAATCTATCCGGGGCAGTTCTTCATGCAGGTAGTGGACACGGCCTCGATGATCATTAACGCGACTGTGAATCAGGTGGATGGCGAGCAGTTACGAATTGGCATGAAGGCGAGAGTTCGCTTTGATGCTTATCCTGGCCTTGAGGTGCCTGCGCACATTGTCAATATTGCCGCGGTGCCCAAGAGTGGCGGCATGCGCGCCAGCTTTGTCCGTGAAATCCCCGTGCGTCTTAAGATCGACCAGATGGACAATCGGATCATTCCAGATTTGAGTTGCAGTGTTGATGTAGTGATGCTCGAAGAGAAGGATGCAACGGTTGCACCGCTAGCGGGCGTGTTTGCCGAAGTAGAGACGGGCAAGCGTGTCGTTTACATCAAGAATGGCGAAGCATGGGACCGCCGTGAAGTTGAAGTGAGTTTAGAAAATTATCTGGTTGCCGCTGTGAAAGGTTTGCGCAAAGGGGACGTGATTGCCCTCGACAAGCCGCCGTCGAACAACCTGGTGGCAAGCAAAGGGTAGGGCAGTATGTCTGAGATCAAACCGAAAATACGAATTGGACAAACCGAATCGAGTATACGCAACAAGCGGATCCTGATGACGGTGGTGGCGCTGGCATGCGCAGGTGCAGGCTATGCGGCTTTCAACTACAACCAGAAGTCGAGCGTGGTCGAAGTGCCGGTGGCCAAGGTGCGCAAGGGTAACTTCACGATTGTAGTGAGGGCGCGAGGAGAAATTCGCAGCGTCAATTCAGTAACGATTATTGCGCCGCAAGTGCCTGATCCGCGTATCGTCCGTCTGGCGGAGAGCGGCAGGCCGATCCGCAAAGGGGAAGTGGTTGTAGAGTTTGACGCGGCACAGCAAGAGCAGAACCTGCTCGAGCGCAACACGAGTGTCCGCACGATCGACAGTCAAATCGTACAGACCAAGGCGTCGCACCGGATTGTGACCGAGATGGACGGCATGAACAAAATGACGGCCGAGTATAACCTTGAGCGATCAAAGCTTGAGGCGAGCAAGGCTGAAGTAGTAAGCGAAATTGAGGGTGCCAAGAGCCGTATTGACGTCGGGATTTCTGACGGCGAACTCGGGCAGGTTGCGCAGACAATCAAAACTCACAAGGCTACCCAAAATGCGGATCTGGAGCGCCTTGACCAAAACAAAGACAAGGCCGTACGCGACGTGAGCCGCGCAAAGGGTTATCTGGGCAACATGGTGTTGCGTGCGCCAGGCGACGGGATTGTGAACCTGCTGCCGAACTTCCGCAGCCAGGGGAGTTGGGGTTCTAGCCCACCACCGTTTAAGGAAGGCGACAGAGCCTGGACGGGAGCCGCAATCGCCGAAATTCCAGATCTTTCTTTGTTAAGAATTGATCTGAAGCTGGATGAAGTAGACCGCGGAAAGCTTGAACTTGGGCAAACGGTGAAGGTGCGGATTGATGCAATCCCCGACCGTGAGTTTGATGCCAAGCTCGACTGGATCAGCCCGATTGCCTCCGTGCAGTGGCGCGGTATGGGTATGACTGAGAAGACGTTTCCGGCGCGCGCAACCATTGATGGAACAGACAAGCGGTTGAGGCCGGGCATGAGTGCCTCGGCAGAAATTCTAATCGAGAGTGAAGCCAATATGTTGCTGATCCCGACCCGGGCCAGCTTTACGATTGGCGGCAAGCCATCCGTGTATGTTCAGAAGGGCCAGGCCTTCGCCGTACGCCCGATTGAAGTGGGTAAGCGGAACGACAACGAAACGGTGGTCTTGAACGGGTTGAAGGAGGGCGAAGTTGTGACCCTTGAAAACCCGTCCGAAGCAGCACGTAAGCAAAAGAAACTATAACTCCCAGACATGCGAAAACTTATTGTTCGATTGATCATTCTCCTTGTCTTGGTGGGTGCGGGCTATGCTGCGTTCCTTGTCTACAAGCAGATCCCCCAGCGCGAAGATTTGCTGGCGACGGCCAAGGTAAAGCAGAGCGATGTAGTTGTACGAAGCTTTGCCCGGGGTGAGTTGCGCGCCGTGCGCAGTGCGACGCTGACAGCGCCCAATCTCTTTGGCACCGTGCAGGTGACCAAGCTGGCAACGCTTGGTGCGCTGGCCCGGGAAAAGGATCTTGTGGTTGAGTTTGACGATGCCGAAGTATTGTCGCGCCTTGAAGAAAAGCAGCTTGAGCTTGATCAGATTGATGAGCAGGTGAAGAAAGCTCAGGCGGATTTGTCGATTCGCGACAATCAAGATCAAGTGGAATTGCTGAGAGCTCGTTACGGAGTGCGCCGGGCAGAGCTGGAAGTAAAGCGCAATGAGCTGATCAGTGTGATCGACGCGAAGAAAAATCAACTGACGCTAGAGGAATCCAAACGCCGCCTTTTGCAGTTAGAGAGTGATATCAAGAGCCGCCGGGAGCAGGCGCAGGCTGAATTGGCCGTGCTGCGTGAGAAAACAAACAAAGCCAAACTCGAGTTGAACCGGGAGAAGCAGCGCCTGGCACAAGTGAAGTTACTGGCACCGATGAGCGGCTTGGTTGCAGTAAAGCAGAACCGCTCTACAGTAATGATGTTCGGTATGTCGCTGCCCGATATTCGTGAAGGCGACCAGGTACAGCCGGGCATGCCTGTGGCTGACATCCTCGACTTGAGCGAAATGGAAGTTGTGGCAAAGGTTGGCGAACTGGACCGCGCCAATCTGACAGAGGGCCAGGAAGTGTCGATGCGCCTCGATGCGCTGCCCGAAAAGAAGTTTACCGGCAAGATCAAGTCGATGAGCGGCACTGCTTCGGCGAACATGTTCAGCTCTGATCCGGCTAAAAAATTCGACGTGATTTTTTCCATCGACATGCGGCAATTGCTGAGTGCACTTGGCGCAAATGAGACGCAGGTGAACCGGATTCTTGCCCAAGCCGACACCAATCGAAAGAAGGGGCCGATGACTTCCTTTAGCGCTCCTCCGATGGCGCAGCCTGAGGGTGGCGGAATGCCAGGCATGGGCCAGCCACCTGCGGCGGCTGCACCAGTTGAGCGCCAAAGGGGTAGCGGCAATATGGATCCAGAGTTGCAGCGCAAGCGTCGCGAGCTGGTAACCAAGTTCAGCAAGGGCAAAGCGATGGCTGACATGACGCCTGAAGAACGCACGGAAGTGATGGCCAAGGTGACTGCTGAATTACAGAAGACCGGTGCGATGCCTGCCGGTGGCAATCGCGGCAACCGTGCTCCCGGGATGCCTCAGATGTTCAACGTGGGTGGCTTGATGGTCTCGCAGAAGGATTTGGATACCGCCAGTCTGCCGACTCCGCCCGAGGAAGACAATCAGCTGGATGTACTGCTGAGACCAGGTTTGCTTGCCGACGTTGAGATCATCGTCGACAAGGTGCAGAATGCGATCAACGTGCCGATCCAGGCGGTGTTTGAGAAGGACGGCAAGCAGGTGGTTTACGTGAAAGTAGGCAACAGGTTTGAAGCTCGCGAGATCAAGCCGCTCAAGCGCAGCGAAAACGTGATGATCGTATCCAGTGGCGTGAAGGTTGGTGATGTAATCGCGATGGCCAACCCCGATGCCAAACCCGGTGACAAGAAGAAGACCGAGAAGAGTGGCGGCGCGGCGGCAGGACTGCCTGGCGGCAAGGGAGGCATGTAGTCGCCATGAAGGGTTTATTTCAGGGTTTATTGCCCGAACTATACATGGGCTTGAGCAGCCTGCTTGTGCACAAGTTGCGCAGCTTGCTAACAATGCTTGGGATGATATTTGGCGTGGGCGCCGTTGTGGCGATGTTGTCGATTACGGCGGGCGCGCAAAAAGAAATGATGAGCTACATCGATTTGCTTGGGGTTAATAACATCATTGTTGAAGCCAAGGAATCGGTAGACCGCAATGAATTGCAGGCGCGCCGTTTAATCTCGCCGGGCTTGACTTTTCGCGATTACCGGGCGATCAAAGAGAATGTACAGGGGCTAGAAGCTTCTACCCCGCGTAAGCGCTTCAAGCCTTTGAAGATTCTGCCGAAGACTTCGGCTGAGGCACCCCTCCTGATTGGCGTGGAACCGAGCTACATCGTGATCAACAGCCTGAAGGTGACCGAAGGCCGCTTCTTCAACGACAAGGACAATGACACTTCGGCTCCAGTCTGCGTGCTGGGTGAGTCTGCGAAGGTGAATCTGCTTGGCTATGAGCCGGCGGTGGGCAAGTATGTGAAGGTGAACGATACCTGGCTGCAGGTAATCGGCGTGTTGTCGCAGCAGGCGACTGCCGATGCCGAAATGGATGGAGCAGAAGCTTCGAATCGCAATAACCTGATCATCTCTCCGCTCAACACCGTGATGCGCCGCTTTGAAGACAACAACAGCTATCTTAAAGACGAGATTGACGGTATCTATATGCGGGTAGCTCCTGGCACGGATTCGATTGAGACCGCCGCTATTGTGCGGGCGATTCTTGATTCGACGCACAAGGATGCAGGGGACTACAACACGATCGTGCCTGCCGGATTGCTCGAACAGCGCCGCCGCACTTCGTTTATTTTCAGCGTTGTTATGTTGTGCATCGCTGGTATCTCGCTGCTGGTGGGCGGCATCGGCATCATGAACATCATGCTGGCAACGGTGCTTGAGCGCACCAAGGAAATCGGCATCCGGCGCGCAATCGGTGCCCGCCAGGTAGATATCATCCGTCAGTTTCTGATGGAAGCACTTTTGATTTCAATGCTGGGCGGGATGATTGGGATTGCGTTTGGTTTTACGCTCTCAAAGGTTATCGCCACAGCAGCCGGCTGGTCTACCGTAGTTACCACATCATCCATTATTGTGGCCTTTGGTGTGTCGGTAGGCATCGGGCTGGTGTTTGGAATTTATCCGGCCATGCAGGCCGCGAAACTCGATCCAATTGAGGCGATTCGCTACGAATAATATGTTGCGTACTTTTAGTATTTTCCTTCTGCTCGGCATCTCAATGTCCGCGCAAACTGTCAATCCAGTCACAGCTCCGAATCTTTACAAGGATTCCGATCTGGTCAACTATCCGAAGTTCGGAACCAAAGATTATGTCCGCACGATTTTTCGCCGCGAGACGCCGAAGTTTGAATTGCAGGGCCCTGTCAAGCTGCAGGATTATGTCTCGGGCTCGACGCTTGATTTGTCGCTCAAGGCGTATCTGGAACTGGTCTTAAACAACAGCACTGACATCCAGATCCAGCGCATGGTGCTTGAGATTCCGAAGAACGCGATCATGCGGTCGTTTTCGATTTTTGATCCGCAGTTTGTGGGGAGGTTTGGCTCGACCCGCACCAAGACCGTGACCACCGATGCGCTGGCTGGTGCTTCGACTCTTTCGTCCCTTTCGCAGCCGTTGACGCTGAACTGGCAGCAACTCGCACCGACCGGAACGCAGTACACGATCAACTACGGGGCTTCGAAGAACAGTACAAATAATTCGTTTGCCACGCTCAACCCGGCTTATGGATCGAATCTGAATTTGAGCTTCAATCAACCTTTAGTGCGAGGCCGCGATTTGCAAGTGCTGCGGGCACCGATTCTACTGGCTAGGTCGCGTTTAAAGGGCAGCGAATATGCATTTCAGGATCAGATACAGCAGTTACTCAGTAACGCTGAGAATGCGTATTGGGACGTGATTGGGGCACGTGAGAATTTGAAGGTACAAGAGCAGGCATTGGCCCTGGCGGATACGAGTTTGAAGCGGGCCCAACGGGAGCTTGAGCTTGGAGCGCTACCTGCGCTGGAAATCTATCAGCCACAGGCGGTGTATGCCCGGGCCGAGATTCTTGTGACGCAGGCCCGCTATCGTCTGGCGCAAACGGAAGATGCATTGCGCCGCCAGATGGGGATTGATCTTGACCCTGAGTTGCGAAAGCTGCCGATTACCTTGAGTGAATCTGTTTTACCACCAACCGACAACAAACCATTTGATAAAGAAGCTCTGGTGTCAGATGCGATTCGAGTACGGCCTGACTTGTTGAACCAGCGCCAGCAGTTGGACATCGACGATATCAACTTACGTGTTACTTCAGACGGCATGAGACCCGACTTTTCTCTCTTTGGCAACTATTCGAGTCAAGGCCGCGGCGGCCCGACGGTTCGCCGGCAGACCTTTTTCAATCCCGATGGCACTTCTTCGCCCGTGACTTCGGTTGTCCCTGGAGGCTTCCCGGATGCGTTCGACCAGATGTTCGGTTTTGGCTTTCCGATCATCGGCGGCGGCATACAGTTGCGACTGCCCATCAAAGATCGCAACGCTTCCGCTAACTACGCCGATGCAGTAGTGTCCAAGCGTTTGGATCAACTGCGCGTTCGAGCGCTGGAGCAAAACGTCCGGCTGGATGTGCTGAACGCCATCAACCAGGTAGAAAACAGCCGTGCCAGTGTCGATCTTGCCAAGATCGCCGCCGACCTTGCGCAGAAGCGTGTGGAGGCCGATCAGAAGCGTTATGAACTTGGCACGATTACACTGTTCTTCCTGCTTGATTCACAGAATGCCCTCACCCAGGCACAGAGCGATCTGGTGACGCAGAGCGTCCAGTATCGACGCAATTTGCTGAACCTCTATCGCCGCACCGGCACGCTGCTGACCGAGCGTGGTATTAGTACGAACTGAGTGGGAAAAATCAAAGTACTCTCCGATGCCGTAGCTAATCAGATTGCGGCGGGAGAGGTTGTCGAACGTCCGGCCTCCGTTGTCAAAGAGCTTCTTGAGAATTCTCTTGATGCAGGCTCAACCGATATTCGTGTTGAAGTGGACGCGGGCGGACGCCGGCTCATTCGAATTACCGACAATGGTTGCGGCATGATGCGGGACGATGCACTGCTCGCATTTGAGCGTCACGCTACCTCGAAGCTGCAATCGGTTCACGATCTTGAACAGATTGGCACGCTCGGTTTTCGCGGCGAAGCGTTGCCTTCGATTGCTTCGGTCTCGCGTTTGACGCTGGAGACGCACGCGCGTGAAGAGTCTAGCGGGACCCGCGTCACGATCAATGGCGGCAAGATGGTTCAATGCGAAGAGGCAGGGCTTGCTGCCGGCACTGTGATCACGATTCGTGATCTCTTCTATAACGTGCCTGCCCGCAAGAAGTTCTTACGCAGTGAACAAACGGAACTCGCGCACATTGCTTCGCTGGTGACGCACTACAGTTTGGCCCATCCCGGCAAGGCGTTTGAGCTGCATCACGGGCCTACTGAATTGCTGCGCGTAACGCCCGTGGGTACGCCGCAAGAGCGCGTGTTTCAAGTCTTCGGCAGCCGTATACTCGAAGACCTTGTTGAGTTTGGGCCTGAAGTGAAGACGCTGTCTACAGCCGAGGGCGAGCAGAAGCGGTTTCAGTTGTCGGGCTTTATTTCCAAGCCTCACGTTCAGAAGCTGAACCGCAATTCGATCTATCTCTTTGTCAATGGACGATTGATTCGCGACAAGCTGCTGCTGCATGCATTGACCAGCGCTTATCACAACTTGATCCCACCGGCTTGCTATCCCTTCGCCCTGATCTTTCTCGATTGCGATTTTGGCGAAGTAGACGTAAACGTACATCCCTCGAAGACCGAAGTGCGGTTTCGGCATAGTTCGTTTGTGCATGACTTTGTACGCGATGCAGTGCGGGGGAAGCTGATGGAGTCTAAGCCGGTGTCAAGTATGCCGCTGCCCGTGTCACCCACGCAACTGGCGGCGGGGTTGCCGTTTAGCGAGTTTACACAGCGGATCGAAAATGCTGCGCCGGATATGTACGATTCGCTCGTGCCGGTTGAACGCGAGGCCAGACCGGATGAGATGCCTCTGATGCGTCTGGAGATGCCATCTGGGCCGCCGCAGCGATTTGATTTTAGCGATCCGCCAAGTGGCGGGATGCCTCCGGCGCGGATGCGCATCCCGGATACACATGGGCCTCTGCCTCATGGTGTTGCCTCGATGAACGAGTACGACAGCATGGGTTCGCTGGGCGACTTGCGTCCGTTAGGACAAATCCATAACAGCTTCATCATTGCGGCTGGCCGGGATGGGCTGTGGATCATCGATCAGCATGTGGCGCACGAGCGGATTCTATTTGAGCAGGTGTTGCGGAGGTTTGCCAAGCGCGAGGCGCTGCAGCAGCGCCTGTTGATGCCGATGGTGATGGAACTGACAGTGGGCCAGCAGCTTGAGTATGCGCGGATTGCCGATGAGCTAAACAGAGCGGGGTTTGAGACCGAGCCATTCGGCAATCGTACGATTGCGATTCAGGCCGCGCCTTCTGGCCTGGGCACTGCCGATATCGAGAAGGTGATCTTTGAGATCCTTGATATTTCAGAGACGGAGCTGCGCAAGGCATCTGTAGAGGATTTGCGGCGCAATATTGCCGCGAGCATCTCATGCCAGGCGGCGATCAAGATCAATACGCCACTCGATCAGCAGAAGATGGAATACCTGCTTACGGAGTTGGCTAAGTGTGAGTATCCGATGGCTTGCCCTCACGGGCGGCCGATTGCGCTGCGGTATTCGACACGCGATATTCTGCGCGGCTTTCACCGTATCTAGCGCACCAGACCGGTAAGAGGGCTGCTGGCCGAAGCATAGAGACGTTTGGGCATCCGTCCGCCGAGATAGGCCAGACGGCCTGCGATGACGGCGTGCTTCATGGCTTCGGCCATTTTGACGCTATCGGCTGCTTCAGCTACTGCGGTATTCAGCAGCACTCCGTCGTAGCCAAGCTCCATGGCGATGGCAGCGTCGCTGGCGGTGCCGACTCCGGCATCGACAATGAGCGGCACCTCAGTGATCATCTCGCGGAGGATGCGCAGGTTGGCGACATTTTGAATGCCCAGACCTGATCCTATGGGGGCACCCATAGGCATTACCGCAGCAGCGCCTGCATCAATCAGTTTGCGTGCCACAATCAGGTCGTCGTTGGTGTATGGCAATACAGTGAAGCCTTCTTTTACCAGAACTTTGGTTGCTTCGATGAGGCCGATCACATCGGGGTAGAGCGTCCTCTGGTCGCCAATGACTTCGAGCTTGACCCAGTCGGAGAGCCCGACTTCACGGCCAAGCCGTGCGGTGCGGATCGCGTCCTCGGCGGTGTAGCAGGCGGCCGTGTTGGGCAGCAGGAAGTAGTGTTTCGGGTCGATGTAGTTGAGGAGGCTCTCCTGCGAGCGGTCGAGTTCGACGCGCCGCACGGCAACGGTGACGACTTCAGCGCCAGAAGCGGTGTGGCATTCCTGCATTTCAGGGAAACTTCGGTATTTCCCGGTACCAATCAAAAGGCGGGAACGAAATTCACGATTCGCAATGATCAGGGAGTCGGACATGGCTTAAATCACCATGATAGCGGGAGGGAGGGCAGAAAAGGCTTGTCGTACTAGGACTTTAGTCCTAAAATAAAACTGATCGTGCCCCAAAACGTATTTGGCCTAAAATGTTTCAGATTGGCTTTGACGCTGGTTATCGTGCTCGCCGCCAAGGGTGAGGCGGCGACGATTCAGCCGGCTCATTCGATCCTTTCGCTGAATTATTCGAACACAGATTCTACGGTCGGCAAAACGAGCCAGGTGAGTACACTTCCGGCTCTGGTTTCGGATTTTATTACGGTTGCCGGTGGCGATGTCTTCTATGTTTTCTTTGTTCTCAATCCTGGAACGATGACCTTTACAGCGACACCTACGGTTGGAAGCGGTTTTGATGTTGCGCTGTATCTCTCAAACAGCGATCTGATCAGCAATCTGGGTTTGGCTAGCGGAGCCTTGATTGGGGCAGATGCCGGACTTTATGACGATCCGGAGACGTTCACATTCGAAATTCTAAATCCGGGTAAGTATTACATTGGTGTCGACAGTTTCTTTTCGAGCGGCTCCGCGAGTTTTCCGAACCGGCACCAGGGCGAATATACGCTTACCGTGACAGGCACGGTGGTGCTAGGCGATCCGTTTGCTCCAGTGCCAGAGCCATCGACATGGCTAATGATTGGAGCTGGAATTGTGGCGATTGGGCTGAACCGCCTAGGCTCCAGATCTCCCGTAACCCTACAATCCTAGCGATGTTCCCACGCGGTCTGGCTCAACAATCGACTCGCCGGCAACCTGGGAATCCTTAAGTTCGCCCTGCTTTCTTTAGTGCTGGCATGAGCCATAATTAGGAAACATTCAAGGAGTTCGCCCATGTCTCGATTTGCTTGCCTCGCCACAGCCCTGCTGAGCGCTGCATTATTGCTTCCCGCCCAGACCTCGCTCGGTACCATCACAGGCACGGTTATCGACCAGAACGGCGCTGGCGTTCCCAACGCCAGGATCAACGTCACGCTTCGGGCCTCAAACCTCAAATACTCGGGCGTATCTACACAAGAAGGCACTTATAGCGTCGGTCAGCTCCCGGTGGGTGGCTACGAGCTTGACGCCACCGCCTCCGGCTTCAAGACCTTTAAGCAGACCAACATTAATATCGAAGTTTCGCAAAGGCTCCGCATCGACATCCGGCTTGAAGTTGGCTCGATCTCCGAGAGCATCAACGTTAGTGCCGAGGTTCCTCGCATCCAGACCGAAGACTCGATGCTTGGCACCACGGTGGAGCGCAAGCGCATCGAAGAATTACCTCTGAACGGTCGCCACGTTTTCAATCTGGTCAAAATCGTGGCCGGCGTCCAACCCCGCTTCAACAATACGGACGGCTTCGCTGAAATCTCCAATCAGAATTTTTCGCAGATTCGCATCAACGGAGGGCCGGCCTACGGCAATCAATTCTTCCTTGATGGCAGTGTCAATTCCGCTCCCGTCCACAACGAGATTGCTGTCGTCCCTATGTCCGATGCAGTGGAAGAATTTCGTGTTGAAACCAATGCCCTAAAAGCCGAGTATGGTCAGACCTCGGGCGGGGTCATCAACGTCGTAAGTAAGATGGGCACCAACGAGTTTCACGGGTCGCTCTATGAGTTTCTGCGTAACGATTCCCTCGATGCCCGCAACGCCTTTGCTACGCAGCCTGACCCACGCACCGGCCGAATCAAGCAGGTGCTGCGCTATAACCAGTTCGGTGGCACGGTCGGCGGCCCAGTCCGCATCCCGGGTCTCTATGATGGCCGCAACAAAACCTTCTTCTTCGCTGGCTATGAGCAATGGCGTTGGCGCTCCACTGGATCACCGCGTCTCGGTACGGTTGCCCTTCCCGAATGGCGGAGCGGCAATTTTTCTAATTTTCGCGACGGACGGGGAACGCTGATCCCACTCTTTGATCCCAGCACCACTCGTCAGAATCCGGCCGGCGCTGGCTTCGTAAGAGACCCTCTGCCCGGCAACATCGTCCCCTCGAATCGCATCGACACACTGTCGGCCAAAGTGCTTTCTTTCATGCCGCTGCCGAATGCGACGGCAACCGACCCCTTCACTGGTGCCAACAATTTCATCGCGCTTGTGCCTTCTTCCTCAGATCAGGGCGTCACCAACATTCGCCTCGATCATCGACTCTCAACGAGCGATATGTTTTTCTTCCGGTACACGAGTAACCGCAACACGCGTCAAGACCGTGGCTGGGGTCTGAACGAAGCCGACCCTGCCGCCCGCAACGACCAGCGCGACAACCACAATGCAGTTGTCAACTACACGCGCGTCTTGAGCCCCAAGCTAGTCAATGACCTTCGCTTCGCCGTGGCTCGCCAGTGGCTGCCCTTCCTGCATCCGAGCTTTGATCAGGGCTGGCCCGCCAAGCTTGGGTACCCGTCGATTGTCCCGCAAGACCAGTTTCCACCGGTCGCCATCGCCGGCTACCTCGGCATTGGCAGCCCCGCCTTCTCGGCTGGCCTTCGAGCGCAACAGTATGTGCAGCTTGTCGACAGTGTCAGCATTACTGCAGGAAAGCACAGCTTCAAGACGGGCTTCGACCTGCGCTGGTCGCGCCTTAGCTTTATCAATCGCGCTGCCCCTTCAGGCCGCTACGATTTCAACGCTGCCCTCACCGGCAATCCGCTTGTACCTGCCAACACCGGCTCATCGCTCGCCTCTTTCCTGCTGGGTGAGGTTGGTGGCGGCACGCTCGGCTTCAGGCCCTTCATGCAGTACCGATCGCTGCCTCTCGGTATTTACTTCCAGGACGACTGGAAGATCACCCGCACGCTTACGCTCAACCTGGGTGCGCGCTACGACATCAGCTTCGGCCCGACAGAGCTCCATAATCGCCACTCCAGCTTTGATCCCTTCGTAACCAATCCTCAAACAAACCTGCCCGGCGTCCTCACCTATGCCGGCGTCAACCGTCCCGAGAGCTTTGTCAATCTGGACAAGAACAACTTTGGCCCGCGCATTGGCTTCGCCTGGGATCCGAAGGGTACCGGCAAGACTGCCATCCGTGGCGGCTACGGCTTGATCTACACGATCTCAGAAATCGGCCACACCCAGGGTGACAACTCGAACGCTCTCGGCTTCTCGATCGACACTCCTTTCGTGGGCTCAGGCAGCGCGCCTGTCAAGGCCTTTCAGTTCAGCAAGGGCCCTGATTTTCTGCTTCAGCCTCGGGGTGCTTCTGGCGGCCCAGGTGCCTTCCGCGGCTTCAATGGCCAATATCAGGATCGCAATGCACGCACGCCTTACATCCAGCAATGGAACTTCACCATCCAGCGCGCTATCTGGGCTGGCTGGACTGCCAGCGCGGTCTATGCCGGTAGCCGTGGCATCAAACTCTTCGGTGGCAACTACAACTTGAACCAGCTCGACCCCAAGTACTTCTCAGAAGGTCTTGCTCTCCAACAGACAGTGCCCAATCCCTTCTTCGGCCAGATCGCGACCGGCGCACTATCTGGTGCCACCGTCCAACGTCAGGTGATTCTGCGAGCCTTCCCTGACTATCAGAACGTGCAGACCTTTGCGGCCAACAATGCCAGTAGTTCTTATCACTCCTTGCAAGTCTTTGTTGAGAAGCGCTTCTCAGGCGGCATCTCGGCGCTCTTCAGCTATACCAAGAGCAAGCTCATCAGCGATGCACTGAGCATTGGTGGTGGCGGCAGTGCAACGGGCCTTGGCGACTTCCGCATCGGCGCTTATAACCGCCGCCTTGAGAAAGCCATCGATCAGGATGACGTCTCCCAGCGCCTGGTCACCAGCGGAGTGCTGGAGATTCCTTTTGGCCGAGGCAGGAAATTCGGCTCCGCCATTCCTAAAGTGGTCGACGCCTTCGCTGGTGGCTGGCAGCTCAACGGCATCGCAACGATGCAAACTGGCCTGCCGCTGCTGGTTCGAGGCAGCAACAACTTTACGGGCATCAACTACCCCGATCTCGTGGCCAACCCGTCGATAGCGACTAGCGACCGTTCGGCCAACCGATGGTTTAATATTGACGCCTTCCGTAACCCGGCCAACTTCGTCATTGGCAACGCTCCGCGCACGCTGCCCAGTACACGCGCTCCAGGTCTCGTTGACGTCAGCTTCTCTGTGTTCAAAACCTGGCGCATTAAAGAGCGCATCAGGCTTGAAAGCCGTGTCGAAATGTTCAACGCTCTGAACAGCGTGAACTTGAACGGCCCCGACACAAGCTTCTCGCCCAACACGGCAGGCGTCAACACCAATGCCAACTTCGGGCGTATCTTTGGTGCGCTCGATGCGCGCCGAATGCAGCTTGGCGTTCGAGTTACATTCTAAGGATTCACGCTATGCGACTCACCCTTCTACTCACCTGCGCCATCACGGCAACAGCGCAACAGAATTTCGACTTTGTCGTTTATGGCGGTACTGCTGGCGGTGTTGCTACTGCCGTTGCTGCATCCCGGCACGGCCTCAAGACCGCCCTGCTTGAGCCACGAGACCATATCGGCGGTATGGTTTCGGGTGGTCTTTCCGGCACAGATACCGGCAAAAAAGAGGTCATTGGCGGAATGGCCCTTGAGTTCTACTATCGTGCAGGTCGCAAGTACAGCATGGACCGCCATCTGAACGAGCTCTCCTGGATGCCAGAGCCCAAAGTTGCTGAAGCGATCTTCCGCGAAATGCTGAAAGAAGCAGGGGTTACTCTCTTCGAGCGGCACCGTCTCAAGGAGAAAACCGGCGTCGTCAAGTCGGGCAATCGAGTCACTGAAATCGTCACTGAGAACGGAGCTCGCTTCCTCGCCAGATTCTTTGCCGATACGAGCTACGAAGGTGACCTCATGGCCCAGGCTAAGGTCAGCTACACCTACGGCCGCGAAGGCGTCAACGATTATGGCGAATCACTCGCGGGCATCCGTGCCGTCACCGAGAGCCATCAATTCGCGGTTGATGTACCTGCACGTGGCATAGATGGCAGGGTCTTGCCCGAGATCTCAACTGAACCCCGAGGCACACCCGGCGCAGGCGACAAGCGCATTCAGGCTTACAACTTTCGTGTCATCGCCACAAACGTTGGAGAGAACCGTCTTCCCTGGCCCAAACCTAATGGCTATGACCCTAAACGTTTCGAACTGCTGGCTAAGTACCTTGAAGCGATGACTCCATACCTGGGCCGTCCGCTGACCTTCAACGAAGTCAGTCTTCTCCGAATCATTCCAAACGGCAAGGTCGACCTCAACAATCGCAATGGCTTTTCGACCGACTATATCGGCAAGAACTACGGCTACCCCGAAGGTAGCTATGCCGAACGTGAACGCATCTGGAAAGACCACATCGACTACCAGCAGGGCTTCTACTATTTCCTCGCTAATGACTCGCGAGTGCCGAAGTCTCTCCAGGAGGAAGTGCGCTCCTATGGCCTCGCCAAAGACGAATACCTCGATACGAACCACTGGCCTCACCAGCTCTACATTCGCGAAGCCCGGCGTATGGTCAGCGACTTTGTCTCGACACAAAAGGACTTGCAGACAGACCGCACCAAGCCAGACGTAATCGGCATGGGCAGCTACGCTTCGGATTCGCACAACATTCAGCGCTTCATCAATAATCGCGGCTTTGTCGAAAACGAAGGCGACGTGCAGGTGCAAGTGCAGCCTTATCAGATCCCCTATCGCGTTGTGATTCCGAAGAAAGCGGAAGCAGTGAATTTATTGGTTCCCGTCTGCTTCTCCTCAAGCCACATCTCCTATGCGAGTATGCGCATGGAGCCGCAGTACATGATCATCGGCCATGCCGCTGGGATCGCCGCTGCCCTTGCCGCCAAAGGCAACCTCGCCGTTCAAGATATCAATATCGCTGAATTACAATCGCAACTGCGTGAAGAAGGCGCAGTCTTCGAGTACAGCATCGAAGAATACAACAAGGCTTTCGCCGTGATTCGTAAGCGCTTTGCGCCACCTGCCCGTAAGGGGCCGATTCCCTGGGGCCGCCCCGCCAATCTCAAGAGCGGAAATTAGCCAGAACTTTGGCAGCGCTTTCGGCGTGCGGGCTCTCCAGCAGTCCCCATGATGCCGCCAGCAGGCCCGTTGAATTTGCTACTGCAAAACTGATGCCCTGCAAGTTCTTTTCGCGGCTGACTCCAGGAATCTCTCGTGGATAAGGGCTCGCCGCAAATCGCATTGGCCCCACTGCGCGAACCTGATTTCGTTCGAGCGTTGCATCCAGCTCGATTCCAATCACACCGTCGAGCATCCCCGGATAGGCCGTCGCCGCGCTGATCCAGATACTGCCCTTCCCTACCCATTCACTCAGACTCGCCGCATGGGCCTCAGTGGTTGTCCCTAGACTCAGGTTGATCAAATCTGCACCATGATCGAAAGCCCACTCGACCCCCCGCAGGATGATGTCGATATTGGTTCGCAAGCCACCTTCAAAGATTTTCACCGCCATCAGCTCGGCGTCTGGAGCCAGACTCCGAATCGCCCCGGCTACCGCTGTCCCGTGTCCGATCCTGTCAAGCCAATCACTTTCGGCCCCCATGCCAGTGGCATTGAACCCGGCAATGACGTTACCCACATGCGGATGCCCAACATGCACACCGCTATCGAGAATGGCAACCTTTGGCATGGTCTTTATCCCAAGTCCAGAACCGTATCGGCAATCTCGCGCAGCTTGGTTCGGTGCGTAATCAGAATCAGTGTTGTGTCTGGAAGATGCCTTCTCAAGCCATCAGTCACCAGCCGTTCGCTTGCCTCGTCAAGGGCGGCCGTCGGCTCATCAAGCACCAACACTTTCGGCCGCCGCAAGAGAGCTCGCGCGATAGCCAACCTTTGCCTCTGCCCTGCGCTAATGGCCAACCCACGCTCACCCACCATTGCATTCAAATCTGGAAAAGTCTCGGTCAACCCAACGCTAGCCAGCGTAGCATGCAGTTGCTCATCGGTTGCCTTCCCGTCTCCATACCTCAGGTTTTCCGCAACGCTCACGGGGAACAGCCAGGGAGTCTGTTCGACCACGCAGATCTCGCGGCGCAAGTTTTCAAGCTTCAACTCACGCAAGTCGACGCCGTCCAACAACACCACACCCTCTGCCGGATCATAGAAGCGCAACAACAAATCCGCCAGCGTACTCTTGCCGCGTCCACTCGGCCCCAATACGAGGCCTATCTGGCCTGCCCCAATTTTCCAGTCCACACGATCAAGCACTGCCTTCTCTGGCATATAGCGAAAGCTTACGCCCTTCAGCTCGACTGCTCCCGCAACGGCACCAAGCGCACGCGCTCCCGGCTGCTCTGTTACCTCGGGAGCAATCGAGAACAGCTTCTCCACCCGCTCGAGCGAAACCTGCGCCGTCACCAGATTCGTATAGAGCCCCATCAGCGCCTGCACTGGCGTCATCAGACGCATGTGATAGGCCAAGAATGCGATCAGCGTACCCACGGTCATCGAGCCCGCAATCACTTGATTGCCGCCGACCCAAAAGACAGCAGCGGTTGACAGCGCCAGCAGCATCCCAGGCAAACCAGACCCGCTGTAAGAGAGCAATTGCATCTTGAGCAGAGCCTTCACATAGCCATCATTGCGAGACGAGAACAAGGCACCCTCGCGGCCTACTGCATCAAAGGCCGTCACCACGCGGTGCCCCAACAGCGTGTTCAGGAGAAAGCTTCCGATATCAGCCGACTTCTCGCGGACTTCGCGAACTCGCTCCACCAGCAGACTGCGGAACCACCATGCCACCCACATTGCAACGGGCAATACGGCAACTCCAACAGCGAAGAGCTTCAAATCCATGCCGACCAAAATCACTACACTGCCTACGAGAAAGCCCACATTGCCGAGGACGCTCAACAAAGCATCCGCCACCACCCGCTGGATCTCGCTAATGTCATTGTTCAGGCGCGAAAGAATATCGCCCGTCTTCCATTCCGAATAGAATCGTGGCGACAACCCGTGCAGATGCTTTAGTAAGTCACTCCGCATCGCAAACAGCACCTTCGCCGAGATACGCGTGTAAAGATAACCTGCGCTCACATTGAAGCCAAATGCGATCAGGCTAGTCCCCACCATCAGGCCCGCAATCTGCCAAAGCGAATCCGTATCTTTCTTGAGCAGCGCATCATCGATCAACAGCTTCGTGAGATAGGGCTGCACCAGACTCAAGGCCGTCGAAGCGAGCCCGATTGCGGTGACAAAGAGAAGCCCCGCGAGGTGCGGGGCCAGATAAGGCAAACAGAATGCGTAGCGTTTGAACTTCTTCATCAGCCTGGCAGAACCAGCATGTTTGAAGTCATGTCCGTGTTGACGTCCAGATCCTTTACCATCTTCAGGGTTGTTGCATCGTACATCTCAAGCGTGTTGCCAGCGCCGTAGATGTAGAGCAGTTTTCCGTCTGAAGACATGTTGAACTCGAAGCGGCTGCGCCCATCGAATTCCTGGGTCTTTGTGATTTTCCTTGAGGCAATATCGAATGTCCAGAATTCGCAGCGCCGGTTGGCACCCATGCCATTGAAGGCAACGGTGAAGCCGGTCTTGCGATCAGGCGTCAGACGGAGCCCCAATGTGCCAGTAGTCGACGGGCCAACCGGGGTGAAATCAAAGGTGCGCTGGTTGAGATCAAACTTCGCAAAGCCAAATGTAGTCTTGTGGACAATTGGATCGGTCGAATTGAAGAAGCCGAAGATCGTGCCACGTTCTTCATAAGGATCATCGCCAGGCCCGATCATGACGCGCTCGATACCTGGAAATAGCGGCTTTGAAAGTTCGATCTTATCTATTTCTTTGAAGTCCTCAGTCGAGAGTATGTTCACGTTATCGCGGAACTGATAGAGGAACTTACCGTCTGGGGAAACACGCAACCCGCCGCCACGCCCACCGCCACCGCGCAATTGCTGGTCTTTAGGCAGGTCGACGAGCTTTTCGATCTTCTCGCCCACCATATCGATGATGGCCCACTGGGGTTTGGAGACCTCAAAGCGGTCGATCTTCTTCTCTACCGTATAAAGAGCCGTGTACAGCTTCTTGTCGTCCGGCGAATTAGCGAAGCCGCTGGGGCGATACATCTTGCCGCCGGTATCCACCATAAAACTACGTTCAGACTTGCGTGTGGCGACGTCGATGATCTCAAAGCCGCAACCCTTCTGACAATGAACAATGATCTTCTTCTTGTCTTCGCTCCACATGATGGAACGCGGGACGTCCAGATTAAGCTCGATCTGGTCTGTAACCTTGCGGGTGGCTTCATCGATCACCAGAACGCGTTTCTGCCAGGCACCCACGAAGAGGGTACCTAGCTTGCCAGTTTGTGCCTGGGCCAGCCCGGCAGCAGCTACTGTCGCTAGAAATGCGCGGCGCTGCATTTTATGGGAACACCAGATCGATATTGCGCCAGTCCTTGGTGGCGGCAGCACATTTACTGGTCCACTCCGGGTAGTTATTGAGATGGTCAGGAACCTGCGCCGGCCAATAGCAACTGATGTAGCAATCGTAGAGATCGCGTTCTACAGGCTGACAAAGACCAGCCGTTCCACCGGTGGAATCTACTTCCCAACCCGGTGAGAACACGATCGAACAACCCATCGGATAGTGCGGACGCTGCGCTGCGTTGTTCTGTTGAAGAGCGACAAAGTCACCTTCGGTTGTTGAAAGCAAGTCATCAATACGACGGGCTTTCTTGTTGACGGCTCTTAGGTGCCTCATGATGCTTTCCTCTGATCAAAATGATTCAAGAAGCTGGGGTTATGCGTTGCGATCTCACCATAAATTTTAAGGCAGAGATCTGTCCAGCCACGGATCCAATCACAGTAATGCAGGTTGGCATGCCCTGTGTCTCCATAGCGCACAAAAGCTTCGTGATAACAGCCACCCGCGCACACGGGACGCGCCCAGCAAGTCTCGCATTCGTACTTGGCATTGACGTGCCCGCGCTTTAAAAAGTCCTGTTGTTTGCTCGAGTCCATGCCTTCAGACACATGGCCCAGCTTATGTTCATCACTATCCACAAAGCGGTGGCAGGGCGAGATGTCTCCTGACGGGCCAACGCCCAAAAGGCCAAGGCCTGCGCCACAAGGATGCGATTTTGAAATCCCCTGATGCAACTCACTTAAAGTATCGCTGACATTAGAGAAGCCGTGATGCTCCCCACGTAGGGCGAATTCCAGATACTCGTAGGCCAGCTTTTCAAACTGACTGAGAACATCGTCGAGACCCTTCTCGTCGATTGCGTAAAGCCGCGTGGGCGAGGTAGTGACGGGCGCAAACCCAACTTCATGAAAACCAATTTCATTCCTGAGGTGATGAAAGATCTTGGCGACGTCTCTGACGCCGTTGGTCAAGGTCACACGCGCCGCAATCGGCCGCGTAGTATGTTGCTTGAGCAGTTCCTTTACCTTTGGCACAATGATGTCGTAGCTGCCCTTGCCATTGGCAAAGACTCGCAACTGATCGTTCATTTCCTTCGGGCCATCCATAGACACAGTCACGCCAATTGCGTTGTCGCTCAGGTATTTGATGATGTCCTGGCGCAATAGAGTCGCGTTCGTCGTTAGCGAATAATCGATCATCACGCCTTTGGCCCTGGCTTCTGACTGCGAGTAATCGACAATCTGCTTGAGCAGTGGGAAGTTCATCAGCGTCTCGCCGCCAAAGAACGTGATGTGAACCGAATTGCGCCCTGCCGACTCTTTGAACAAGAAGTCGACGCTCTGCTTGGCCGTCTCCAGTTCCATGAACTTGGCCTTGCCTTCAGGCGTCGCCACTTTGTCTTCACCGTACTCGTAGCAATACTGGCAACTCAGATTGCACTGGTTGGTCAGATTGATCACCAGGGTCTGCAAAGGAAACTTTGCCGGAGCCTCGTCGATTGGTTCTTTCCATCCGCCTTCCGGGCCCAGCGCTCGGGCGCCTACCAACTCTTCGATACAATCCCGTGCGTCTTCAACTGTAGCGCCACTGGCAACCAGCGCATCAAGCAGTTGTTTCGCTTCTTGCGGCTGCGCCCTGGCAATTGCCAGGGCCTTGCGCGAAAGTTCGTCAACGGCGAAAATTCCACCGCTGGGTACCAGATATAGGAAGGGGTTTCCACCCGCCTCGAACTGATGAAACTCTGACACTTGCAACTGCATTACTGCGCCACCTCGGGTTGATCCCACCGCATATACTGCGGCACTGTCACGATCAAATAACACTTCGCCGTCAGCGGCTTGCCATCTTTTTGCACCGCAGCATCAGCACCTTTATAGCTAGCCACTGCCCAGACATCCCCATAGTTGTTCCGGTTAAATTTGCGCTTCGGGTTGGGCCCGTCGATGCTGGGAGTAAACAACCCGGTCCTGGTGTCAATCGTACCGACAAACTGCACGTCGTCATCGCCATAGATTGCAAAGAACTCTTCCATGGACCACTCGGCCTTCACCGGTCCCAGCTTGATATCGTCAATCGTATTCAGCTTGCCGTCGATGCCCCGGTGATATCCGATTGCTTCAAACTGGACGTAGCCTTTTGTAAAGACGCCGCTGCCGCCGCCCAGCCGGCCTAGCGCCGTATCGGTAGCAGTCTTTATGTAATCTACCGTGTCGTAGACGGCAATTGCGGCGGGTGCCACAGCACGCTTCACCGCGATATCACGCAAGCCGGGTGCCGTCTTGACAGCCACTTCAACTTCAACTTCAACCGTGGTGCGTGATTGATTCACAATCCGTTTCACCGTCACGCCAGCGCCCAGATCGAGATCAGCGGGCGTCAAAGCCGGGGCAAATTGATCCCCGAAAATCTTGAAGCTAGCGGTGGAGCCCATCCGCAACGAAGTTACCGAAGTGGTGAGGATCAAGGGCCGTTCTTCTGCCCTCGTCAGCTTCACATCAAGACCCGTTTCATCGTAGGCACCCCAGAACCAACGACCTTCAATCTGGCCTTGATCCCGGGACACTAACATCACTTCGCGCACTGCATTGTCTTTGACGCCGCTGCGGCCGCGCCACGAGTAACCCGTGTACAGAACACTCTTGCCCTCTCGGGTCACCGTTGTGCCCGTCTCGATGCTGGTCATCGAAGATCGTGTTACCCACTCATTCGGGGTTGCACCAGGCTCAATCGTGAATTCGCCAACAAAGCCGCCCTTGCCCGGTTGCGTCGCACTGAGCAACCAACGGCCTGCAAGCTTCGCTTGCCTGCGGGAGGCAGTCCATTCAGCCCATTCTTTGGTATCGAGCGGAAAATCTTTCTTCATCTGCTCAATTGCTTTTTCAACTGGGGTTCGGAGGTCCGTACCCGGCGGCGGTGGCGGCCCGCCTGGCCCACGCATCGACCCGGTGAAGCTATTCCACTGCACTACCGGAAAATATCCGATGTGCATATTCACTAGCAGGTCCCATTCCTTGGCCGTCCTTCGCCAGTTCATTGCCTGGCCATAGGGATGGCAACTCACGCAAGCCTCACGCACCACTTCTGGAAACTTCTCCTGATCCAGATGCCGCTTCTCGAAATAATAAATGCCGGGCTTTGCCTCTTCTGGGGCTAATCCATGCTGGTCACCGAGGTATTGCACAATCTTGCGCGCTTCGTCGGCAGAGAGTGTTAGCCCGTGAAGCCGCACCATCCTCTTAAGGGCTTGCTGCCAACCTTCAGGCGCGGATCGCAGTTCCGAGATCCGGCTGAGGTTCCCTTTCTCATCTTTGCTGTGGCATCCAGAGCATTTCGCTATGACGAGGGGATCGGTGACAGGGATCTGGGCGAAGAGTCCAGATGCGAAAGCTAGAACACTTAACAACTTTCGCATGGTAAATCAGATATAACATAAAGGCCGAACGCTATGAAACTGTCACGACGCAATTTCCTCCAGGGTGCTGCCCTTGCCTTTCCACTCGCTGAAAAAGCACACGCCGAATTGAAGCGGATGAAGATTACGCGCATTCGTTACTACGAGTCGCCGATTACTCGCCCCATGGTGAACCAGAGCTTCCATGTAGTGACTATTGAGACCGACGCAGGCCTCACCGGCATTGGAGAAGGCGGCTCCCCCGATCTGGTTAAGCAACTTGCCGCCCAGCTCATCGGCCAAAGCCCGAATCGTATCGATCACCTCTGGCAGCTCATGTTTCGCGGCCTGTTCTATCCGGCAGGGCGTGAGAAGACACACTCGATCGGTGCCCTCGACCTCGCGCTCTGGGATCTCAAAGGCAAGGCTCTTGGCGTCCCCGTCCACGAGCTCATTGGCGGGCAATCGCGAGATCACGTGGAGTGTTACTGCACTGGCTTTCCGAATCCCAAGAAGCTCAACCTCGTCGAAAATGCTCGAGCCTGCGTGGAGTATGGCTTTCGCGCTTTCCGCACCTCCGTTGCCGACCCCGGTCAGGACGGGGCCTTCCAGAATCGTGCCATGGTACACAAGACTCTCGAGCAGTGCCAGCAGATTCGTGAAGGTGTCGGCAAGGCAGGCGATTGGGCCATCGACTTTCACACCCGCCTGGACTTCCCCGATGCCGTCAAGCTCAGCGGCCTGATCGAATCGCTCGAGCCATACTTTGTCGAAGACCTCGTTCGCAGCGAGAACAACAGTGTTTACAAGCAACTGCGCCCGATGGTGAAGGTCCCCATCGCAGTTGGCGAACAACACAGCCATAAATGGGACATCAACGAGCTGATCGAAGGCCGCCTGATCGACTACAACCGCGTCTCCATCCCCAACTGCGGGGGCATCACAGAATACCTGAAGCTTGCAGCGCTCTGCGAAACTCACTACGTCGGCCAGACGCCCCACTTTACAGGGCCCATTGGGGAGGCCTCGCTGGTGCACTGTAATGCCGCCTTCTCTGGCCCGGTCTTGATGGAAATGACTGGCACCGCGATTGATTTGCCTCACAAGTTTTACTTGCCAGAGTGCTTTGACTTCAAAGCAGGCAAGCTCTATCCGAACAACCGTCCGGGGCTGGGTGTCACCTTTGATCCCGCAAAGATCAAGATGTTCTGGGAAGTCACCAAACACGACCAACCGATCCAGCTCTTCCGGCGCCCAGACGGCAGCCTTACAAACTGGTAACCTCACCAGTTATGAAGCGCCGCGAATTCGTATCCGCCATGCCAGCCGCCGCAGTGGCCGCCCAATCAGGAGCGGCCACTGCTGTCATCAAGCCCAAGATGCTGCGCCCTGGCGATACTGTCGGGCTCATCAGCCCAAGTACTTTTGTCTCAGACCCAAACCAATTGCAAACTATGCAGCTTACGGCGCAAATGTTTGGCTGGAAGGTCAAGATAGGCAAGCAGGTAGGAAAGCGTGAAGCCAAATTGGGCGAGAGCATTCCAGGCCGTATCGAAGACATCCACACGATGTTTGCCGACCCTGAAGTAAAGGGCATCATTTGCGTCCGGGGCGGCTATGGCACTCCGCAACTGCTTGACGGCATCGACTACGAGCTCATCCGCAAGAATCCCAAGATTCTGCTTGGATATAGCGACATCACGGGGCTTCATTTGGCCATCCATCAGAAAACCGGCCTGGTAACCTTTCATGGCCCGACGGGTCTGTCGCCCTTTACAGAGTTCTCACAAAATTGGTTTCAGCGGGCAATGGATAACAAGCCGATGGGCGTTCTTGGAAACCCAACAGATCGTAACGTCTACCGGCCCCAACATCCACTGCGCACTGTGCGACCGGGCAAGGCTCGTGGCCGTCTGATCGGCGGTAATTTGACGTTGGTCAGTTGCCTCATGGGCACGCCCCACGAACCTGACGTCAAAGGCAAAATCTTCTTCCTTGAAGACGTCGGCGAAGAGCCATACCGCATCGACCGCATGCTCCAGCAGTTGGTTCTGGCGGGTAAGTTTGACCAATGCGCCGGCGTGGTGATCGGAGAATGCGTCGATTGCGGTCCGCGGCAATTCGAGCCATCCATCACCTTCAACTACACATTGGGCGAAGTGCTCGACAGGGTCTTCGCTAAAGTAAAGGTGCCCGTCTTTCACGGCCTGGTCATCGGCCACACAGCAGATCAAATTACGCTTCCAGTGGGAGCAATGGCGTCCATGGACGCAGACGCAAAGCAACTGATCATTGAAGAGGCAGCAGTCTCCTGAGCGAAGATCAGCACATCCCCTACGAGGCCCTCGCCCGCTATCTTGCAAACAGGATCGATGCGGACGAGCGCTCTAGCATCGACCGCCACATCCAGGATTGCCCCTATTGCCGTCAGGATCTTAGCGACGCACAAGCCTGGCGGACGGAGCATCCGGAAGCTCACGAACCGGAACCAAAGAAGAGCCGTTGGGCCTGGCTTTTTCCGTGGCGCTAGTCTTTGGTTCAGCACACGAATCAGTGTTGAGCTTCGAGAATGGCCGATTTCACTATGTCTTCACTTGGTATCCCAAGTCTTCGCTCTCCGCTCAGGTAAGTACGGCACCCAAACCCGATCTGATCTGAATTCCTCGCGGATGGCTCCACATCCAATCCGTTCACCAATACAGTAGGAGATCCAAGGAAGCGGAAAGATTCCGCCATCTTTGGGGTGGTAATGATCACTTCAAGTACTTTGTTGGCCAAACCCAAATCCTTCAGCACTTGCTTGACCCTGCTGACCGCAGGCTCGTAGTTGGGTCAGCCCTCGAAATATAGGACTTCAATCGTCATGGCTGTCCTCTCTGGTTGGTGGCGGAAGCCAGTGGGAGTCGAACCCACCAGAGACGCGGAGCGCCTCTCACTGGTTTTGAAGACCAGGCCCAACACCGGCAAGAATTGGCTTCCATTTGATTCAGCGTCTAGCTCTTGGTGCAACTAGCACTCAAAACAACTTTACACCGCAGGCCAACGCCGCTTTCTTGAGTCCTTCATCGGAAGTTGCAAGTGGAATGGATTGGCTCAATGCCAATTGCAGATACGACGCATCGTAAGCGGCTAAATTGTGCTTGCGCGCAATTGACTCCAGCGCAACATTCTTCCACAAATCCTGACGCTCGACTTGGATCGGTAAATCCTTGAGGGTGTCCAGGAATTCCTGAATCTGGGGCTCTGTAATTCGCTTACGCTTGGAAAATGAAACGTAAATTGTATTGGCAATCTCGAATGGCCAGATTTCAGGTACAACGGCATTCCACAAGTCCATGCGCGTGAGCACCGTTTGGCTGTAAGGGGTAAATTCGGCTGGGTCGCCTGGAAAACACCACGCAAAAGCGATGCATGCGTCAAGAACAAACTTCTGCACTAGTCGCGATGCTCGTCGTTGAAGAGATCGCGGGTTATTGGTTCATCAAAATTAAGGCGGTGCCGTTTCCCAAAGGCAAGCATTCGCTCAATCGCAGATCGGCGTAAGGATTCATCTCTTTGGTCATCCGAAGGAAGATTCATCAGGGCGCTATCAAGTACGTGCTCAACGGATCGATATCGACCGCTAACGATGTGCTCCTGGATGATCTTTTCCTGATCGGGTTTAACAGAGATCGTCATATCTTCAACCTACGCCCACGTGTGCAGAGAGTCAAGCGAGAGCAGGCCCAACACCGGCAAGAATTGGCTTCCTCAGACAATTTGAACCCTACCGCCATTGTAACGTTCGACTCCACCGTCAGGAAGTTGCTCGCGGCATACCTGTCTCACTTGGTTTAAGGTAAAGGCATGGGACAAGTCCATTTGCAATTGCCTGATGAGCTGGTGAAGGCAGCCAGCCTTGACCAAGGCAACGTCTCGGAAGAGACAGCCAAGCTGATCGCCCTGCAATTGTTCCGTGAGGATAAAGTGTCGCTTGGCCGTGCCGCTGAGCTATGCGGCACAGCCATCGAAGAATTTATGACGTTCGCTTCAGAACATCAAGTTTCCCTTCACTACGGCTTGTCCGAGATGGATGAAGACCGGAGTGCCTTTCGAAAATTGCAGCCGTGACCGTCGTTTCGGACGCCTCCCCGCTCATCAGCCTTGCTCGAATTGGCTTACTGGAGCGATTGCAATTTGTTTTTGAGGTAGTGAACATTTCAGAGGAAGTCTACGAGGAAGTTGTGGTGGCAGGCGTTGGTCTTCCTGGCTCTACCGCCGTTCTAAAAGCCGATTGGATTGAGGTGCTGACGGTGCGCGACCAACGTCGATTGGCAGCAATGATGGTTGAGCGAGGTCTAGGCGCAGGCGAGTCGAGCGCAGTTCTGCTGGCAACCGAAATCGGTGCCGGGATTGTATTGATGGACGAATGGCGCGGGCGTCGTCTGGCTCAAGATTTGAGCTTGACGCCGATTGGGTGCGTAGGGATCCTGGAGGAGTTTCATCGGAGATCGATTGGCATCGATCTAGTGGATGCCTACAAGCGATTGCTCGAAGCGAAGGTTCGTATCGACGAGCGAATATTGCACGACAGCCTGAAGCGGCTCGGCCTCAGCCACAATGGATAAATGCAACGCCGCACCCTGCTCGCTGGCCTCACGACTTTAGTGACCGCCTCCAAAGCCCAGACTACGCTTCCCATCATGGGCTCGGGCGATCACCGCTACGAAGCTACCCACAACTGGGCCCAGCTTCCCTCAAACCTCAAGTTCGGCAACACTCATGGCATCGTCATCACCGAAGACCGGCGCGTGATCATCGCCCACACCGTCCACAAGACAAGCGAAAGCCCCGACGCCATCGCTATCTTTGACGACAAAGGCAAATTCATCAAAAGCTGGGGCGCAGAGCTGCGCGGCGGCGCTCACGGCCTCGTCCTGCGCAAAGAAGGCAACACCGAATTCCTCTATCACTGCGACAACGTCAAAGGATTCATCCGTAAGACCACACTCGACGGCGAAACCGTCTGGGTTATGCATGCTCCACATATCAGTGGACTCTACACCAAAGCCAGTGAATTCAAGCCTTCCACGCTCGCCATCGCCCCCAACGGCCATATTTATGTGGCCGACGGCTACGGCAAGTTCTACATCCATCAATTTGACGAAAAGCTGCGCTGGGTGCGTAGCTTCGGCGGCTCACGGCAACTGATGGACAAGAACAAAGACCTCGAAACGGCCAAAGGCACCACCATCTGGCCTCACGCTATCGCTATCGATACACGCGGCAAAAAGCCTTTGTTGATGGTGGGAGAACGCGGTGCCAACAGCCGCGTGCAATACTTTTCGCTCGATGGCAAGCCTTTGCATTCACTCAAAGAGGGCGTCCGCTGGCCCAGCACTTTCGATTTTCTCAACGGCACGATGCTGATGCCTGACCTCAAAGCCGTGGTCACTGTCTTCGATCAGAATAATAAACCCATCGTCCAACTCGGTGATGGCCGCCAGCCCGATGGCAAAACCTACGAAGGTTTGCGCACGATGGAACGCAATGCATTTACTCCCGGAAAGTTCGTCGCACCCCATGCTGCCAGTTTCGACTCAGATGGCAACATCTATGTCGCGGAATGGGTAGAGGTGGGCCGCATCACCAAACTGCGGAAAGTCTCTTAAGTTTCCATGTAAGGCATCTTCGGTGATAGCCCTAACATCCGCGAATAGATTGTCAATGCGCCACGATGATGTGCCGTGTGCTCCACCAGCCCCAAGAAGCTAATCCACTTTGGCCCTTCCATCAAGCCACCTTGCGGGAAGGGCTCTTCCAGCTCAGCAGCGCTACGATCAGTAAGTGCAGAATGAGCGGCAGCAAATGCAACTGCTACTTTCGCGCGAGCATCAGTCAAACTTGTGACGGCCCTGGTTTCCACCTCATGTGCTTCAAAGTCCATCGAAAAGCCTTCTGGTGAAACAACACCCTCGACAAACCAATCGATCATGACCGCTACATGCGCCATCTGTTGCGCCACTGTGTACATTCCCTCTGCCGGGGCAAACCCCGAATCTTCCTCTCGCAACACCCTTGAAGAGCGCTCTAAAAACTCTTGCGCACCATTCAATTCATTGCGGATCAATTCATGCAAACTCATGCCGTAAAGCTCCCTTTCACACCGAGGTCCCCGGCGTTCCCCTTCATCGCATCAATGCAAAACTGGATATGCACTTCCAAGTCTAGCCCCATCTCAGCTGCACCTTTCGTGATGTCATCGCGATTTACTGCCCGTGCAAAGCCCTTATCTTTCATTTTCTTGATCACGCCCTTAGCCTCCACCTCAAAGATGCTCTTGGTTGGCTTCACATAGGCTGCGGCCGTCAGAAAACCAGCCAGCTCATCACAAGCAAACAACGCTTTCTCCATAATGGAATCCCGCGTCACGCCCGTGAAATCTGCATGCGAAAGAATCGCCCTCCGAATCTCCGCACTCACGCCACGTTCTCTCAAGATCGCCTCGCCCAGCGTTGGATGATCCGGCAGATTCGGATGGATCTCCCAATCAAAGTCGTGCAAGATGCCAGTAACAGCCCACAGTTCGGGGTCTTCGCCGTAGTGCCTGGCGTAAGCTTCCATGCAAGTTCCCACTCCAAGCATGTGCCTGCGCAATCCATCACTCTGCACATACTCGCAAACAATCGCAAAAGCCTGTTCTTTCGTCATAAAGAAGTCAGTTTATCCACCCACTCCTGAGGCACGTTCACGTTCCCCTCAAATCCGCGGCCCAAGATGATCTTTGGCTTGATGTCGCCATGATAGTCAGACCCGCCAGACCGGGCCAAACCGTAGCGGTTCACAAGCACTTCATAGCGAGCACGAGCCACGCCGTCGTGATCAGAATGCATCACCTCCAGCCCCTGGAGTCCGGCGTCCACCTGCTCTCGAATAAACGCTTCTTCGACATCTGCGTCTTTCATGCCCAGACGAATCGGATGCGCTAACACGGGTACCCCGCCAAACTCCCGCACCTTACGCACGGCATCTGGCGTCTTGGGGTCTTCCATTAGGACAAAGCCTGGGGCATCCTCCCCAATGTATTTGTTAAAGGCTTCAGGAATTGTCTTCACATAGCCCTTGGCGATCAATACTCTTGCAAAGTGTACGCGACCTGTAATCGTCCGCCCTAACGCCTCTGCTTCCTCTAACTCAATCGCGATTCCAAGACTTTGAAGCCGCTTCGCCAATCTACTGTTCCGCTCGTGCCGATACTCGAGCATCTCGCTCAACCATGAAACAAATCCCTCAGGCGCAATACGATCAAACCAATAAGCCAGCAGGTGTACGCTGCGATTGCGCGCCTTCGTGCTGATTTCCACTCCACGAAACAGCCGGATTCCCAGCTCAGCCGCACGCGGTGCTGCTTGATCGTGTGCGCTTAAAGTATCGTGATCCGTGATGGCGATTGTCTTCAGCCCAGCGGCTGAAGCCTTATCGATCAAAGCGATGGGCGAATCTGTCCCATCACTCTCAAAGGTATGTGTATGTAGGTCGACCACCCTTCAGGATAGCCGCAACTCTAGTTAGCGGCAGGCCCAACGGAATCGAATTCGAACAACTCCCCGGCCAGCTTTACGGTTAGCTTACCGGCCCCCAGCGGTTTTTTCTCAACGCTGTAGAAGACTGCACCATCGGTCGATTCTCCAGCTACCAATTTCGTTTTGACGAAGGCAATCGCGCTTGTGGCTGCTGCAGCTTTCAAACGTGCTCCGCCAAATTCCCCAATCGCACTTTGCCGCCGCTGCTCATAACCGTTTGTCGACTGCATTCGCTGCAATCCGTAGAGCCCCACTTCATAGGTGCCAACCAGCTTGATCACATCGTCGCGGTTGGCTTTGTCGAGCATCCGCTTGACCACCTGCCGCGCAGGCAATGCCTTCTCGGTTGTGCCGTCCTGGCGGCGAAACACAAAATCTTCCGGGTCTACTGTTGTGATGTATTTAGACCCGTTTGACACCGCCACCTGCAGCACTGCAAAATCTTTCAGGTTCGATGGTAGGCTTGCGAACATCACTGTTACCCCGCTCTTGGTGAGCGTCTGATACTTCAGGCCATTTGATTCAAACTCGATCACCTGCGCCCGCCCGCAGGCGAGTGCCAAAAATAACCCGGCAATCCACATAGCCATCGATCTCACAACCTAATCATATTCCCTAGCTCTTCGGCATCTTTGCCAGTTCAGCGCGAACCACCTGATTATCTGGATGGTCTGCTACGAAAGCTTCGAGCAACTGCCGGCTTTCCTTGATCCGCCTATCCTTCTGATAAATGCTCGCCAACATCATCTGGGCAAATGGCTTCAGGTAACGTCCGTCGCGAGCACATTTCTCCATCAGATCGAGCCCCTTCTTCTTGTCACCGGTGGCCTGATCGATCTTCATCAACCAACGGATCACAAACGGGACACTCCCAATCAGATACTCGCTAAACCCGCGCGTGAACCACGCATCCTGCAAGCTCGGATCAATCGCCTGCAATCGCAACGCGTATTCCTGGCTCGCCCTGGCCGCGTAATAGCTATCCTTGTAGCGTTTCTCAACCAGAGCAGAGAAGTCCCGCTCGGCCCCTGTCGCGATCAACAAGGCGAGCAGCGCATTTGTATCCTTGGCGTTCTTCTTGAGCGCCTCGGCACCAGTCGATTTCGCACGATTTATCGCCTCTTCAAAGCTGTGCCTGGCCTCAATCCCAATCTGCCTGGCCCGCTCGCCCTGCACTTTCTCTTCCTTAAACATGTCCTTGTTAAAGACCTGCAGCCGGTTCATCTCGCTAAACAGATAGGCGGCCGATAAAGACGCATAGCCCAGTGGATCGGCTGCATTCCTGGCTGAGTAGGCCCGCGCCGTATTCAAACTCTCCTCAAACTGAAAGCTGTACAACCGATTGAACGCTCGCTCAACGCTAACTTCAGATGCATTCAACAAGACGGCGGCGAAAAATAATAAGGTAATTCTAGTCATCTTAGTTTGGGTCTTAGTTTCGCTAGTTCTTTCTTGAAGAGAGGGTTCTCAGGAAAATCCCGGCTTAGCTCGGCAAGCCGTATCTCCGCCTGTAGCGGGCGCTTCTCGCGCAAATCAATGGTAGCCAGTATTATTTTCGCAAAGGGGCCAAGGTATTTACCCCGTTCCACCACACTTTTCAGACGTTCCATCGCCAGCCCTTTGTTACCCTCGGCCTCTTCAAAGCGCACAAACCATTTCACAAAAAACGGCACGCTTCCCAACAGATACTCAGTCATACCTGTAGTCAAATAGGCATCGGCAAATCCAGGATCAAGCTTCAACAACTTCACCGCATACGAGTGCGATTCCTTGGCGTAGCTGAGGCTACCCAAGTGACGCTTTTCGATCAGCCCCATGTAATCGGTAATCAGCCCGGCATCAAGACACAAGGCGAACAAAGCATTCCTGTCATTTGCATCGACCAGAAATTTCGCGCGGGCCATTCCCTTCGATTGCTCCACAGCAGCCAGAAAACGCTGCTTCAACTTCTCATCTGGCTTCAATTCCTTCTTGTCGGTAATCCTCTTGTTGCTGGCGAAGAAGTCACTTTCGAGGATCGACAGCCGGTCCAGCTCGCGAAAGAGAAGCCCTGCTGCTCGAAATGAATACCCGAGTGCATCGTTAGGATGCTCGCTAATGTATCCATCCATCTCGCGGTCCGCGCCATTAAAATCGAAGTTGTACATACGGTTGAGCGCACTCTCGATGGTCGCAGCCTGACCATGAGTGACAAGAGTCAAGACCAGCAGAATACTAGCGAAATAGCCGCTCATATGTTTCTCTCGTCCTCTCCTGCAATTGGCGCAAATCCCGCTCCAGATTCTGGTGTAAACCGCTGCCGGGCAGCCAGCGATCCAGCATTGTACACAGCGCATCTCGCACTGTTGGCGCTTCGGGCAGCGAATTCACGCTCTGCCCCGAATAGAGCCTCATTCCATGGTCTACCGCACGGAACATCGTCGCCGCCTCTCGAAGAAACGCAGCATCCTCCTGCTCCAGATGTCCCATCTGCTCTACGACTTCAATTCGTTCCAAGGTATTCAACACCTTGAAAAAAATACCTGCACTACGTAAGCGCAAATAAAGCAACAAGAAATCAATATCGTAGAAGCCACCGCGTCCGGCCTTCAACGGATTTAACTTGCCCTGCTCTTTCTCCAGACGCGCACGCATGTCGCTCAGTTGCTTTTTCGATCGATGCGACTGTCCATACCGCCGCCAATCCACTTTTTGAAGGCCGGTCAAGAACCGCGTTGCGCGCTCTACATTCCCGGCCACTGCCCGCGCCTTCATATACGCAATCCCCTCCCATGCCTCTGCATGCTGGGCAAAATACTCGATGTAGGTCGATTCCAGTTGCACCAGGTCCCCTTCGCGACCGTATGGACGCAATCGCGCATCTACTGTAAAGATGACCCCATCTCCCGTATAGGCTGTCAGAATCTCGATCATTCGCGCCGCGACCCGCGTCCAAAATTCCATTGCCTCCGCCGCTTCATTCGGAAGAATGAACAGTATATCTGCGTCGCTCGCCAGGTCGAACTCCCTCAAACCCAGCCGGCCAAGCGCCACCACCATCATCGGGTTCGACAGATCCTGCTTGCCCTTGCCAATATCCTCTACCGCCCCCTGATAGCAGTGCCCGATGATCGAATCGGCCAAATCACTATTGGCAGCCAGGGTCTCAAACACAGGTCGCGCCAGTAGCAGGCTCTCACACTGGATTCGGAACAGCCGGCGCCTGTAAGCTTTTCGCAAACTCACTTCTGCTGACCAGCCAGCCGCTGGAAAGTACCCACGCCTTAGCGTTTGCAACTCTGCAAGCCAGCCTGGCTCACGGATCAGCTCGTCGGTGAGAAACGGGCTCAGCGCCGTCAAATCTCGCAGATCTGCCACCGTTTGCTCATCACGGTACTGGTCACCCCACCGCCCTTCAAGCTGCTCGCAGAGTCGATCCCACTGCGCCTGGTGCTGATGACTTGGCGCAACTCGCGCAGGCTGTAATTCGATGGCCGGCACCGCCGAATGACCATACACTACACGCGAATAAATTACCTCCACCGCCGCTAGATGCTGCTTCAGTTTTTCAATCAGACGCGCACCAGAGTTCTCCACCCCCAGTTCGAGCGCCGGCATCCGCCTCGACAGATCCTCGATCTCCTCAAAACTTTCTGGCAGACAATGCGTCTGACGGTCTTCCATCACCTGCAGCCGATGCTCCAGATGCCGCAAAAACTCATAGGCCTCGATCAACGCAAAATATTCTGATGTCGAGATCAGGCTTTTGTCGTGTAATCGAGCCAGGCCGATCATCGTACTCGTCGTTCGAACCCAAACGTCGCGCCCGCCGTGCAACCTTTGCAGACACTGCACCAGAAATTCGATATCCCGAATTCCGCCCCGGGTCAGCTTTACATCAATCGCCCCAAAATTCAAACGCCGGTTCGATAGTTTCTCGTTCCACCTCACGCGAGTTTCGCTTACCGCTTCGATCGCCGAAAAATCAATCGTAGTCCGGTACGTGAGTGGCTCAACGAATTCGATTAGGGCGAGGCCTGCCTCCGGCTCACCAGCGCAAACTCGCGCTTTGATCATCATCTGTAATTCCCAGTCTCTCGCCCGGGCCCGGTAATAGTCTTTAGCTGCCTCAAGCGAGATCGCAATCTCCCCCAGACTCCCTTCGGGCCGCAATCTCAAATCCACCCGGTAGCAGATCCCTTCTGCAGTGTATGCACCCAGAAAGTGCGTCTGTTGCTGTGCCAGCTTCGCGAAAAACTCCTTATTGCTTAGCCCTGCCGCTCCGTCGGTTTCCCCCGGCCCCGCATAGATGTACATCAAATCGATGTCCGAGCTGTAATTCAGCTCGTTGCCGCCCAATTTCCCCAGCGCCAAAATACTGCACTCGCAAACACTTCCGTTTTCCAGCCGCGGCACACCATAGGCTGCCACAGCCTCGCAACGAATCTTCTCGTAAGACCACTCAAGAATGGCATCGGCCAAGGCCGATACCTCAGCTGTTGTTTGCGCCAGCGTCGCATGACCCAACACATCGCGCAACAGAATCCGTATCAGGCAGCGCCTGCGAAACTCAGCCAGCGCCAGATTCTGAAAGGGCAATCGGTCCAGCATGGCCCGAAAGTCGTGGTCGTTAAAATCCCCCTCCAGCGACAGTGTGTTCAGCCAATCTGGATGCTGCCGCACTTCTTCAAAAAGTACGCGGCTGTGCAATTTCAGGATTTCTTCGTGCGGACGGAGCAAGGGTTAAACGACCTGGGCCAAAAGTGTGATTTTATCACCAGGGAATAGCGGACCCGGCTTGAGAACCCGCGCATACCATCCGCCACGCCCCTCCAGCTTCAGCAACTTCTGGATCTTCCCAGTTCCTGCCTCGTTGTAGACTTCCAGGGTTCGGCACGGCTCGCGCAATTTCGTGAGTTCAATCTCGCACTGCGCCCCCAGTCGAAACTGTTGCCCTGCCTGCATCCTGCTGTAATCCAGATTCCGAGTGGTCAAGTTCTCCCCCAAGGCACCAGGAAAGAGTCGATACCCAAGTGCATTCAGTTCATCAACAACTTCCTGCCCAATCAATAGCAAGGCCTGGTTTGGCCCCCCATGATATTTCAGGTTCTCGCACGAATCTCCCTCCAGTCCCAGGGGCGTGAGATTTCCCAACAGCACTTCCCGTTTGGGGATTCCGCCGCGTGAGATATTGAGCTGGCTTATTTCTCCGGTCATAACAATAATTCCATTATCCGAATCAATCGACTCCATAAAAATAAAGCATCGGGTGCGAATCATCCACCGCACTTGGATTCAAGGGTTTAGAGGGTCTATAATCGAGCATCGGCCTTGTGCCGTGGTTTGTCTATTGTTGGGTTCCGAACCCGGGATTACAGTCTCCGTTGACAGCCCGGATCTCATGTTCGCCTATTCTCCGCTCAACAGCCAGCATCCTACCTACTCAATCGAGGGAATGAATGTCTAACGATCTGCGTAATTTTTTATCGCTCTCCTACGGGGAGCTGGAAGACCTGAACCTGGCCGCTAAGGAGCAACGCAAGAATCGCGTATCCCCAGGCGTCATCCAGGAAGAACGCCTCAAGTATTTGACTGACGAAAAGCGCATCAAAGCCGTCACCGTCATGTTCAGCGACCTCGAAGGCCGTCTCCACACTCTCGACTATGACAAGAAGTTCTTGATCAATAGCTGGGACAACCTCACTTTCGACGGTTCTTCGATTCGTGGCTTTACCGCCCAGCGCGAGAGCGATCTCCGCCTCGGAATGGATTGGAGCGCTTTCTATTGGGGTCCCGCCGACGTCTTCGGTGCTGGCAAAGTACTTCTCTTCAGTGAAGTCATCGATAAAGACGGCTCGCCCTACGGTGCAGACCTCCGTGGCGTACTTAAGCAGTACGCCAATGCCCAGCACAAAAAGAATGGCTATACACTTAACGCTGCCAACGAAATCGAAGGCTTTCTTTTTCAGGGCGTTGACGCCGAGCGTCACTATCACGAGACCGGCAAATTCGAATACGTCAACACCGGTGGCTACTATCACTCACTCCCCGGCGATCTGCTCCGCACCTTCATCGACACTTGCGCCGAAGTACAACGTGCCATGGGTTTTCAGAACGAAAAGGATCACCCGGAAGTCGCCCCCTCGCAGTTTGAGATTAACTACAGCTACGGCGATGTCGTCACTGCAGCCGACCAGATCCAGATCTACAAGCTGATCGCCCGTCAGGTTGCCACCAGAATGGGTCTCACCGCCAGCTTCCTTCCCAAGCCGGTAGTTGGCGTCAATGGAAGCGGCATGCACACCAATGTTTCGATCACCAAGGGGGGCAAGAATATTTTCTACGACGAAAAGGGCGTAGAGCAGATCAGCAAAACCGCCTGGCAGTTTATCGACCGTATCCTTACCCACGGCAACGACATCTGCCTGCCGCTCAATGCAAGCGTTAACGCGTATCGCCGCCTCGATCCTCATTTCGAAGCCCCAAACCAGATCAAGGCCTCCGCTACTGATCGCGGTTCGATGGTTCGTATTCCCATCGGCAACGAGAAGAGCGCTAGGGTCGAAGTCCGCTCTGTCGGCCCCGACGCAAATCCCTACCAGGTTCTCTACACGGTGTTCAAGACCGGCATCGACGGCGAGATCGCCAAGATCAAGAACCTTCGCCAGGCTGACCGCTATTTGCCAGACAACATCTACACCGCTCTTGAGAACTTCCGTGCCGCCGAATGGACCACGGAACTCTTCGGTGCCGACGTCAAGGCCCGCTTCGCAGACCTCAAGCAAGCCTCAGCCGACCGCTGCGCCCGCCAATTAGGCACTGTCGTCAAGGCACCTGAAGTCCAGTTCCACCACGAAGTCTACAATCAGTACCTCTGGAACCAGTTCTAAACTGGTTCTGATCACAGAAAAGAATGGCCCCAGTCTTGCGACTGGGGCCATTCTTTTGGAATGCAAAGTGAAGTCTATATGGCGCTTGAGCCCCGGTCTCCATTGCGGATCCGGATCGCGTCCAGCACATCATAGACAAAGATCTTGCCGTCGCCAATCTTGCCCGTGCGAGCCGCCTTGGCCAGGGTCTCGAGTACTTCCTCAAGCCTCTCGCCAGGGATGACAATCTCGATCTTGATCTTGGCAAGCAGGTCGACCTTGTATTCCTGTCCACGGTAGACTTCTGTGTGCCCTTTCTGTCGGCCGTGCCCGCGCACTTCCGTTACGGTCATGCCATCGACGCCGATGCTTTTCAGGGCTTCTTTCACTTCCTCCAGCTTGAAGGGTTGGATGACTGCTTCGAGTTTTTTCATGTGCTTTTTCCTCTTTATACTCAGCCTTCCAGCGAGTAGCCTTCCTCTCCATGCTGGCTCAAATCGAGTCCTTCGATTTCATCCTGCTGGGTAACTCTGACTCCGCCGCAAACGATATCACAGATCTTGAGGATCACGAGTGTGCCGATGATCGCGATGCCCCAGGCAATCGCTACGCCAATTGCCTGATTCAGAATCTGGCCGCCGTTTCCGTCTACCAGACCGCCCTTGCCTTCTGCAATCGCGCTGTTTACTGCACGCGTCGCAAAGACGCCTGTCAGCAATGCGCCCAGTGTTCCGCCAGCGCCATGCACGCCAAAGGCGTCAAGGGAATCGTCATAGCCAAACATGGCCTTCACCTTCACCACCATGAAGTAGCAAACGATGCCGCCCGCAAACCCCATGATCAGTGCCGCGCCAGGGGTAACAAAGCCAGATGCCGGCGTAATCACAACCAGGCCAGCCACCGCGCCAGAGATTGCGCCCAGAACTGTTGCCTTTGAATGGAACCATTCCATCAACGACCAGCCCAGTGCAGCTGCAGCTGCGCCAAAGTGTGTGGTCACAAAGGCCGCCGAGGCTAGACTACCCGCGCTCAATGCACTGCCGGCATTGAATCCAAACCAGCCTACCCACAACATGCAGGCCCCAATGAAGCTCAACACAAGAGAATGCGGCCGCATTGGCTCAGAGCCATATCCATGGCGCTTGCCCATGTAAATGGCACATACCAGGGCTGACACTCCTGAGGTGATGTGCACCACCGTGCCGCCGGCAAAATCGAAGCAGGGAACAACTCCGCCGAGGAAGGCGTTCAGAAATCCGCCTTTGCCCCAGACCATGTGCGCCATCGGGAAGTAAACCAGCAGCGACCACAAGGTCATGAACAACACCATCGCGTTAAACTTCATTCGCTCGGCGAATGCGCCGGTAATCAGCGCTGGCGTGATAATCGCAAACATCAACTGAAACATCATCCAGGTCTGATGCGGGATTGTAGCTGCATAATCCGGCATCGGGTCGGCACCCACGCCAGCCAGCATCAGGTAGCGAAGATCTCCGATAAACGGACTTCCTTCGCCAAAACTCAGGCTGTATCCAACAATGGCCCACAACACCGTGGCCAAAGCCATCAGCGTGAAGCTTTGCATCATTGTTGCCAATACGTTCTTTTTTCGAACCAGACCTCCGTAAAAGAGGGCCAGGCCAGGACCGGTCATCATCAAAACCAGTGCGCAGCTAGTCAGCATCCAGGCGTTATCGCCCGCCGACTGTGCTGCTTTTACGCTGGCCTCTAAAGCGGCCGTCGGGGATGGTGGGGTGGCGGTTTGTGCAAACAAACCGGCAGCACTGCCCAAAGCCAATGGGATTGCAAATGCGGTTTTTTTCATGACTATCCAGTTCAGTGAGATTTCCCGGCAACAGACGTGGGCTGGGTTAGAAGATTCGCAAGACGGGGCGGATTGATTTATCATGCTACTCCACTTCGCAAGATGGAAACAGATTATTTTTATTCGTCGAATTGAAATGTTTGATTGGATCTCTTCGGCCCACCAAGCCTACACTCAGTGAAACAGTTCGAGGCCAGAGCAATTCCACCTGACTCAATATAAGAACAACTAATAGGAGCCCCGATGCAGTATTCCAAACTGAGAAGTACACTTCTGATCTCGACTATCTTCTGCACGCAGTTGGTCGCACAAACAACGGCACCCGCGCCAGCGCCGGCTACGCCTGCTGCCTGGTCTGTAGGGCCAATCAACTTTAGTGGCCTCGTTGATGGCTACTACAACTATGCAAGCAATCACCCCGGCTCGCGCACCAATCTCTACCGGAACTTCGACGTCCGCGCCAACTCTATGAGCCTCAACATGGCCAAGCTCACCCTTGAACATGATGCCGACCCTATTGGCTTCAAGCTCGACCTCGGCTTTGGACGCGCCATGGACATTTTCAACTTTCAAGATACGGCCAATGGCTTCGATAACCTTCGTTACGTGCCTCAGGCCTACCTCACATTCAAGCCCAAAAACGGCAAAGGCTTCCAGATGGACTTCGGCAAGTTCTACACCAGCGCCGGTGCTGAACCCACCGAAACGCACCTCAACTGGAATTACTCCCGCGCGCTCATGTACGCCAATGGCCCTTACTACCATTTTGGCTTGCGCACCTCAATGCCCGTCAACAAATACCTCACCGCTGGCTTCCAATTAGTCAATGGTTGGAACAACGTCGAGGACAACAACTCTGGCAAGACCATGGGCTTTACCACCGCCGTGACTTTGGGCAAGCTCACCTGGCTGAACACCTATTACACCGGCCCCGAACAGAACCAGACCAACAAGGGCTGGCGCAATTTCTACGACACCGTGTTTACCTTTAATCCGAACGACAAGGTCAGCACCTACCTCAACATCGATTACGGCAACCAAAAGTTTGTAGCAGGCCGGGGATCGAACGACTGGCTTGCAGTGGGAGGCGCTGCCCGCTTTCAGCTCACCAAAACCATCGCCTTTTCGCCACGTGCCGAATACTACTATGACAAGGACGGTTTCATCAGCGGCACTGCTCAAAAGCTAAAGGAAATCACACTCACCGGAGAGTACAAATTGGCCGAAGGGTTGCTCACCCGCCTCGAATATCGCCGTGACTGGTCTGACCAGCGCGTCTTCGAGCGCGGAGACAATCCGGCCGTAAGCAAGAGCCAGAGCACGATCCTCATCGGGTTGGTCGCCTTCTTCGGCCCCAAGCGCTAGCCCCAATTCACCTCAGAAAAGATGGAGTGCGGTAGTCCAATTTTGCGGGCTACCGCACTTTGTTTTTTTTTGGCTCTGCGAACGATACTGGCAATCCAAGGCCGCTGATTGCCTACCCCTCAGCCTTACCCACCAAGATAATCCCCAGCTTGATCCCACCCATATTCGTATAGAGCACCCAGTCATGCTCTCCAAGCAGCTTCAAGCCTGGCTCAAAACTCTCTTCTTCCTTCCAGAAACTGAAAACCGAAGGATGCGGCGTCCCGCTAGCCTTCCGGCTCATTTCCATCAGATCCGCAAAGCCCGGCTTCGCTGTCAGATCCTTATCCACCGCAATCGGAGTCAACAGCAAAAAGTCCCGTTGCGGCGCGGCCCCCTGATGATCCCCATTCTGCGGAAAATAGCTATACCGCATCGTGTAAACGCCAGGCATAACCGTCTGCCCGCGACGATCTGAATACTTCATTGAGAACTGTATAATCCCCATGAAAGTGCCGTGCTCCACCTCAGGCAAAGTCACCGCCTGCTGATCCGACTTCGCCGACGTTGGAATCGGGCTCCGCAACCAAAGCTCGCATATCACTTTACCTGCGCCATCGACAATTTTGGCACCCTCCTTGGCCACAAGATCAGTGCCGGCAGGCGAAGCGCCGGCCTTGTCCAGCTTGTACTGCCCGAAGGAAATCGTCGAGCAAAACAGTACGGCAACAAGTAAATGATTCATTAGGTTTATTTTAAGAGCGGCAGCAGCACCGCGTCGACTTCTTCATCGCGCCAATGCTGAATGTGCACGTCTTTATGCAAACTCCAGTTCTCAACTAGTTCGACGCCCTGATCTGGCAACAGTTTCACAAATGGTCCAAAAGTCTCTAGTTCCAGAAAATCGGCATTCGTAAAAGTCTGGAAACTACAGAAATACTCCGGATACATCTTGTCCGGCTCTGCATGGTACTGCTTCAGAAACAACTCGTTTCTCAACAGATATGCTCCGAAGGTATGCGGATTGAAAAGGCCCGCCTTTTGTGGCGAAACAGCCTTCGGGTCCTGCCGCAGCCCCAGATACTTCTTCATAAAAATCCAGCGTGGATCACTCAAATCCGTATACCCCCACATCACTAGCGGGTTGGTCGGCGCAAGCATCTCCGGATGCGTCCCACGGGGCGGAAACCCCGTAATCCCCACCCCACCCGGTGCCATAACTGAAGGTGCCCAAGGCGCAAATTCCACCGGCAACAAATTCCGGTTCGTGATCCGGTGCACCACACCCACCTTGGATCCACTCGCCGCCAGATGAATATCCATCACCTTCTGCAATCCAGTCTCAGGCTCAGTAGGCTGCGTCGCCCGCACCGTATTCCCGAGAACCTCAACCTTCACCGGCCCATTGTCCAAGCCATAGGTGTATTTGCGATCCTCAGGCCCAATCCACAACCGGTGCCCACCGCGAATCTGCCAGGTCTTCTCACCCGACTTCCCCATCTGCTCATCAAATTCCTTAAACAGATTCTGTCCACCCGCAAACCCGTAGCGGATGATGCGAGGCCCCACATCCGAGGTCAAAATCAGTTCCACTTCACCGTTGGAAATCCGGTAGCAATTCGGCCAGCCGCCGTAGGCAATTTTCTCTACGTTCATCACGCCTAGCTTATCGAAAGTGATCCCAGCCCTTGGGAGGCACGGGGGACCCGGGCCTCCCCGCACATACCAAACCGATCTGATGAAACGGCGCACCCAGCCGGCTTGGGCTCGCAATCAATAGCTCGTAATCTTCACCCCGGTGCCACGCATCCTCAAGCGTCGCCCCACGGCACACCGGCGGCGCAGCCGTAATCTCGCAAGTCACCCCAGAGGCAACCAACAAACGATCAAGATCCATCGACAACCCATCGGTGATGTCCATCGCCGCATGAGCCTCCCGCCGTACAATCTTTATCAGATCCAGCCGCGGCTTCGGACGCTTCTTCCAAACCCCCAGCGGCCCAGTCACATAAAGCCAATCCCCTGGCTTCGCCCCACTCCGCAGGAGCGCCTTACCCTTGGGCACAGTCCCGCAAACCACGATGTCAACATGCACTTTCTCACTGCGCGACAAATCCCCACCCGCAATAGTCACCCCATACTTCCGCGCTAAGCCGAACAAGCCGCAAAAGAACGGCTTCACAAAATCCTCGTCTGGCACCGCCAGCGACACCAAGGCAAACCGCGGCTCTGCCCCCATCGCTGCAATATCAGACAGCCCCCGCGCCAACGCCTTGTACCCAACATCGCGAGGCGAATAATCGCCCAGTTTAAAGTGCCGTCCCTCGATCGTGAAGTCCGTTGTAAACACCAACTCCTCGCCTGCCACGGGGCGGTACACCGCGCAGTCATCACCGATTCCCACTCTCACACCCGTACCGAAGCTTGGTGCGTGCTTGCGAATCCAGTCGATGACTCCGCGCTCACTCATCCCACGGCTACCGCAATCACCAATCCGCTCGGCAGCTCTTCACCAAAGACACGGCCCAGAGCCGACAGTTCATCCTGGCCCTCACCCTGAATCATCGCCATCAATTGATCGCGTTTCGGGTGCCTGTCAAACGCCTTCTCCACCAGATCCAGCGTCTGCGCTGGTACATCACGCGAAGCATCGCCTGTCTGCCGGGCCATCAGCGCAATCGCTTCCGCCGCATCGGGCAAAGGCAATACCTGATCAATCCAGCGAGTCATCGTCGTCACCGGCACCACCAGATTATTCGGCCCATAAAGTAATTTGCGAGACCCTAACCGGCCCAGACACCACATCTCACTTGGCGAGTAATCCTTGGCCCGGATTCGCTTTAGCAAGCCATTACCGAGTTCGGTCTTCACACCCACAGGCAACAGCTCAAGTGAACTCGCACAACGCCACATCTCACGCGCCAGCGACGGGTTCAGCCGCTTCGGTTTCGGCCCCTTCGGAATCAGAGCCCCTGACAGCCGTTGATACAAATCCTGCTGCTGGTTGCGATTCAGGCCACCAGAAATACGGCCAGAGAAGATCCACCAGTCGATTTCATTTTGCGCCTGATTACCAAACACCAGCCCACTGGCAAACACACGTCGCGCTTGCTCAATTCGCAAGTCATCACCCGGCGCACCAAAGCCCGGCCGCAAACACAAACCCGCCAGATTCAACCAGCGAATCTCATGAGCCGCAGACTTCTTTCGCCCCTCGGCAAACTCCAAAAACACATCGGCTAGCTTGCGAATCGCCGCCAGCGGCCAGGAGTTCCGCCCCAGCGAAAGCGTCTGTTCGAGCTTCTGTGGCAACTCCTCAGGCAACAAAGAAACCTCATCGGTAAACGTCTGCCGCACCAGCGCACCAGCGCGCTCCAGCGCCTCATCATTGACAGTCGCCATCGGTCGCGCCAAAACACTCTTTGCACTCGCCCGGCGCAACTCAAACTGCAAGCGCCACGAATGCTCACTCACCTTGCTATCAGCATAGATTTCGAGCGTACCCACTTCGGTCAAATGAGCCCGAAGCTTCACCGGCACACTGCGCTCCATGTTTGGGTTCCCAAACCGGATCACTGCATCGAGAGGCGCATGAAGATGGAAGCTCTTGTCCACATCCACGCCTTGCCCCGCTACATCCTCAGTTCGCGTCAGCGAACTGTATAAACGAAAGCTCACTGGCTTGTTGGCCAGCAACTGCAATCCCGGCACATCCAGTTCAATCGTCGAGCCCTCTTCAGACCCACGCGGCACCAGGCAAATCGACTGATTCTCACCCGTTCCGACAAAGTAAGCCCGAGGCAATCCACCACGCACCAGAATCCCCTGCCCGCCACCACGCACATGAGAGTAATAAGCTGCACCCTGAGCCACAGCCAGATCCAGATCCTGATTTTCGAAAACTAGAGGAGCTTTGCCAAACCAGCTCTCAACGACGCTCTTCACGCGCTCCCGCAAGATCTCCGGGATAAAGAAACCACCGTTAAATAGAATGGCATCTGGCCGTACATTCCCGCTCTCATTCAGAAACTGTGCCAGGTGCTTGGTCACCGCCGGGTCAGACACATAGGGCAAGCCCAACTCTCGAAATGCCGACTTCTTGTCCACCGTCGGCACATCACTTAGCGCACACTCAGGCAGAAACCCGTCTAGCGCCAACTCCCGGGCCTCGGTCCGGGTGATCCCGGTACGCAGCGTCCCGCCAATCAAAGAGCTACCCGCACCTAAAACCGTAATCTCAACCGACTCCGGCCCATCCACCGCGAGCAATTTCTCTTTAGCCGCCGCACACTGCCGCCGCAATGCACTCCGCTGCCGAAGCGACAACTGCGTATTCAGTTTCGTCTCCACCAGCCAGCTCAAAGTCAAATCAAGATTGTCCCCACCCAACAACAAGTGCTTGCCCACAGCTGTTCGAGTAAACTGCACATGGTCGCCAGTCCTCGCCACTTGAATCAGCGTAAAGTCTGAAGTGCCACCACCGACGTCGACGATCAGCACATTCATACCATCGGTCAAACTCTTCTGCGACTGCGCAAGATGCCGCGCGATCCAGGAATAGAACGCTGCCGCTGGCTCTTCGATGAGAGTCAGTTTCTCCATCCCAGCAGCACGCGCCGCCTGCACGGTCAACTCACGAGCCTCTTCATCGAAGCTTGCCGGCACCGTCAGAACAACATCATGATCGCCAATCGAAGACCCATTGGTTTCCTTCCAGGTAGCAGCAATATGAGCCAGATATCTGGTAGAAGCCTCCACCGGCGAATACAGCCGCCCAGCCTCCTGCGCATCCCAGGGCAGGATCTTCGCATTGCGGTCTACTTCACTATTTGAGAGCCAGCTCTTGGCCGCATACACGCTTTTGGTCGGAACCAGCGCACCCTGCTCCCGCGCATAAACACCCACATACTCCTGCTGGTCGAGATACAGAAAACTAGGCAGCGTCCGCCGCTTCTCCTGCCGGCCTTGCGCCACGTACTGCCCAATCTCCAGCACCTGTATCGGTGTAAATTCTGCCTCAGCCGCCTCCACCTCATCCACCCAGGCCAGCGCCGAATTCGTAGTCCCTAAATCGATACCAATCTTCATGCTTTGCGCTCTCTCACACTAAACTCGAGTTTCCAACGGTCGCCAGTGGCGGCCACGCAAAAAAGCTCCAACACGCCCGTCGCCGTGACATGCGATTCAAGTGTCACTGGCACCAGGCCCCCCGGCGTTTTCGCCGTCGGCGCGAGTGTGATCTCCATCGCCGGCAGTTCTTTCAAATCCCCCGGCATTGGCTCCAGCAGCGCTCCAGCCTCATCCCCGCGACGCTCGGTCGAAGAGAAGATCCGGAACTCAACTGGCTCGCCCACATAGAGGCCAAACTTCCGCCCCGGATACTGATGCGCGGAACCCTCTTCCATCCCAAAAGGAACAACCGTAAATGCCTTCATCGGTGAAGCCATCCCCGGCACCGCCGGCATCGCGTCTTCAATTCCAACGTAATAAGTCCGCGGCACACCGCCCCGAATCCGGATGCCCTTACCTTGCCGTGCCAGTCCATAATAGGCCGCCCCGCGAGCCACCCCCAGCATCAAGTCCTCGCCATCGAGCACCTTTACAGGCTTCGGTAGCCACAGATTCAAACTCGTCAAAATCCGGTCTCGCACAAGCCCCGCCCGCAACACACCGCCGTTAAATAACACATGCGTCGGTGCTGCTCCACCCTGCGTCACAAAGTGCGCCAGGTGTGCCGTAATCCGCGCATCGCTGGCATAAGGCAAAGCCAATTCAGACAAAGCCGACCGCCGCACTTTCTGCAAATCCTCATCCGGTGCGACATGAGGGAAGAAGCCCTCCACCAGAATCTGTTCCACCTCAGCCCGCGTCAACTTCGATTTGATCGTCCCGCCAATCAAGCTGCTGCCACGACCCAGGATCGTCACCGGCTGTTCGGTCACTTTTGAATCCGGGTCCAGCAACACTTCCTTGGCTGCACGGCACTGCTGCCACAAAGCCTGCAACTGTTGCGTGTCCAGCTTCGCCATTTTGGTCTCAAGGTGCCTCGCGAGCGCAAGGTCCATATTGTCGCCACCGAGCAAGATGTGGTCACCCACCGCAACCCGCTCCAGCGTCAACGCCCCACCCTGGTCCTTCACATCGATCAATGTAAAGTCGGTAGTACCGCCACCAATATCGATGATCAGTACACGGTCGCCCGGCCCCACCTTCTCACGCCAATCGGCATGCTTGCCAATCCATGCATAAAACGCCGCCTGCGGCTCCTCAAGCAAAACCAGCTTCGTGATCCCGGCCTCACGGGCCGCCTTCTCGGTTAACTGCCGCGCCACCGCATCGAAGCTAGCCGGCACCGTCAGAACCACTTCATACTCACAAAGAGCCGGATGCCCGGCATGCTGCCAAGCCTCATTCAGATGTTCGAGGTACGCCCGCGAAGCCTCAACAGGCGAAATCTTGGCTACACCTTCAGGAGCATGCACCGGCAGGATCGCTTCATTGCGATCAACACCCGCATAGCTCAACCACGATTTGGCGCTGGCCACCAGCCGCCCCATACTCTCGGCCCCACGCCTGCGTGCCAGCGTCCCCACCACATACTTCGGCTGCTCATCCCAGGGCAGCGCAGTTGCTCCCTCGGCAAAATCCTTAGGCCCGGATAGATAAACAAACGAAGGCAAAAGTGCCTCTGCCCTTACCTCACCCGGCTGCACCACCTGCTCAACCGCAAAGGCTTGCACCGCTTCATCCTCACAAAAAGCAAGAGCGCTATTGGTAGTGCCGAGATCGATTCCAATCACCAAGGGGACTTACTCAACCTCAATTTCAGCCGGTGCCAGAATCTTCAGATTCGTCTTCACCTGTAGTGCAGGCAATTCGATCTTTTCGACCTTCCATCCCTTATGCCGCAGTGTTCCGGCTTTCACTTTGCCGTCAGCGGGAACATTGCCCAACAGCTTGATCGCACCAGGGTCGTTCTTCAAAACCCCAGCAGCCGAAAGCTGCGTAACCGCCCCTTCCACACCGTCAATCACGGGTTGAAGAGACAGGTAGCGCTGCAAAGTAGCCCGCGAGCTTTCGTGGATATTCCGAACAGCGGCTCCAACCTGTTCATCAGAGTAGGGTGCGACGTCCTCCATCAGAAAGTCCAGCAACCGGGCATCGCGCTGCAACAGGGCGAGCAACTGCAATGCCCCATCGCTGGCGTCGAGTTTAGGGGCCGCCGCCGGCGCAGTCGCAGCCTTGGCCGCACGCTTGGTTAGCCCAAGCGCGAGAATAACCGAATCTGGAAGTTGTCCGCTAAAGAGCAGACCGAAGAATGATGAGAATGCGAGCGAGATACGGCCCAAGTTCAGCTCGAGCCTCCGTTTCTATTGGGGATTCGCGGCCAGATCGACCGCAATCTACATTCTAGCGCTAGCATAGGCAGAGATGCCTGCACTGGAACCCAAATGGAAACGCGGCGAGTTAGCCGTAGCCTGCGGTGTCAATACCGAAACTCTGCGCTTTTATGAGAAAGCCGGCCTGCTCAACCCGGAGCGAGGCCTGAACGGCTATCGCCTGTATTCCGTCGCCGACGCCAAACGCATCCGCCTCACGCAGCGTGCCATCGGCGTCGGGTTCAGCCTCCAGGACGTCAAAGACTGGTTCGCTGGTGACGCCATCAAAATGGAGCAGGCCTTGCTCCGCGTCGAATCGAAAATCACCGAGCTCGAACGGCTGCGCAAGAGCCTCAGAAAAAAATTGAAAAAAGTTTGAGCCTTTTGGATAAAAAATAGCGCTTACCATAGTGAATCCCATTACTGCCCCACCTTACAGGGGGCTGCGACGCATCGGAGGGAGATCGTTGCGGCCCCCTGTAACAATTTGCCCCCCAACTGGAACGTACCGGATGTGAAGCAAGATTGGGCCCAACTCTTTGAACAGCACGGCGACGATCTCTATCGTTTCGCTTACCGTCTCTCGGGATCACGTGAAATTGCCGAAGACTCTGTCCAGGAATGTTTCGTCTCCTGGTTGCGGTCTAACTCCTTGGCAACTCCCGTCCGGATCGAAATCCGCGCCTACCTCTTTGGCGCAGTCCGGAACCAGGTCTACAAAGCCCTCAAACGCAACCCTCCGCCAATGGAAGCCAAACCCATCCTGGTCCAGCCAGACCAGAGTGGTGAAGTCTTTGGTGCACTCCAGCAAATCCCCGAAGCCTCCCGCGAAGCGATCGTCCTGATCTGCATCGAAGGATTTACCTATGACGAAGCAGCCCGGATGCTCGATGTAGAAGCGTCAGCCCTCCGCGTCCGCGTACACCGCGCTCGCCGTCAACTCAAAGAAGCCTTAGGCATAGAGGTAAATTCCAATGACTGAACTAGAACTCGACCAAGCCCTGAAAGCCTTTGTCGTCCCCCCGCCACGCCCCGGATGGAAGCAGCAGATGCGCACCCGGCTCAAGCGCAACCCCTGGATGCGCCGCCTCGCCATCGCAGGCCTAGCCGCTTGCGCCGCGCTGGGAGCAGCCTTTCACGACAACAAAATCAGCGAACTCAGCTTTGGTGATGATCGCCATCGTGTGATTTTCACCACCCGTGTTGAGCCTGTCTACGCGAAGCTCAACTGGTTCCGCCTCGACGGCTCCATCAGCACCGGCCAGAATTGGGCTGTACGCAAACTCTATGACAATAACTCGGGGACAGCTTTCGGTTACGAAGCCCGGGCAGTACCACTATCGGGCGGTCGATACCGGCTTGAATTCCAAGCCCTCCGTCAGGATCCTCGAGAGGGGCGCTACAGGGCTTACCGATGGACATCGCCTGACAGCATTCCACCAGCGGCCGATGTCGCACCCAATGACAAAACAACTGTCGCCCTAAGTCATGCTGGTGGCTCGAAACTTTTTGATGAACTCCAAATTGTTTCAAACCCAGAGCCCATCGGTCTGAGCATGCGCAAAGAGCCAATGAGAATCTTCAGCCCCAAGCTCTTCGAAGACGGCAAGATGATCGCTGATCTCCAGGGATCGGGTCTCTCTGGTAAATCGATCGTGATTCTGATGCCCGGCGAGAAGGATATCCTGCTTCGCCTGGACACGGGCAAGGAGAACGGCTACCTGCCAGCCGGTTGGGTGGACGGCCCCATCCTCGAAATCGATTTCGAGGGTCACCACTACCGTATTGAATCCACGGAAAACATAACCGATGGCCCCCGCCAGCAGATCTTCGGCCTGGCCAAACCGAATGGCGACCTGAAAGGCCCTGTGAATCTTGGTACCCGTGATTGATACACTTTGCCCTGAGTGCAAAACTTCCCCAGCTATGGTATTTACCAAGCCACGGCCCTCTTGGGCCGTGGTGGCATGGGGAGCGTCTACCTGGCCGACCGCACCGACGGCGTTTTTGCGCAACAGGTCGCAATCAAGGTTCTCGCCCAGCACCTGGCGGGCGATGACTTCGAGGCCCGCTTTCTCGTCGAGCGTCAACTCCTTGCCCAGCTGCAGCACCCAAACATTGTCCGCCTCCTCGACGGCGGCATAAGTGCATCTGGGGAACCCTACCTCGTCACAGAATTCGTCGCCGGAGTTTCTATTGATGAATATTGCGACAAGAAATGCCTTCCCATCCGTGATCGCATCCGCATCTTCCTCGAAGTGTGCGCCGCTGTTGAACACGCCCACCAGAACCTCATAGTTCACCGCGATCTCAAGCCTTCCAATATCCTCGTCAGCACCAAGGAAGGCCACGTCAAGCTACTCGACTTCGGCACAGCAAAGCTCCTCAAGGGGCCAGACGAAGCTACCGTCACCGAGGTCATGCTCCTCACTCCGCGCTACGCCAGCCCCGAGCAGCTCCGCAAAGATCCCATCACTACCCGAAGCGATGTCTATTCCCTCGGCATGGTTCTCTATGAACTCCTCAGTGGCCAGCGCCCCTTCGGCAACACTGGCGAAGTCGTGCAAGAACTCGCGCGCGCCTACCAATACTCCGAAGGCAAAGCTTTGGGCAGGACAGTCACCAGCGACGACGCCGGCAAGCGCGGCACCAGCGAGCGAGACCTGAAGCGAAGCCTTGCTGGAGACCTTGCTGTTATCTGTTCGAAAGCGCTCGAACACGAGCCCACTCGCCGCTACGCCACAGCTCGCGAACTGGCAATTGATCTCGAAGCCTATCTTGCCTCAAGACCCATCGGAGCCCGCCCTGCCACTGCCGTTTACCGCAGCACCAAATTCCTCCGCCGCAATTGGCCCTTCGTCACAGCCTTTGCCCTGGTTCTAATCGCAGTAACGGCTGGCCTCTTCTCAACCCTCAAAGAAAAACGTCTCGCCGAGCGACGCTTCGAAGACGTTCGCCGCCTCGCGCACTATCAGATCTTCGACCTCTACGACCAGCTCCAGGATGTACAGGGCACAACCCGTCTGCGGGCCGGTATGTCCACAGAGGCTCTTCAATATCTTGACGCCCTGGCCGCTGAATCCACAACCGACGAGTCGCTCGCTGTAGAAGTGGCTCTCGGATACCTCCGCGTCGGTGACGTCACAGGCAACTTCGGCGCACCGACCCTTGGCAATTGGCGTGAAGCCCTCTCGGCTTATCAAAAGGGCCTTGCTGCAATCGGTAAATTTCAGAGCTACCCCGCTCGCCGAACACGCACCTGGCTTAGCTACGGTCGGCTTAGCTCACAACTCGCCCTCCAGGCTTCGCCGGAAAGTGCAAATGCCCTCGCACCCGTGGTCTATGATTTCGAAGTTCTGGCCCGCGAAGCCCCCAAAGACCCTGAAAATCACCTCCGCTTGGGTAAGCTATATCAAGCCGTCGCACGTGCCCTCCAGACCCGGCAATACAAAAACCAGAGTGAAGACTGGATCGTCAAAACAAAAGCCTCATTTGAGAAAGGCCTCGACCTCAAGCCCGATTCACGGCCCCTCCTCGTCGCCCTCTACCAACTTGCCGGCGAACGAGCCAACTGGACATCCGAAGGCCAACCCCAAATTGCGATGCACTGGGTGGACGAGTCTGAAATGTGGCACGCCCGCATGCCGCAATCCCTCCGCCAAACTCCCCTTGTAAGGCGCTATCGGGCCATCATCCTTTCTGCAAAATCTGCTGCTCTCACCGCTCTGGGCCAGCGTGCAGATGCCCTCAAGGAGATGAAGCAGGCCGCCGAAATCTTCGAATCGCTTTCAGCCGATTCCAGTAACCTCGCCGCACAAATGGACCTCGTCTCTGTCACGCAGAACCGAAGCTCTCTTGAATACGCTCTCGGCCTCAAATCCGAATACACCCGGTCAACAGAAATTTCACTGGCCCTCGCTGAAAAAATTCTCGCTTCCGGCGAAAACCCTCGCGCTGAAGAATTCCGCCTCCGAGCTCTCTATAACCTCAGCTACGCATATTCCGAACTCAAAGACCCTCGTGCAGACGAACTCCTAAGCAGAACCTTCGCTGCTCTCGAGCAGCGCTCAAAAAGCCTCCCCAAAGATGTCATGAGCCGCGTTAGCCGGGCAGACCTACTGCTCAACCTCCGCCACAAGGGCTTTGACCAGCCCGAAAAGGCGCTTCCCATTGCACGTGAACTCACTCAAATTGCTCCGGGCGAACTGAACTCCTGGGAACTCCTGGCCGAAGCCCACCTCCAGCTCAAGCAAGGCATAGAAGCAATTGGCGCACTAGAAAAAGCCCTCACCTGCCTCCCCGCTCCCAAGCACGGTGAGCAAGCTTCAGAAATCTACCAGCGCATCACCAAACGCATCCAGGACTACCGCGCAAAGCTCCAATAGCCCATGCAGAGCTTTCCCAGTTACGGTATCTATCAAGCCATCGGCCTATTGGGCCGTGGTGGCATGGGTAGCGTCTATCTGGCCGAACGTAATGACGGAGTTTTTTCCCAACAGGTTGCCGTCAAGGTATTGTCCCAACACCTTGCCACAGATGACTTTGAAGCCCGCTTTATCGTAGAGCGCCAACTTCTCGCCCAGATGCAGCACCCTAACATTGTTCGGCTCCTTGATGGCGGCATCACCTCCTCGGGCGAACCTTACCTTGTTACTGAATATGTCGACGGCATCTCTATCGACGAATTCTGCGACCACCGCCGTCTCCCCATCCGCGACCGCATCCGCGTCTTCCTCGAAGTCTGCGCTGCTGTTGAGCACGCCCATCAAAACCTCATTGTCCATCGCGACCTCAAACCTTCCAACATCCTTGTCAGCAGGAAGGATGGCCACGCTAAACTCCTCGACTTTGGCACCGCCAAACTCATCAAGGGCCGCGACGAAGCAACCGTCACTGAGGTCATGCTGCTCACCCCGCGCTACGCAAGCCCCGAGCAACTCCGCAAAGACCCCATTACTACCCGAAGCGACGTTTACTCTTTGGGCATGGTGCTGTATGAACTTCTTAGTGGCCAACGCCCCTTTGGCGAATCAAGCGACATGATGCAAGAATTGGCCCGGGCTTATCAATATACCGAGGGTAGAGCTTTAGGTAAAACCGTTACCGGCGAGAATGCCGCACGCCGGGGCATCAGTGAAAGAGACCTGCAACGCACCCTCTCAGGCGACCTCGCCGTGATCTGCGCCAAAGCTCTCGATCACGAGCCCGCTCGCCGGTATTCAAACGCCCGCGAACTCGCCGGTGATCTTGAATCCTGGCTTGCCTCGAGGCCCGTCTCCGCTCGCCCTGCTACTGCGGCCTACCGCGCATCGAAATTTCTTCGCCGTAATTGGCCTCTGGCCACCGCCGCGCTGCTGATTCTGATCGCCGCCTTCAGTGGTGTAGTCGGAACCCTGCGCGAAAAGCGCCTTGCCGAGCGCCGCTTTGACGATGTCCGCCGCCTCGCCCACTACCAGATCTTCGACCTCTACGATCAAATGCTCGAAGTGGACGGTACTACTAAGATCCGCGCGGGTATGTCTGCCGAGGCCCTTCGCTATCTCGATGCCCTCGCGGCCGAGGCCAACCAGGACGAATCGCTCGCAGTCGAACTTGCCCTTGGTTACCAGCGCGTCGGCGACGTCACTGGAAACTACAGCACCCAAAGTCTTGGCAACTGGAAAGAAGCTGCGCAACTCTACGAAAAAGGCCTCGCTGTCCTCGCTCCATTCCAGTCTCCTTCAGCCAAGCGCACGAGAGCCATGCTCAATAGGGGCTACACAGTCGCTCGCAGTGCGCTTGACCCGCAACCGCAATTCCAAGCCACTCTCGAAGGTCTCGTCAAAGACTTTGAGGCTGCCCTTGTTGAGGATCCGCGCAACGCTGAAAACTATCTCAACCTGGGCAATGCCTACGCTAGTGTCGCCCGGGCAGTTCAACGTCAGCGAAATGCCACGGGTCTCCTCGACCGCGGCACAGATCTTCTGCGCCGCGCCAGGGACACTTTCGAAAAAGGTCTCAAGCAGGATCCCAATTCCAAGCATCTGCTCATCGCCCTCCACAAGGTCAGCAGCGAACCAGCGAACTGGCTGGCCCAGACCAAGCCTGAAGAGGCTCTCCAATGGTCGAACGAGGCCGAGGTGTGGCGGCTTCGTATTCCTGAGCCAACCCGCAACTCCATGGCCGTCAAACGCGATTGGGCCTCCAACCTTTCCTCACGCTCGTCAGCGCTGTTCTCCTTGGGCGAAAGGGAACAGGGCCGCACCGAGATGTTGCATGCCCTGGAAGTTTTTGAAAGCCTGGCCACTGATCCCGATAACCTTACCGCTAAGAACGACCTCTACACCGTCCTGCACAATTTGTCGCTGCTCGAAGACGAGCTCAACCACGCCAAAGAGTATCTCGTTATCTCAGAGCGAATGCTCGTCCTTGCAGAAGAGCTACTGCTGCTTAGCCCGGCTCCGAGGATGAACTTCTATCTCCAGAATGCGCTAGGCAATCTCTGCTACGCCTACTCAACCGCCAAAGATCCACGAGCCGATGCTACCCTTGCCCGCACCTTCGCCATCCTCGAACAAAAAGCAAAGGATCAGCCCAATGACACCGCCAGTCGCGTAACGATGGCTGACCTCCTTCTTAACCTCGCCCATCCAGGCTACGATCAGGCCGACAAAGCCCTCACCTATTCCACCGAGATTGCCGCCCTCATCCCCGAAGAATTTAACGGGTGGGACCTCATGTCGATGGCCCACTTCAAACTAAAGCACTACCCGGAGGCCGTTGCCGCCCTTGAAAAAAGCATTAGCCGCATCCCGGCACCCAAGCCCGGCCAAACCCCCTCTGCTCTTTACGTAAAACTCAACGAGCGCTTGGCCCGCTACCGTGCAAAATTGGCCACTGCCGCGCGCCAATAAGGTGCCATCTCACGCCCTGCATAAGCCGTAAAACCGATTTCACCCAACTCACTCAACGTCTTTGAATAGTGTTCCAAAATCGGGTCAGCCCATATCTTTCTGCCGCAGCGCAGAATATTCAAGGCGACTGCGGTGGAAACCTCCATCAACGGCTTCTTTTGCGCCGCAGCGATGCTCTTCAACTGTTCCCAGTCTGCCTCCACCCGCTCCCGGTCAGCCACAACTTTCTTGAGCGACTCCCACTCGCGCATCAGAGCCTCGCGATTCAGGGGCGGCGTATTGAAGCTCCCTGCCAAATGTCCACTCCCGCGCTCAAGCCCATCCAGCAAGTCTGTCACGCTACGCACGGAATCAGCCCCCGTCAGCCAGCCTTCTTTCTCCAGTGTCGAAGCGATTTCGCCAAGCAACTTCCCGCCCGCCCCGGACAAATCGGCCATTCCGGCTAGCACCCAAACCGGCGACGCATGAAAGACAGCAAGAGAGAGAAGATCAATGCCGTTGCCAGCCGTCCGCCGCACCAGAAAGTCATCAGGCAACTGATCTGCGGACTCATAAGTGCCTTCCACTTTGCCCACCTTTTCGATCAGAAAGCGCAAGGTCTGGTCAACGATGGATTGGTAGAGCCGTGTACGCCTGAAGCTTGGCGGCAACGTAATTTCTCCCCCCTCACGCAAAAGGCCCGCACTGAGAGCAGTGAGGGCCCGAAGGCTTCGTTCAGGAAGACTGAGCAGATAATTAGCGGGTTCTTTCATCCTTCTCGACTTTGCCGTCACGGACGTGGATGATGCGGTGCGCATGCATCGCCACATCCAGTTCGTGCGTCACGATGATGATTGTGTTGCCTTGAGAATAGAGACGCTCAAACAGCGCCATGATTTCCACGCTCGTCGTTGAATCCAAATTACCAGTAGGTTCGTCGGCAAGCAGGATCGAAGGGTTATTCACCAGAGCCCGGGCGATGGCGACACGTTGCCTCTGCCCGCCTGACAGCTCATTGGGCTTATGGTACATGCGCTGCGCCAGATCGACCTGCTCCAGACACTGTTTGGCGCGCTCGACACGTTGTGCCTGCGTGAAGCCGGCATAAATTAGCGGCAGCTCTACATTGTGCAGTGCCGTGGCACGCGGTAACAGGTTGAAGCTCTGAAAAACGAAGCCGATTTCTTTGTTGCGGATGCGAGCCAACTCGTCGTCTGTCATCGAACTGACCAGGCTGCCGTTAATGAAATACTCGCCTGCACTCGGTGTATCGAGACAACCGATCAGATTCATCAGTGTCGACTTGCCCGAACCGGAGGGGCCCATGATCGCTACATACTCGCCGCGATGGATCTCAATGTCGGTGCCATTGACGGCGTTGATTACCTGATCGCCCATGACATAAGTTTTTTTCAAGTCATAGGTGCGTATAACGATACCGTCACGCTTCAATTGCTCGCCGCGGAGTTTGGCGTCCGTGGCTACGGCAGTGGACATGGATTAGGATTCCGCCTTCGTTGTGGTCTTATTGTCTACTTTAACCTTTGCGTCATTGCGCAGGGTGCGGATGATTTTGTAGGATCCCGTAATAATCTCTTCGCCCTCTGAAAGCCCACTGATTACTTCGATCTCGGTTGCTCCGGTGATTCCAGTTTCAACCTTCTTGTACGTTGCCTGGCCGTTCTTGATCACGAAGACACCCTGGATTTCTTCTTTACCCGCCTTTATCTCCGCCGGGCTCTTTGTCTCAGGCTTCTTCTCGTCAGGTTTCACAGCATCAAGATCGCCCTTCTGGCGAATCGTCAGGGCCTGAATGGGAATCGAAAGTGTTTTGGGGCGCGTAGCGGTTGTGATGCGGGCGGTGCAGGAAAGCCCCGGGCGGATCTCATCTGGCGGAGCCTCCAGTGCAACCACAACCTTAAAATCTTTCGCTTCCTGCGACGAGATTGCGCTCTGCGAAGCAGCAAGGCCGGTTGATCGCAGAATCGCCGTATTCCCAATCTCGATCACCTTGCCGACAAATTTTTTGCCCGGGATCGCATCAATCGTCACTTCCGTCTTCTGTCCAAGCGACACATTCACGATATCCGTCTCGTCCACCTTCACTTCAGCGGTGATGATCGACATATCGGCAATCGTCATGATAAGGCTGGCTCCAGAGTTCTGAAGACCAGGTACAACTGTCTCACCCACACGCACTGGCAAGTTCGTCACAACACCGTCAATCGGGCTTGTGGCGAAAGTACGCTGCAAGACATCTGCTGCCGAGCGAAGATTCGCCTGGCTCGCGGCGACACGCTTCTGAGCAGCATTTAACTGCGCGGATTGCTGCGTGCGTGCGGCGCGTAGCTGGTTAAACCGTGCTTCGGCCTCGCGGATCGCCGCTTGATTCGATTCGAAGGCGCTCTTCTTGCTCTCAAATTCCTGACGGGCAATCAGCTTCTCTTCAAAAAGCTGCCTGGAGCGGTCAAAGTCGAGCCGGGAACGTTCTGCGTCAGACTTGGCGCGATCAATCGACGCCTGAGCGGACTTAATGTTCTCGTCTGCGGCTAGCAGCCCCGATTCTGTTGCCGAAGATTCAGCCTCTGAGGTCGCCACGTTCGCTCGCTGTGCGGCAACCTGTGCTTCCGGCTGAACAGATTCGAGTTTGGCAAGCTGCTGGCCTTTGCGAACGCGCTGGCCTTCCACCACATTGATCTCAGTGATTCGCGACGGCGCATTTGCATTCGAACCAATATTGATGTAGTTGCGAGGTTTGATTTCACCTGAGGCCGTCACTAGCGACACCAAGTCCTGGCGAGCCACCATGGCCGTGGTGACGGACACGATCGCGTTCTGCTTCATTTTGTAATTCGCAAGGGCGGCTGCTCCGCCAATTGCAACAACGCCAAGGCCAATGGCGACTTTCCACTTAGTTTTCACCGGTAACTCCCAAAAGATCAGACGACGAAATTTGTTCAGAAGTTCAAAAAGTATGATCTCTGCGTGCAGAGACGCTCAAAGGTGCTTCATATTACAGGATGACACAGCTTTATTTGCCCTTCAGCCATTTGATGCTCATTGGCTGCTTCGCAGAACACGCCATGGAATTCGTCATTCCAGAGGCGATCATGGCGCAGGCATTGTCCACGGCAGTTCTCAGCGCTAGTTCTTCAGTCGCACCCAAGGCCGTCCGGCAATTGGATCTGCCTTCAAATTCCATACAGACCTCTACCCGGAACTGACTGTAAGACATGGAGTTATAGAACAGGGCGGCGATAAACCCAATAGCCGCCATGGCGATCATCATGCCCCACTTTAGATTCTTCAAGACACAACTCCCCTAGACTCTCTTAGACAGTAAAATACGGTGCCATCTGGCGGAACTTCTGGTAGCGCTGTTCCACAAGTTCTTTCGCATCCATTGCCGAAAACGCGGCTAGCGCCTGGCGTATCGCTTCTCCCAACAACACCGCAGCCTCGTCGTGATCTTCTTGCGCTCCGCCCTCGGGCTCGTGTACGATTTCGTCGATGATGCCGCGCTCCAGCAGATCTGGGGCGGTTAACTTCAGCGCAGCAGCGGCAAGTTCGGCTTTGGCTGAGTCGCGCCAGATGATCGCGGCGCAGCTCTCAGGCGAAATCACGCTGTAATAGGAGTTCTCCATCATCAGGATCCGGTTGCCGACGCCCATGCCAAGCGCCCCACCTGATCCGCCTTCGCCAATCACCACCACGATCACCGGAACATCCAGTCTTGCCATTTCGCGCAAGTTGTAAGCAATTGCCTCGGCCTGGCCCCGCTCTTCGGCGTCAATCCCCGGATAAGCGCCCGGGGTATCGATCAAGGTGATGACCGGCCGCTTGAACTTGTTGGCAAGCTTCATCAGCCGCATCGCCTTGCGGTAACCCTCTGGCTTGGGCATCCCAAAATTGCGTGCCAGCTTTTGTTTGGTATCGCGGCCCTTTTGCTGGCCGATCACCATAACAGGTTTGCCGTCGAGGAAGGCGTATCCGCCTATGATCGCTAGATCATCGCCGTAAGCCCTGTCCCCGTGCAATTCTGAAAAATCGGTAAAAATGCGGTTGATGTAGTCCACCGCGTGCGGCCGCTTCGGATGCCGGGCGAGTTGAACCCGCTTGTAATCGGGGTTGGTCTCGGTGGGGACTGGCGCGGGTGCGCTATCAGGGTGGAGTGCGTGAATTCGCGCAGTGATATCAGAGTTGGCCATTTGCTAGGCGTCGCCCGAAGCTTCATAGGAAGTAGAACCGAAGAGCTTGGAGAGCTCTCCCTGAAATTCCTTGTCTGCCCGAACTTTGCTTGTCAGATCCAATGTTAGCGAAAAGTCATGGCTCTTTTCGAGGATTACGCGCACCGAGGCCGGGCCGGGCTTCCGGCGCACCAGTTCTTCGAGCGCCTTAGCCCGGTCAGCTTCGTCGTCTGTTAGGCGAATCCGCAGGTTTACCATGGCTGGAAGTTTTATTCTGGCGTTGTCCAAAGCCACTAGATCCTGAATCGAAAGCCGCGGCACAGAGCCCTCATCCACCAACACCTTCGCCGTAATCATGACGGCTTTGTCCTCTTCGAGGTCCTTCGAGAGGTGTTCAAACTTTGAAGCAAAGACCATGCAGTCCACCGTGCCGTGCAGATCCTCCAGTTGCATCGCCCCCCAAAGCTCCTGCTTCTGGTTTCGCTTGCGCTGGATTCCGGTGATCAGCCCGCACACCTTCACTTCCACCCCGCGCTCCACCCCCACTAATGTCGAAGTGTTATGCGTTCCCAAATCGTTCACCTTGTCGCGATACTGGTCTAGAGGATGGCCACTGACATAGAAGCCCAGCAGTTCCTTCTCGTTGGTCAACTTCTGCGGAGCGTCCCAATCGGGCACTCTTGGCAATTCGCCTTCCTCATGCTTCTCTTCGTTACCACCAAACAAATCGCCAAACAAACCCGATTGCCCTGAGTTGCGATCGCGTGAAGCCCGTAGGCCAGTCTCGATCGCCGCATCGAGAATCGCCATCTTTTGTGACCGGGTGCCTTTGAGTTCATCCATTGCTCCGCAACGAATCAATGCTTCGATTACGCGCCGATTGACGGATTGCATGTCCACTCGCTCGCAGAACTCGTAAAGCGATGCAAACCTCCCATCCTTATCGCGATTCTTGATGATCGCTTCCACCGCGCCTACGCCCACATTCTTGATCGCCCCAAGGCCAAAGCGAATGCCTTCGCCGGACGGAGTGAAGTTGAGGTCAGAAATATTGACACTCGGCGGCAACACCTGAATCTGCCGGTCGCGGCACTCGTTGATGTAACGAACTACCTTTGCTGTGTTGCCGGTTTCTGATGTCAGCAGTGCGCTGATGAATTCGAGCCTGTAGTTGGCCTTCAGATAAGCTGTTACGTAGGCTAGATAGGCGTAGGCTGCCGAGTGGCTCTTGTTAAAGCCGTAGCCGGCGAACTTCTCCATGTGGTCAAAGACCTTCTCGGCCTTCTTTGCATTAAAGCCCTTCCGGATTGCCCCTTCGAGAAACCGCTCCCGCTGGGCAGCCATCTCTTCGAGCTTCTTCTTACCCATCGCCCGACGCAGCAAATCGGCGTCTCCCAGCGAGTAGCCGGCCAGCAGATTCGCCATCTGCATCACCTGCTCCTGGTAGACCATGACGCCATAGGTCTCCTCAAGGATCTCTTTCATCTCAGGGATCTCGTAGGTCACCTTCGACCGGCCATGCTTGCGGTCGATGAAGTCGTCGATCATGTCCATCGGGCCTGGCCGGTAGAGAGCGTTGAGCGCGATCAGGTCTTCGAGACGATCTGGCGCATAGCGCATCAGAATGTCTTTCATCCCGTCGGATTCAAATTGGAAAATGCCCGAGGTCTGACCATCGCAGAAGACCTTGTAAGCTGCCGGGTCATTGAGCGGCAGGTCCTCCACCACCACCTTGATTCCCTGATGCCGTTCAATCAGGGCAAGCGTATCGGCAATAATCGTCAGTGTCGTCAGGCCCAGAAAGTCCATCTTCAGAAGCCCGAGTTTTTCAAGGCCCACCATGTCGTACTGGGTGACGATTTCGTCCTTGTTCGTGCGGTAAAGCGGAACAATATCCTTGATCGGCCGCGGCGAAATCACAACACCGGCGGCATGGATTGAAGCATTGCGAGCCATACCTTCAAGCCGCACTGCGATATCGAGCAGTTCTTTTACCTTTGGATTGGCCTTGGCCATTTCCCCGAAGTTCGGCTCCATCTCAAATGCCTGCTTCAGCTTGATATTGAGCGGCTGTGTCGGTACCAGCTTGGTCAGCTTGTCGACATCCGCAAAGCTCATGTCCATCACCCGGCCCACGTCTTTGATCGCCGCCCTTGCTCCGAGCGTCCCAAACGTAATGATCTGCGCCACCTGCTCGCGGCCATACTTTTCGGTGACATACTTGATCACCTCGCCTCGGCCCCGAGTGCAGAAGTCGATGTCGATATCGGGCATCGAGATACGTTCGGGGTTAAGAAAGCGCTCAAAGAGCAGGTTATAAGGCAGCGGGTCGATGTCGGTGATGTCCATCGCATAGGCCACCAGCGAACCAGCCGCCGAGCCTCGACCTGGCCCCACCGGAATCCCCGATTGTTTGGCATGACGAATGAAATCCCAAACGATTAGAAAATAGCCCGGAAACTTCATCTGTTGGATGATGCGAATTTCGCGCGTCAGCCGCTCTTCGTAAACCTCAAGCGGATACCGTAGATTGCCCTGTGCCGCGAGAATCTCCAGCTTCGAGCGCCGCTTCTCAAAACCAGCCCGGGCAACCCACTCAAAGTAGCTGTCGGTCGTATGATTTTCAGGGATCTGGAAGACTGGGAAGGGGTCCTCGACGCTCTCCAGCTTCAGTTTGCAGCGCTGCGCGATGTCCCACGTAGCATCGAGCGCCTTAGGCACATGCCCAAAGAGTTTTTCCATTTCCGCCCGGGATTTTAGGTAGAACTCAGGAGTATCAAAGCGCATGTGGTTCGGGTCAGAGAGAGTGCGCCCGGTCTGAATGCAAAGCATGGCTTCGTGCGCGTGCGGGTCGCCAGCGCGGAGATAATGAGCATCGTTGGTCACCACCAGCGGCATACCTGTATCGAGGGCCAGCCGTTGCACCTCAGGGATCACCTTGCGGTCTTGCTCAAGGCCGTGATCTTGCAATTCGAGGTAGAAGTTGCCCTTCCCGAAAATGTCCTGATACTCGTTGGCCAGGGTGAGGGCGTCGTCAAACTTACCGTTGAGCAGCGCCTCTTGCACATCACCGCGCAGGCAGCCAGACAAACAAATCAGGCCCTTCGAGTGGCGCGCCAGCAAGCTCTTGTCGACACGAGGCTTCTGATAGAAGCCATCAATATATCCGGTAGAAACCAACTCAATCAGGTTGCGGTAGCCCTCCTGGTTTTCGCAGAGAAGCACCAGGTGGTTATAGCGATTGGCGGCATTCTTGACGCTGGCGGGCTGCTGGGTAACGTACATTTCGCAACCGATGATGCCGTTGATGCCAGCGGATTTAGCGGCATTGTAAAATTCAGACCCGCCAAAAAGATTGCCGTGATCGGTCATGGCAATGGCCGGGGCCTTTTGCTCGGCCACCACCTCCATCATTTGGGTGATCTCACAGGCGCCGTCGAGCAGCGAATAATCTGTGTGGCAGTGGAGGTGAATGAAAGGTGCTTTGTCGCCCATCGTGGAACCCCTAGTTTAGCGGGGATAGATCGTAAATTAGTCGATAGCCACGCGCGGGGCGATTTGCAGGCGGGGGATCGTGCAGTGAAAGCGGAGTGTCATGAAGTCTGGAGCAACAGGGCGGCAGTCAATTCGCGAGCCTGCGGGGCTTCGCTGCCGAAGATACCGCTACAATCCGGCCAGCATCATAATCAGGCAAAGGAGTGCTACTGGGCTGCCGTGGCATGTAAAAATCAAAGCTGGAATGAGCCAGAGCGAGGCGGACAACGTGGAAGAGTAGCCTGGTCCGCCGCCGATCATCATCGATGCGCTGGCGAGCATTAGACTTCCAAGAATCAAGCCGCCTGCCCAATATGAATTTGCGAGAATGACCGCACTCGGAATCACCGGCAGTAAAACAATCGCGACCAGGAATAGAGTCACAAAGGGAACCCGACTAGGGGTTCGAGGCGTCACAGTCTTGTCTGACACGATTCCGTGAGCCCTTGTTCCAGAAGAATAGAGAGAAAATGAAATTAATGGTCGTATTCCTAGTGGCGTTTCTGGCGAACCTGGAAGCGCAAACCTGCCCCGCAAAGCTGGTGCCGATGCCGGTAACGGTTGAAGTGCGCGAGCGGAGCGTGCAGGAACCGGTACGAGGACTCTCAACGAAAGACTTTGTCTTGCGCGGCAAAGGCATTGAAGGGTCCACCCTGGCAGTCGCCAGCGGATTGCCCGCCGACATCGTAATCCTCATTGAAGACCGTGGCCGTGGTGGCTTGCTCGCCGGTGCCGCAGATCTGTTGGTGAAGAGCCTCCTGCCGGAGGATCAAGTTGCTGTAGTCACATATGGAGTCTCGACCAAAAAGCAACTGGGCTGGACCCGTGACCCGTCTCAAATCCGTCTGGCAATTGAGAAGGGTGGTGATGGCACCCACCTTCAAATTGCAAGGCCCCTCTACGGGGTCGTCGATGCATACAAGCTCTTCGATAAAGTAGTGCCCACTCGCCAGCGGGCCATTTTCATGATGGGCGACAACATCGATAGCGGCTCGCAGATCCGCGTCGAACAGTTAGCAGCGAATCTGATCGAAGAGCGGGTGAGTCTGGACCTTGCCATCGATCCGGCTCCATCGCGCAAGATCCCGAGGCTGAATGTGCCGCCTCCCACTGTTGGCAACGATTCGCCGGCAATGCGGCCCGCTCTCGTTGGACAGCAATCGGTGTCGATGCTTGCCGAAGCTAGTGGCGGTACATCCGATTCCTATGTGCGGGCTGAGTTTTTTGCCGAGATGCGCGAACGTTTAAAGCAGCGCGTGACCCTGACTTACTGTGTCGAGAAGAAGCATAGCGGACGGGTGCCGCAAGTGGAATTGAGCGATGCTGCCAGGCAGAAGTGGCCGAATGCGGAATTGCGCAGCCCAGGTCTTGTTGGACGATGAACGATTTTGTTCTTGAGGCGGGCGATCTTGAAGCCCTTGATGCTCATCTGCAAGAGCTTGGTTGGGGAAGCGTAGAGAGGGCGGCACGCATTGGCGATGGCAACATGAACATGACAGTGCGGGCGTGGTACGGCGACACGAGTTTTATTCTCAAACAGGCTAGGCCGTGGGTGGTAAAGTACCCACACATTGCCGCCCCTGTTGAGCGAGCGGCCGTAGAGGCTCGCTTTTATTCACTGGTGGCCGGTTCTTCAGAGGTTGCCTCGCGAATGCCTCAACTAATGGGCTTCGATGAAGAGTCTCATCTTTTGCGGCTTGAGGATCTTGGCGATTTTGAGAATGAATCCATAACCGAAGCCACAGTGATCGAACTGACAGCCTTTCTTGTGGCCCTTCATTCAATTGAGGTTGAGGCATTCCCCAACCGCGCGATGCGGGCGCTCAACCATGAGCATCAATACGAGTTCCCGTTGCGTGCCGACAACGGGCTGGGCTTTGAAGAACTTGCTGCGCCTTTGCTTTCAGACTCTGAGTACTGCGCAAAAGTCAGGGCTCTTGGGCAGCGTTATCTCGCCGACGGCAAGACTTTGCTGCACGGAGACTTCTTTCCAGGTAGCTGGCTGAAGACCAAAGTGATCGACCCGGAGTTTTGCTATCTTGGCGATGCCGAATACGATCTGGGAGTATTTCTCGCTCACCTGGAATTGGTTGGGGCTGGCCGCCTTTGGCCAGTTGTGATGGCCTACTATACGGGCCCGGTCGATTGGACGCTGGCCAAAAGCTATGCCGGTGTTGAGATCATGCGGCGGCTGATCGGGGTAGCGCAGTTGCCTCTCCACGCGGATTTTGAAAAGAAGAGACTGTGGCTTGAGTTGTCCAGGGAGCTTGTATGCCTTTAGTTTTGGCCTTGGCCTTGATGGCGCAAACGCAGGTGTGGATCGACACCGACCCGTCTGTCGCCCCGGGTGGCAAAGAAGTGGACGACGGCATCGCCCTGCTGCAGGCCTTTGCTTCGCCCGAACTCAAGATACGGGGAGTCAGCATTGTCTTCGGCAATGCTGATTTGCCTACCGCTTCAAAGATTGGTCGAGAGATCGTTAGCCGATTTGGCCCCATTGGCTTGCCTGTATACGATGGCGCAAGTAGCGCGGCGGACTTGGGGCGCGAGACAGCAGCCAGCAAGGC
>JAYSVS010000106.1:0-5129 GCA_043718395.1 Acidobacteriota bacterium
GTCTTCTTCGCCGGATTGATTGCTTCGCTCGCGTTCCATGCATCAACGATACCCGACACTCGCGTCGAAGGCAATTCTTAAGTTAACGCTTATGGGGCATGGGGGTGGATTGAGGTGCCGCTGCTGAGGGAGGAGGAGTCGGTAGCTTTGGCGATGGCCGTGACAGAGGGTCAGTTGAGCGAGGAGAAGTGCCAGGAGATTGCGCGGTTTGCGGGTGGGCTGAGTATCCAGGTGGTTTCGGAAGCGGCGGCTAGTAATGTCGAGATGCGGCGGAGGCGAGTACCGGTGGTGGGTGCGGGGATCGCGGCTGCGACGGGTGAGAGCTTTGCACGGCCTTATGCGTTGCTTGATGCCGATGCGCGGCTGCTTGCTCATGCGGTGAGGTACTTGAGCGCGCAGCGGATCCCAGTGGCTGAGATTTCGTTGCACTTTTGCGGGGGAGGTGGTTGGAGTGAGACTCGATTTACTAAAGCGCTGGATCTTTGTGAGGACCTTCATCTGGTGGATTTAGATTCGCACCTGAGCATGCACCAATTGTTCGCCAAGTTTTTGGATAGAAAGACGCTTGGGGCTGAAGAAGGAGAGCGCCTGAGGGAAGTCCGGCTCCGGCAGTGGGAACGATTTCGAGAACTGGCTATTGACGTCGAAGCGAATCCGGCGAAGCTGGAGATTGTCGGCTGCTTTATTGCTTATCCGAATTCGTCAGCAGATTGGCTTGATGTTGTCAAAGCGGGTGAGTCTGAAAAGGGAATAGTTATTGGGCGGGCGCTAAATGAGATTGGGCGTTTTGCTGTGGCGCAGCCGTGGTTGGAACTGGCTGTGGCTGACGCGCGGCAAAGGGACAAGCACGGGCGCATCGACCACGCGAACCTGGGCAGCAGCCTGCATCAAGTGGGATATTGCCTCGCGGGGCGGGGACAGTTTGCCGAGGCGCAGCCGTGGTTGGAAGAGGCAGTAGTTGAGAAGCGGCGAGGGGACACGCACGGGCGCATCGACCACGAGAGGCTGGGCTCTAGCCTGCATGAGGTGGGGTATTGCCTCGCGAGCCGGGGGCAGTTTGCCGAGGCGCAGCCGTGGTTGGAAGAGGCAGTAGCTGAGAAGCGGCTAGAGGACACGCACGGGCGCATCGACCACGAGAGCCTGGGCAGCAGCCTGCATTGGGTGGGGTATTGCCTCGCGAGCCGGGGGCAGGTTGCCGAGGCGCAGCCGTGGTTTGAAGAGGCAGTGGCTGAGACGCGGTAAGGGGACACGCACGGGCGCATCGACCACGAGAGTCTGGGCCGTAGCCTGTATTGGGTGGGATATTGCCTGTCGAGCCGGCGTCAGTTTGACGAGGCGCAGCCGTGGTTTGAAGAGGCTGTCGCTGAGGCCCGGCAAGGTGATATTTTCGCTCGCATCGACCACGAGATGCTTGCCCTCAGTTTGGATTGGGTAGGGGAATGCAGGGCTGAGTTAGGCGACCTGATTGGGGCGGAAGAGTGGCGGGCTCTGGCGGCAAAGGAACGGACTCTTGGCTCTTGATCCTTAGGCTGGCGATTTGTCGTATTTCATGGCACCGGCGAGGTTGCCTTCTGGATCCTGGAAGAAGATCAGGGTTCCTACAGTGGGGATCGTTACTCTTGGTATTGCGATCTTGCCTTCCATCTTTTTGATCACAGCCTGGGTTGCTTCGATGCCTTAAGTCTTGAATCGCCGTCGAGTCGCGGGCGATGTGGTCAGGAATCCGCTTTTGGGTGTCACTCTTGCAATTACTTTGTGAATCCGCTCGGGCAATTTGCGGCGTGCGAAATCGGCGAAAGCTCTGAAGAAAGCGGTCCCGCCCGGCACTGCCGCTTCCGTCATCCACCCGCAGATGGAGCGCAGTTGAGCGTCAACCTGGCGCTTTTTGCATGTGGGTCTTGTGATTGAAGTTTCAGCTCAAGAAGTTCAGGCTAGGATAAAATTGATTGATTGATCGATTGATTGCTGTTTTAAGGAAGTCAGTATGACTCGCAAGATAAATGCAGTTAGGGCTAGAACTCAGTTTGGTCAAATCATGGATCGCGCCGTTGAAAACAACGACCGGTTCGTGGTTGAGCGTAATGGAGAAGCGGCAGTTCTAATTCTCAGCGTTGCCGATTATGTGAAGACGCTAGCACCCGCCGCAGACTGGCTTACCGAAATTCAAGACGACGCCAAGCGCAAAGGGCTTGACAAGCTCTCTATGATCGACATCGACGCCGAGATTTTCGCAGCACGGCGGGCCAGGAGGGAAGGCCGGCGTACTCCGGGCACATGATTCGGGTCGTGATCGATACGAACATTGTGGTTTCTGCGATGCGCCCGTTACAAGCGATCTGAATCGCTTTGGTGGATCGGGACCGCATGTCGGTTCTTCAGGCTTCCGCCTCAATCAGGCTGGGGCTTTTTCGTATTGCATGGCACCGGCGAGGTTGCCTTCGAGGTCCTGGAAGAAGATTAGGGTTCCTACGGTTGGGATTGTTACCTTTGGCATTACGATCTTGCCTCCCATCTTTTCAATGGCGGCTTGAGTTGCGTCGATGTCTTCAACTCCGAAGCTGCATTCCATGCCGGTCATTCGCACACCCGGGACGAGTTCACGACGAGGTTGGATGGCGGCCATGACTCCCGGGCTCGCCGTGTTGAAGAAGCCGGGAGGGCCCCAGGGTTGAAAGCTCCAGCCGAAGACCTGCTCGTAGAAGGACTTGGCGCGGTTGACGTCATCGCAGTTGATGGCAAAGTGTCTCAATTGGTCTGGCATAGGGTTGATGTTAATCGAAGACGCAGCTTGTCAGGGTTGCGATATTCTGTCAGTTTATGTCGAAACTTCGCCATGATGGAGCATTGGTGCGCACGTTTGGAGTTACGTTTCTTTCTCCACAGACAGTGGAGTATCCGGTTCGCGGTTGGGACCAACTGATTTATGCGACTGCCGGGGTGTTAACGGTTCACACCGAAGTGGGGATTTGGGTGTTGCCAGCACAGCGGGCGTTATGGGTTCCCGACGGGGTGCGGCACCAATTGGAGATCCGGAAAGCGGCGGAATTGCGGTCTTTGTACTTTCGTGCGCGAGCGGCCAAGCAGTTGCCGCGGGGGTGTTGCGCGGTGAATGTGCCGCCGTTATTGCGGGAGTTGATTTTGGCTTGCGTCGAAGCAGGGGCGCTGTTAAGCAAGTTGCCCCGGCACCGGAGGCTGGCTGGAGTGGTGATGGATCAGTTGCGGGTATTGCCTTCTGTGCCGCTGCAATTACCGCAGCCTAAGGATGCTCGCGCATGCCAACTCTGTGAGGCGTTGCGCCGGGAGCCGGGGATTGCGTTGCGAGCGGCGGCTGAGCGTTGCGGGACTGGTTTGCGGACGCTGGAGCGGTTGTTTCGCGAGGAAACGGGGATGACGCTCGGGGCCTGGTTTCGCCGGTTGCGGTTGCAGCTTTCGCTGGAGAGTCTGGCGGGTGGGGCTAGTGTGAATGAGGCGGCGAGGAATTGCGGGTATAACGGGGCCAGTGCTTTTGTGTCGATGTTTCGTCGTGAGCTGGGGGTGACGCCGGGGCAGTTATAGGATGGAAGCTTATGACTCGGAGATCGTTTCTTGCCAGTGCTGCAACTGCTTTGCGGCGGCCCAATATCGTTCTCATCCTGATTGATGATTATGGGTGGCGCGACACCGGGTTTAACGGCAGCAAGTTTTATGAGACCCCGAATATTGACCGGCTGGCGCGCGAGGGGATGGTGTTTACCAATGGCTATTCGGCTAGTGCTGTTTGTTCACCGACGCGCGCGGCCATTATGACGGGCAAGTATCCGGCCCGACTACGATTGACTTCGCATTTGCAGGGGGCTTCCAATCGATATCACTACACGAAGGTGATTCAGCCCAGTACGCGATTGGCGCTGCCGCTGGAGGAGGTGACGATTGCGGAGGTGTTGCGGGGGGAGGGTTATCGCACCGCTTGTGTGGGGAAGTGGCATTTGGGGACGCAGGGGTTTCTGCCTTCGGATCAAGGTTTTGATGTAGCACTTGGCGGGGATGAGGCAGGTTCGACGAACAACTTTTTTTATCCGGCCTGGCTCAAGAAGGTATCTCTCGATGGGAAGTCTGGGGACTATTTGACCGACCGGCTGACGACGCTAGGCTGCGAGTTTATTCGCTCGAATCAGGATCGGCCGTTCTTTTTGTATTTGCCCCATTTCGCGGTGCATACGCCTATTGAGGGCAAGCCTGAGAAAGTGAAGAAGTATGATGCCAAGGCTCGTGCTGCGGACCCGCAGAACTTTGGCGAGTACGCGGCGATGATCGAGAGTGTGGATGAGAGCGTGGGGCAGATTCTGGATACACTTCGCGAGACCGGGCAGGCCGAGAATACGCTGGTGCTGTTTAGCTCCGACAATGGGGGCGTGACTTCGCGGGAATGGAAGGGACGTCCGGTGACTTCGAATCTTCCCTTGCGGGTGGGTAAGGGGCATTTGTATGAGGGCGGGATCCGGGTGCCGACGGTGGTTAGATGGCCTGGGGTCACCAAGGCTGGGAGCCGTTGTGATGAGCCGGTGGTGAGTTATGACTATGCAGCGACGATTGCCGAGGTGGCTGGGGTGAATCGTACGAAGTTGCCTGTTATGGATGGGCGGAGTTTTGCGGGGTTGCTGCGTGGGAGGGCGGGGAAGGTTCGCGATTTGTTTTGGCATTATCCGCACTACAGCCCGCAGGGAGGAAGACCGGCAGCGGCGATTCGGAACGCGAATGACAAGCTAATCCTGTTCTTTGAGGACAGCCGCGTGGAGCTTTACGATTTACAGAATGATATTGGGGAAAGCACAGATCTGGCGGCATTGCAGCCAAAGAAAGCGGCAGCATTGCGGAAGCGGTTGGAAGAGTGGCTGCGAGTCACTGGTGCCCAAATCCCGGTGAAGAATCCGAATTATGACCCGCTGCGGGAATTCGAAGTGGGTACTCCGATGGGACCGGTGACGGCTAAGTAGTCCTTCGTACACCTTAGAACTGAGTTAAGAGTAAAGAAATCCGATCTAAGGTTTACCCCTAACCTGACTTTCGCAGTTCGAGCCCCAAAATGGCAAAATATGGACCTGTTTGGGGCCTAACTCATTTGCTTGCAACGTGGAAATTTCTTAAAGCGG
>JAYSVS010000107.1:0-17019 GCA_043718395.1 Acidobacteriota bacterium
TTGAGCACGGGGGCAAGCTTGACCCAGTCAAACAGATACGGATCGATCTGGTGCATTCCAACCGGGCGCTTAGCTGTTTTGTGAAAGACCCCGGAGCAGGCTTTCATCTCAAAGACCTGAGACATGCGGCGATTAACAACCCGGAAGAAGATGCCGTCAAGCATGCGATGATCCGGGAACAAGAGGGGATGCGTCCGGGCGGATACGGGATTCTGCTTGCGTCGAATTTCGCCGATGAATTGATTTACAACGAGCATGGCAACGAAGTTCTGCTTGTTAAGTATCTGCGATAGCAGAAAGGAAAAGGCCCGGATTGCGCCGGGCCTTTTTGCATTTACAAGCTGGTGTCGAGAGTTATTTCTTTTTGACATTAATTGCCAGCCTCTTGATCTTTTGATTGAGAGTAGAGAGCGGTATGCGGAGGGTCTCCGCAGCTTCGGTCTGGCTCCAATTGGTGCGCTCGAGGCTGTCGATGATCAGTTTGCGTTCAAAGTCAGCGACGATTTCGTAGAGGCTTGCGTCGGCAGGGAGGGCTTCGGAATCGTCTTTGCGGATGCGGACTCCGCCGGCCTGCAAGAGGTGTTCGGGGAGGAGGCTTGCGTTGACTTGCGGCTCGCTAGCAAGGACAACAGCGCGCTCCACAACGTTCTCGAGTTCGCGGACATTGCCGGGCCAGGTATGATCCATCAGGATCTGAAGGGCTTCGCTATCGAAGCGGAGTTCACTTTTGCCCGATGGAGCAAGCAGTTTGCCGTTCTCGCGTGAGTAGATTGTTGCGAAGTGTTCGATCAGGAGTGGGATATCTTCTTTGCGCTCGCGCAGAGAAGGGATTGCGAGATTGACTACATTGAGGCGATAGTAGAGATCGTCGCGGAATTTACCGTCTTCAACGGACTTGCGCAAGTCGCCGGAGGTAGCGGCAAAGACGCGGATATCGAGGGGGATGACATCGCCAGAATTCGGTGAGATGAATTCCCGCTCTTGAATCGCACGCAGAAGCGCAGCCTGCATATCAGAGGTGAGGGCGGTGACTTCGTCGAAGAAAAGGGTGCCGCCGTTGGCAAGCTCAAGGTAAGGTTTCTTTGAGCCGAAGAGGGCATGCTCCAGCACATCGGCCGGCATTGAGCTGGTGTTGACGGTGACAAAGGCACGCTCGGCACGGGCGGAATTGGCGTGGATGGACTTGGCGATGAGTTCACGGCCTGTGCCAGATTCACCGCTGATCAGGATGTTGGCACGGCTCGGAGCAATCTGGGCAATCATGTCGAGGAGCTTGAGCATACGCTCGCTCTTGCCGATGATATTGGCAAAGCTGTAGCGCTGCTTGAGGGCGCGTTTGAGTTCGACGTTTTCGCGGACGAGGTGGCTTTGGGCGATCATGCGCTCGATTTCGATGAGCAGCTTTTCGTTGTCCCAAGGCTTGGAGAAGTAATCGTTAGCGCCGGCCTTGAGAGCTTCTACGGCAATATCAATAGATCCGTAGGCTGTGATCAGAAAGACCGGAGTGGTGGTGTCTTTTTTACGGATTTCGGCGAGGGTTTCAAGGCCCGTGAGGTCGGGCATCATGAGGTCGAGCAGGATGAGATCGTAGCTACCGCGAGCAAGGGTTTCGAGACCTTCTACGGCACGGGTAGCGAGGTCGACGCGGAAACCTTCTCCCGTGAGAAGAAATTCCAGGCTTTCGCGGATATCGGCCTCGTCGTCGATGACGAGTATGTGGCCCTTGTGGCCGGGAGAAGTAGGGTGGTCTGGTTTGAGCAAATCAGGCATGGACAGGTTTCTTGATCAGAGGGAAATCGAGGAGGAAGCGGGTGCCCGCCCCTGGGGTGCTCGAGACATCGATGCCGCCGCCGTGCTCTTGCACGATGCCGTAGGTGACGCTGAGGCCAAGCCCGGTGCCCTTCTTAGCGCTCTTGGTAGTGAAGAAGGGATCGAAGATGCGGTCGACGTGCTCTGCGGAAATTCCAGCTCCGGTGTCGGCCACTTCGACGTGAACGAGGTCTCCATCAGACCAGGTACGGACGGTGAGAACACCGCCTTGCATTGGCTGCGATTCCATGGCGTCGCGGGCGTTGAGGAAGAGGTTGAGGAATATCTGCTGGAGCTTGCCCTGATTGCCTTTGATTGGGCCAAGGGATTCATCGAGATTCAAGGCAACGGTGATACGTGCGGTTTGGAGTTGGTGCTCGATGAGGCTGGCAGTATCGCGAATGACCCGATTGAGGCCAATCTCGGACCAGTCAAGAGTGGAGGTTCGAGAGAAGTTGAGCAGTGAGTTGACGATCTCAGAGGCACGGAATGTTTGCTTGGCGATCTTGTCGAGCATCGCGGATTTTTGCTCGTCGTCGCCAACACGCTTGGCGAGCATCTGGGCGTAGGTAGAGATGACCGCCAAAGGAGTGTTTACTTCGTGGGCAACACCAGCGGCCAGGAGCCCGACGGAGCTCAGCTTGTCTGCTTGCACGAGGCGGCTCTCAAGATCCGCGCGGTCAGTGACGTCATCAAAGATGATGAGGCGGCCAATTTGGGTTTGGTCCTTGGAGAAGAGAGGCGCGACGGCAATGTTAACAAGGGTGCGGAGACCGAACTTTGCTTTGTAGATGTGCTGGATGCCGGGTTCTTTTTGACGCTCGGCCAGAGTGAGAACGAGCTCAGCAGGAAGAACCTGCTGGAGGTGTTTGCCCACGGCGACCTGACGGGTGACCCCGATGAGGCGCTCCAGTTGTGAGTTCCAGCTTTCGACGCGACCATCGAGATCGACAGCGAGAATGCCAACGTTGATCGACTCGACGATATTTTCGCTGAATTCCTTGAGGCGTTCGTTCTCTTCGACCTTGCGTTGCAGGCTGCGGTAAAGACGGGCGTTATCGACAGTGATGCCGACACTATTGCTGAGGGTGACCAGAAGTTCAAGGTCGTCGGAGGTGAGGAAGTCTCCCTTGGTGGTGCGGCTGACTCCAAGGAAGGCGATGGTTTGGCCTCTGACGGTGCAAGGAATGTAGTAGGTAAGGTCGAGTTCGTTGATGGTCTGCCTGGCGGCAGGTGAGTAGGAACCAAAGACGTAGTCTGGGTTGAGCTTGGTGCGCTCGAAAAAGAGGTAGGGCTTGCCGATGGCTTCGGTGAGGAAAGCCAAGTCGAGGTAAGCAGGGACAGCATGGTTGCGGGCGCCATGAACGAGTGCGAGCTCGTAGTGACCTTCGCGGTCTTCGTCGCTTAGAAAGAAGGCGACGTGCTGGACGTTGAGGGTATGAAGGAGGCGCGAAGCAACGCCGTGGAGGGATTCTTCGAGGTCATTCTCGCTTGAGAGTTCGCGGGCGAAGTCGAGGAGGGTGCGGCGATAGTCGTAAGACTCGCGATAAAAGACATAGCGATCCAAGTTCTCCTGGAGCCAATTGCGGATGGGCTGGAAGATGAAGGTGGCGATCAGGATCAGGACAACGACGGCGGCGGGGGGAAGCTCTTCCACACGTCCAAAGCTGAAGAGGAGGCCGTAGAACACACCAAGGACAGCAAGCGAGGCCGCCGTATAGACGTAGCCTTGCTGAAATATGACGTCGACGTCCATGAGACGGTAGCGAAGGATCGCGTACGCCCACGTGATCGGAATCAGCGGGAGGCTGAGGACGGCAAATTTCATAATGCCGTTGGGGGTGACACCCAACGAGAAAGGAACGACGTAGAGAAGCGTAAAGGGGAGGATGCCAAGGACGGCACCGTTGCGGAGCCACTTCATCTGCTGGCGGAGGATCGAGTCTTCCACAAGCCTGTGCTTATAGGCGAGAACAGCGGCACCAAGGAGATAACTCAGACTAAAGAAGGGGAGCCAAATGCGGTCGAGATACCAGCGGACCTCGATCAGGGAAATAGCGAAGTGAACGATACCAAGGGCTGTGACGATGTAGGTGGCGATTAGCCCGAAGGCGGGAATATAGACGAGGACTTGCCGGAAGAATCCTCTCAGCCGGCGTGGCGTGTCCGGGAAGGTGAGGCAGAAGTGCAGGAAAAGAGCAGGAGCGAGGAAGCCGGCAATCACGTTGCCCCAATAGACGACCTTGTCGAAGGTGTTGAGCTTACCTGTGTAGTGGAAGCAAGAAAAGATAAAAGAGCAAAGGCAGAGCAGAAAGAAATGGCGGGCCTTGGGGGCGCTCTCCCGCCGGAAGTAAACAAAAAGGCCAATGCCGAGATAGGCGAGGCCGACGGCAGTCAGATAGTAGAGAGTGCGCTCGGGGCCATTCTCTTCCACCCGTACCGTTTTTTTGACTTCTATATTTTGTTCGTAGAGGTGATAGTCGACACGGAGCCAGGCTTTTCCGAAAAGAAGGAGGGGGATGTCACTGGTTTTTTGGACTTTAACATTACCGATGCGGTCGAGGACTTCCCAGCGGTGGATGCCGGCGCTTTCGCCAGAGGAGCCTTTTTTGACGTCGAGAGCAACGACGTAGTTTTGACCGTTGGGCGCAGTACGATCCACCCACATGATTCCATCAGTGGGAAGGATATACGCGAACTGTTGACGGAAGTTTATGGCGGCTGCGATGAGAGAAGCTACTGTCAAAACGACAAATAGCGCACCGATAAACTGCCCCTTTAGCTCCTTCATTTGGGCCCTTCTGCAACTGGGTAACAGGATTGACCCTGATATTACCGTTATCGACAGAATAGCCGATTTATCAACAGATTGCGCGGGTTGTTTCAATCTGGAAAGTCCCATGCTCACACTCTTGTTACAAGGGTATTCGTGGAGCGGAGTTTGGCTTCGTTTGGTTTTTTTCTGTTTACGGGCCAGAAGTTTTGTAACGGAACCGGGATTTTCAAGGTTGGAGATGAACTTGACGGTCATTTGGTTGGCTGCTCGTGGCTGTGTTGATGGATGCGGTTTTTGGCGCCCCGTGGACAGAGTAGCTTTGACCCAGGCTGGTATTTAGAGCGGTTCGACTGGAAGTGATTGATTTTATGGGGGAAGATTTTTTGAAAATTCTTGTGAGCGCGAGGGAGGGCTAGATAGAGAATAGTAGGTGAGATGGCAACGCAAGCGAACGCATTGATGAGTGTGAGGCAGTATATGGAGCTGCTCGAAAAATCCGATGTGCGCTATGAGTTTTGGGATGGCGAAATCGTGGCGATGGCTGGGGCGAGCCTAAGACATAACCAAATCACCATGAATATTGGAGGGCTGGCTTGGCAACAATTGCGCGGTAAGGATTGCTCTGCCGCTCAGAGCGATCAATTGGTAAAGGAAGAATCGAAACAGCGGTACCTGTTTCCAGATGTTGTCATCCATTGTAAGAAGGGTCGAATCGAGAAGACTTTTGTGGAGGCGGTACTGGACCCAGTGGTTGTCTTCGAAGTGCTTTCACCAAGCACGGAGAGAATTGATCGGACCAAAAAGTTTGAAAGCTATTCGAGGATTGAGTCGTTAAAGGAACTTGTTCTGGTCAACCAAGACCGGCAGATTGTGGAACACTTTTACCGGGAATCGGCTTCAGACGATTGGCGTGCCCAGCATCTGTTTGAGGATGACCATGAGTTGGAATTGCGGAGCGTAGGGTGCAACTTTCTGGTTAAAGACTTGTACGAGGGTGTGGAGTTTTAGCGAAGGAGTGCCCACAATTAGCGCCAAGCCGGGGATTAGGATTGAATTTAATGTAACTGGAAGGGAGGGTTGCTGGGGTCAAGCTTGAGGACTATTCCGAGAGGGCGATGGTCGTTGGGGGATTGCACTTCTGTTTTGCAGGTGATGTCGAGGTTGGTTGTTTCTTTTGTGATGGGGATGCGGGCGCGGCATTCGTCTTTGCCTTTGTTGAGTTCCACGGGGATGGGCTGGCCATTACTTGAAGCCGTGAGGGTGTGGGTGGGGAGCCAAGCCTCGGGGATGTAATAGCGGATTTCCAAATGGGTCTTGGTGGTGGGATCGAGGTGGATTCCGAATTTGGTCTGGGTCCAGCGGTAAGTTTCGAATTCTACCCGGTTGATGCCGTAAGTGAGCCGGATGCTGCCGAAGACGGAGTAAGTGCTGGCCAGTAAGAGGGCTTCTCTTGCATCTTTATTGTGCATGTCGCCGGCTCTGGGTTGCCAAAGCGGACGCGGGAGAGGACGCGCCAGCCGCAGCGCTGGGCGAGGCGCTCGAAGCCTTTGGAGTTGAAGAGCCAGAAGTTGGTGTTGTCCGCACCGAGTTCGTGATTGTCGACGAGGTAGGCGGCGGCCAGCTTTTCGGATATTGCTTTTGCGTTGACGATGCGGGTGCTTACAGCCGCGAAGCTGGAGCGGAGGGAGAGGTCGCCGAGGACGAGGAATGGATTCTTTAAGTGGTAGAGGAGGCCGAGGGCGATGGTGAAGGGAATCTTCCAGCTTCCAGTGAGTTCGACGATCACCGTTGTGGTCATCATTTGTGATTAACGGATTGATTTGACCCAATCGGCAATGGGGTTGCCTTCGCCGGGGAGTTTTTGCCAGAAGTTGAAGTGGTGGACCTTAAAACACGTTGGTAGATTTTGCTTCGGAAAGATTTGCTTAAAGGAGCGGCGGAGAATTGGGGAGATGTCGTTGATGGTAGAGCAGGGTTGCTGGGTATTGGTTTGGACCAAGTGAATGATCGAGGGGCGGTCGCCATCAATTGCGACGTGCCAGTTGTCTTTTGATTCCCAGTTGGAGAGGTCGCCGATGAATTGCTGGAAGGGAGTGGTGAGGCCTAGGATATCGAGAGCTTCGGCAAAGCGATCACGGTTGTTGAAATAGGCTTCCATCCAGTCATTGCCTTTCCACTTTTTGTAGTCGGGGAAGCGGGTGTCGAGGTTTGGATCGATTGTTAGTGAAGCCAGGATTTGTTTGAGATAGGTTTTGGCTTCAAGGACTTTGTAGCGCTTGGCGTAGCCGTACCAGGCGATGACGCGGCGGCGAGGGAAGTCGATGAGGCGGATGACAATGGCTTTTTCGCTGACCGGGTGGCTTTCGTACTGTGTGGATGAGATCTGGAATTCGAGGTTGTCTTCGTGCTCGATGGAGAAAGGTTGTTTGGTGAAGAGGGCATCGTAGAGGCCGCTATTGAGGAGCTTGCGGAAGGCTTGCTGATCGATGTCTGGGGCGAGATGGGAGACAACGATTTTTTCGGCGTAGGACGTTGTACCGTTTATATGTGTGTCGTTAACTCGAGTGAAAGCGAAGCGGGCGCTGTCGGGTTCGCGTTGGATTTCGCGGGGCTCGAAGCGGAAGTCCTTGTGGAGGCTGATGGAACCGTGGCCGAAGTCGAGGGTGACTGCTTTTTGCTTGAAGCAACCGAGGGTGAGGATGGAAAGTAGGAGCGCCATACGGGGCATGCAAGGAAAGGCGCTGTCTGGTGGTGGAATCGATCAAGTGAGGCGAGATTGTTGTTGGGTGTGGCGGTAGAAGTTAGTCGTTGACAATGGGGGTGATCGCGGCTGGGAGGAGGGGTTGCCGGAGCGCCATTGCAGGAGGAGGACGGTGATGGGTTGAGGCGCTTGGGCGGCCACGCGGCTGGCTTTATTATGCCGTGGGTGTGGCTTCAGATCCTTGCGGTGGGAAGAGTCTGATGTCGAATTCAAATGGGACCGGAGGATCGACCCAGATTAGATCAAACATCGGATGCGCAGGATTGAGGAGGAAATTGTGTTCCAAAGGAACAATTTGAGATCGCACTTTTAAAATTAAGGAGTTGCCTTGACTTAGCCAAAAGTCGCCCAAGTTTTGGGTTGTTTTGATCGAAGGCGGGGCTTCGGACCGGAGAAGATCTTCGTTGGCGATCTCGATTCGGTCGGGAATGTGTGCCACCAAGTGCACGTAGCTTGAGGGGAAATTGCGGCGGTCCATATGAACCAAGTTCTCGAGCACGGCAAGGGAAAGTGATTCGGCCAGGTAGACGACAGCGTTGCCAGGTGAATTCCAGCGACCACCGGCGATCTTTGCTCCATGACCATCGAGGTTGGCATACCGGGCACGGCAGACGCGGTGGAGGCGAAGCATCTAGGAAGGGATGTTGTGTTCGATGCGCGTCAAAATCTGTTCGATCTGGATAGTTCCTTCTTCTGTTTCGAGAAGCTTTGAAGGGGCGCGATTGTCAAGGAGTGGGAGTGGGGTTTCGAACCAGTCTGCAGCTTTGCGCTCGTCACCGAACACAGCGATTGCGTGGGCAATGACCGGAAGTAAACGGTGAACTACTGCTTCAATTACCATGCTTTATTCTAGCGCTTGTGATTAAACATGGCGAAGGAGGACGGTGATGGTTGAGGCTCTTGGGCGGTCATAGGGCTGATTTCATTATGGCGTCGGTGTGTGATGGACTCGACAGGCTTGGATGCCGTCTCGCTGCAGATCTGGATATTCTTCGAGGATTATTGACTCCGGGATACCTGATGCCGAGTGTCGACGAGAAGGGTTGCAAAGTCAGAATCGACTGAAATCAGAATTGAGTCAAGATTTCTTGCCAGGGATAGAACTTCAACGTCACTCGCATCTTGCATCCGATAGTCGCGGACATGTTTGGCATCGTATCCATCTAGAACAAGCAGGCGAGCCAGCTTTGGGGAGAGTGCGTTGTCGATTAGGAATTTCAAGAGTATTGAGGGATTGGGACGGACAACTCTTCGGCAGTGATCGCTGCAAAGCGAAGACACTCTCGAATGTCCTCGATCTGAAGGTCGGGATACTCGTCAAGGATCTTAAGTTCGGAGACGCCACCCGACAAGAGGCGGAGGACCGTTGCAACGGGAATGCGCAAACCCCGGATACAAGGAAGGCCATTCATCTGGTTTGCATTGACAGTGATGCGAGGGAAATTATTCATAGGCCTAATTGTATTTTCGCACTACGCGATGATGTCGTGGACTATGTTGCCGGCTACGTCGGTGAGGCGGAATTGGCGGCCGCTGTAGGGGTAGGTTAGGCGGGTGTGCTCCAGGCCCATCAGGTGGAGGACTGTCGCGTGGAGGTCGTGGACGTGGACCTTCTTCTCTACGGACTGGTAGCCGAATTCGTCGGTGGAGCCGTAGGCCATGCCGCCTTTGACACCGCCGCCGACCAGGAGAGTGGTGAAGCCTTCGTTGTTGTGGTTGCGGCCATTCTGGACGTTGATGCGGCCAGCGACTTCGGTCCAAGGACGGCGGCCGAATTCACCTCCGATGATGATGATGGTTTCTTTCAGCAGTCCGCTGGCCTTTAGGTCGGAGATCAGGGCGGCGATGGGTTGGTCGGCTTGTTGGGCCAGTTTTCGGTGAACGAGGATGTCGTGGTGCGAATCCCAGGGTTTATCGTTGCCGAAGTAGACCTGGACGGCTCTTACTCCTCGCTCGATGAGCCTTCTTGCCACCAGGCAGCCTCTGGCGAAATCTCCGTCGCGGGTGGCGGATTTGATTTTCATTTCGCTGGTGTCGCGCTGGCCGACTACGCCGTAGCGCTCGCGGATCGCGAGAGGTTCTTTGTCGACGTCGAAGGCGTCGATCGCTTCAGACTGCATGCGGTAGGCGACTTCCATTGACTGGATGCGGCCTTCGAGTTGTGAGTCTTGCCCTGCTTGCTGAAGTTGGAGTTTGTTGAGCTGCTGCCAGAGCTCGACTTTGGCTTGTTGTTCTTTGAGGGTGCCCCCGCGTGGGCGGATGTGCTGAATCATCTTCTCGGGCGTGAGTTCGTCGTTAGGGACGTAGGTGCCCTGATAGATGCTGGGGAGGAAAGCGCTGGACCAGAGTTGGGGGCCTACGTCAGGGACGCCGGCGCACATGGCGATGAAGCCGGGGAGGTTCTTGTTTTCTGTGCCGAGACCGTAGGTGAGCCAGGAGCCCCAGGACGGGAAGCCTGGGATGATGCGGCCGGAATTCATCTGGATGATGCCCTGAGCGTGGGCCGGGAGGTCTGTGTGCATGCTGCGGATGACGCAGATGTCGTCCATGTGGAGGCCTGCTGTTTTGGCGAAGAGCTCGCTTGCGTGGAGACCAGATTGTCCGTACTGTTTGAAGGCGAAGGGGGACTGGAGGAGTGTGCCACGTTCTTGCTTGGCCTTGGGGTAATCGCCGGGCATCGGCTGGCCGTGGTATTTGGCGAGAGAGGGCTTGTAATCGAAGGTGTCAACCTGGCTGGGGGCACCATTCAAGAAGAGAAAGATGACGTGCTTGGCTTTGGGTGTGTGGTGGGGGAGCTTGGGGTCAAGAGTTGCTGAGGCAGCGGCCATACCGATTGAGCCGAAGCCGGCGGTGGCGGATTGAAGGAGTTGGCGGCGGGTCATTTGTGTATTCGATCCTTAATTGACGAAGACGAGTTCGTTGGAGCTCAAGAGGACTTGGGCGTAGGGGAGCCACGGTTGGGACTTTAAGAACTGCTGGCCGATGGTGAGTTCTTGTGGAGTAACTTCGCGGCTGTAGACGATGCGGTAGGCTTCGCGGATGCGGTCATCAGTATTCTTGATTTGGCTTAAGTTCTTGAGGAGGGCATTCGCTCTGGTTTCCAGGAATTCGCTATTGAGGAAGAAGAGTTGCTGGAGTGGTGTGGCCGTGACGATGCGTTGCTCGGCGCTGAGGTTGGGGTTGGGGAAGTCGAATAGGGCGAGCGTGCCGTCGAGCTTGCGGCGGCTGACGTAGCCGTAGATGGATCTTCTGTGATTGGTGTTCTGGTCGAGCAGGACGGGCTTGCCGCCTTGGGTGCGGTCTAGTTCACCAGTTACCGAGAGCAATGTGTCGCGCATGGACTCGGCATCGAGGCGCTGGCGGTTGGCTTTCCAGAGGAGGCGGTTGTCGGGGTCGATCTCGTTTGACTCGCCGTTGTGGGCACCGCTGAGCTGGTAAGTGCTCGAGAGCATGATGGTGCGGTGGAGTTGCTTGATGGACCAGTTATTCGCAATGAATTCGCTGGCGAGGTAGTCGAGTAACTCGGGGTGACTCGGACGGTCTCCCATGAGGCCGAAGTTACTTACCGTCTTGACGAGGCCCTCGCCGAAGTGGTGCTGCCAGACGCGGTTAACGAAGACCCGGGCGGTAAGCGGATTGTTTGGATCTACGATGGCTTCGGCAAGTTCAAGGCGGCCGCTGCCGTTTGTGAATGGCGTAGGGGTCTCTTTGCTGAGGATGGAGAGGAAGGCGCGGGGGGCTTCTTCTCCCAGACGCTCTGGCTGGCCGCCGATCTGGATGCGCTCGTTGATGGCAGTAGGATTGTCTTTGATCGCGTGGGCGTAGGAGTATTGGGGCGGGAGTGAAGACTGGAGGTCTTTGAGTTCGGCGCGCATGTCGTTGAGGTATTGCTTCCAGCGGCCTTCGAGGAAACGTTCGACAGTGCCGTCGCTGGTTAAGTAGCCACGGTTGGGGCCGTAATAGAGGATGCCGTCTTCTTCCTGCTTGAACTCGCGACCATAGAAATCGTTGAAGAAGAGGTCACGCCAGAGGTAAAAGCGATCCGGTGGGAGGGCATGGGTTTCGGCTTTGCTGTCAGGGTCGTTGGTGGCCTTGGAGGCGAGGTTTTTCTCATCTACTTCTTTGCGCTCTTTGATTACTTTGAGGGCTTCCTGACGGAACTTGCTTAAATCGAAGGATTCATCGCGCCAGCCGTGGAGGTACTTATTATCTTTGGGGCCAGTTTGTAAGTATTTGGCCCAGCGGTTTAGAGTCTCTTTGTCGAGCGAGGGATCGGGGACGCCTGTTCGCACGGCGCGGATGTAGCGAGGGCTGTCGGATGCCAAGGCTTCGGCGAGCGTGTTGGCCTGATTTTGGAGGAAGGCTTCGATGCGCTTTTTGACTTCCTGGATCTTCTTGTCTTGTGCCTTCCAGGCTTTGACTTCCGCTTCGGGGGCGAGCTCGAATTCAGCACGTTTGGTTGAGGAGAAGATGCCTTGGAGGGCGTAGTAATCTTTGGTGGGGATGGGGTCGAATTTATGGTCGTGACATTGGGCGCAGGCTGCGGTCATGGCGAGGAAGCCGCGAGTGGTGACATCGACACGGTCGTCGGTGAGTTCAGGAGAGAGACCGTAGAAACCGAGACCGACGGCGAGTTTGGGGTCTTGACCCTTGAGTTGGTCGCCGGCGATTTGAGCTTTGACGAAGGTGTCGTAGGGGAGATCGCTATTAAAGGCTTCGATGACCCAGTCGCGGTAGCGGAACGAGTTGGGATAGGGGAGTTCGGCGTCGGAATCGAGACGGTCGTCGGCGTAGCGGGCGACATCGAGCCAGTAGCGCGCCCAACGCTCGCCGTAGTGTGGTGAGGCGAGGAGCTTGTCGACGATTTTGGCGAAGGCGTTGGGGGATTTGTCCTGTTCAAAGGCTTTGACCTGATCGAAGGTTGGCGGAAGGCCGGTGAGGTCGAGGTAGGCGCGGCGGATTAGATCGTGTTTAGAGGCTGGGGCATTTGGTGTTAATTTTTTGGCATCGAGTTTGGCGGCGATGAAATGGTCTAGTGGAGCCGTGGGCCATTGCTTGTTTTCGATGGAGGGGAGGGCGGGTTTGGTGATGGGTTTGAAGGCCCAGAACTGGCGCTGCTTACCGGTGATGGTGTAGGCGGCAGTCTTGATTGCTTCGACTTTAACTTCGGGCCAAAAGGCACCGTCTTTAATCCATTGTTTAAGCGTTGCGATTTCAGGTTCGGGTATCTTGGAGCCGCCGAGGGGCATCTTCATCTTGTCGTTGGTATGTTCGATGGCCTGGACAAGGAGGGAGTCTGCGATGTTGCCGGGGACGACGGCGGGGCCGGTTTTGCCGCCTTTGAGGAGGCCGTTACGGGAGGTCATGGCGAGACCGCCGAGAGGTGCGGTGGAGTGGCAACCGAAGCAGCGGTTGGCGAGGATGGGGCGGACCTTGAGTTCGAAGTGCTCGGTTGGGTCAGGCGGGGCGGCAGAGAGCGCGGCCGCGATTATGAGGATTCCGTAACGCACGTTGGCCTTATCTTATCAGGGGTGGAGGGGTTGGTGTGGCCGCCTGCCCTGCGGAAAGTCCGGTTAGGAAGTACTCCACGGATTGAGCGTCGATATTTGAGTACCTTCAAAGTCTTTTGTGTTGCGAGCCAAAGCCGTTGCGGCTATTAGCAGTTCGAGTGAGATCCAGGTTGGCACCAGATAGTGGCGAGCTAAGGAGAAAATCTGAGAGATTGCCAAAGTTAGAATGCAAAGAAGGAGTGTTTGGAAGTTGCCCGGGTGTTTGGAGCTTTGCTGAACGTAGAGCATGCAAGATCACTTCTTCCGGATTCTTAAAAGCGCCGTTGCGCAGGTGTTGCTGAATCAAAGCCTCGAGTTCTGGCTTGGTAATTTCTATGTTCATCGTGCAGCTACCATACTTTCCACCATAGCTGAATTCCGGCTGGGCGGTGCAAACAGGATAATGAATACTAGTTGAAAATGCTAAATGTGGTGGTCGCCCTTGTATTCGGGAGCTGAGGATTCGAGTCACGGACATTCTTGATTTGCTCAGCGCTGCTGCGAGTGTTGAGTAAGTCCTGGAAGACTACCTGTCGCCTGAGCGGGAAGACGTGTTGGCCAGCATTAAACATGCTGCGCGCCAAGCCACAATCCCGTTCACCCGGCGTTTTCGCCCGCTTATCGATATTTCAGGTAGTACGCGTTGTGATTGACTAGACTAAATTTCATGTTGAAATTCGCTATGGTGATGGGTTTGGCGTTCTCTGCCTTTGGTCAGCTTAGTTTTACTGTGCGGTTGAAGGACGGATCGGGCGGTGTGATTGCGGGGGCTGTTTTAAATTTGAGTGGGCCAAAAAGATATCGCGGAGTCTCAAGTGCCGAGGGGAAGTTTGAGTTTTCGGGGTTGGCTGCCGCCAGCTACCGGCTGCTTGTGGAGAAGGAAGGCTTTGCTTTGGTGGATGAGGTAGTGGATCTCAGCAAGAGCGAGGAGCGGGAGTTTGTGTTGCAGCCATCGGTGGTGGCGGCGAGTATTGAGACGGTGTCACGAGTGGCTGAGTCGCCGTTTCGGGTGCCATTTTTTGTCAGTACGGTGACCAAGGCGGAGCTTGAGAAGATTGCGCCGCAGAGCTTTGACGATGTGTTGCGGACGGTTCCGGGATTGCAGCACGGAGCGCAGGGGAATGCGTTTGTGCGGGTGGCTACGCGTGGGCAACGCGATACTGCAGATGTGTTGACGCTGGTGGATGGGTTGCCGCTGCGGCAGTTTAATGGGTCGGCAGACTTGATTATGCTACCGATTCAATTGGTGCAAGAAGCAGATTTTGTGAAGGGGCCTTCGAGTTCGTCTTATGGCCGAAGTGCAATTGCCGGGGTAATGAATTTCAATACAGTGCCAAGTGCACCAAGCCCGGAGGCGATCACTGGATTTCTTAGTGCGGGGTACGGGAGCTTTGGGACGAAGGAGGGGTTTGGCGGTGGGAGCATTCCGGTGGGAAAGGGGCGGATTGCCGGGTCGGCTGTATTGTCGGCCTCAGATTGGTTTCAAAAACATACGGGTCGCGATAACCGGGCGGTATCGAGTTTGATCGATCAGACATTCACTTCGCGTGTACAGTTAAGGGTGAGTTATTTAGGGAGCGATGTGAATAGTGGACGCGGATCGATTGTGCCGCTGCTCAATGGGCAGCCGTTGTACGGGATTCGACCGGAGGACAACTACGGGATTCCGGGTTCACGGTTTGAAGGTACACTGCACTCGGTGACGCCCCGAGTGGATTTTGATTTGGGGTCGGGGTTTGTATTGAGTAACACATTCAACTTCAATCGTTATCGACGCTTCAGCACGGGTGGAATTACGATACTGCCAGCAGAGACGGTGAGTAACAAAGGATATAGCGAGAGTACGGCAGTGCAAGATACGAAGTTAAACGATACGATTCTGACGCATCGACTTGACCGAAGGCGGTTTCGTTCGAGTCTGGTATCTGGGTTTAGCTATGAGAGTGGAAGCCAAGATCAGGACTCGCCGACGTTTGCCAATGCCCCGACATTCCGGGGGCCGGACTATACCAACCCTGTGGCTGGGCCCAATGCGGGGAATGATCCTCGAGGGATTCGTGGTGCCATCACTGGATCGTACTTTAACCAAACCATTACGGCATTTCACCTTCAGGAGCGCTTTGACTTCTGGAGAGTGGGACTTACGGCTGGCTTTCGACGGGACAACTTTGATCAGTTGCTGCAAAGATCGGACACGCCGGTGCGATCTGGCAATCAACGAGCACGGACGAGTCCGCGGTTTGGTGTCGACTTGAATGCACTGCGGACCAGCGCTGTCGATCTGATTTTGTTTGGAAACTACGTGGAGGGGTTTCGTCCACAAGTGCCCTCCTTATCGACGTTGAACAATGTGATTGTTGCGCAGTTGCTAAGGCCTGAGCTGACCAAGAGTCTGGATGCGGGGTTTCGGTTCCGGTTGCCTCGGGGAACGAGCTTTCAGGGGACGTATTTTCATATGCGCAAGGTGGATGGGCAGCGGTCGTTCCGGTCTGGGCCAGATGACTTTTTCTTTGTGAATGCGACAACGCGCGTGAAGGGTTTTGAATCGGAGTTAAAGACGCGAGTGAGGCAACATTTTATCTGGACGAATTATTCGTTTCAGGATTCGAGGCACGTCGAATTTCGCCCGACACTAACGACGAACTTTAGCGGGTTTCGTTTGAGGATGGCACCCCGGCATATTGCAGGTTTGGGTGGGATTCTGCAGTTGCACCGTGCAATCACCTTGTCTCCATATTGGAGTTATGTCGGGAAGAGAACGCTGCGGGACAACATTGTGAATCCGCAAGTCTTGCCATCGTATGGATTGTTTGGGGCCAGTTTGAGTTATGACTACAAGAGGATGGGGTTTCTAGTGGCAGCCACGAATCTTGGGGACAAGTATTACATTGCTGATGATTTTTCGGCGCAGAATGCGGGTAATTCCGGAGTGCCGCGCCGACTTACCGTGCAGATGAGATATCGATTTTAGGAGATTGCCATGAAACCAAAGTGGACGTTGAAGCGGGTGAATTACCTCGGGCATTTGTGGCTGGGGTTGATTCTGGGTTTGTATTTTGCCGTGCTCGGAATTACGGGTAGCCTGCTGGTATTTGGCCGAGAGATTGATCTTTGGTTGAATCCGCAATTGCTGACAGTTCCAGTGGCGGGGGAGAAGGTGCCTTTGTCGGTGGTGATGGCCAACTTTCAGGCTGCTTACCCGACATTGAAGGCTTCGTATATCAATTATCCGACTCGATCAGATGGAAGTTATTCAATTCGAATTGGACCGAATCAGGCTTCGCAGCTTTACGTTTATTTGAATCCGTACACGGGCAAGGTGATCGGCGAACGGACGCGCGCCGGGCATTTATATGGGTTTCTATGTTACTTGCACTTCTATTTGCTGTTTGGACAGGCGGGCTGGAACGCGAATGGATATGGGGCCATTTTGCTGACGGTGCTGCTGCTGACAGGGGTTTGGTTATGGTGGCCGAATGCGCGGGCGGGCGGGCAGGTGTGGAAAGCAAGGTTTCGCATTAAGCCTGGGATGGGAATTAAGAAGCTGCTATATGACCTTCACAATGTGGCTGGGATTTACCCGTTGGCTTTCTCGCTGATCTTTACACTGACAACGCTGGAGTTTGTTTTCCCGGATGTGACTAAGGCTGTGGTGTATGCAATGACGGGTGAGAGGGTGGCAGCTAAGGTGACAGTTGTGCCGAGGAGGAAGGCGAAGGACCTGGATGAGTTAGTACGAGTTGGCGATGCGGCGCTTGAAGGGACAATCCGACGGGTTAGTTTTCCGGCCTCAGCAAGTGCGCCACTTACGATGCGCAAGGAGTGGGAGGACTGGAATGTGAACCGGAACCATGCATCGTTGAGCATCGATCCGTACGAGGGTAAGGTGCTTCAGATCGAGGATACGAGAAATGCGGGGCTTGGGCGGAAGATCATCCAGTACTGTATTCCGTTGCACTTTGGCATTTGGGGTGGCGTGCCGGTGCGGATATTGTACGTGGTGCTTGGGTTGATTCCGTTGCTTTCATCCTATTTCCGGCAGTTGACCAGCCGCGATTGGATGCAAGTGATGGATACTAAACGGGATGGAAGACAGCAAGGCGAGAGATGGAGTTCACCCTAAG
>JAYSVS010000108.1:0-88652 GCA_043718395.1 Acidobacteriota bacterium
AATCGCTCTTGAAAATGTAGTGCAGACTCGACGCTTCGGTTTATTGAAACGAAGGGACTTAGGCATCAACTTTTGCGTCAACTGCGAAAGTCAGGCTAACGCGCTCGCCATTCTGTCGCTCAAGTCCGCTTCTGAAGCTGACCCTGTCGATGAAATCTACAGTGGCCCCAAGGCTGGCCTGCGCGCCATCCACGACAAGATCATGGCTGAGATTCACAAGCTGGGCGACTTCGAAATTGCGCCTAAGAAAGGCTACCTCAGCCTGCGCCGAAAGAAGCAATTCGCGATGGTTGGACCGGGTACCAATACCCGCATCGAAGTAGGCTTCAACATGAAGGACGTCCCCGCCACAGACCGTCTTCTGGCTGAGAAGCCCGGCGGCATGTGTCAGTACAAAGTGAAAATCACCGGCGAGAAGGAAGTCGATAAAGAGTTGTTGGCTTGGGTCAAGCTCGCCTACGACGCCTCCGCTTGACTTAGTTCACTTCCTAGTTCACACTTGAGGCATGAAGCGAGTCAACATGCATGATGCGAAGACCAACCTGTCGCGCTACATCGCGGAGCTTCAACCCGGAGAAGCGATCCAGATTTGCAATCGCAATGAACCGGTCGCCGAGCTACGTGCATTGAGCAAGACGCCGAAACCAATTGTTCGAATCGGCGTTTACAAGGGTCAAATCGAAATTCCAGATTCGTTCTTCGAGCCCCTACCGGATGATTTACTCAGGGCTTTCAACTGCGAGGGCCCTCTGTACAATGAAGATATTACTTGACACTTGCACATTCCTCTGGCTGCTAGGTGAGGATCCTAAGCTGAGCGAGGTGGCAATGAATTCAATCTCCGCACCAGACAACGAAGTCTTCCTTAGCACAGCATCGGCTTGGGAATTGAGCATCAAGTATGCATCGGGCAAAATGCCCCTCCCTGAAAAGCCAGACACTTTCGTTCCCAAAGCTCGCGAACTAAGCGGAATTCGAAGCTTGGAGATCGATGAAGAGTCCGCCTTGCTGGCTGGCAGGCTTGCCAGGTTTCACACCGATCCCTTCGACCGTCTGCTCGTCGCTCAAGCGATCGTTAACGGAATGGTGATCCTCACCTCCGACAGACACATCGAGCAGTATGCAGTACGAGTCCTTTGGTAAACCGCTCTTAGTCGCCCAGCAGCTTCCTGATCGCATCGATATCGTTCGGTACGACTACAGGCGGGTTCGAGAAATTCCCGGCGATCAGCTCCCCCTGTGGGTCCTTCAATTGATTCGTGTGGTAGCGATAAATGTAATCGGGATCCTTCAAAACATTGCCAGTCAGGACGCCGACAACGCTTTCATCGGCCCGCATCTTGCCCGCAGCCCGTAACTTCTTGATTCCGGCAAGAGTGGTCGCGCTAGCCGGCTCACATCCAATGCCACAACGGCCAATTACGGCCTTGGCATCGGCGATCTCCTGCTCTGTCACACTCTCCACCAAGCCATCGGTTCCTAACGTCTGCCAAGCCTTCGGCCAGCTAACCGGGTCACCGATCTTGATCGCCGTGGCCAGTGTCTCCGGATGCGTATTCGAAACAAAACCGCCCTCATGAGGAGCCTTCATGAACTCATAGAACGGGCTCGCACCCGCAGCCTGGATCACCGCAAACTTGGGGAGTTTGGCGATCAGACCCTGCTCATACATTTCACGAGCCCCCTTGCCAAAGGCGCTGATATTGCCGAGATTCCCCCCGGGAACTACAATCCAGTCCGGCACCTGCCAATCCAGTTGATCCATCATCTCGATCACAATCGACTTCTGCCCTTCAATGCGGAAGGGATTCACGCTATTCAAGAGATAGATGCCCATCTTCTCAGCGAGAATCCGAACCAGCGCCAGGATCTGATCGAAGTTCGCGTCCACCTGCAGTGTCTTCGCGCCGTAATCCAGCGCTTGCCCCAACTTCCCAAACGCAATGTTGCCGTTCGGGATCAGGATGATCGGCTCAAGCCCCGCCATTGCTGCGTAGGCGGCCATAGAAGCGCTTGTGTTGCCAGTGGACACACAAGCCACCCGCTTCATCCCCAGACGTACTGCCTGACTGGCCCCGGCCGTCATGCCGTTATCCTTGAAGCTGCCTGTGGGGTTAAAGCCCTGGTGCTTGAATCGAACCCGGTCCATTGCCGCATAGCTCGACGCCTGACAGGCGTCGAGAATCGGCGTATTCCCTTCACGCAACGTCATTACATGACGCTCATCTTCGAGGAACGGAAACATCTCCCGGTACCTCCACACACCGCTTTGATCGATGGGATGATTGCTCATGCGCCGCTCACGCCAGATCTGCTTAAGCGTGTAAGCTTCTGTCCTTGCGCCGTCGTAGCGCACCTCAAGAAGCCCCCCGCAAGCGGGGCAGTTGTAGATAACGCCGGTCACCGGATATTCGGCACCGCACGCTGCGTTAAAGCAGGCCAGGAACGATCTCATGTTAGATTCCCCATTATAAGAACGATGCTCGCCTTAAATATTGAATCTGGACAACTCTCTGTTATCGAGACACCGAAACCGCGCCCCCGCAAAGGGCATGCGCTTTTGCGTCTGCGCCTGGCTGGCATTTGCAACACCGACATTGAACTCCTGCGCGGCTACTATGGATTTTCGGGTATTCCAGGCCATGAATTCGTGGCTGACGTCGTTAGAGCTGCCGATCCAAAGCTCGTCGGCAAGCGCGTTGTCGGCGAAATCAATCTCGCCTGCGGCAAATGCGCATACTGTGAGAGAGGGCTCGGGCGTCATTGCCCCACTCGCTCTGTCCTTGGAATCGTCAACCACCCGGGTGCCTTCGCCGAATACCTGACGCTCCCAGAAGGCAACTTGCATCTGGTGCCGCCAACCCTCTCTGACGAAGAGGCTGTTTTCACTGAACCCATTGCCGCAGCCTGCGAAATTCTGGAACAGGTACAATTCCCGAAACACTCTGTCGTCGCTTTACTTGGAGACGGCAAGCTCGGTCTGCTGATCGCGCAAGTCCTCTCCCTCCACGGCCTCAAAGTGCATGTCTTCGGCCGCAACGCAAACAAGCTTGCCCTGCTGCAGCCTCTGGGAATTCGCACCTATGTGATCGACCGGGAGAAGCCAAGTCTTCCCAAGGCAGAATACCGGTTTGTTGTCGATGCAACAGGCTCAAGCCAAGGCTTCAACGCAGCACTCGCGATGGTTCAACCCAGAGGAACCATAATCATGAAGTCCACGGTAACCGAGCCGCTCAAAGTGGACTCCGCCAATTGCGTTGTGAATGAGATTACGCTTGTCGGCTCTCGCTGCGGGCGTTTTGGGCCGGCATTGAAGCTGCTCCGAACGCGGGGATTGGATCTGCACCCCATGATTAGCGGGCGCACAGGTTTGTCGAGAGCAGCAGACGCATTCGCGCAAGCGCAAATGCCTGGAGTGCTCAAGATTCTTCTGGACCCTCAGGGCTAAGTAATTTGCCCTAGAGACTACGAGAATCTTACTGATGCAAATTGGACCCTTCGTCCTATTGGTCCCATTGACAAGAAGCCGTACTCTTGGACGATGGGGAGGATCTCATGAACCTGAGCGGCTACGAGTTTCAAGTCATTTTCTGCGTGTTGATTATTCTGAGCCTCGCCTCGGTCGCGCTGATAGTGGACTATTTAAAGGGCATGAACGAAAAGCTGCGCGAGCGCCAAATTGATCTAATGGCTCGCCACGAGACGGTAGTAAATCGCGTTGAGGAAGACAACACCAAGCTTCTTCGTGCCTTGGCAGAGCAGTCAAAGAGCTTCCGCGAGATGACAAGAAAATCTTCGCGGATGAGTACTTTCGAAGTCCAGCAGCAGTTTCCCGAGCTACCTGCAAGGCCAGCTTTTGAAGCTACACCGATGAGGAGCATCACCGCAGGTCAGCCAAGAATTACAGTGCCAGAAGTATCTGTACCGGCAGTCCCGGTATTGGCCGCCTCGATTCCAGTTTCTGAAATTGGGCCGGAGCCAGTAATATCCGAGCCTGTAATACCCGATCCTGTAGATTCAGAACCCGCACTTGCAAGCGAAGAAGCTCACCCCTCTAACGTCGTTCGAATCCGGCTGAAGTCCATCAACATACAGCCCGATCCGTCCACTTCCCTCAAGCCCCCTCCAGATGAGCCAAACTTCGAGAAGTTCCTCGAGGATCTCGTCACCGAGTTTGAAGAAACGCCCGATCTTCCAGTCGGGGATCATGTCAAATCGATTGAGAATCTGGCGCTGAATCTCGAAGCTTTTGAAAGTAGCCTGAACGTACCCGCAGGTTCCTTCCCGGCATCCACAATCAACCAACTGCTAGCTTCCAAAGACCGTTTTTCAGGTCTCGTCGTCTCCATTGGCATCAACGAATACATGCAGCTTGAAGAGATTCATGGTCGCGCCGTCGCAGCAGACCTGCTCAATACGGTTGATGCATTCATGGAGGAAGTTGCTGGCGAAGCGGGTTTCTGTTCCAGAAGCAGCGATGACGAGTTTGTGCTGATCTTCCCGAAGCTCACAGGCGCTCCCGCACAACAACGCCTCAGCGAGATCTCAGAAAGGCTTTGGAACTACCAACTTGAAGCTCTTGGAACTTTTTCAGTTCTTTTTTCTTGGGGTGGCTCTGAAGCCAAGCGTCAAACACTTGCTTCAGCTCTCAATATCGCGCGAGAAAATATGACTGAAACCAAGAGCAGTCGCAAAACCTCAACTTCTGATGGCGGTCAAAAACGTCGAACTGCCGTTTGATTCAATTCTGTTGGATTCACTGCTGTTTGATCTCGCTCTCAATGGCTTCCAGTTCTTTTGCCGCATCCACAAACTTGCCCTGGCCCATCAATTCCTTGTAGTGACGCAGTCTGGTGCGAACCTTCTCGATCCGGGGGTCGGCCGTACTGCGGACAGGTGGCGTAACTCCACTGGAAAGGCCGGCAGCGGGGGCAGCCATAGAAGTTACAGCCGCTTCCACAATCCCTCCGCCCAACTGCGACAGCGCCTCGGCATAGGTATTTCCATACCCAATCAGACTGCCCAGCCCTACCGCTACTTTCTTCAGTTCGGGCATCGGCGCGTTGCTTGCCTGAATGTAGATCGGCTCCACATAGAGGAACTGTTCACCCATCGGCAATACCAGCATCTGACCCTTGATCACCTTGCTACCCTGCTGGTTCCAAAGCGTCAGGTCCTTTGAGATTGTCTGGTCCTGATTGATCCTTGCGGCAATTTGCATCGGCCCGTAGATCAGTTCCTGCTTGGAAAGGCGCAAGACTTCAAGCTCACCCAATCGAGTGCCGTCACAACGGGCCGCCATCAGGCCGATCAAATTCTGCTTGTTGCGCGGAGTAAATGTAGTCAACAGCAAGAACTCAGGCTTGGTTTCGCCTGGAAGTGTTGCCATCAAGTAGGTAGGCTTAACGGAATCGGTCTGCCCATCCATACCATCCGAAGTCTTTGCCAGATCCCAGGGGTCTTCGCGGTTATAGAACGATTCCGGATTCTTCATATGGTAGGTGCGGTACATCTCTGCCTGTACGCGAAACAGCGTCTCCGGATAACGCGCATGTTCCCTTAGATCTGCCGGCATTTCGGCCTTGTCGCGAAACAGCTTGGGAAAGATCTTGCGATAGGATGCCAGCACGGGGTCGCTCTCATCCCACGCATAAAGCGTAGTTGCTCCGTCGTAAGCGTCGACGGTAGCCTTCACGCTATTGCGCATATAATTTACCCGGCCAAACGAAGTGGTCACGGATCGCGAATAGGGGTGCTTAGAGTGCACCGTATAGCCATCAATCATCCACACCAGCTTTCCGTCCTTGGCGACAACCATGTAAGGATCCTCATCCCAGACGACAAACTCGGCCAGCTTATCGACGCGATCTGCAACCTTGCGATGGATCAGCATCCGCGATTCCGGCGTCAGGTAAGAGGTGAGCATGATGTTCCAGTCGCCTTCAGCCACTGCTGCGGCAAATCGCATGAGCATGCCGTCAATCGGAATTCCGCCCTGCCCGGAATATTTGGTGTGTACATTTTCGTTGCCCGAGGGATAGTTAAACTCGGGTTGCGCTGTGCGAACAAACACCGGCTCATGAACGGCCTCGCCGTAATAGAGCTCGGGTCGAGTCACCTTGGGCGCATTCGCTTTGGCAACCAGCGGCGCATCTTTCACCATCAGCTCGGGCAATCCGTCAGGTGTGATACGGTTCGCCTCAGCCATCACCATACCGTAGCCATGCGTGTAGATAAAATGGGGATTGATCCAGCGGCTTTTGGCGTCGGGTAACTGCCTCACGTCCAACTCGCGTGGGCTCAACAGCACCTGCCGCAACTGCCCATCGGTGCCGCGATAGCGATCTACATCGGTATCGGCAAATACATAGTAGGGCCGCAGAGCCTGGATCTGCGTGATCGTATCGTGAAAAGCCTTCCAATCCCAAAGCCTGACGTTGTCGAGCAATTCCTTGTGTTTGGCAGGCTCAAAGGTGCCACTAATCTTGGCTGGGAAATCGCGCTCCTTTAATTGGCTTGACAGCCCAAATGCTGTACGCGTGCCCTCAATGTGCCGCTCGATATAGGGCTTTTGCAATGAGATCTCGTTCGGCCGCACACTCAATGCATTCACTACGCGCGGCACAATGCCACTCGCCACATATACCAGCACGACCAGTCCAACGGCCAACCCGATCTTGCGAACCATCACCAGCCCAGCCCCAATCACACAAGCCCCCACCAGACCCCAGATCATCGGCAGTACGATATTCACATCCACATAGTCGGCACCAACCAGAAAGCCATGGTCTTCAAACAAGACATCAAAGCGGCTCAAATAGGCATTCCCGGCCAACAATAGAAAGAACAAGGCCACAGCTAAGCGAACAGAAGGCCCACTCAAAACATCTCCTAGATTCAGCCCGCGCAGATCAATACCCTCTTCGGCTTGTATGCGCGAAAACCGGTCCCGCAAGTTGTCAAATCGGCTCGCCACCCAATACACGATAAAGCCAACCACCAAAATCCCCTGCACATAAGCAAGCAGCATCTCGTAGAAAGGAAGCTGGAAGAAATAAAAGCCAATCGGTTGCCCGAATACAGGATCTCGCCAGGCATCGGCACCTGCCGCCGTCGAACCGTAGTAGCGCACCACTGTCCAGTTATCAATCAGGAGGGCACCCAGAATCAGCGATAGCACCAGTGCGACGCCAAGCTTCCACCACCGAAATACCCCGCGCGTCGCCCGCGAATATAGAATCCAAAGGATCGGAAACACAATTAACCCGGCGGCGATGCTTGGCAACCAGCCATAGAGAAGCATCTGCCCCCAGGTATCTGCCTGGCCGACTTCATTCCACCAGGCAAAGTCGATCCAGGTGCGGGCAATCGTTCGAGCACTCGCAATCAAAACAAAGAGAAGGAGAAGCCAGCCGCCCAGGCCAAAACCGCCCGTTCTGGCAGCAGGGCGCCGGCTTGAGAAGTCGTCCATGTCAATTACGTCTGGTCTAGGCATTTCACCTCCACATTGGCACAATAATCGCGGGGACGCTTAAACTCAGGGTGTATGAGAAAACATCTGCGGCTCTTCGTTGCGTTCCTCTTGGGGCTCACTGTCTTGGCCGCCCTGGCGCTCTACCTGCTCATCGACCGACACAAGCTCAGCCCAATTCTAATTTCGCAGCTCAATAAAGCGCTCGCGCGCAATACCTCCATCGACAAGCTCGACTTGCAGATTTTCCCACCCAGCTTCCGCGCCACCAATCTCCTCATCTCCGACGACCCAGCATTCTCAAACGGACCTTTTCTCAAGGCCAAAGAAGTAGAGATTCGCCCTGCCATCCTTCCTCTTCTTTTCGGCCAGATCGAGATCCAAAGCCTGCGCCTGATCGAGCCTGACTTCGAACTGATCCAAAACGAAAAGGGTGTCTGGAACTTTGATTCCATAGGGGGCTCAACTCAAAGTAAAGACCCAAGTCCGCTCAGCCTCAATCAGTTGCTCATCGAGAAGGCAAGCCTCGGCATCAAGCGCCCAGACTCCGCACGAGATCTCTATTCCAATCTCTCCGCGGAGATTCGAAACTACGCGCAAGGCAAGCCATTCTCACTGAAGCTCGCCGCCCAAATGCCTTCGGGGAAAGCAATTGAAGCAGAGGGTACACTCAGCAGCGCAAGCGGCAAAACCACCTTCTCGCAATTCACCATCGCGCTAGCTTCGCTCAAGGCGAGCCTCAATGGTGAGCTATCAAGTAGCGCCATCAACCTCGAACTCAAGATCCCTAAATCTCCAATTGCCGATGCCGCTCGACTCTTTCTGAATTCATCCATGGCGGTGAAGGGCGATGTCGTTGCCGGCATCAAAATCACAGGTACTCCAAAAGAACCAGTCCTCAATGGCCGCCTTGATATCACGGGCTTTGAAGTCTCAGGCGGTGACATCAAACAACCCGTCAAAACCGCCAAACTCAGCCTTGCTCTGACCCCAGAGCGCATCATGCTAGAGCCAGCCAGCATCGCAAGCGGCTCTACTCAGCTTCAGGCCTTTGGCGTGATCTCACACTACACTAACGCCCCGCGATTAGAGGCAACACTCATCGCTCCCGGCGCAGACCTTACGGAGCTGCTTGCCATAGCCCGTGCCTACGGCATATCGTCAGTCGAAGGAATAACCGCCACCGGCCACGCCCAGCTTCAGCTTCGAGCGTCAGGCTTGCTTGAAGCCAAAACGCCCCTATCCTATTCGGGCACTGGCTCGCTACGAAACGCCAACATCCAGGCCCCTTCAATCACCAAACCAATCGAAATCGCCAGCACCGATTTTCGTTTTGAAAACAATTCAGCATCACTCTCAGGGATTCATGCCAAACTCTCTTCATCCTCTATCAACGGCGACTGCAAAGTCTCAAACTTCAAGAACCCGGTGCTCGATTTCAATCTCGAAGCTGACCAAATCCAACTTGAAGAAATCCGCAGCCTGGTCAAAGACAGCAGCGCAAAGAACGCTTTTCCGGCCAAAATCACTGCTAGCGGTTCGCTGAAAATCGGTACCCTGCAACTCGCCGAACTCACTCTCACGCAGCTCACCGCGCAGACCAGCTACCGCGACGGCCACCTGGTGCTCGCCCCGCTCTACGCTTCGCTCTACGGCGGCCGTCATTCGGGCTCTATGGATATCGACTTGCGTCCCTCCATACCCGTCTACACAATGAATTCAAAGCTCGAAAAGATCGAGTCATCCCAACTCCTCGCCGCAGCAACTTCCCTTAAAGGCATCGTCAACGGCCCCTTCTCAGCCGATCTTCAAATCAATTTTTCCCCCGGCGACCCTCTCCGAATCGCTCAAAGCCTGAATGGCAAGGTCTCGCTCAATTTCGCTCAAGGCCGCATCGCCGGCTTCAATCTCATCAGCGAACTGTCCAGCCTGGCCAAGTTCCTCGGCTTCAATCCAGGAACCGAAAAGTTCACTCAGTTCATGGGTCTTACGGGAGACCTTGAAATTACTGGCGGAAAGGCGTCTACACAAAACCTGAAGCTAGATCTTGCCAATCTCACGGCGGGCCTTTCGGGCAACATGAATCTGGCGGATCAAACCCTCGACATGAAGCTGCTTTCGATCCTCGACAAACGCTTCTCAGAACAAGTCGGCGGCAATAAAATAGGCGGCTTCATGACAGCCGCCTTTGCGAATCCAAATGGAAACCTGATGATCCCCGCCAGCATCAAGGGAACATTCACAAAACCCATCATGGCTCCAGATCCTGGGGCGATTGCCAAAATGAAGCTGCAACCGTTCAACCCCAAAGATCCGAAGCAGATGATGGACAGCGTCAACTCCGTCTTCGATATGTTTAAGAAGAAGAAACCGCAGCAGCCTTAGCGATCCTCTCGAACCCGAAAGGCCGGAGCAGCGGGCATCGGCATTCTCATGTTCGACACTTCCTCAACCTTGTAATCGACTGGTGGTTCAAACAGGCCTTTCGGTGGCGCGCCCAGCTTGATGTTCTCCAGCCGGGTAACCGTTTCGCCCATCCTGGGATCGTTATGCTTGGTCAACACCATCGCATTGAGTGCTTCGCTAAACCAGTTCTCGGTCACCACTTCAATTGGCCGCTCATTCCCAACCTCACCGGCCGGAATTGTCATCGTCATTCTGGTGCCCTTCGCATTGACACCCTCGATCATTCGAGTGCCGAGGTCTTCTGACTTCACGTCTCCAGATGCTCGCACGTTAATCGTTTGAGTCATTTGAAAAGACTCAATACTTTTGGCGGGCCCAACAATCTTATGTTCGACGACAACGTTTTGGGGGCTGCCTTCGACCATCTTTCGCTCCATCACAATTTCTTCCCGAATGCGTTGGGCCGGCCCCGCATTAATCCTGAAATTCATTGCTCCAGTGGCTTTGGATTTCATTGCCACCTTGGCCCTGGAATCGAGAGTGTATTGCACTTTGGCCACCGGATCGTTAATGAATACGCTGATAATCGGCTCCTCGGTGCGTCCCACCGGGCCTAACATTTGAATAGTAGACTCCCGGCGCGTTCGGCCCTCAGAATCACGAGCAAATTTGGCTTTATTCGTGTTCTTAATCCGGTTTCCATCCTGCAAAACTTGCGTCGTCTCGGTGGTCGAATCGGCCGAGTAAGCGGCTCCCTTGGATTCGTCTGTGTTGGCATTGCTAAAGTACATCATCCGCGTCTGAGCGGGTGCCGGCACTTCATGTTGCCCTAGCGCCAAGCTTGCGGCAAATCCAAGACTGTAGATAACTTTCATTGCATTCTCCTTATTCGTATTCGTTTCCAACCACACGGATCGCTCTCGCCATCCCGTCATCGCCCAGCAATACATCCGCCATCATCGTTGGTCGCATTACCTGATTTGGCTGAAGCACACCAAGTGCCATCAGCCGCTGCCCACTCACACTCACTCTCAAAACCTGATACGTCTGCGGCTGCGGCAGCATCCGCATTTCAGCGATTGCTACAAAGCCAGTTTCCTCCCGCACTGGTACGGCTGCTCTATGCACCGCACGTAGTTTTGGTGCCACAACAGCGGGTGCAGCTAGTTCCAAAGGCAAGCTAGCTACCACTGGCGCTACTGTTACTTTCACCTCTGCCGGTTTCGGTAGCCACAATATCCAAGCGACGCTGGCGGCAGCCGCCATTCCGGTCAGGCTGCCGATCCAGCGCCGCTGCTTGCGCCGTCTCGATTCCGCCAGCACCGCCGCAAAGTCGGGGATAGGTGCCGTCAGGGTCTCGCCATACTCTTTCACCAAACCATCCAGCTTCATGCTCCACTTCCTTCGTATTCACTCAGCCGCCGCTTCAATTGATGTTTTGCTCTGCTCAACCGTGACCTCACTGTTCCGACAGGAAGATCCAGCGAAACCGCTGCCTCCTCATAGCTGCACTCTTCGATTTCGCACAACACCACCACTTCACGGTAATGCTCTGGCAACCCAAGAATCGCCTCCCGCACCGCTGCAATCCGTTCTGATCGTTCGAAGCTTGAGAGCAGATCGACATCGCCAGCCGCATCGTCCTCGAGTGCTTCTTCGCGCTCAGAGCGCCGCGCACTCCGCAGCCGGTTCCGCACCATTCCAAATAGCAAAGCGCTTGCTGTGCCGCGACTAGGGTCAAACTGCGAAGGTTTGCGAATCAGATCGAGAAACGCTTCCTGAACGGCCTCAGCCGCTCGCGGTTCAGAACCCGAAAACGCAAGCCCAAATCGATAGAGCCGCGAGTAGTGGCTTGCATAGAGCTCCTTTGGATCCAGCGTTTCGACAATCGTGATAGCTTCGGCAATGACCACTGCTACTAATGGACTTGAGCCTGGCATTTAGTTCCCGAAAAAATCAAGCTTTCAGCAAGACCATGGACTCGGCAAACAATTGGTCGGCGCGCGCCTCATCGCGGCTCTCCACGGCAACTCTCAAAATTGGTTCCGTATTCGAAGCCCGCAAATGAATCCAGCCATCCTCAAGGTTCAGCTTCAAGCCATCTGTTCGCTCCAGTTGGGCTGCCGGATGATTCCTTTCCATCGCCAGCATCAGCCCGCCCAATTTGCCATGTGCAAACTGTACCTTGCCGGAACGCCGGTAGTAGCGCGGCAAGGCCGAAGCAAGCGTACTGAGCGTGGTGCCCTCGGCCGCCAGCCGCTCCAGCAACAATGCCATCGCCGTATAACTGTCGCGGCAAAGATGAGTGCCTGAAAAGATCACCCCGCCGCTGGATCCTTCGCCACCGATCAGAGCTTTGACCGCGCGCATCCGGTCCACTACATTCGCCTCACCTACAGCAGTGCGGTACACGCGACGGCCGTACTTCGCCGCCACCTCATCCACCACACTTGAGGTCGTAAGATTCACCGCGACATCACCCGGCGCACGAGCTAGCGCAGCCTCAATTGCCAGTGCCAGCAAGTCGTCGTTATCCAGCATGGCACCGTGCTCATCGCAAACCGCCAGCCTGTCCCCATCTGGATCCTGGCCAAATCCGATATCGCAACCATGCGCTTTCACTAGCGCCATCAACTCACCCAGCGATTCCGGCTTCGGTTCTGCTTCACGCGGAAAGGCCTTCGTTGGATCCACATGAATGGCATGCAGCTCACACCCCAGCACGTCCTTGAGAAACCAGACACTCATCTCTGATCCCGCACCGTTCACTCCATCAAGGCCCACATTAAATCTCCGGGCGCGAATCCGGTCGAGATCTACATGCTTCACAACCCGGTTGATGTGCCGCCTCCACGGTGTCACTTCGTCCACTGTGAGCCCAAGGGTTTCCTCATTGGTCACTTCAACAAAGTCGCCTTGATGAAAAAGATCAAGTAGCTCAGTGCGCTCGTAGTGATTGAAGAACAGGCCCTCTCCGTTAAACAGCTTCAGGGCATTGTACTCCGCTGGATTGTGAGAAGCTGTAATTCCAATTCCGCCAACCGCACCAGTTTCTGCAATGTAGATCTGCATCGTCGGCGTTGTCTGTACACCAACCCTCACCACCTCACAGCCCGACGCCATCAACCCGCAAGCAACAGCATGCTCAATCATGGGGCCAGTGAACCGTGTATCGCGCCCAATGACAACCCGCCCGCGGCCCACGTAAGCGCCAAAGGCTTGGGCAAAATTGGCAGCAAGCAACGGGGTCAGGAATTCTCCCACCACCCCGCGCACACCAGAGACGCCAACTTTTAGCTTGTGTTCACGCATAGCTTCGCACCGTATCCAGCAACTTCGCCATCAGGTCTTCCACACTTCCTTGCCGCATCTCCGCGATCACTCTCACCACGGGCTCTGTGTTTGAGACGCGCACATGAAACCATCCGTTTTCGATGTCTACCCGCAACCCATCCTGGGTATCCATTCGATTGCCGGCCCAGTGATCCTCAAGATAAGTCATCATCTCGGGAATCCTCTTGGTGTCCAGCTTCACCTCCACCTTACGCATGTCATAGCGAGGCATCAATGCCAATAACCGCTTCAGACTCGTGCCTTCGCGCTTCAAGTGGCTCGCCAGCGCAAGCAAACTGGCGATGCCGTCGTACACGAATCGAAACTCCGGCAGCATCACAGCTCCGGTACCTTCTCCAGCAATCGCTATTCTTTCCGTCGGATACATCGACAGCGCATCCATCGCATGCTGACGGCCCACTGGCACGCGCAACACACTCGCCTGGTACTTGGCCGCGACATCCTCTACCAGCGAAGTTGTAGACAGATTCGTGATGATCATCCTTCCTGGTTGCCGCTTCAACTGATACTCGGCCAGGATTGGCAGAATCATCTCTTCGCTCACTGCTTCTCCATCCCCGCAACACACCGCAATCCGGTCACTATCCATATCGAACAACACGCCCAAATCGCCGCCAATTGCTTGTACCACGGGTGCCAATTGCAAGCCCACGGTGCGGGCATTCGTATTGGGCGTGTGGGCGAATGCCTTCGATTCCAGAGTCGCATTGATCATCGTGATGTCCAGAGGATGCCGGTCTTTCAGACGCTTCAGAATCAGACTCGACAGCCCCGATGAACAGTCAGCCACGATCTTCAGACCCTGCAGATCGCGCACCTCAAACACACGTTCCAGCTCGTTCACGTAGGTCTCTATCGCCTCATCATCAAAATGCAGCCGGCCTACTTGAGTCCAGTCTTTGAAATCAAATTTGCGCAAGTGATAGATGTCCAGCAGTTCTGAAGCTTCGCCACTGGATAGATATGTCCCATTCGGCCCCAGAAACTTCAAGGCATTCCATTCCGCATTGTTGTGAGAAGCTCCAATCGAGATCCCACCCGCTGCGTTCATCCGCTGAATCGCATGCTGCAACACTGGCGTTGAAGCTAGCCCAAGATCGATCACATCACGGCCGCTGGCCAGCAGAGAAGAGACAATACCTTCCCGCAGCATCACACTGGACGCGCGGGGGTCACGGGCCAGCATGACCGGGCCCTTGCGATCCAGAAGCACGCTAAACGCTGCGGCAAACTCCAGCGCGTGATGAGCTTTGAGCCCAGGCCCCACAATTCCGCGCACCCCAACAGTGCTGATTCGAAGTGAGCTTGCCATCGGCTCTACTTCACCAGCTTCAAGGTTCCGAATTTGCCGGGCGTATGGTTATTGATCACTCCAGTCGGCATCCAGGCCACCATTTTGCGCCCCGGCGGCCCACCCTGAAACCGGTAGAAATTTCCTCGCATCAGCATCCCCGCCTCTACTTTTTTTGAAGTGATGCTGGCCATCGGAATCTGAAACTCGCCGTACCAAACCTTCGCCTTAGTGTCGATCCGCGCCTTGGTTACCATTTTGCTATCCCACTTCCAGCCGCCCTCCGGCAGCGGGTTCTTGCGGTCGATATCAAGATCTACCCACTCGCCTTGCGGGCTCACCTGATACTCGCGATATTGGTGGATATTGTCAAAATCTGCCCCGACGAAAATCTCGGCGACATCGTGTTCCCATAACTTGTTCGTCTCAGCCGTCGTGCTGGGGTTGGGCAAGAGGAACAACTCCTGGTAGGGGCAGGTCATCAGAACATAGAGGTTCAGTTCGGTCCATCGAACCCGGATCTCTGTACGATTCGTGGGCAGTTTCACGCCCAGATTGCTTCTGGTGGCAAGCACCGGCGCAACGCCTTTCCAGAAGGCCGAATTCGGGTCAGCACTGGGTGCAACATCCTTCGCCGCATGCTTCACCAACAACGGCTCTGCAGCAAAGGCCGAAAAAGCCAACAAAAATACCAATCCTAGTTTGATCATCATCTCTCAATATAATTGATGACAATGGTCTACTGTCTTTTTCTAACTCTCCTTCCGACCCTACTGCTCGCCCAAAATCAGGTACCAGATTGGGTAAGCGTCGAAACCAACATCTCTTATTCCACACACAAGGAAACCGTTCTCGACATCCTCCAGTCCAAACGCGCGGAGAATTCTGCCAAGCGGGTCGGCGTGATTGTGATCCATGGCGGCGGCTGGGTAGGCGGCAAAAAAGAAAACGTGTTCGACCGGCTCTGCCTTCCTTATCTCGAAAAGGGATTCGTGGTGGCAAACGTTGAATACCGTCTCGCCGGATCTGCCCTTGCCCCTGCAGCGGTGCAAGATGTGCTTGCTGCCGCAGAGTGGTTCCGTTCTAATGCTGCCAGGTATGGAGTCGACAAAAATAAAATCATTGTCACAGGAGACTCCGCTGGTGGCCACCTTGCCCTGATGGTTGGCCTTACACCGAAGCAGGCCAAACTCGGCCCCACAGGCAAAGTGGCCGCAGTCATTAATTTCTACGGCATCACCGACGTCCAGGACCAGCTCGAAGGCGAACATATGCGTGAGTATGCGGTCAAATGGCTACCAGCTTCTTTGCCAGATCGTCAGGAACTCGCCCGCCGCGTGTCGCCCATCACGTGGGTACGCAAAGATCTTCCGCCCGTCGTCACCGTCCACGGCGACGCAGACCCGGTAGTTCCCTATGAGCACGGCGTTGACATCACGAAAGAACTCCGTAACGCCGGTAACGACGCCGAGATGATTCCCGTTCATCAGGGTGTCCACGGTAACTTCACGCCCGAACAATTCGCCGACATATATGCGCAGATCTTTAACTTTCTCGCGAAACGAAAGATACTTTAGATGACCCGCCGCCACTTTGCCGCCATGCCGTTAATCACGTCAGCTCTCGCCGCCAATGATGTTCTCCTGGGCATCGATCTTTTCAGCGTCCGCAGTCAAGGCTGGTCAGCGTTTGAGAATCTCGACTATGCGGCGAAGTTTGGTGCCAAAGTTGTACATTTCTCAGAGATCCGTTTTCTGGGCTCCCTCGACGACGACCACATCAGGAAAGTTTCGGCTCATGCAAAGCAACTTGGCATAACCCTGGAGATTGGAATGAGGTCCATTTGCCCAACCTCGACAAGCTTCGACCCCAAACAGGGCACCGCAGAAGAACAGTTGAAGCGTGTGATCCACGCTGCACATCTGGCTGACTCACGCCTTGTCCGTTGCTTTCTCGGCACCATGGCAGACCGTCAAAGCGCCACCCCGCTCGCGGCCAACATTGAGAACACCGCCAGGACCCTTCGCGCCTGCCGAAGCTTCGCTCAGGATCACAATATCAAGGTGGCCGTCGAGAATCACGCAGGCGACATGCAGGCCCGCGAACTCAAAGGCTTGATCGAGTTGGCCGGCAAAGACTTCGTCGGTGCTGTTATCGACAGCGGCAACCCGGTTTGGGCGCTCGAAGATCCTCATCTCACGCTTGAAACTCTGGCACCCTACATCCTCACTAGCCATGTTCGCGATTCTTACCTTTGGAAGACTCCAGAGGGCATCGCCGTCCAGTGGACCCGCATGGGCGAGGGCAATGTCGACATATCAGGCTGGGTCAAGCGCTATCGCGAACTCTGCCCGGGCAAGGCCCTCTCAATGGAAATCATCGTTACTGGTCAGCGTAAATTCCAGGTATTTGAGCAAAAATTCTGGGATGCTTATCGAAACACTCCCGCCTGGGAATTCACTCGATTCCTCGCTCTTGCCGAAAAAGGCTCACCCCAACAAGATCCCCCCAAGCTCGACAAGGCGGCCTCTGCAATAAAGGAGCGTCGCGATCTTGAGTTGAGCATCGAATACACTAAGAAACTTCTCGCATGAAACTATACCTGTTCCTCCTGACCGCACTCGCCGCGCAATCCGCTATCATCCCTGAGGTGCGCCTCCTGCTCAACAAGCAGGAATTCGCAGCGGCAGAGAAGCTGATCGACACCCAGCGAGCCGGAGGCCCCTGGACACCAGAACTGATCGAGGCCCACTCCTGGCTCGGACGCGGTGCAGTTGCGGCCAAGCAATACGACAAGGCGCTCGCCTATTCAGCCGAGACGCGCAAGCTCTCCCTCGCCGCAATGAAAACCCGAAAGCTCGACGAGGAAAAGCGGCTCCCCATTGGCTTCAGCGCATCGATTGAAGTGGAAGGCCAAGCTCTCGCCGGTAAGGGACAACTCAGCGAAGCCATCACCTTTCTTACCCGTGAGAAGATGACTTACCACGACACTTCTATCCGCACTAGAATCCAGAAAAACATCAACCTGCTTTCGCTCGAAGGCAAACGGGCACCGGCTCTTGAGATCCGGGATTCAGTTGGTCCAAACAAACCCAAAACACTCGCCAGCCTGAAAGGCAAACCCGTGCTGCTCTTTTTTTGGGCACACTGGTGTGGCGATTGCAAAGCACAGGCTCCGATTCTGGTCGATCTGGCCGCGAGGTACGGCCCCAGGGGCCTCACTATTGTCGGCCCAACGCAGCGCTACGGATACATCAACGGAGGAGACGATGCGACACCTGTAGTGGAGAAATCTTACATCGCCGGTATCTATGAAAAGTTCTATGCCAGTATCTCTGGCATGACTGCACCCCTGAGCGAAGAGAACTTCCGTGTCTACGGTTCATCGACCACACCTACGCTAGTCCTGATCGACAAGGCCGGAATCGTGCGTCTTTACAACCCAGGCAAGCTTAGCGCCGAGCAACTGATCGCAAAGATCGAAGCGCTGCTCTAGACGTAATCGTCTTGAGGTGACCCACTATGGTCTTCAGCCAGGTTTCCAAATTTGGTGAACTTGTGAATGAAGGCCAAATCGACCTTCCCAACTGGGCCATTACGCTGCTTGGAAATGATCAATTCCGCCCGCCCCTTCAAATCTTCCCGGTCCGGCTTATAGACTTCCTCTCGAAACAAGAAGCACACCATGTCGGCGTCCTGCTCGATCGAACCCGATTCACGCAAATCGCTTAACTGCGGCCGGTGATCGCCCGGACGCGTTTCCGGGCCACGGCTCAACTGGCTAAGCCCCACAATCGGCACCTTCAATTCCTTGCTCAACAGCTTCATGCCGCGAGAGATCGAACTCACCTCTTGCGTGCGGCTATCGTGGTTGCCGCGAGACTGCATCAGTTGGAGGTAATCAATAATCACCAACCCCAAACCACGCTCTGCCTGTACACGACGCAGCTTGGCATGAATGTCCATCATGTTCACACCCGGCGAATCGTCGAGATAGAGCGGAGCATCCATCAGGTCTGTCGCCGCCACGGCCAACTGCCTCCGCTCATCGTCATTCAAAAAGCCGGTGCGAAAGCGATGCTGATCGACCCGCGCCGCTGCGCATATCATACGAGTAAGCAAGCTCTCTTTTGACATTTCAAGCGAGAACACTGCAACCGGCTTATTCACCCGTGGGCCGCAGACGTGTTGGGCAATATTGAGCGCAAACGCTGTCTTGCCCATGGCGGGACGGGCCGCAATAATAATCAGCTCGCCTTCGCGAAACCCACCGGTCATCTCATCGAATTTACTAAAGCCAGTCGAAACGCCCTTGATGCGGCTCGAAGGATCGAGAAACTGATCAAGGCCGATCTCATCAATGATCTGCGAAGGACGTTGAAGCGTGTTCTTGGCGCTGGAAGCGCCGATGTTGAGAAAGGATTCTTCAGCCTCAGCAAGGATGTGATGGGCCTCATCCACACCAAGAAAGGCCTTATCCATTACACTCTGCGCCGTGTAAATTACCTTGCGCAGCGTTGCCTTTTCTTTGACGATCTTCACATACCCAAACACGTTGAGCGCCTGAGGGATGCCCTCATCAAGACTCATCAAGTAGCTCAGGCCACCTGCGCTCTCCAGTTCGGAATGCCGCATGAGTTCATTGGCCAGCGATACACGGTCAATCCGCTCACCACGTTCAGCCAGGGCAGCCATGCGTTGAAAGATGCGCCGATGAGATTCCAGGCTGAAATCCTCCGCCGAAAGCTCACCACCGACCAGCGGAAAGCTTTCTGGATCGACAAGCACAGCACCCAGCGTCAAGCGCTCAGCTTCTAGATTTGCGGGAAGGCCTTTTTGAAAGGCGATGTCTTGAACATTCATCGCTTACAGCCCTAGTATGGCGCTTCACTGGTGTTAAGGGCTTGTGGAAAAACTGTGATTTTCCTGTTCTTATTCGACAGTAATCTACTTCAAGCTGATGTTATGCGTATCGAGCGTGGCTCCAAGCGCCTGCTCCAGCCGGGCGATCGCCTTATTGAAATCCAGTCGTGCCACCAGACTGCGCCGTTGTGAATCGGCAAACTCATTTTGCCGGGTCAGCACAAGAAAGTTTGTGCTCTCGCCAGTTTCAAACAAGCGTTGTTCACTGTCGAGCTTTTCTTTGGAAGCCTTCACACTTGCCTCCGCAGCTACGATCCTCTGCTCTGAAGTACGCAAGGACTGCAGCGAGTTCCGAACCTCGGCCTCGACAATCTGCTCCGCCTTGGCCCGTTGTAAATTGAGCGTCCGGTCAGCCAGATTCACCTGCGCCAGATTCTCTACTGCTGCACGATTTCGCACGGTCCAGTCAATCTGCAAACCGGCCTGCCAACTCGTATAATTTTGCCCAAACAGGCTGCTCAGCGTTGTGCCATAACCTCCGATAAAGGCTGCTGGAACACCGTCTCCAACACTCCCGCCGAAAAACGGATTTCTTGCCGTGTTGCGCGCACCAGCCAGACCCGCCATCGTGTAGCCAGCCGCCAGATTCACACCCGGCAAGAGCAGATTCCTGGCCAAGTCCTTCTGATATTCGTTGGATTCCAGCCGAAGCTTCAGATTCTTCAGCTCTGGCCGCTTTCCCAAAGCGCCCTGAATCAAAAACTTCAAATCCTCAAGTGCGGGCGGAGCCATGCTCTGCGTCTCAACCGGAACCACTTCATCATTCCAGATCGACTGATCGCGTCCCCCGGCGAGCAAGTTCTTGAGGTTGTTCTCCACCTCGGTCAGCAAGCCAATGCTCGAATAATAGGTGTCCTGACGTCGTTCGAGCTCAGCCAGGGCAGCCGACAACTCGACGGGTGCCAGCGTTCCTGCATCAATCTGACGCTTGGATCGCTCATGCTGATCGCGAGCCAAATCGACACTCAGCTTCTTCACTTCGATATCCTGACGAGCCGCCACAAGATCCCAATAGGCCTGGCTCACTAGCGTCACCACCTGAATCACACGAAGCTCATAATCCGCTTCGCTAATGTCGATCTGCTTGCGGCGCAAGCGAATCTCGTTCCGGTCGTTATCAATCTTGCGGCCACGCAACAGCGGTTGCGTCAGGCTAAGGGTCAGGGTTGATAGCGTGAAGGGATTCAACCCGCTAAACGGATTGCTCGTGCTTAGACGGCTGTTATTAAAGGCCGCATCGAGGCGCGTACCCTTCCATGGAGTCTTTTGCGTAAACGTGGCGTTATTGCTGAAGTTCCGGTCCACCAGCCGCCCATCCGCCGCCTGCAAGGGGCTCGACGTAGGTGTTACGTTGTAACTCATGTTGGGCCGATACCCGAATGCGGGATCCCAAACGCCGAAGGTCTGCCTATATTGACTCCGTGACAGCACCGTATTGGTCTTCTCAATCTGTAGATCCAGATTGTTCTCCAGCGCCAGCACAATCGCGTCCTTGAGCATCATCCTCTTCTGCGAAGCTCCAACCCCGACGCGGGCCGGATTCTCAGCGGAGAATCCAACTACGGTGAAGAGCAGTAGCCCAAGCAGCCCGGCCAGCGCTTCCTTCAATCCACGCCGCCGGAACAAGCCACCTATCTTTGAGAAGATCCGGCTATTTGACATGTCGTCAAACAGCGAATACACCACAGGCGTCACCAGCAGGCTCAGCAACAAACACATCGTCTGGCCGCCGATCACCACAATCGCCACCGTACGACGCGAACCAGCGCCCGCGCCACCACCAAGAGCCAGCGGAATCATACCCGCCACCAGTGCCGCAGTTGTCATCAGGATCGGCCGCAGTCGATCCTCACAACCCTTCAGCACCGCATCCATCCGCGGTAAGCCTTCAGCACGCAATCGCTTGATGTGATCCACCTGCAGAATCGAGTTCTTCTTCACAATGCCGAAGAGCACCAGAATACCGACCGACGTATAGATGATGTTGTAGTTCTCACCGGCGATCTTCAGGCTTAGCAGTGCAAACGGCACGCTCAGCGGCAGGCTCAACAGAATCGTAACCGGATCGAGAAAGCTCTCAAACTGGGCCGCCAGAATCATGTACATAAACACGAAACACAACACAAACGCCGACACAAAATTCACTGCCGCTTTGCCGAATTCCTTCGACCGGCCAACCGTTCCTGTCGCGTACTGGGGGGGCATATTCAATTCCTGAACAATCTTCTGCGTCGCCTCAATCGCCTCTGACAGCGACCCACCCTTGGCGATATTCGCCTGGATCAGAATCTGCCGCTGCCGGTTGTATCGATCGATTGCCGAAGGCCCGGTGGCATCCCGTAGCGTCGCCACATTCGATACCGGCACGTTGCCCAGTGTCGACGACGGCACAAACAAGCGGTTCAGCGCCTGCGGCGAGGTGCGGAAGGCCTTATCCACGCGCAACTGCACGTCATAGCGATCATCGCCTTCACGATAGGTCGTGGCCTGATCATCGCCCGCCACCAGCGTCCTCAAGGCCGAAGCGATGCTGTTCACACTCACATTCAAATCTGCTGCCTTGTCGCGATTGATATCCACCCGCAGTTCAGGCTTACCCGGCTCATAGCTGGAATCGATATCAGCCACACCGGGCACTTCATGCAGCCGGCTCATGATCGCTTTCGAATATTTCTCAAGCTGCACAAGGTCTGGCCCCTGAACGTAGAACTGGTAATCGCGATCACTCGCCCCGCCAGAAATCAGAGCGGGTAACTGCACACCCACCACCAGATCCTTTGAGAATTTAGAAATCATGGTACGGGCTTGCTCCATCAATTGTTGTTGCGTAAACTTGCGCTCTTCCGGCTGCACCAACTGCACGATAATGCTGCCACGATCAACCCGCTTCTGAAAGTCAGCGCCAACGGTGGTTAATAAATACTTCAACCCCGGTAGCTTCTGCAGTTCAGCCTCCACCAGACTCATCGCATTGGTCGAACCTTCGAGCGATGACCCCGGCGGCGTCCGAACAGTTACCTCAAAGTAGCTCTGGTCGTCGACAGGCAGAAAGTCTTTGCCCATGCTGTTAAACAGCGGCCCAGTCGTATAGACGACGCAAAGTGAGATCACCACAATTACCCAACGGTGCCTCATGCTCCAGCCCAGCAAGCCCATGTAGGGGCGCGAAACTACCTTAAAGAGGAGCCCTTCTTTCGTACCCGCATCGCCCTTGACCTTCGGTTTGAGCTTCAGGAACTTTGCCGACAGCGCAGGCGTGAGCGTAAAGCTCACGAGCAGGCTCACCATGATTGCGAACGCCGCTGTAAAGCCAAAGCTCGACATAAAGCGCCCCACGATGCCACTCATCAAAGCCACCGGCATAAACACAACCGCCAGACTCAATGTGGTCGCAAGCACCGCCAGACCGATCTCGCGGGTACCCTCGATCGCCGCCATCACTGGGTCCATGCCCTTCTCTTCCTGAAAGCGGAAGATATTCTCGAGCACAACAATCGCGTCGTCGATCACGATACCCACCATCAACACCAGCGCCAGCATCGAAATCTGATTCAGCGTAAAGCCCATGACGTACATCAGCGTGTAAGTCGAAATGATCGAAGTTGGAATCGCCAGGGCCGCAATCAGAGTGGCACGCCAGCTTCGGATAAACAGCAACACAATAATCGACGCAAAAATGCCACCTTCAACCAGGTGCGCCTCTACGGCTTCAAACGCGCCCTTGATAAAGAAACTCTGGTCGCGTGAATAATCGACCTTTAAGTCTCTCGGGATCAGCCCGGAGTTTTGCAGAGTTTCGATCCGTTCCTTGAGTACACCAATCACCTCGAGCGTGTTGGTACCCGCCTGCTTGCGAACCTCAAGCACCACCGCCGGCACGCCATTGATGCGAGCCAAAGACCTGGGTTCCTGCACACCATCAACCACCTTGCCAACATCGCGAATCCGGATTGGCGCACCATTCGCCGTCCCGATGATGATGTCGGCGAAATCCTCGGGCCGCAACAAACGCCCCAGCGTGCGCAAACTCACTTCGCGCGAACCCTGGTCCAGGCGCCCGCCAGGAATCTCGACATTCTGCGCCGCCAGCGCCACACGGATCTGATCGATGTTCAGGTTGTAGCTATAAAGCTTCTCTCCATCCAGCACTACCTGAATCTGCCGCGTGCGGTCACCGATAAAGCGGACTTCACCCACTCCGTTCAGGCTCTCGATGTTCTTCTTGATCAGGTCTTCAACCAGCTTGGTCGTCTCGCGAATCTCGCGCGGCGAACTCACTACAATACTGATCACGGGCGATGCATCCGTCGCCACCTTCTGAATCACCGGTTGCTTGGCATCCTTCGGCAACTGGTTCAATACCTGGTTCACCTTGTCGCGCACTTCCTGTGCGGCGGAGTCGCCATCTTTATCGAGGCTAAACTGAATCGACACAACCGAACTGCCTTCGCTTGAGCTCGAACGCAATTCATCGATTCCCGAGATCGTATTTACGGCCTCTTCAATCCGTTTGCTGATCTGACTCTCCACTTCCTCCGGTGCCGCACCAGGCAACACTGTAGAGATGGTCACAAAAGGAAATTCCACCTTCGGAAAAAAATCCACCCCCAGCTCGCGGTACGAAGCGATCCCCAGCACTACCAGTGCCATGATCAGCATCGTCGCGAAAACCGGACGCTTGATACAGATTTCTGCTAATTTCTGCATTGTTTACTCCTAGAGCGTCTTTACCGCTGCGCCATTGATCAGGTTCAACAGATTGCTCACTGCAATCGATTCTCCCGGCTGGATCAGTCCCGCCGGTGCTTCCGTCCAACCATCCTGCTCGACACTTGGCGGGATTCTAATCTCAACCGCCTTGCCATTGCGAATCACAAACACTTTATTCAATCCGGCAACCGCATACACGGCATTCTTCGGCACCATCACTACCGCGTCCGACTTCTTGGTCACCAGCTTCACCTGCACAAAGGTGCCAGGTCGCAGACGGGGGTCAGAAACCACAATCTTCGATTCAGCCAGCAAGGTCCGGTTCTTCGAATCAAAAGTTGGGTTCAATTTTTGAATGACTGCATTAAACTCCTTACCCGGTGCCGCATCCGTCGTAAAGCTAACCACACTGCCCGCTTGAATTTGTGCCGAATAGTTCTCGGGAACTTCCACTCGTAACCGCAGCGGGTTCGTCTTCACCAGCGTAGCCACTGGCGTATTGTCTTTAATGTATTGTCCCGGGCTGATCAGCTTTGCGCTAATGCCGCCATCAAATGGCGCTCGAATCACCGTGTCGCCAAGTCTCTTCACGGCGATTTCAAGATCTGCCTTCTGCGCCCGCAGTTGGGCAATCAATCCATTCATTTCGTCGCGCGTTACATCAATCAGGGCCTGCCGTGCCTGAAGCGTCTTCTGTAATTCCACTGCGCGCTCCTTTGAGATATCTCCGCTCTGCACCAGCTTCGCCGCCGACTCATACTTGGACTTCGAATCGTCGTAATTGGCCTGCGCCTGCCGCATTGATGCTGTAGACACCGGGTAGGCTTCATCCGGGCTCTTCATCCCAAGCCGTGCCGAAAGCTGCCCGGCATTGGCCTTGGCGCGCTCCAGTTGCCACTCGTACTCACGGCGGTCCAGTTCAGCAATCACGTCGCCCTTCTTCACCGACTGGCCAAAGTCGACCCGAAAGTTTGAAACCCGTCCAGCAATCTCAAAGCTGAGATTCACTGTCTCATCTGCTTCGAGGGTCCCCGTCACGTCTATGGATTTGTCCAGCGTGCGGGATACCGCCGGCTGCACTCGAACCTGGATTAGCTCTGGCACCTTGGACGCATCGGTCTTCGGAGCCTCCTGCTTTTTGGCGCAGCCAGACAGCAGCGCAATGATCGAAAGAGTAAGAATCAGTGTTTTCATGATTGTGTTTTGCAAATCCCATTCAAAAAAAGCTGTACCGATAGTTGGACCATCTCCTGGCGACCCACACTCTGGCAGATCGAGGAGCGGAAGAGAATTGTCGACTGGCAATAGTGGCCAATCATTCCGCAGAAAGCGAGAGCCGCCCCCAGCGGTGGAACATTCTGGAAGGCACCTTCCAAAACACGCCGTTCGATATAGCCAGAGATGATCTCAATGAAGGGCCGAGCCTGTTTGTCATGAAATTCTTCCATCAACTCGTGGCCCTCCAGATTGGAGAATAACTTCAACCGGATCAGCTCCGGTTTCAGTTCATGCCAGTGGATCATCGCATGGGCCAAGTGAGTGAAGAAATCTTCATCATCAGAACCCGCCGCTTTTCGGCTCAAACCCTCGAGCGCTTCAAGGTAATGATCGTCTTTGGACTCCTCGATAATCGCCGTGTAAAGGTCTTTCTTGCTTGGAAAATGTTGATATAAAACAGGTTCACTCACGCCGAGACTCGCCGCAAGTTCGCGCGTCGTTACCCCGCGAAACCCCCGCTCCGAAAACAACCGGATCGCAGCGGCGAGAATTGCAGACCGACGGTCCTGACTACTGAGTCGTGTGGAAACAGCCATAAGCTAGTACCTGCTAAGTTAGCAGATACTAAGCACGCGGTGAAAGATTCAAAAAGGGCTCAACCGGCGTTCAAATTTACATCCCTCGGCAGGACACTTCGCCCACGTCACTCCCCTGACTGGCTTTTCTATCAGATAAGGGCTCGAACACTCAGGGCACGTCTCCGTCCTGGGCTGATATGTGGAGCTAAACGTGCATCTGGGATAGGCCGTACAGCCAAAGAAGGGCTTTTTCTCGCGAGAGTGTTTCAAAACGATCTTTCCTCCAGAACAGCGGGGGCAATCGATGGGTTCAGCGGACATGTCTAGATTCCGTTGTACACTTTTCGATAGCCGGATGGATGCGGAACTTTTGTGGGTAACCCGGACGGCAATTTCCTTAGGAACGGTTTTAACAGCAGAATGGCATCGAAGTCACTGGTCATCGTCGAGTCTCCAACCAAAGCGAAAACAATTACGAAATTTCTCGGAAAGGATTTCGTGGTGCGCGCCTCAATGGGACACGTGCGTGATCTCCCGGAGAACGCATCCGAAGTACCGGCCAAGCTGAAGAAAGAGCCTTGGGCCCGTCTTGGCGTCAACGTGAATTCGGAATTCGAACCGATCTACGTCGTCCCCAAAAACAAGAAGGAACAAGTCAAAGAGCTGCAGGATCTGCTCAAGACTTCAGACTTCCTCTACCTCGCAACTGACGAAGACCGCGAAGGCGAGTCTATTAGTTGGCACCTGCGGGAAGTTCTCAAACCGAAGATTCCCACCCGCCGCCTGGTTTTCCACGAAATCACGAAAGACGCGATTCTACACTCACTGGAGAATGCGCGGGAGATCGACGAAGACCTCGTGCGTGCTCAAGAAACGCGCCGTATCATCGACCGGCTCTTTGGCTACGAAGTCAGTCCGCTGCTTTGGAAGAAGATGGCTCCCGGTCTTAGCGCCGGCCGCGTGCAAAGTGTCGCCGTCCGCCTCCTGGTAGAGCGTGAACGTGCGCGTATCCGCTTTCGGACAGCAGATTATTGGTCAGTCAAGGCCAAGTTGTCCAAGCCGGGTTCCGAACCCAGCTTCGATGCTGAGCTCCTGTCGATCGCCGGCAAACGCGTGGCCACCAGCAAAGACTTCAACCCCGAAACCGGCAAGCTCGACGATCCTCAGGCACTCGTTCTCCTGGACAAGGCTGGTGCTGAGCGGATCGTTGGCATGCTCAACTCAGGGCCGGTAACCGTCAAGAGCGTCGAAGAAAAACCATTTGTCCAGCGCCCTGCCGCACCCTTCCTCACCAGCAGCCTGCAGATGGAATCCAATTCCAAGCTGCGCTTCTCGGCCAAGCGCACTATGCAGGTGGCCCAGCAGCTTTACGAAAACGGTTACATCACCTACATGCGTACCGATTCGGCCACCCTCTCGCAAGAAGCCATCGGTGCCGCACGCAGACTGATCGAAGCCGAGTACGGCAAAGAGTATCTTTCCCCCACAGTCCGTACCTACGAGACCAAGGTAAAAAACGCCCAGGAAGCACACGAAGCCATTCGCCCGGCCGGCGACAGCTTTACTCCACCCGACGTGGTGCTTGCCGCTCTTGGCCAGGAGGCCTTCCGCCTCTATGACCTCATTTACAAACGCACAGTCTCCTGCCAGATGGCCGATGCCCGTGGCACCAATACGATCGTCATGGTGGACGCTGGCGATTCCATCTTCCGCGCCAGCGGTAAGACTATCGCCTTCGCCGGATTCCTCAAGGCCTACCATGAGGAGGACGACGACGAGAACGGCAACAATGGCAATGAGCAAGACCGTGTATTGCCCAAGATGGCAGCGAGCGACGCGCTCAAGACGCTGAAGGCTGACCCGCTCGACCGCTCCACCCAGCCCCCTAACCGCTTCACCGAAGGTTCGCTGATCAAAGAGCTCGAAAAGCTTGGCATTGGCCGGCCCTCTACCTGGGCCTCAATCGTGGAACTCGTACTCAACCGCAGCTACGCTTTCAAGAAAGGCACTGCCCTGGTCCCCACCTTCACCGCAATGGGTGTAGTCGGCCTGCTTGAGCAGCACTTCACAACCTTTCTCGACTACAAATACACCGCCTCGCTCGAAGACGATCTTGACTCGATCTCGCGCGGAGAAAACACCTCCACAAAGTACCTCGCCAAGTTTTACTTCGGCGACGGCCTGCCAGGCCTCAAAGAACTCGTCTCGATCGGCGAAAAAGAGATAGACCCGCGCATCATCAATGGCCTCCCGCTGGGCGAGTGGGAAGACAAAAAGGTTGAAGTGCGCATTGGCCGCTACGGCCCCTTCATCAGCGATGGCGAACGTCGCGCGAGTGTCCCCGACGAGATGCCGCCCGATGAGCTTACGCTCCCCAAGGCTCTCGAGATGCTGGAGCAAGCGAGCAAAGAACCGGAAAGCCTCGGCCTGCACCCGGAATTCGGCATGCCGGTTTTCCTCAAGGTTGGCCGCTACGGCCCCTACGTCCAACTCGGCGACGGTCGTGACGGTGCCAAGCCTAAAATGGCTTCGCTCGTTCAGGGTACCGACCTCAAAGACGTTGACCTCCAACACGCCGCCAAGCTCCTCAGCCTGCCCAAGAACCTCGGCCCCAGCCCCGACACCGGCGAAAAAGTGATCGCCGCCAACGGCAGATTTGGCCCCTACGTCCAGTCCGGCACTGAAACCCGCAGCCTTCCGGCAGATCTGTCTCCCATCGACGTCACCCTCGAGCAGGCCATGGAACTCATCCGCCAGCCCAAGGCGCGCGGCCGTGGGGGTGCCGCCCGCGCGCTTACAGCGCTCAAGGATTACGGGGTAAACCCGGCCAACCAGAAGGAAGTAAAACTCCTCAGCGGCCGCTACGGTGCCTACGTCACCGACGGCGAAACCAACGCGACCGTCACCCGCGGAACCGATCCGATGACGCTAACCCCCGAGCAGGCATTTGAACTGATCGCCGCCCGCGCACAGCAGATCGCCGACGCCGGAGGCCCCGAAGCCTTCAAGAAGGCCGCCAAGAGCCGCCGCCCCGCCAGGAAAGCCGCTAAGGCCACCAAGAAAAAAGGCTCTAAGGCCAAAGCAACCGAAGACGAACCCGAAGAAGTCGAGGTCTAGAGACGGACCGTGGAAGGAGTCATGCGATGGACCAGGGCTGAACTAGAACGCAGCCCCCTCATGGCTGAAATAGACATCCCGAACTGCGAACTCATCGACGGGAATCTGATTGCACGCTTGCGCCAGACACGGCCTTACGTTCTGGCACGTCATCGCTTATTTAGCTACATGGTAGAAACCTGTAGGCTCGAAAGAGTCGAACAACGATCCCTGATCGACGTGCACCCGGATGATATCGAGACCAACGAGCCAATTCCGGCCTTGATCGTGCTCAACAAACCGGCCATTTCCATCCGGGACCGCAACCCTGGCCCCGCCGATATCCTTCTTATTTGTGAGATTGCGGAAACAACCCTCGCCTTCGATCTGTCCACCAAGGCAAACCTGTACTCACGCGCAGGCATCGTTGAATATTGGGTTCTCGACGTGAATAACTCACGTTTGATAGTGCATCGCGAACCAGCAGCGGAAGGCTTCAGGTCTGTTCAGGTTTATTGCCTCGAAGAATCAGTCGCACCCCTCGCGGCACCACAGGCGCAAACGCCTCTCTCGACTTTCTTCAGCTAGTCGCAGGCCTCGCCGCCATCACCCAAACATCCCGAAACTCCCCTCGCTGCATCACCCCATTCCGCTCCACCCGCTCCACCACAAACCCGTTATTCTCAAACGCCTTCTTACTGGCCGCATTCCCCGCAAACACATGCGCCTCAATCCGCGATAATCTTAGTTCGCCAAACCCCTCATCCACCACCCGCGCAATCGCCTCCGTCCCATACCCCCGCCCCTGAAACTCGCGCCCCAGCCAAACCCCAATCTCCCCCCTTCCCTGCCCATACTTCAACCGCACAGACCCCATCACCGCCCCGGTCTCCTCACTCAATACCGTATAAGCCCTTACAAGCCCAGCCTCGGCCATCTCCTCGCGATCCGCCAGTGCCGCCTCCAGGCTCTCACACGACCCAGGTCCATCATCCACCAGCAGCGTCTCGGCCACACCAGCCAGCAAGGGAAACAATTCTCCGGCATCACTCGCCTGCAACGGCCGCAGCACAATCATCCCTCAAGTTTAATGCCACACCCTCTGATAAGCCTTCCCCGGCAACTGCCGGATCAACCCTTCCAGCTCCAGATCAAACAGAATCGAGATCAGCTCCGAAGTGCTCACCATTCCGCTCGCATTCAACTTCGGCAGCATCTCATCAATCGTCAGCGGTATATCAAACGGCAACACCTGAATCACCTTCGCCCGCAGAGCCTGCATCGGATGTTCAAACTCCGCGCCTTCTTCCACCAATAACCTCTGCCGCCCGCGAGCCCGCAGCTTCTGCCGCGCCTCCAGTGGCAAATCACACAGCACATCACTTGGTTCCTGCACCAGCCGCGCCCCCTGGCGGATCAACAGATTCGGCCCCCAGCTCTGCTTCGAAGTAATGTTCCCCGGCACTGCAAATACCTCTCGCCCCTGATCCATTGCCAGCCGTGCCGTAATCGCCGACCCCGAATATTGCGCTCCCTCCACAATCAAAACCCCGCAACTCAACCCACTCACAATCCGGTTCCGCACCGGGAAGTTCTGCGGATACCCAGGCGTCCTCAATGGATATTCACTTAAGACCAATCCATCCCGCGCAATCTGCGCAGCAAGATTTTTGTTCTCCGCCGGATAGATCACATCCACTCCACACCCCAGCACGGCCACAGTTTTCCCCTCCACCGCGAGGCAGGCCTTATGAGCCGATGTATCGATCCCGCGCGCCATGCCGCTCACAATCAGCAACCCAGCCTCGCTCAACTCCCTCGCAAAACGGTCCGTCACCGCACTCCCGTATGGGCTCGGTCTGCGCGTCCCTACAATGGCCACCGCCGGCATCTCCAGAAGCTCCAAATCCCCGCGTGCAAACAGCAGCACAGGAGGATCATAGATTTGCTTCAGGATCGCCGGATACCGGTCGTCGTAATAGGTCAAAATCGTCGTGCCTGTCGCCCGCATCAACCGCTGTTGCTCCAGCGCATCATCCATGGCCGACCCAGCCTCAATTGACCGCGCCACACTCGCCGAAAGCCCCGCCCCCTCAAGCTCGCGCGAATCCAGTTGAAAGATCGCCCCAGGTGAGCCAAACTTCTCGATCACGTCCACCGCCCGCCGCGCACCCAGTTGCGGGGTCATCCGCAGAGCAAGCCACAATAGCTCCTCTTGCTCTGAAGCAACAGTCATTCTGAATGGATAGTCCGCCGGCACCCTAAAACTTCTCACCTAAACTCATTGCCTGTGAGATATTCGACATATGGTCACCCAAGCTACCTATGACGACGCTAACCTCATCCTGCGTCTTTACGAAATCCGCCGCGAGGACAAAATGCGCGCCGCACGAACTTGGTTCGCCTCTAGCTTTCGCCCCAAGTCGATCGACGAGATGAACCTGGTTGCCGCACCCGGCACCCCTGAAAATGCCAGTTTGCGCCAGGTCACCAGCTACTTCGAGATGGTCGCCAGCTTCATCACCGCCGGGGTTCTCAACAAAGATCTCTACTTCCAGTCGGGCGGCGAACTGCTGCTGACCTACCTCCGCATTCGCACCATTCTTCCAGCCATGCGCGAAATGATGAAGAATCCCACGGCCTTTAAGAACCTCGAATCTGTTGGAGAAGAATACCTCGCCTGGTTCGATCAGAAAGGCCCGGGCAGCAAAGACGCAATCGTCGCCCGCCTCTCCTAACTGTCGTGCGTCAGGAGCCAGAATTCTTCGGCGAAGCCGAACTCGATCTCGTCTACATCGCAAAGAAACTGCGTGAATCGCTACCCGTTGAGGAAGCTTTCACGACGGCTGGCATCGACTTCGCCATTGAACTCGACACCTACAGCGGTGGGCTGATATTCCGCTCTGAACGCACCGGCGTCTTCTTCTACGTCCTGCCTGAAAAAGTTGAAGCCGCGAAGGATATCCTCCGCGGCCTTAGGCTCAAACCACACGATCTCTAACTACTGAATGCCGGCGTCTTTCCTTGCATTCTTGATCGCAAAGGTTACAATGTTGCTTACCTGAAAACTCTGAGCAATTGTCATCTGCAGCCGGGGATTCGTATCAAGATCTGTATTCAGTTCGAGGTGTACTTCGTAGATTCCGATCAGCCCAAGCTTTAGGCCAGAGAAGAGTACGTTTGCAGTCTTCCCGCCAGCGATTGATGATACAAACTCTAGAGGCTCGTTAATCTCAGGGCCAGCATATCCTTGCCCAGTAAACACAGTGTTGTTTGCAACCTCAGGAAAGATCGCGCCCAAGCCGGTGGCTAGAACGACCACCGTCTCGCCAGGTACCGCCGGATTGTCATCCGTCACTCTCGACCCGGCTACATTGGCACAACACAACTCACTGTTAAAGGCAGTCAGGATCACACCAGAATCAGAGTTAGTCTTGACGGCGATCGGAGTTCCATTTCCATCTGGACCCAACTTCTTCGACCGCAAACGAATACGCGTGTAATAGCCGCTGGGGAAAGCTTCCACTTCCGGGTCGCCATTGCCAGCATTGATGATTTCAATCAGCTTGTCTTTCAGCGTGTAGTTCGCAGCAGTCGGATCAGACGTCTTCACATCGCTCTCAAGAATCTTGTACTCGTACGAACGGCCATTGATTGTCACGGTAGCCAAGTCATCCTTCTTGCCAGTGCCGTCGATCGAAATTGTAGCGGTTGCAGAGCTTGAATAGTGCGTGATGATACCTGGCCTTGGGTCTGTGCCTTCTTCAGCGAAAATTCCAGGGTTCTGCAAAACCACCGGCACGCCTACAGGGGCACTGTGAACAATCTCTCCAGTTGACTTCACGGCGCGTACCCAGGCGTTAGTACCTGTTGTATCGCGCAACTCAAGTGGCACCTGTGCCACAATCTGGGTCGGGGAAACCGACTGGATCGGAGCTGAGATTCCGTCAAAAAATACTTCGACCCCAGCCAGACCGCGCGGCCAGTTAGATGAGGTAAGCGGCACAGAAGCCGTCCGGTCCGTAAAGCCTTCGCCGAAAATCGAAACAATCGTTCCGGCAGAGATCTGGGCTGCATCCTGACCACCAGTCAAATTCGCACTGGCTGCAGTCGCCTGCGTCTTGGCTGTCTCGCCTTCTTTCGCCGGCGCAACTTCAACCGAATAGCTCACTGCATCGCCTTCAAAGCCAGAGGTGCGCGCCGTCAGCAAGAGCACAAAGAATGAATTGCGCAACACTGGCGTCGCTAGTACATTCTTGTTGCCGCCATTCTTCGTATTGATGTCGTTCACCAGCGAAGTAATCGCATCGGCCAGCTTCGCGTCTTTGGGGAATTTATAGGTGTAACTTGTGTTGTCTTTATTGTTCGCGTCGTAATTGATTTTGACGGTGATGGTTTCAGCCTCAGTAGCCGTCCCGCCAAAACTAATCGAGCCGACTGCGAAGATTTCGCGGCTGGCAGCATTGCGTACACCCGTATCCACGATCAATCGCGGCGCAGGCGTATAAACAAGCACGCGGCGATTGTAAGGATCGGCAATATAAAGATTGGTGCCGTCCCAGGCCAGCGAAGTAGGCGTCCGGATCACGTCCGCAGCCGATACAAAGTTAGGGAACGCGCCATCGCTCGTCAGGTTCAAACTATCCGACCGTTGTCCAAGCACGGCATCCGCCTTGGCCCCGTTCGTCGTCGGCAGAGTGTTGTAAACCATCACCCGGTCATTGCCGCCGTCGGCGACAAACAGACGCTTGCCGTCGCTCAGGGCATAGCGGGGAAAGTTCATCGTCGCCCCGCAGCGCCCGGGGAAGGTATCTTTGCCATCTGCATCCTTGCCTGTAGCGGCGCACAACTTTGTCGAGTGGTTTGCAACGGCACTGGTAAAGTCTGGTTGCCCAAGCACCAAATCTGCCGGAGCCTGATTCGAAGTCGGAATCGAATTCCACACCAGCACTCGATTATGTCCAAGGTCCGAAACAAACAAGCGGCGCCCGTCGCTGCTAACCGAAACCGGATTCAACAGATTGTTCTGCTTCGGCTCAACCGCAACGCGAGAAATATCTACCTGAGGAATAGTCGTGAAGTTCGGTTGCCCCAACACCACATCGGCCGCCTGATCGTTCGAAGTCGGAATACGATTCCAGATCAAAACGCGGTGATTCTGTGTATCTGCCACAAACAGGCGCCCATCCTGTACCCAAACACCCTGCGGCCCGCGCAGCGATTTGTTGTCCGTAGCAATTGGCCTCAACTTGTCTAACGCAGCTTGCCCCAAGACAATATCCGCCGGCTGCCCATTAGAAGTCGGCAAATTGTTCCAGATCAATACACGATTAAAATCTGTATCGGCAACCACCAACACCTTGCCGTCAGAGGCAACTGCTGTCGCAAGACGCATTGTTGTGGCGGCAACCTTGGCCGGGAACATCTCTTCAGCCTTGACATTGAAATTAGGCTGCCCCAAAACTACCGTCCCCTTGCCCACACAAGCAGGGCAGCGCGGGCCTTGCGGCGGCTGCTCATTGGGACGTGGCACAAAGCTCGAGATTCCATTAAAAATCACAATACGGTGATTCGCCGGAGCAGCGCCAATTCTACTGGAATCAGCAACATAGAGACGATCACCGGCAACGGCAATTCCCCCCACTGCGCCCAGTTGGCTGTCGCTATTGCCAGGGAATTGGTCGGTAAAACTCTTTTGCCCAATAATCAGGCGGGCGGCCTGGCCGGTGTAAAATTCCTGGCCGGAGGCCAGACATGCGAACACACATAGGCTTGCGAGAAGCTGGTAAATCAACATTTTTCCTAAGATAAAACCCTGTAAGACTAAACCTTCAGTATAGCCGTTTGTACTAGCGACGTGGCAGTGGCCTTGCAGGTTGCACAATCGCGCCCCATGACACTTGAAAAACCTCAAGCTCGCCATTCAGGTCATACCCCGCTCTGACAAAAACCGGGCCAGTGCGGTCCACTTCACTCGCTGCCACCTCGCGGCCATCACGCACAAACATCGTGTCTGCACGCAAGCGAAACCTCATCGGCCCGTCCTGTCGAGTCTTGATTTCAAGAAAATTTAGTTGCAAGTCTCGCACAACTCCCGTCACCGATAGACTCCCGCGCGGAGCAAAACTTTCGGTCACCCTCTTCACCGATCCCACCTTTCCCCTGCCCCCAAACCGCTTCTCCACGTTAACTACATGGATCATTCGTGCAAAACAAGTCGAGCCCACCCCCTGCCGCTCTGTCACCAACTCCAGCAAATCGCCCACTTTCAAGTCTTTGACGTAAAGCCGCTGCCTCTCCCGGTCAATATAAGTTCGCCCGTCCACACTGCATACCAACTTCTCTCCACCCTCCAGCACCACCTCCAATTTCGCCCCAACAACCGCAGCTAATCTACCCTCCAGAATCCCGGTTGGCACCCCCGGCCGTAGTTGCCCCCACAGCCCACCTGTGAGCGTCACACACACCATCAGTACTTTTTGATACCGCCTCATTGCTGACTCAAAGTATAATCTTGAGTTGCGTCCCACTCAGTTAATACCTGTATTACAAGCAGGTGAATGGCTTCTCCGCTCAGGCATCCAATCCCCGGACGGAAGCGTCTCTCGCTACCGCATCACCGACTCAGGTCAAAATCTTCCCGCTTCCACCGAAATCACCGGCTACGCCGTCTCCGCCTTCTGCTACCTCTTTGAAGAAACGGGCGACCAACGCTTCCTTGCAGCCGCCCGTCTCTCCGCCAACTTCCTCACCCACAAAGCCTGGGACCCTGAAGCCCGCTCCATGCCGTTCGAGCTCAGCCCGGAAGGACGCTACAGTTATTTCTTTGATTGCGGCATCATCACCCGCTCTTTGCTCTGGATTTACCGCATCACTGGCGACGAAATCTACCTCACCCGCGCCCGCGACATTGGCACAGCCATGCAGCGTGACTTCGCCTCACTCACCGCCTTCCACCCCATCGTTTTGCTCCCATGCAAAAGCCCAGCCGAATACGAAATCTGGTGGAGCAAGAGGCCCGGTGCCTTCCAACTCAAAGCCGCCTTGGCTTGGCGCGACCTCGGCGAAACCTTGAGCGACCAATGCTTCCTCGACCTCTACGACCGAATCCTCCAATTCGCCCTCGAACACTATGCTGAATTGCTCGACAACGAAACAGACGAAGTGAAGAAAATGGACCGCCTCCACGCCTGGGCCTACTTCCTCGAAGGTCTTCAGCCCGTCGCCGATCACCCCCCCATTCAATTCCTCATTAAAAGCGCCCTCGCCCACGGTGAATCGCTCCGCGAAAAACTCGCCCCCCAATTTCTACGCAGTGACGTCTGCGCACAACTTCTCCGCATCAAACTCCTCGTCGGCGGTCAGCCCTCCGAAGGTGAACTCATCCGCATCGAAGCCTTCCAGTATCAGTCCGCTGACCCAACCTTAAACGGCGGCTTCGGTTTCGGTCGACGCAACGAGGAATTAACGCCCCACGTCAATCCGGTATCTACAGTCTTCTGTATGCAGGCCCTGAGTTATGCAGCCAAGAACGGACCCGCCAATGTCGACTGGCGCAAACTCATCTGAAATCAAACTCGCCTTCGCCTCCTGCTCTTCTGACCTAATCGATCAATTCGTCGAAGAGGTACAAAAGATGGGCAGCATCAATCTACCCGTCTACATCGTTTCGGAGTTCAAACCCGCCGTCGATTGTCACTGGATTCCCTGGCATCCTTTTGAGCCAATTGAAACCAACCATCAGCGCATCCTCTGGCACATCACGGGCAAGAGCATCCGCTTTAACTGCATCTTCCTCCAACCAAGGCAGCCCTACTGGAATATGCGCTGGCTCGGGCTCAAGCTAGCCGCAGCCAAAGTCTATTTCTTCAATGAGAATTACGGCCACTTCCCATTCCATCCCCGCGGCATTCCTCAAATGCTTCGCCACCTACTTTGGCGTTCGAAAAACCTCCTCCGACAACAAATCAATCCAGGCGGCAGAATCTACACCTGGCTATGGCGTGCCGGTCATCCCTTCGCCCTCGAGCGACCTTTCTACTTCCATTTCGCCAATCGTCGCCAACCCCTGGCAACCCAACCCCTGCACTCAGAACCCCTCCCGTCGCTGACCGCAGGCATCACAGTGGTCATCCCGTCGCGGGAAGGCCGCGAACTCTTAAGCCAGCTCCTCCCCCAAATCCACCCTGGCCTCGTCCAGCAAATCATCATCGTCGACAACGGCTCCTCCGACTCGACCCACGAATTTGCAAGCGACTTCATCAGCGTCATCACCGTAGATCACCCCCTCTCTTTCGCCGCCGCCGTCAACATGGGTATTCGTGCCTCCCGCACCACCCGAACCTGTCTGCTCAACAACGACATGGTGCTTGAGCCGAACTTCTTTGAGGCTCTGAATGAAGCCTTCGACAAGGTGCCGAACCTTTTCAGCGCCACCGCCCAAATCTTCTTTCCCGAAAACAAACGCCGCGAAGAAACCGGCAAGGCAGCCTACAAACCCACCGCGCCCCGAGACTTCCCCCTCCGCTGCGAAACACCTGTAGATGGAGAAAACTATACGCCAGTCCTCTATGGCTCCGGTGGCTGCACCCTCTACGACACTGCCAAACTCCTTACCATCGGATGCTTCAAAGAAAGCTTCCGCCCCGCCTATGTCGAAGACCTCGACACCGGCTGGCGAGGTTGGCAACAGGGCTGGCCCACCGTCTTTGTCTCAGGCGCAAGAGTGATCCATCACCACCGTTCCACCACGGCCCGCTTCATCGCTGCGTCTTCGATTGAACTCGCCATCGAGCAAAACTACCTACGCTGGATTCTCACGAGCGTAGCCACTCCCGATGTCTTCACCCGCCTTTGGAAGCACGCCGTTCACCGCATCAATCTCCTCGCTGCCATGCCGGAGCCAGCCCCAATCGCGACATTTGCCCTCCGCTACGCGGCCTTCGGAAAACCCTATCTCGATTGGGATCGCCCCACCAACCCTAAGTTCCCCGAATCCCAAATTCTCGCTCTCGGCAACGGAGACCTCGCCTGTTTTCCCGGCCAGGCGGCAACAGGCAAACCCCGCCTCCTCATCGCCACTTCCTACATGCCCTTCCCGCTCTCACACGGCGGAGCAGTTCGAATGTTCAACCTCATGCGAGAGGCTGCCAAAGACTACTCGATCATTCTGCTGAGCTTCGTCGACTACTTCCAAACTCCCGCCTCAGAGCTCGCAAGCCTCTGCGCCGAAATCATCGAAGTCAAGCGCGAAGGCTCACACTACCGCCGCAACACCAGCAACCCCAAGGTGGTCGAAGAATTCCGCAGCGAAACCTTTGAAGCTGCCATCGGCTGGGTCAACCGCCGCTGGCAGCCTCAAATTGCCCAACTGGAATTCACCCAGATGGCGCAATACGTTGCCGCCTGCAAGCCCGCCAAAACCATCCTCGTCGAGCACGACATCACCCTTGACCTCTACGGCCAGCTTCTCAAAGACAAAGATGATTTCGACATGCGGCTCGATCTCACTCGCTGGGAAAATTTCGAGCGTGCAGCCTGGCGCGAAGTAGATTGTGTAGCCGTCATGAGCGATCGCGACAAAGCCATCGTCAAAGACGCCAGGCGCGTCGCGGTGATCGAAAACGGAGTCGATCTCACCCGCTTCAATCCCAGCCCCAACCCACCAGAAAAAGGCCGGCTCCTCTTCATCGGCAGCCTCGCCCACCTGCCCAATCTGATGGCCCTCGCCTGGTTCCTCAAAAACGTCTGGCCCAGCCTCAAGGACGTCCAGCTCCACATCATCGCGGGCCGCAACCCCGGCTACTACATCGATTTCTATAAAGAACGCGTCGAGGTCAACCTCAATCAACCCAACATCGAAGTGGAGGCCTTTGTCGAAGACGTCCGCCCGGCCTACCAGCGAGCCGAAATAGTAATTGCCCCGCTCCTGGCCAGTGCAGGCACCAACATCAAAATCATGGAAGCAATGGCTTGTGGCAAAGCAATCGTTGCCACCCCGGGCGGCGTCAACGGTCTGAACATAGAGCCCAGCAAAGACTACTTGCTAGCCTCAAGTCCGGCCCACTTCGCGGCCTGCATCGAGCAACTCCAAACCAACCCAACCCTCCGCCAGACGCTCGAAACTCAGGCCCGCAAAACCGCCGAATCCCTCTACAGTTGGGCCAACATCGGTCGCAAACAGCACGACCTCTATCAGAGCATGTGAACCTCCAGTTTTGTTAGACTGCGAATGGATGAAATACAGGGTATATCTCGAACCGGATGAAGACGGCATCTTTGTCGCAACCTGCCCCGCACTACCTGGCTGCGTTTCCCAGGGAAGCACCCGCTCCCAAGCAACTGAGAATATTAAGGAGGCCATTGAAGCTTACCTGATGAGCCTGCGCAGGCACGGCGACCCTATTCCGCCAAGCATTCTGGAAGAGGTCATTGAGGTTGCTTCCTAGTGAAGTTGCCGGTCATCTCCGGTGCTGAGGCAGTCAAAGCCTTCGAGTGCCTTGACTACGAATTCGATCAGCCACATGGCAGCACTCCTGAAGTAATGACCTTTCGGCGCACCTGATTAGCGTGGGGAAAATCTTCCCCGTCCCTAGCCCTCATATCCATTCGATTGCCAGCAGAGCCCCAAAAGAAGGGCGATTGAAGGCTATCCACTGTTCGCTCAGCCTCGTTCATCCTTCGCCGTCGGAGCGTCGCCTGTTTCGGTGCGGCAATCCAGACCATAGCCTGCTATATGATGAGGCAATGTTCTTGTACCGTTGCGTCTTTTTGGCTTTAACCATTTGCACGTCTCTCCAGATCTTCGCTCAAGCTCCCCCTGCCCGTCAGCAACGAGGCCCCAAGCCCCCGGATCCAATCCTCATCGACGACCACACCGGCTTTGAGTCCATCTTCGACGGTTCCCTCAAAAACTGGGATGGCGACCCCAACATCTGGCGCGCCGCAGACAACGTGATCATCGGCGAAACCACCAAAGAGAATCCGCTCAAGATGAACACCTTCCTCATCTATCGTGGCGGCAAACCCAAGGACTTCGAACTCAAACTCGAGTTCCGCATGAACAACACCAACAGCGGCGTCCAGTACCGCAGCGTCGAACTCCCGGATGTTGGTAAGTGGGTACTCAAGGGCTATCAGGCCGACATGGATTTCGTCAACACTCACACAGGCATGCTTTATGAGGAGCGTGGCCGAGGCATCATGGCAACCCGTGGCCAAATGACGCTAGCCGAACCCGGTAAGACAGCCCGCGTCATCGGCAATCTGGCCGACGGCAACCACCTCAAGGGTTACATCAACATCAACGGTTGGAATCAATTCCACATCATTGCCCGGGGCAACACTCTGACCCACATCCTGAACGGCCATGTCACAGCGATAATGATCGACGACGACCCCGAAAAGCGCAGCCTCGAAGGCCTCCTCGGCCTCCAGATCCACGTCGGCCCTCCCATGAAGGTCGAGTTCAAAAATATCTTCCTCAAGCAGTACTAGGCTTTCCAAAGCTCCAGACCCAACTTACCGATTTTCGAGTCATTCTTAATCGAATCTGAACGGCAAAGGAGCGGGGGTCCAATGTCATCAGGAGTCACAAAAGCAGCCTCCTAATTTGGCCAGATGCGCTTCCCATGCCCATAATTGCAATTCTCTAGATACAAAATCATATGGCTAGGAAAAACCGTTGCTTGCCAACCCGGCAGCTTCTTCGCGACAAGCGCCAACAATTCAACCGCAGGCATTCCATCACACGGCACATCCTCAACAACTCCACGAAGCGAAGGATGTGGCGTCCTCGATTTCTTCTCCAGCATCTCGAATCGAAGCAGATAGGGCAGTATACTCTTCAGTCTCTTTAGCAACCCAATTGCAAGCCCAATCCTCCTGAATCGGATACTTTGTCTTACGCTCGACGGGAATGCAAGTCGAGACTAGACCGAACACCCGTAGCAACGTGCAGCCCCAGCAGAACAGGGACAGCATTTGGACTGCCCCCATTCCCTGGACATTACTCCTATGAGGCTCCGCCGCGCTGGGCGAGCCCGTCACCGGGAATCCAGCGCTACGGGTTCAGTTCTCCGGTTAATTAACGCAGCTCCCTTTGGTATGTTTGGCCCAGCAAGGAATTAATCTTTCGGCGATCTGCTACGAGATACGGTCTCCCAAGGCTGCTCATCAACGGGGGAGGAGGAAGTGACATGGTCTTCGCCGTGGGCATCCGGCCATTTCCGAAGCCGCCGCCAGCCGGACTGTTCTACTAGCCATTTGCGGTATAAAATCAGAAAGGCGTCGTTGGATGTTTCTGGTGTAGTGGGGCTATTAACTCTACGAACCGGGTGCTACGGAGTCGATTTCTAACGCGTCTTTAAGAAAAATCGCTTCTTGAGCGCATGCGGACAGCGCATTCACTTAGGAGCGAACTTTTATGCACGACGAAAATTCCCTACCAAGGATACTGATCGCGGAAGACAATCCCGCCGATGTTCTGCTTGTGCGCGAAGCGTTTCGCCAGGCAGCCCTTGCTTGCTCGATTGTTTTAGTTGAAGACGGCGAACAGGCCATCGACTTTATTGACGCGCTCGACCGAGCGCCAACTAGTTCCCGAATCGACATGCACCTTCCTAAGCGCGACGGTGTGGAAATTCTTCGACGCCTTCGCTCCACGAGATTTCACGCGGAAACCCCGGTCGTCGTCATGACATCATCGGATTCGCCAGACAATTATCAAAATGCGGGAAAGCACGCAGCGTTACATTATTTCAGAAAGCCCATGAACTTGGACGGCTTCATCGAACTGGGCGTAATCGTAAGAGACATCCTTGCAGCGCGGACACCCAGGCGCGTTATCTCCGAAGACCAGACAAAAGATAATGGAAGCCCCCTATAATGCCTTCTAATGCAGCGAAGCTCTCCGGCGGGGATAACGAGAGCAGGGGGCATGAAGCCGACTTTCTGAGCGGAGGCGGTGAGATGGGTGGGCTCACCCGCGCTTTTGATTGGTCGCAAACCGCACTGGGAGAACTGGAGACTTGGTCTCTTGCGTTGCGCACGATGGTGCGAGTTCTGCTGGTAAATCGGTTCCCTATGCTTCTTTGGTGGGGGCCGCACTATATTCAGATATATAACGATTTTTACCGTCCCCTGGTCGGAGCAAAGCATCCCCGGTCACTCGGCCAAACGGTCAGCGAATGCTGGCCGGAAATCTGGTCTATTCTTCAACCGCTCATCGATACGCCTTTTAAAGGCGGATCAGCTACCTGGATCGAAGACTTCGAAGTCGAAATACACCGCTCAGCCATCACTGAGGAAACGCATTTTACGGTCGCTTTTAGTCCCGTGCCGGACGACGCAGCGCCGAACGGTATCGGGGGTGTTCTTGCAACGATGCACGAGATCACTGAAAAAGTGATCGGGGAGCGGCGTGTTCGAGTTTTGCGGGATCTAGGAACGCGGGCTGCAGAAGCCAACACCGCCGAAGAGGCCTGCTCACGGGCCGCAACGACGCTGGCACAGTTTCCGAAGGATATCCCCTTTGTCTTGCTCTATCTAACAGATGCCGAGGGTGAACGAGCGCATTTGGCGGCCTCGTCCGGCTTCGAACAAGGCACCGGCATTGATCCTGCCGTGATTGAACTCTCGGAAGAACATAGCGATAAGACTTGGCCGCTTGCCATCGTCAAGCATACCGGAGAGATGCAAGTAGTTGAAAATCTGTCTGACCGCTTGCCGAAAGTGCCTCCTGGGCCGTGGACCGACCCGACTCACTCAGCTGTGGTTCTCCCGATTCGTTCGAATATCTCAAACCAATTTTCCGGCTTTCTTGTAGCGGGGCTAAGCTCTCGACTCAAACTAGATGAAGGGTACAAAAATTTTCTGGAGTTGGCGACAGCGCAAATAGCCACCGCCATCTCAAACGCCGGTGTACCGTCACAATCGCGCTCCACTGCGATTCGGGCAGAAGCATTTACAAGCGAAGCACTCACTTGGCTGCCTGACAATCGCGACGTGACGTCTTCGGAGAATGACGCTAGCGGCGCGGAGAGGCGGAGCCATGCCGGGGTAGGCCAACCGCGCATTCTGCTGGCCGACGACAATGCCGACATGCGCGAATACATAAGGCGCTCTCTCGGCAATGACTATGAAGTGGTGACCGCGAGCGACGGCGAGGAGGCACTACGCAAGATCAAAGAACTTCAGGCGCGCGTAAGCACTCATTTGCAGATAGAGTACTCACGCAGAGAATCCGTTAAACGCGAGGCGGCTCTACGGGCTGAAGCCGAAGCGTCGCGGGATAAAGTCCTCACCGTGCTTGAAAGCATAACAGATGGTTTTGAGGCCCTGGACAAAAACTGGAACGTTACTTACGCCAATGCGGAAGCCGGAAGGTTAACTGGCATACGGCCCGAAGACATGCTGGGAAAGAACCACTGGGACCTGTTTCCAGGGGCGGTCGGAACGATGGTCCACAGCGAATTGTTACGTGCGGCGGACGAACGGGTTCCGGTCGATTTTCACAATTATTATGCTGCGTGGGATCGATGGTTCCACCTTAAAGCCTACCCGGCGGCCGACGGTGGACTCTCAGTCTTCTACGAAGATGTCACCTCGCATCACCGCGCCGAAGAAGAGCGCGTGAAGGCCAATCAACTTCTTACCGCAATGTTTGATAGCAGCATCGATCCAATTGCGGCCAAGGATCTTGACGGGCGATATATCGCTATGAACGAAGCCTGCGTGCGTTTCATCGGCCGTCCTGCCGCCGAATTGATTGGCTTGACCGACCGGGAATTCGCCGATCCGCAAATAGCCGACCCCATCATGGCTGTTGATGTTGAAGCGCTGCGCACTCATGAGGTGAAACACGCGGAAGAGCAATACCCCGATCTTAGCGGCAAAATGCATTGGTTTCAGTCCATCAAAGCCCCCCTTCGCGAGATTGACGGAACGGTAACTGGTTTGGTTATTGTTGCTCGGGACATTACTGAGCAGAAAGAAGTCGAAAAGGCGCTCAAACAAAGAGAAACCAACCAAGCCTTCTTACTCCAACTTACCGATGCGTTGCGCAACCTGCCAGATCCGGAAGACGTAGTCACGGCTGCCACCGCTTTGCTAGGTGGCCACCTTGCCGCAGGTTCCGTCGGCTACAGCGAGACGGACCCGACTGACAGCTACGTAACGATAATTCGCGATTGGACAGCGGCTCCCTTCCCTACTGTCGTTAGGACGCATTTGCTCGACGATTATGGGCCGCAAATCCTTGCCGAACTGCGGGCGGGACGAACCGTTAGGGTCAATGACGTAAAGGTCGATCCCCAGACAGGCGCACCCCTTCAACAGATCGCCGACGCAATCGACATCCAGGCCTTTGTAATCGTGCCACTGATCAGAAATGGACGTTTTGCTTCTCTCCTCTTCGTTCTTAACAAAACTCCACGCGTTTGGACCAAAATCGAAGTTTCCTTAATTGAGGAAGTAGCCGCACGTGTTTGGGCCAGTGTGGAGAAAGCGCGATCCGAGACCGCGCTACGAGAGAGTGAAGCGCGTTACCGTGCGGCAATCCAGGCAAACAGCAGCGTCCTGTGGACCAATAACGCACGTGGCGAGATGGTAGGGGAGCAGCCAGCCTGGGGTGCTTTTACCGGACAGCAAATCGAAGAATATCAGGGATTCGGTTGGTCTAAAGCCATCCATCCTGAAGACGCGCAACCATCGATTAATGCCTGGAAAGAAGCCGTTGCTGCCAAACGGACCTTCGTCTTCGAGCACCGTGTTCGACGGCACGATGGAACGTGGAGGGTTTGTTCTGTCCGGGCTGTACCTGTATTCGATAAAAACGAAAACATCATTGAATGGGTCGGCGTTACTAACGACATTAATGAAGAACGTATTTTACTAACTGCACTACAGGAAAGCGAGGCGCGTTACCGCATCCTTGCAGAACAAATAACTGACGGTATCTTCATTGCTCATCGGCACGGCCGCTATGTCGATGCCAACGCGGCCGCGGCGGCAATGCTCGGCTATTCACTGGACGAGCTTCTGACGCTAACCATCCCTGAGGTGCTCGTTCGCGGGGAGAGTGAGAAACTGCCCCAAGAATTCGAGCGTCTCGCGAACGGCCAAACTATCCAGAGCGACTGGCGGTTCCGCCGTAAGGACGGGTCTCAATTCATCGGGGACCTGATCGGCAGGCAATTGGCAGACGGGCGCATACAGGCCGTCGTCCGCGACGTGACGGAGCGCCGCCAGATCGAAGACGAATTGCGGCGCGTAAATAGCGATCTGGAGCAGTTCGCATACTCTGCCAGTCACGATTTGCAGGAGCCGCTGCGCAGTGTCAGCATTTACAGCGAGCTACTTGCCACACGTCATGCTACTGGGCTGGACGATGAGGCCCTTGAATTTCTCGGCTATCTCAGAACCGGTGCGTTGCGCATGGAATCGCTAATCCATGACCTCCTGGCTTATACCCAGGTCACCGTTGGCGATTTAGCGAATGCGGAAGCTGACGCCCAGGAGGCGTTGAACGCCGCGCTTTCAAACTTGTCGGGAGCTACAGCAGCTAGCCAGGCACGCGTTACCTGTGATCCGCTGCCACGTTTGGCCGTTCAGAGCCTGCACCTTCATCAGTTGTTCCAAAATCTGGTCGGAAATGCGATCAAATACCGCAGTCCGAACGCGCCTCCGCAGGTGCACATCAAGGCGGAACGCCAGAACGTCAACTGGTTGTTTTCGGTTCGAGACAACGGCATCGGCATTGACCCCGAATATCAGGATCGCGTCTTTGGTCTCTTCAAAAGGCTGCATACCGGAGATGAGTATTCAGGCACCGGCCTTGGGTTGGCTATCTGTCAAAAAATCGTGGAGCGGTATCACGGACGCATCTGGGTCGAATCGGAACTGGGAAGCGGGTCAACCTTTTATTTCCTCCTCCCAGCTATGGTGCAAGTGTGAAGCAGCGCCCCCAAATCCTCGTCGTTGAGGACAATAAGGCGGATCTGTTCCTCATGCGGGAGGCCATCACGTGTGCTGATGTGGAAGCCGACCTTCACGTGGTAAGCGATGGAGAGAGCGCCGTCAGGTTTATCGACAAGGCCGACACAGATAACGCTGCACCTTGTCCGCGTCTTATTCTGTTGGATTTGAATCTTCCCAGGAAAACCGGCATTGAAGTCCTGGAGCATATCCGGCGCAGCCACAGATGCAGCGAGGCTCTCATATTGATCGTCACCTCTTCGGATTCACAAAACGATAGGAGGGCGACATCGCAGCTGGGGGTAAACGGCTACTTTCGAAAGCCATCCTCTTATGAGGCGTATTGTAAGATTGGCGAGATCGTCAAAGACCTGCTGACAACACCGCCGGAGAAACCACCCAACGGTTTGCCGGAATAAGTTGCTGCCTTCAAGCGTTTCAGCTGGCCATCGTCTCCTGGGCTTGCAAGCAATTCCAGCCAATACATTGCGCCACCTGAGGCGCTCCAAAGCTGCATGTCTAGCAGGTGCGAAGTGTCTTTTCCGCTCAAATGCTCCGCTGCACTGGACCAGCGAAACTCCTTGTCTCTCTGGCAGCCAGTCCTGGATCGATGGCGGCAACAAAAACAACTGATCTGGCGTGCAGCTCCGAAACTGCCGGCCCATGCCCAATCATTCGCTAAAACATTTAAAGTGTCAAATGGTTTATTCCCGACAGACTCTCAGGCTGCTGACAGGCAGGTCATGCCTACAGCATCTCCTTGATCGCCCGACCTACCGTGGTGAGAAATTCTTCCAATTGGGAGGGCTTCTCGATGTAATGAACGGCCCCCATGAGGCTGGCCCGGTGCTTATCACTCGCCACCTGCGATGAAGTGATGATTGCTATTGGCACATCGGTGAGATGTGGATTTTGCCTCAATTTGGCGAGGACTTCAAAGCCATCGCTCTTGGGCGTGTTCAAGTCAAGGAGAATAGCGTCCGGGCGGAAGGAGTTATTCGCTGTTTCCTCTGCTGCACAGAGGGCGGCGAGCGCCGCCTGGCCATTCTTGAAGCGCGTCATCTCATAAAGGATGCCGCTCTCTTTCAGCGCCATTTCGATCAGCAAGACGTCTGCCGAATTGTCTTCAATAAGCACAATCTGAGCCCGGCTCATTAAAATACCCAGCTTTCCGTTGCAAAGCGGGTCCCTGCACAGCTCGTGATTTCCTGACATGGCATTTGCTTGTGAGTTGCGTTCATCGTCTATCGCCTTCTACCGGAATCGCAAAGTAAAACGTTGATCCCTGTCCGTACGTCGATTCAGCCCAAATCCTGCCCCGGTTACGCTCTACGATTTTATGACAAATAGCCAACCCGAGACCCGTTCCGGGGTACTCCTCCGCCGAATGAAGGCGTTTAAACGGGGCAAAGATTGTTTCCAGGTATTCGGCTTCGATGCCGATACCGTGGTCCCGCACGGAAAAGGTCCAGGCGCCTGCGCTCTCTTGGGCCGAGATGTGGATGCGCGGCGGCTCGCCGGGCCGGGTGTAATTTAGCGCGTTGCTGACGAGGTTTTTGAATAGCAGCGTCAGCGGTATCTCTTCTGCTCTCACGGTTGGCAAAGGATCATGGGTGATCACGGCTGCGCTTTGTTGGATGCTGCTCCCAAAAAGCGCGAGCACCTCCTGAAGGATACGGTTGCAATCGGTGTAGACCTCTTGTTGGGCCTTCACTTCGTTCACCTCCCAAAACTCGCGCGAGCCCTTCAATAACAGTTCCATTTGCTTCGCGCTTTCACCGGCATAAGCGATCGCCTGCTCCGCGAGGGGGTCGAGCCTACCCTTATGCTGCTTTGCCAGTACTTGCGTATAGCTCGTCACCCTGCGCAAGGGATCCTGCAAGTGATGGGATGCGGCATAGGCGAAGTGCTTCAGATCCGTGTTGACGCGCAGGAGTTCTTCTTCCCTCTCCACAAGCGCCGCACGGGCGCGCACCTGGGCGGAAATGTCCCAGAAATAGCAGACCACGCCGTCGCGGTCATCCATCAGCTGGATGCGGTTAATATGCCACGCATAATATTCGGTCACGCCACGGTCGAGGCGTACCTCGACTCGTTCCGGGGTGGTGTACGGTTCTCCGGTTTCGAGAGTGTGGCGGAATAGCCTGACCACTTCATCCGCAAAGGCTTTCGGCAACAGGATGTGCATCACTTCGTCCAAATCCCGGCCGATCAGGCCAGGAATATTTCCAAAGACTGGCAGCGCAGTGGGGTTCACCTGCTGCAGGCGGAAGTCGGCATCAATTACGTAGATGCCGAGGGGAGCTTCTTTGATGAGGGTCTCGAATTGGGCGGCCTGACGGCGTCTTGCGTCTTCCGCCCGTTTGCGGGCGGAAATATCGCGGGCAATCCTTGCGGCGCCCACAACTCGGCCAGAGCTGTCCAAGATTGGAGAGATCGTTAGAGATATAGTAATCGTCCTTCCGTTTTTCGTCAGCCGAGCGGCCTCCATTGGCTCAATGCGCTCACCCCGCGAAACGCGCTTCAAAATGTCCCGGAATTCGTCTCCGCCGCCGGGGAGGGCCAGGAGAAATACAGACTTTCCAATAACTTCCTCTTGCGCGTAGCCGAATATCTGTTCGGCGCCTTTATTCCAACTCCGGATGATGCCGTCAGGATCGGTGCTAATGATTGCATCGGTAGCTGATTCAACAATGGCGGCAAGCCATAGCCGCGCCTCCTCGGCATGTTTCGCCTGCGTAATATCTGTAAGGGTCAGGACAACCCCATCAATCACATTCTTTACCGAGCGGTAAGGCAAAACGCGCAGCAGATAATGCTGCCCGCCCATTGCGGAAAGCTGCCTCTCGCGGCCTTGTAGCGTCCGGAGCGTTTCTGCGATGTCGGGCACGAGATTGACATCCGCAAACCACGCTGCAAGGTCAGTGATGGGCCGGCCGACGTCACCGCCAATAAGCGAAAACACGCTGCCGGCTGCGGGGGTGAAACTCTTAATCCGCAATTCCGGATCAAGAAAAATCGTGGCAATCTGCGTGCTGTCGAGCAAATTCTTCAAATCGCTGTTGGCGAGATCAAGTTCGCCGGATTTGCGGCTGATTTCGGTATTGACGGTCCTTAGCTCTTCGTTGTACGACTGGAGTTCCTCCTTAGAGGTTTCCAGCTCTTCATTGGTGGACTGAAACTCCTCGTTGGAGGATTGCAGCTCTTCATTCGAGCTTTCCAGCTCCTCGAACATCGTCTGTGCGTTCTCCTGGGCTGAGCGGAGTTCGTCTTCGAGGTGCCGGAACGTTTTTTCCAATCCGGCATCGTCGGCCGGGGGAGCCACCTGTTGCGGGGTGCTTGATGAGACGGCGTCCTCAAACACGACCATATAGAGCTTCGCGGTGTTAAATTCCGTGATCGGCTCTACGGTGAGGTCAACCTGGCGAAACCCGCCGTTCCTCTGAACGGAAATCTGCTTCTGGCTGACGCGTTCGCCCGCAGTCGCCGCCTTGTGGAGAACCGTGCGCAGGGGAATGCGCAGGCCTTCGCGCGCCATATTTATTACATTGACGCTTGGGATACCGGCCGGATGTTCAAAGTAATCGTCGAGGCGCCCGGAGAAATAGACGGCGTCGCCGTTCTCCTTGACGGCGACGCAGGCCGGCCGGTATCGCTGCAGAATAATGCGTTCGAGGCGCTTTGCGAGATCCTGCTCGCCAGCTACTTCAGACGGCTTCCTGCCTGACGGCACGCCAGGCAGCTTCAGGCGGCTGAACTCCGTGACCGGAAAGATCACCCCCGGCCGTGACAGTGTTTCCTTGCGCTCGAAAATCCGGTGCTTTTTGTCCAGGGTCCCGAACAGCTCCTTGTGAGAAGCGGCGCTTTCCGAGGGGCCGAGAAACAGATAGCCTCCGGGGCGCAAAGCGTAATGGAAGAGCGGAAGGAGTTTTTTCTGCAGCTCTGGCTCGAGATAGATCAGGACGTTGCGGCAGGTGATCAGCTCGAGCCGCGAAAACGGCGGGTCCTTTATGAAACTGTGGCTTGAAAAGACGATGATGTCGCGCAGCTCCTGGTCAACCTGCCAGCCGCCGTCCTGGCTGTGAAAAAAGCGCTGCAACCGTTCAGCCGTCACGTGTTCCGCGATACTTTCCGGGTAGCGGCCCTTGCGAGCCATCGCCAGCGAACTTTCGTCGATGTCCGTGGCGAAGACCTGTATTCTCGGGGTTTCATTAAGCGTGGACGCGTGCTCCAGTAGTAAGATGGCGATGGAATAGGCTTCTTCTCCGGTTGAGCAGCCCATCACGCAAACGCGCAAGTGATCGTCTGCACCCTTACCCTGAAACAGCTTCGGAATGACCTCGGCCTGAAGGGCCGCGAAAGCTTCGTGATCGCGAAAGAAATGGGTCACGCCGATCAGCAGGTCGTTGAAAAGACGGTTGACTTCCTCTGGCTGGCGATCCAGCGTCTGGACATACTGCACCACGGTTTCAATCTGCAGAGCCTTCATGCGGCGTGCCAGGCGCCGTGTGATCGTGGCCTCCTTGTATCGGCTGAAATCATGCCCGACCGTGCGCCGGAGTATGGCATGCACTTTGCCCATCTGCGAGGCGAGCTGCGCGCTGACGCTGTCGAGGGTGCCGTTGCCATTGGCCAAAGAAATCAGATGCGCCGCATATTCCAGGAGTTGCGCCGGCATTTCTTCCACGGGCAGCACGTGGTCAACGAGGCCGGTCGCAATCGCGCTCCGCAGTATTGAGTCGTATTGGGCGGAGTCAAGGGTCTGGGCCATGGCCATGCCGCCGTATTCCTTTACGGCCCGGAGGCCGAGCGTGCCGTCGGTCCCGGTGCCCGAAAGCATGATGCAGACGGCGTGTTCGCCGCAGTCTTCAGCAAGAGAGCTAAAGAAACCGTCAATGGGGGTGCGCGCGCCGCGCGCTTCCGTGGGCGGAGTGACGCGCAGCGTACTCTTTTCGATTTTCAGCGCGGCATTCGGCGGGATGATATAGACCCGGTTCGGAACGACCTTCATATTATCCTGGGCCTGCTCGACGGGCATCTTGGTTTGCCTTCCCAGCAACTGAGGCAGGGCGGTCGGGTGATCGGGGGCGAGGTGCTGGATGATGACAAACGCGATGCCGGCGTCTGCCGGCATGTTCTTGAAAAATGCTTCGAGAGGCTCCAGGCCGCCAGCCGAAGCGCCCAGCGCAGCTATTACGAACTTGGGTGTATCACCTTGGTCTACGTCTTGGGCGCGCGTCATATTGAAATCCTCTCCACAATGTTACGCGTTGCCTTGTCTGCCGACGGTCATAGAACCGCGTTGTTCGCGGGTCGGCGTGGCCAGCCTGTACGTAGTCAAGCGGCACACCTGTTTTAGCATATCCGCAATCATCTGGAGCGCTATATTGTGGCCTGTCGGCAAGCCTGCGTGACGAAGTACAGGCCTCGCCCAAGATGCTGGTGCGGATCACTCTGGACAGGCGCGGCTGGCGGCTACTGCTTATCGCTGGAGCAGCTGCGTTGTGGTGCCTGCGGGCAGGTGTTTACGGCGCAGGAGCCAAAGGGTGTGGGTCCGGTTGATTGACTCCGCGCTGCGGAGGGAGATTGATGTCGTCCTGGTTTGGCGGTTGGATCGGTGGGGCCGGTCGGTCGCCGATCTGGTATCAACGTTGCATGAACTGACGGCGCTCGGCGTAGGTTTTGTTTCACGGGTTTTGGGGTTCTGGGACGGAGATTGGGGACCGCGACCCTTCTTCTTAAGGGCTGTGTGCAGCACGGGAGGGGTTGGCAGCCAGGCTTTAGCTCGCTCGTTCATCCGGTCCGCGCCAAGCCGCCCGGTCTGGCTGCGCCTTCTCAGCATATGCCACCAGTATCGGCTCACCCGTTCCCGGAAGAGTGTAAGCGCCTCCAAGTTACCGTAAGCGATAGAGCAACCCCATCTTGAAGTGACTCGCTATTGATGATTCAGTTGAGAGATGAGCAAGCAGCAAGAGGCAGCGGATCGAGGAACGGAGTTGGTGGAGGCCTTCCTTGCCGAGGACTCGACCCGGCGGGAGTTTAGCGACCAAGCAGGGATTGCTGTTTCGACGCTGGATTACTACTTGAGGCGCGAGAACGAGCGGTTGCGCAAAGCGCAGCACTTGTTGCCCGTACTCGTAACGGTTAAGCCGGAAGAGAGCAGGGTGCTGGAGATCGCAGTGGTGGTTGGCAATGGGCGGCGGGTGCTCAGCGTGCTGGAGCGGGCGTAGCGATGTTCGGGTTTGGGGCCAGCGACAAAAGTCTTCGTGGGAGTCGAGCCAACCGATATGCGTAAGAGCTTCGGGGGACTCTTCGGTCTGGTTCGAGACACGATGGGGAAGGATCCGCTGAGGGGCCACCTATTTCTGGTCGCCGACAAGACGAGAACTCGATTGAAGATTCTGTTATTTGATGGCAGTGGACTCTGGGTTTGCGCCAAGCGGTTGGAGAAGGGACGTTTTGATTGGCTGGAAAATTTGAGTGCGCTGGTGGCGAGTCTGTCAAGTGTTTTCCGAGTCGCGATGTCAGTTAGAATCCCCGCGCTTACGCACGGGGTTGTAGGCAAGATGCGGACCTCGGGCGGCGGGGAGCGGGAGCAACTGGCGCGAGTGTTGGGCAAACTGGACGGAGGCCGTTGCAAGTGGACGGATTATGTCTATGACGAGGGTGGCGGCACGGCCAATGGGCGCACTTCTCAATTCCATTACAAATGATTGTTGGCTGGCGGGGCATGCTGATATTCTTCAGGTCGCATGTTCCGTCGCGCTTTGCTTGTCTTCTTCCCGATGCTCTGCCTTGAGGGCCAGACGCTTTTTGATGGCCGTACGACTGCCGGTTGGCAGACCTTGATGCGGGAGACTTTTCCGGCTGCCGCGTGGAGGATTGAAGATGGCGCTTTGTGCTCGATCGCTACCGGGCTCCGGGCTGATTTGTCGACGGTAAAAAAGTTTCGTAACTTTGAGCTGGAATTCGACTGGTGGATTGAGAAGGGTACGAATAGTGGGGTGAAGTATTTGGTCTTTGGTACGCGGGCAAATCCGGATACCGGCAAGCTGGATCTGGATGTGCCGAAGGCGCTTGGATTTGAGTTTCAGCTGATTGATGATGAGCGGGTGCCGGACGCGAAGGTTTCGAGAAGTCGCGGGACGGGGGCACTTTATCTATTTGCCGAGCCTGGGAAGCTGCCGGAGTTAGCCGTGGAGCGATGGCACAAGGCGAAGATCGTTGTGAAGGGTAAGCGAATGGAGCATTGGCTGGAAGGTGTGAAGGTGCTTGAAGTGGATCTGGAATCAGTCAAGCTGCGCGAGTCGATGGCGGCAGAGAAGCGGGCCGACATCCCGAAGCCTCATCACCTGGATGAATTGAAAGAACACCCAGGAAAAGCTTATCCGTTAGTTATTACGCATCACGGCGGCAAGGGTTGTTACCGGAATATCCGAGTTCGAGAGCTGAAATTCTGAGGGTGGGGAGAGCTTTCCTCGTTGAAATGGGATAAGCTTGCGGAAACTTATGACTCATCGTCTTGCAGTCGCTTTTCTTGCCCTTGCGCTCCCAATCGCTGCTCAATTCTCTGCAGCCGTGCAAGGCACTGTTCTCGATCCTTCGGCTTCGATTATTCCTAACGCCAAGATCACTCTCAAAAATGGTCGAACTGGTATATCGTCCGACTTGCTCACCAATAGTGCCGGGTTCTATCGCTTTAGCTCCCTGGCACCTGGCGACTATGAAATCAAAGTAGACGCTGCAGGATTCCGTGGATCCAACACTCTACTTACTCTTACTACCGGGCAAACCCGGGATTTAAATCTCAGCCTCGAAGTTAAGGGTGCAGGCGAGACAGTAAGCGTCACGGGCGAGGCACCGGTTCTTGACACTTCAGAGTCGCGCCAGCAAATGACCATGGACCAAAAAAAGATTCGTGACTTGCCTCTGTTGAATAACAGTATTTTCGCGATTCTCGCGTTGGCTCCGGGCGTTACGGGTTTGAACGGCGCTTCAGACAATTTCAACCCCGAATACTTCGCGGGCATGAGCGCCAACGGGGCGAGCCCCCGCGGCAATACCTACAACGTTGACGGCCTGAGTATCACCTCGAACATCACGAATGGAACTGCGAATCTGGGAGTGAACCCCGAAGCAGTGGAAGAGTTAACTGTAGAGACAAATACCTTTAAAGCGGAACAGGGATTGGGCAGCTCGATCGTTGTGTCGATCACCAGTAAGGCTGGCACCAACAAGTTTCACGGTGCGACCAATTACTGGTTTACCAACCAGGACATGCGGGCGCGAACCAGCTTGCCGTTTATTGCAGCCTATGCGCCATTTAAGCGCAACAACGTCAGCGGTGCCTTTGGCGGTCCCATTCAAAAAAACAAAACATTTTTCTTCGCCGCGATAGAAATGCTTCGACAGACTGATGCCAGTGCAAGTGTCGAGACCATCGAAAGCCCTGAATTTGTGAACTGGGCCAAGTCTGCCTTCCCCAATACGCTAGGCACGAAGTTGTTAACCGAGTATCCGGCGTCTGCCGTTGGTATTACGAATCCGGCATTTCGCACTGCCCAACAAGTAATTGGAGCGGACTGCGGGACAGCAGCTGCATCCAACATCCCGTGCGCGTTGCCTGTGCTCGCGCAAGGAACCTGGGGGCGCGCTCCCCGTAGAAACGGTTTGCAATATAGCTTCCGCGGAGACCGATACTTCCGCGAAGGGAAAGACCGCATCTTTGGCAGCTTCATTCGTACCGAGTCTGACAACAACAATCTGGATCCGCGCCCTTCGTTCATCAACAACAGCAATCGCTTTGTCAATGCTTTTCAGACCAACTACACGCACACATTTAAACCTACGCTCCTGAACGAATTTGCAGTGTCGGGAAATCGCGTCAACGGCTTCAACGGCTTTGATGCCAAACTGCGCATCCCGTCGATTAGCATCGCGGGATCCCGAGGCCTGGGCGTGGGAGGTGGATTGTTCGTACAAAACAACTGGAATTTCCGGGATGTGTTGACTTGGGTTAAAGGCTCGCACTCCTTAAAGTTTGGCGGCAACTACTTCTGGGGCAACGATTGGGCCGATTTCCCGCAAGGCAACAGCCGCCCGACATTCAATTTCAACAATCTGCTCGACCTGGTGAAGGACCAGCCCTTCTCTGGATCGGGTGCTTCCAGAGACCCGCTCAATGGACAGTTGAAGCGCTACACCTTCGGCGCCAAGGCCGACACTTTGGGCTTGTTTGTGCAGGATGAATGGAAGGTCCGCTCCAACCTGACGCTTACCCTCAGCCTTCGCTACGATGACTTCGGCAATGCCAGCGGCATACGAGACTTTCTTTACACCAACCTCTTCGTGAGCCAGGGATCGACCTATGTCGATCGAATCCGCAATGCTTCGATCAAGAGGACGGAAGCCCAGTTTCCCGGACGCGTAGCAAACAACTGGAGCCCACGCTTCGGCTTTGCATGGGCACCCGGCAAATCACGCAAGTGGAGTGTTCGCGGCGGCGTTGGTCTCTACTACGACTGGATCACCCTTGGCGAATCGATTGACCGTGTGAACATCAATCCGCCGAACTTCCTCTTTCCGAACGTCGGGCAATTGCTGCCCATTAAACCAGTTTTTGGAATCGGAAATTCCGACGAGTATCCTTATGGCTTTACACTACCTGCAATTCCATCCGTTGGGCTTGACTCCCGGGGTGGCCTTGCCGGCGTGCAGACGGCTGTGGGTGGGCTTGATCCTAACCTGAAGGCACCTCGCACACTCAATTATCTGGTAGGTGTAGAGCGTGAAATCAAGGGTACTGTAGTTGGCGTCAATTACAGCGGTTCCTATTCTGTTAACGGTCTTGTGGGTACTGATAACAACCGTATCGCCGGGGATCTGATCGACGGACGTTTCGACCGCATCAATCCCAGCTTTGGTGCGATGACGTACATCGTCAACTCGAACACAATCCGGTACCAGTCGATGATCGTGTCGGCACGGCGGCGCTTTGGCAACCGGGGCACGATGCAAGGTTCCTACACACTGGGCAATACGAAGGATTACTATCAGGGCGGCTCGCGCTCGACAGGCGCTGGCAACATCCCCGACCCGGCCCGGCTGCGCGATTTCAGGGCTGACTCTGCCTTTGATGTTCGCCACCGGATTTCAGGATCGGGTGTCTATCGCTTTGGCACGCCCTTCCAAACGAATCTGATTGCCAGGCACGTTCTTGGCGGCTGGGAGATTGGCTCAACCATCATTGCCCAGACCGGTACCCCCTACTGGATCACCAACAACGGGGGCTTCAATCCCATACGTGATGCAGCCGGAAACGTAACTGGCTTCCGCCCTCTGAGCGGCGATTACAATGCGGACGGCGTGAATTTCGATCTTCCGAATATTCCATCGAGCTTTGTGTCGAAGCCGGCCCGGGATCAATTCCTGGGTGCCAATGGAGGCCGTGCCGCTTACGACATCAACGCGGTAACGGCACCAGCCGTAGGTACTGTGGGCAACAGTCCTCGCAATGCCTTCCGGCAACAGGGTGTACTTGCTGTGGATGCCAGTGTGATCAAGAACATTCGTCTTCCGATCCTGGGAGAGGCCGGGAATCTGCAATTGAAGTTTGAATTCTTCAATGCGATCAACCGCGTAAACCTGGGTGGAATCAATAGCAATGTTGCCGATCCGAACTTTGGCCGCATTCTCGGGCAGAATGGGAATGCTGGCCCAAGATCTGTTCAAATCGGAGCGAGGATTGCTTTCTAGCTGGATTCTATTTTTCATGATGGCGGCGCTGCCGGCCTTTGCAGGGGTCGCCGCCATTCGAGATCTATTGAAAGCGGGGAAGTTTGCGGAGGCCAATCAGGCCTGCAATCAGGAGTTAAAGGCGCAGCCGTCGAGTGTGGCCCTGTGGACCTTGAAAGGATTCTCGCTGCAGGGAATTGGCGATTCAGGCGGAGGTTTGAGGGCATTTCGAAACGCGCTGAAACTTTCTCCGGCTTATGCTCCCGCACTTCAGGCCGCTGCACAGTTGGAGTTTGAAGCACGAGATCCGAGAGCACAGACTACACTCGCCGCGATCTTGAGGTTAGAGCCTACAAATCCAGTTGCGCATTCGATGCTGGGCGAACTTGCCTTCGAAAGCCGGGACTGCGTGACTGCCTTGACGCACCTCTCAAAGGTGGAACAGAAGCCGGCTGTGCGTTGGCAAAAAGGTGTTTGCCATTTTTCGCTGGAGCGGTGGAATGAAGCGGCCACAGACTTTGAAGCACTCCTGAAGCTACGTGAGCACGCACCCACTCGCTTCAATCTGGCTCTCGCCTACTGGCGGGCTGGCAGCGCTCCTCAGACCCTTGAGACGCTTCACGGCCTCGACGACGCCGATTCGCTGAGCTTGCGTGCAACTGCGTTGAAGGCCATGAAGCAAGTGCCTAAAGCACTCGAGGTGCTGCAGGCTGCCGTGCGGCAATATCCACACGATGAACGGCTCTACCAGGAGCTTGCCCTGCTTTGTCTGGACCAGAATGCGATCGAGCTTGGGGTCTCAGTATTGGGGGCCGGGGTTGTGAACAATCCATCCTCTATTCGTCTGCTCACGGCACTGGGGGTCTTTCGCGTTCGCTTGGGAGAGACAGAGAGCGGTGAGGCGCTCTTCAGAGAAGCGAGGCGACTGGCCCCTGGAAGTGGATTAGGTGAAGTTGCGACCGCTTCGACGATGATGCAACTCGGGCTTGCGGGCGAAGCGGTCAGGGTGTTGCGCAGGTTGCCAGCCCACGAGCCGATGGTGGCATTGACACTAGCCCGCGCACTGCTGCTCAACAGTCCCTCATCCGCGGATCAGGCTGAAGCCAAGAAGCTATTAGCGGGAGTGATTGCACGCGAGCCATCCAACGTTGAGGCCAGGAGTTTATTGGGAAAGACTCTTGCGCAGGATGGAGCGACAAAGGCAGCAGTCTTGCAACTGGAAGCTGCTTTCAAGCTGGACCCTGCACATCGAGCGACTGTTTACCAACTCATGACGATTTACAGGAAGCAGGGACGGCAGTCTGACGCTTCCCGGATGGGAGCGAAGCTGCGAGAGTTGTTGGCAAAGGAGAAGGCCGAGGAACTCGCAGCCCAGGAGTATCAACTTTCGCTAGCGCCGGTGCAGCCCTAGAGGAAAAAGATTGGCGTGGTATGCCCTGTTGGATTTGAACCAACAACCGACAGATTTTGAGGCGAAAGAAGACTGAGTGCGCCTGAGTGCAAACGGATACTTAAAGCCTTCAGAATGAAGGGCTCAAATCGAAGAATAGCACTCTCTTGTAGTCGCTAGAATCCTCTTTTCTCCGTTCGCATCCCCAAGGATAAGTTTGTGTGGGTGAAGCTAGAGGAGATGCATACCTTCATAGACGAGAGCGGAAGCTTTGGACTTGCACCCACAAATGCGCATTCACTCGCATGTGTTGGCGGAACTGTAATTCCTTCAGCTCGCCTTGATGCTCTCTTCTCAGAGTTCTCGAACCTGGCTGAGCACTGGCCGAAAGAGAAAGGGGAGCCAAAAGGGAAGCTTTTGAACGAGGATCAGTTTGATGAAGTGCTTCGACTCTTTCAAAAGTATAGTGTGCGCATTCAAGCCGTTGTCTGTGACATGACAATGCACTCTGAATCGGACATATCGAAGCATAAAGAGCAAAGGGCTCAAAAACTGGTTGATGCATCGAACAAAAAAGTTTCTGCTGGCTTAAGGGATGAGCTGCTCGAAATGGCTCAAGTGATTAACCTCCTCTCAATTCCTGAGTACGTCCAAATGTGCATGTTGAATGAACTTATCCATGAAATCCACCGCCGACAAATTCTCTGGGCGGCACTCAATGATCCACCTGACTTATCGAGCTTCCATTGGGTGATTGACGCTAAGGACGAGCATCGCTCCAAAATGGAAAAGGTGTGGAGCGATCTTTTAAGGCCGTCGATGGAATTTCGATCAATACAAGAACCAGGTATTCACTTGGAAGATGCTTGTGCGGACTATAGCTACCTTCCGTCCAATCTCCGGGTCAGGCCTGATGAGCGACTCTTGAGTCATCTGCCCAACAGAGAAAACCCTGAGGGGTTCGACCTGCGTATTCTATTTCAAGACCTCTCATTTTTGAATTCTAGGCAGTCTATCGGAATCCAGATAGCTGATATTGCAGCAAGCTGTGTGAGGCGAGCATTGGGTGGAACTCTAAGGCAAGCTGGATGGAGACGGCTTCCGAACGTCATGGTACGTCCGCTTCCACCGAATCGTGACCTAATCAAGTTGATTACGCTTGGCGAACTGAATCACCATGGTCTCAATCGACATGTCTCCTACCGTGTAATGGAGAAGCTCTTTGTTCAAGCCCCTAAATGGCCCTGGCAAAAGCACATCACCTTCAGGCCAAATCCAAGGGTTTAGCTCAAGCTTGTGTATAGTTCCGTAGAAGCCGTGAGACTGTGGCGGCGCTGATACCGAGTGTTGATCCAATTTGGCGAGTTGAAGAGCCTTCCTGGCTCATGAGCCAAGTGGGCATTTTATTGGCGTTTTTGCCATCTCTTGCCGTATCACTCACCAACTAGCCTTACAGAGATTCTTCTGACCAGCATCGCATATCGGCAGCTAACTTGATGCAAATAATGGCCTTTAGCCACCTTGTCTCTAGAGCTACAGCTCAATCCCTCATCCCTGCTGCTACCCAAATTTGCCCAAAAACCCCAAGGGACAGGTCAATCACAAAGCCGCCGACAGTACCGTCCGGCTGAGTTATCCCGGCCCCGATCCCTGGCTTTCGAACTGATTGAAAAACAGACACCCTCTTTTGCCCGTATGGAGGTCTACGAACTCCGCCTCTGCAATCTCTTCCATCGCATTCTCAGCCGCTTCTATTCCATGCGCGACAAAAAATTCAACAACGAAACCAAATTCATCCGGGACCGCTTATCCTTCGCTGCCTGAAACAGCGTCCAACCATCACCCGCAACCCCCGCCCGGGACATTCCAAAACAACGCCGGGCCTGATGGGCAACTTCCCAATCGCTAAAGCTTCTTAGCAAAGGCCGAATAATCCAGCCCGCCAAAAAACGACTCCTTCATACTCGCCGGCAACGCATTCAACTCCGGCCTCTCTTCATATGCCGGAGCAAACCGCTGCACATCGATTCGCCCAAACCCAGCCTCTTCCAGATAGAAGCAAAGCAGCGCCGGAGGCACCGGTCGTGTATGCGACGGATCCACATAAAAGTGCGTCGCAAAAATTGCCAGACACTCGGGATTCGGCGTCTCAAACACAATCACGCCACCCGTCTTGAGCGCTACAGAACAAGCCTGCACCAGCCTCCACACCTCAGCCGGCGGCAAGTGCTCAATCACCTGCGCACAAAAGATTCCATCAAAAGATCCGGGCCCCTCTTCGGCCAGATACTCAAACACATTCGCCTGCCGCGCATCGAGCCCCGCTTGCTTCAGCAACGCAATATTCTCCTCATACAAATCCACCCCAACACCAGCCACCCCGCGCTCTTTGAGCAAACTCAAAAACTCCCCACGCCCGCATCCAATATCAAGCACCCGCTCGCAACCCTCAAACCTCGGTAAATACCCTTCAAAGTGCTTCTGGATCTTCGGTGCATCCCCGCGAAATTTGTTCGCAAAATGAACCCAGTCGATATCGATCGAAGAATCCGCCCCGCCACCACCAGCAACAACACTAGCCGGCTTCTGACGCACACTCCGGATCTCAGCATAGATGATTCGCTCATACTCGACGCGAACCTTCTCCAGTTCCTTCCAAAACCGCTGCTGCATCGCAAAATTCGACCGCTCCAAAGCCCCCTCAAATTCCTTGTGCTGCGCCGCGATCCGCTCTTCAATCCGCTGCTCCAGCACCGAAGTCCGCTGCGCGTAAGCAGCCTGCAAATCCGCCACCGCCCGCAAAAACTGCACCTCATTCCGGCCCAACTTCTCTTCCCATTCCCTCCGCCACACCAGCCAGTTCGAGCGAATATCCTTAAGCTCTGCCGTCTCCCTGCGAATCTCCTCCATCGGAGGTTCAAACTTCGGCGGTATCGTCTTCAAGGTCCGGTTGATCGAATTCAAACCCTCCAGCACGGAATCGAGAGACCGCACCATCGCATGGTTAAAATCCACCTGATCCCGCACAAACCAACCCAGACTCCGCGCAATCGCCTGCTTCACCCATTGGATCAAACCATTCAACAACCCACCCGCCCGCGGGTTCACCCGCCCAATCGCCGCCACCTTCGCGTTCGCCTGATCCCGAGCCTCAAGCACCGGCGTAAAGTCAGGCAACTCCAGCCCATGCCAAAGGCCGCTTGGATAACGAGCCATCACCCGCTCGCGAATCTCTCGAATGGCCAGCTCCAGCTCTTCCTCGTGCGTCAATTGTCCCGGACTAGTCTTTTCGCTCATAGCTCGCTGAAATTTTCGAATAAATTCCGCCCCGAGGCGTAAAATCACCCACCACAATCACCTTGCGAGGCTTCGTCGCCCGCACAACATCTTCAAGAATCCGGTTCACAATGTTCTCTTGAAAAATTCCAAGATTGCGATACGCCAGCAGATACATCTTGTAGGCCTTCAACTCTAGACAAGCCGCATCTGGCGTATAGCGCAGCGTCAGCGTCCCATGATCAGGCAACCCCGTCTTCGGGCAAACGCTCGTAAACTCGGGGCTCGAAATCTCGATCTCGTAATCTCGCCCTGAAAACTGGTTCGGCCAAGTCTCGATGTCAGGTAATTCCGCCTTCACACCGCTAGAGGCGTGATCGTCTGTGTATTGTTTCATTGTTCTTTCAATTTCCGAATCAGCAGGTCCAGAAACAGACCCACGTCTGTCACAACACCCACCGTTTGAGAACTCCCGCGGTCGCTCACCTTCGTCGCCACCGCCGGATTAATATCCACGCACACCATCTTCACCCAGCTCGGTAACATGTTGCCAGTGGCAATCGAATGCAGCATGCTCGACAGGCACAACACCACACCCGCATTCTCAATATGCTTCGTGTAAAGGTTTTGCGCCTCGTTCATATCCGTCACCGTATCAGGCAGCGGCCCGTCATCACGCAAACTCCCCGCCAGCACAAACGGGACCTTGTGCTTCACACACTCATACATCACCCCAGTCGACAGCCGCCCTTGAGCCACCGCACCAGCAATATCGCCGCAATGGTTAATCGCATTGATCGCCCGCATATGGTTGCGATGACCGTGCTCTTCCTGCCTCCCATCCTTCTGGCGAATCCCCAGGCTCGTCCCAAGCAATGCCGCCTCAATGTCATGCACCGCCAGCGCATTGCCAGCAAGTAAAGCATCCACCCAGCCCATCCGGATCAACTCCGACAAAGGATTCGATCCACCCGTATGAACCACCACCGGCCCGGCTACAACCACAACCTTCTTGCCCTGCTCACGAACCGCCTTCATAATCGCAACGGTCGTCTGCACCGCCGTCTCCACTTGCCGTTCGCTCGAAACTTCGTTCGACATGAATCCAAAGCTCAAGCGGTCGCGGTCCTTCGTGTCGGGCACTACCCGAATCCCGCGCATTCCCACCACCACGCGCTCCCCTGCTTTTAGATCCCTCAGCTTCCGGCACTCCGCAGTATTCCCACTCACAACCACGGTCGCGTCCATGCGCTGCTTTCCCACCTCAACCCACTGCCCGTCTACCCGCACCAGCGTCCGGTGGTTGGTCGTCGAATAAAAATCCTCCGGTGCACACTTGTCACTCTCGGCCGTCTCAACGGCAGCGTCTCCAGCATCCACCGGCACGCAGCCCAGCCCCAGCAACTGGCTCAACAACTGATCCATCTGCCCCTGCGTCGGCGTCTCCACTCGCATCCTTAACTGCGAGGCTTCACTGTTCGTGCGTCCAATATGAAATTTTTCAACCTCAAAGCGCCCCTGGTATTCGACGACGGTGTCGAAGATCCGCTCCATGATGTGCGAATCAATCAGATGCCCCTCGGCCTCGATAATCTCGGTTAAGCCCATATGTCTAGGATAGCCGTGGCGATAGAATCAAGTCAGACTTCATGAAGCTCTTGTTAGTATTCGTACCCTTTCTAATCAGCGCAGCCGAGCTCTCCTTCAACCGCGACATCCGGCCCATCCTGAGTGAGCAGTGCTTTCACTGCCATGGGCCAGACCCCAACAATCGCAAAGCTGGTCTGCGTCTCGACATTGAGAACCCTGCCCTCAAAAGCGGCAAAGTGCTCGAACGGATCACCCACAAAAACAAAGGCCTCCGCATGCCGCCCGCTTATGCAGGCCGTGAAGCCCTGCCCGCCGCCGACATCGACAAGATCAAGATCTGGACCGACCAAGGTGCCAAATACGAGCGCCACTGGGCTTTCCTCCCGCCTGGACGTACCCCAGGCGCGACCATCGACACACTCGTCCAAGCCAAGCTCCATACTCTCAACATCAAGCCCTCGCCTCAAGCAGACAAGGCTACGCTCCTTCGCCGCCTCAGCTTCGATCTCACCGGGCTCCCTCCAACCCCCGCTGACTTGACGGCCTTTGAAAAAGACATCTCACTCAAAGCCTACGAAAAACAAGTAGATCGCCTCCTGGCCTCTCCGCGCTACGCCGAACGCATGGCCTGGCGCTGGCTTGAAGCCGCCCGCTACTCCGACACCAACGGCTACCAATCTGATGGTGTCCGCGATATGTACCGCTGGCGAGACTGGGTCCTCGAAGCCTTCTCCACCAACAAACCCTTCAACCAATTCGTAGTCGAGCAACTGGCCGGAGACCTGCTTCCCAACTCAACCCTCGAACAAAAGATGGCCACCGCTTTTCACCGCAACCATCGCACCAGCGCCGAAGGCGGCATCGTCCCGGAAGAATTCCGGGTCGAATACGTAGCCGACCGGGCTGAAACCACAGCCACTGTATTTCTAGGCATGACCATGGGCTGCGCCCGCTGCCACGACCACAAATACGACCCCATCACCCAGCGCGATTTCTACTCGATGTTTGCCTTCTTTAACAACCTTGAAGAAAAAGGCCTCGTCTACAACTGGGGCAACGACGAACCGATGATGAAGGCACCCACGCGCGACCAGCAAGCCAAGCTCGCCCAGCTTGAAGCCAAGCTCGCCAACGCCCGGCGCGCCGTAGGCAAAGCCGAATCCCGCTGGCAAAAAGACCTCGCCAAGTTCAAGCCCCCCACCGATTGGCTTCCTGCGGAAGAACTCGCCTACCAGAACAAGCTGGAAGGTGATGCCTCCAAATTCGATGGCAAACGAGTGGTTGAAGAAAAAGGCGGCACCGTCGTCTACAACTACCTCAGCCCCTTCACCTTCTCTGCCTGGGCCAAGCCCGAAGAAAAGACTGGTGCCATCTTTTCCATCGCCGAAGACTACGCCGAAGGTAATGGCCACGGCCTCTACATCATGAACGGCCACGTCCGTCTCAACGTCGTATTCCGTTGGACCGACATCGGCATGCGCATCGAAACCGAAGCACCGGTCACCCTCAACCAGTGGCAACACATCGTCGCCACCTACGACGGCAGCCGCTACGCCAAAGGCGTCCAGATCTACATTGATGGCAAGCCGCAGAAGCTCAAGGTCCTCTTCGACGAACTCAATTGGCCGATGAACTTCAAGCACCCGCTCAAGATCGGCGCCGGCAACGGCATGTCCTTCAAAGGCGAAATCAAAAACGTAAGCATCTTCAAGCGAGAACTCACTCCGCAAGAAGTCATCGCCCTCGCCCCCTCAGCGTCTCCAGAAAAACTCCGCCTCGCCTACCTCGACCAAACCAAGCCAGCCGAGCTAGCCACCCTCCGCGCAGTCCAGACCGAGTACGACGACTACCTCAAGACCCTGCCAACGCTGATGATCATGCGCGAAGGCCCCAAGCGCCAGGCCTATCTGCTCAAGCGAGGAGCCTACGACGCCCACGGCGACCCGGTCGAGCCAGCCACCCCATCAGCCCTGCCCAGCAGCAACGCAAGAGACCGCCTCGGCCTGGCCAATTGGCTGGTTTCCAAAGACAACCCGCTCCTGGCACGCGTCACAGTGAACCGCTTCTGGCAAATGCTCTTCGGCATCGGCATCGTCAAGACCGCAGAAGACTTTGGTTCGCAAGGCGAATGGCCCCTGCACCAAGAACTCCTCGACACCCTCGCCGTCGACTTCGTAAACAGCGGCTGGAACATCAAGCAAACGATCAAACAAATCGTGCTGAGCGATACCTACCGGCAAAGTTCCAAACTCACTCAGGAGCTTCTGACAAAAGATCCCGAAAACCGCCTCTTTGCCCGAGCCCCACGCTTCCGCCTCTCACCCGAAATGATCCGCGATAACGCCCTCACCGTCTCCGGTCTGCTGGTAGAGAAACAAGGCGGCCCCAGCGTCAAGCCCTACCAACCCGCCGGCCTATGGCAAGAACTATCCGGTGGCGGCGGCTACCCTCAAGATCATGGAGAAGACCTCTACCGCCGTAGCCTTTACACCTTCTGGAAGCGAACCATCGCGCCTCCCTCGATGATGAACTTCGACTCCCCGAGTCGCGAAGCCTGCACCGTCCGCGAAACCCGCACCAACACTCCCCTCCAGGCCCTCAACCTGATGAACGATGTCACCTTCCTCGAAGCCTCAAGAAAACTAGCCGAGAGAATTCTCAAAGAGGGCGGCCCCCGCCCAATAGACTACGCCTACCAGCTAGTCCTCAACCGCAAGCCAACCGCTAAAGAACAAACCCTGATCGAAGCCGCCAAGTCCCGCTTCACCAAACGCTTCGAAGCCAACCCCAAGGACGCAAACACTCTGCTCGACCAAGGCGAGTCCCCAATGCCACGCAAGCTCCCCCGCACCGAGCTAGCCGCCTGGACCCAAATCGCCAGCATGCTCCTCAACCTCGACGAAACAATCACAAGGCAATAATGATGGACCGCCGCAAATTCCTCACCAGCTCCGCCCTCGGCCTCAACGCCCTCACCCAACTCATGGGCAAGGGCCTCCCGACGCACTTCCCGGCCAAAGCCAAGCGCATCATCTACCTCTTCCAAAGCGGTGGCCCCTCGCAACTGGAGCTCTTCGACTACAAACCCCAACTCACCAAATACTCGGGCCAGGACCTCCCTGAATCGATCCGCAACGGCCAGCGCCTCACCGGCATGTCCGCCACCCAGGCAAATTTCCCCATCGTCCCCTCCCGCTTCGGCTTCAAGCAACACGGGTCAAACGGTGCCTGGATCGGAGACCTACTCCCCCACACCGCCAGGATCGCCGACGACATCACGATCATTCGAAGTTTACATACAGAGGCCATCAACCACGACCCCGCCGTCACCTTCCTCCTCACGGGCGCTCAAATCGCCGGCCGTCCCTCCATGGGCTCCTGGCTCAGCTACGGTCTCGGGGCAGAGTCAGAAGACCTACCCGCCTTCGTAGTCATGATCTCCCCCGGCCAGGGCGTCGGCGGCCAACCTCTCTACGACCGGCTCTGGGGCTCCGGCTTTCTACCCTCGAAGTATCAAGGCGTAAAGTTCCGCTCCGTAGGTGATCCAGTCCTCTATCTGAGCGACCCGCAAGGCATGACGCGCGAAGATCGTCGCGCCTACCTTGACACCTTGAATCAGCTCAATCAGCAGCAGCTAGACAGCTACGCCGACCCCGAAATCTCAACCCGCATCGCCCAATATGAGATGGCTTTCAAGATGCAGGCCAGCGTGCCGGAATTGACTGACCTATCTAAGGAACCGCAATCCACCTTTGACCTCTACGGCGAAGACGCGAAGAAGCCCGGCACCTTCGCCGCCAACGCTCTGCTCGCAAGGCGTCTGGCCGAACGAGGCGTAAGAACAATCCAGCTCTTCCACCGGGACTGGGATCACCACGGCGGTCTGCAAACCGGCCTCCCCAAGCGCTGCAAAGAAGTAGACCAGGCCTCGGCTGCCTTGGTGACAGACCTGAAACAACGCGGCATGCTAGACGACACGCTAGTAGTCTGGGGAGGTGAATTCGGCCGCACCGTCTACTGTCAGGGCCGTCTCACCAATGACGACTACGGACGCGATCACCACCCGCGCTGCTTCTCCATCTGGATGGCCGGTGGCGGCATCAAGCCCGGCCAGGTCTGGGGAGAAACCGACGACTACGGCTACAACATCGTCCGCGACCCAATAGACTGCCACGACCTCCAGGCGACCCTCTTACACTGCTTGGGCCTGGACCACACCAGGCTCACCTATAAATACCAGGGCCGCAACTTCCGGCTGACCGACGTCTTCGGCAAAGTCGTCAGGCCTCTTCTGGCCTAACTTCCGCTAAATTGGTTAATATCGGATCAAGGGAGAATCAGCATCATGAAGCAGCAAGCGACTAAGAAACACACCTCCCCTGTACCCTTGGCCACCGGCGCAATTGATACTGAAACGCTCGAATTGCTTGAGTCATGGGCGCGTGAAGATGCCACTGACGACCCTACGAGATTACGTAACGCGCAGAAAGAACTCGACGAGTTCAAAAAAACGATGAACGAGAATCGCGGTGCTTCTGGCGAACGAATCCTTTATCCGTGAGCCAGTTCATTTTCCTCGACTCTGGCCCACTCGGGTTGATCACGCATCCCCGGCAGACTGCTGAAGTTGCTGCCATTACAGACTGGCTGACCAAGACAATTATGAACGGAGACCGCGTTTTGGTGCCTGCCATCATCTACTACGAACTCAAACGCGAACTGCTTCGAGCAAACAAACCATTTAGCGTTGGGAGACTCGATGAGTTCAGCAAAGCATCGAATCATTATGTCCCTCTTACTGATGAAGCTCTCTGCTTGTCAGCCGAGCTATGGGCTAAGGCAAGACAGCAAGGTCGACCAACGGCAGACTCAAAAGAACTCGATATCGATGTGATTCTCGCTGCGCAAGCCCTCTCCTTCGGCGCGCCAGCAAGCGATATCGTCATTGCGACAACAAACGCCCGACATCTGGCGCAGTTCGTTTCCGCAAAGCACTGGACCGAAATTCACCCTTCAAAGCGAACAGATTCGGGCTTGACGTACTCACGCCGCGCCCGCCGGTCCTTTACAATATCGGTCGGATAATCGCGCTTCCACAAATCCGCAGGCAACTCCGTCACGCCCTCCGGCCCATGAGCCCTCACCTCAAGAATCCAGAATTCAGTGAGCGTCTCGTGATACCCTGCATCCTCGGTATTCTGCCCACCGAGGCAAACGTTCAGATGCCGGATCCCGCGTCGAATCTTCTCTCCCGCCTCCTCTGGCGAGAAGTTGAAAACATACCAGGCCGCCATCCGCAAATGCGCCGCATGAGTCCATTCTTCCTTCGTTAACTTTCCAGCCTCAAACCGGCTGATGAAATCGTCCATGACCATATACTACCGGGACCTCTCATTCCGCCAACAAATGCAATAGAATCGGGCACATGATCGCGCACCTCGCACTCCTCCTGCTCTCCGCCGAGCCTGGAATCTTCCACATAACGCCTCTTGGAAAAATTGAAGGCGTTAGGTCCGAAGGCGTATGGATTTTCCGGGGCATCCCCTTCGCCAAGCCTCCCGTTGGAGCTTTGCGCTTCGCTCCCCCCATCCCCGCAGGCCCTTGGGAGGCAACACTCAATGCCAAGAGCTTCGGCCCGCAGTGTATGCAACTCCCCCTCTTCGGCGACATGAACTTCCGCGCCAACGGCATGAGCGAAGACTGCCTCCACCTCAACATCTGGACACCGATGAAATCGGTAAATGACAAGCTGCCAGTTCTCGTTTACTTCTTCGGCGGCGGCTTCCAGGCCGGCGACGCCTCAGAACCCCGCTACGACGGCGGAAGCATGGCCCGCAAAGGCATCGTCTCGGTGACGGTCAACTACCGGCTTGGCATCTTCGGCTTCTTTGCCCACCCCGCTGTCTCCGCATCCTCCATGCACAAAGCCTCCGGCAACTGGGGCCTGCTCGATCAAAGCGCTGCCCTGCGCTGGGTCAAGGCCAACATCGCCGCCTTCGGTGGCGACCCCGACCACATCACCATCGCCGGTGAATCCGCAGGCTCCACCTCATCCAGCGCCCAGATGGTCTCACCCCTATCCCGCGACCTCATCGTAGGCGCCATCGGCGAAAGCGGCTCAGCTCTATCCGCCAACGCCCGCACTACCCTCCAGCAAGCCGAAGAGCAAGGCGAGAAATTCGCGAAGTCTCTGAACCTCAACACCCTCGAAGACCTCCGCAAGATCCCTGCGAAGCAACTGCTCGAAGCGGTAGGCAAACCCGGCGCGCCCCGCTTCAACGTCATCACCGATGGGTACTTCTTCCCCGAATCTCCAGCCAAGCTCTTCGCTTCTGGCAAACAAGCTCACGTCCCACTCCTCGCCGGTTGGAACTCAGAAGAACAGAACGCCCGCTCCATCCTCGGCACCACCCCAAAAACCGTCGCTAGCTTCAAAGCCGCAGTCGAAAAGCTATACCCGGATCACGCCGCAGCTCTCCTCAAGGCCTACCCGGTGACCAAGGATGAAGACGTAGAAGCCGTCGCTACCCAACTCGCCGGAGACCGCTTCACCGGCCTCTCCACCTGGCGCTGGATCGAGGCCGCAGCAAAGACCGGCGGCAAGCCGGTCTATCGTTACTACTACACAAGGCCGCGCCCCAAGATGACTCCCGAATTCGCTGGTGCCACCGCCAACATGGCCGGAGGCGTCACCCGCAACAGCACAACACCGCCACTGCCCCGTCCCAAAGGCGCGGTCCACTCTGCCGAAATCGAATACGCCTTAGGCAACCTCGAATCGAACAAAGTCTACGCCTGGGAACCAGCCGACTTCGCCACCTCCAAAGCCATGCAGGAATACTTCGCCAACTTCATCAAGACAGGCAACCCCAACGGCAAAGGCCTCCCCAACTGGCCCGAAGTCAAAACCGGCAAGTACATGAACCTAGACGAGAAGCCAGAAGTAAAGACCGATCAGACCCGGACGCGCTACGAGCTCCTCGACAAGATCATCAACTAAAACACGTCTTTAGATTCGAGATGCTTCTCGACATCGCGGCGCAAACGCCAGGCATCGCGAAGCTTCTTCTGGCTCAGCAGCGGAAGTTGGTCTACATCATGCTTAGTCCCGGGCTGCGATGAGTTGCCATAACTCACAAGCACCTGCGCATGCGGCCCCGTCTTCAACCACTCAACGACGGCAACAAAAGTATCGCCATGAACCGGCGCACGGTTCGGCCCAAAGCGAATCACACGGAAGGCTCCCAGCGCTCCATCCGCGCCATTCCCCGGCAAATCCGCACCACGAAACTTGAAGCGATTCACTTCGCCATAGGCCACTTCAAGCTTGCCAAAATTCTTCTCAACTTCAAGCGCCGCCTTGGCCAGAGCCACAACTCCAGCCGAAGTATTCTTCAGGCCCATCGGAGTCTTCAAAGGATCCTTCGGATCCGCTGGCACTGTAAACTCTGGCCGGAAGCCACGCATCAAAGTCTCAAATAAAATAGCCCCTGGGCTCGCGTTATCTGCATTCCGGTCCCAAACCGCTAACACTTTCTTCGCCGCACTATCAGGCACCGCCGCCAATAAATCATCCAGCATCCGGTCTGCCATCTCCAGATGCGTGGAGTGCTTATAAGCAACCATCTTCTCGAAGCTCAGCTTCTCGTCCTTGCTCAACATCCGCAAAGAAGACCGCGTCCGCATCGTGTAATCCGTCCCGGCCGCGTAAGCTGGATACTTCGTAAAATCCATCGCCGGCAGCGTCGAAGTCCACGGCGGATCATTCGTATTCTGCACCCAGCCCGAAGGCGGATCAATCATCTTCGGCAGCTCACCATAGGAGTGATAATCGGTCCACAACGTATGGCTGGTGTCCCCCGGAAGCACCCCAGCCCAAAAGCCGAGGTCGCCACTCTTACGCTTCGGCAGCGTCCCGTTAAACAGATACATCACATGCCCATCCTTGTCGGCATAAGTGATGTTAAACGTAGGCACCTCCAGCCGTGCCACCTGTGCCTGATACTCCGCAAAATTCTTCGCAATCGCCATCTTCCAATATTGCTCAAGCAAAAACGGACGATCCAGCCCACCCGTCTTCATCGCCAGTACCTTCCCATCCTGATCCCACACTACCGGCCCATGCACCGTCTTCTTGATATCAAGAACCACATCGGCCCCACCGTTCACCTTGATCACCGCCTTCACATGCTGGTAATTCTTTTTCTCACCATCAAAGCGATAGCCATCTCCATCAGGCGTAATCTTGTATAGGTCACTCGCATCAAGCGAATTCACTGTCTGCGTAAAGCCCAAATAATCGCTAAACACGAAGCGCAACACCGGGAACCCAACTTGGCTCGCCCCATACAAATTCGCCCCCGGGCCATTCAAATGAATCTCGTAGTACGTGTACCAGTCCTGCCACGGAAGATGCGGATTCATCAGCATCATCGGTGTCCCCTTCTCGCTCTTCTTCGGCATGATCGCCCAGGCATTCGAAGCCAGCGCCCCAGGATTAAAAGGGCGACCCGAACCCACCGCAGTCACCCGGGCCTGCGACGACACATAGCTAAAATGCACAATCCGGTGGGCATGCATAAGGCTGTCAACAGGCTCAATCGGCAACACCTTCTTGTAATCCGGCCCAATCGCCTCCGGGTGCCGCTTGGCATATTCATTCATCCCGTCGGCAAAAGCAGTCAGATACTTCTTGAACTCGGGCGACTGCATCCGGTACCAGTTCTCCGCCCGTTCCGGCACCTGATTCACATGCACCCACTTATCAAGCTCAAGCCCTTTCGGCCCCCAATACTCAGCCCCCCGCCCCCGCGATTCCCCGTACAACTTCAAAACCAGATTCGCGTGGCTCTGCATCTGCGCATAGCCATACCCATAGAACATGCCTTCTTTGTCCTGGGCATAAACATGAGCAACACCAAAAGAATCCCAAAGAATCTCGATATTCTTTGCAGCAGAAAGGCCAAGAGCCCCTGCGAGCATCAGCAACGCAATCTTCATTGGTACAGGATACTCTGACTGTTATCCTGTCGTTTCATGCATCGTGAATACCATCAATGGGGCAGCCCCCACCTCCACAAAGACATGCAGCTCCTGCAGTACGGCCACGCCGGGCACCCTGTTTTAGTCTTCCCCTCCTCAATGGGCTCCTTCCACGAATACGAAGACCAGCGCATGGTCGAAACTTTGTACGACCGCATTGACTCCGGCCAACTGATGCTTTTCTGTGTCGACAGCGTCGACGCCGAATCCTGGTACAACAAATCGATCCACCCCGCAGACCGCGTCCTCCGCCACGACGCCTACGAAAAGTACATCCTCCACGAAGTCCTGCCGCTGATCCACCACCGCTCCGGCCGCATCGACCTTACGGTTCACGGCTGCTCCTTCGGCGGCTATCACGCCACCAATTTCGCCCTACGGCATCCTGACGCCGTCACCAAATGCGTCTCGCTCTCAGGTGCCTTCGACAACCGCAGCTTCCTCAAAGGCTACTTCGACGATCTCGCCTACTTCCACAATCCGGTTGACTACGTCCAGAGCAACGACGATACCTGGTACCACGGCCACTGTCACGGCGATTGGTTCATGATCCTCGGAGCCTCCAATCACGATATCTGTCTCGGTGACAACTACCGCATGGCCGAACTCCTCGGCCGCAAACACATCCCCCATCGTCTTGATGTATGGGACAACAACATGCCCCACGACTGGCCTCTCTGGCGCCTCATGGCCCGGGCTTACTTCGCTTAACAAAGGAATCGAACCACAATGAGAAAAATCGCAGTTGTATACGGAATGGAGACCAGCTTCCCGCCCGCCCTGGTCGACTACATCAACGGCATGAAGGTTCCCGGTATCATGGCCGAACACCTCCAAATCGGCGGTGTCAAGATGGCCGGGCCGACGGGCTACAAAGTCATCGTTGATCGCATCAGCCACGACATTCCCTTCTATCGCGCCTATCTCAAGAATGCCGTTCTCGGCGGCACCCACGTCATCAACAATCCCTTCTGGTGGAGCGCTGACGACAAGTTTTTCAACTATGCACTGGCCTCTAAAATCGGCATCGCGATCCCCAACACAGTCATACTCCCGCACCACAGCCACCCGCCGGGCACCACCGCGCAATCCATGCGCAACCTCATCTTCCCCCTCAACTGGCAGGAGATCTTCGACTACGTCGGCTTCCCCGCCTTCCTCAAGCCCTTCGACGGCGGCGGCTGGCGCGACGTCTACAAAGTGGACTCACCCGATGAACTCTTCGAGGCTTACAACAAGACCCACACCCTCTGCATGACCCTCCAGGCCGCAGTCAACTTCACTGAATACTATCGTTGCTACGTCGTAGGCCAGGACAAGGTCCACATCATGCAATACGACCCGCGGGCCCCTCACGCTGATCGTTACGTCAAAAATCCAGAGCCTCTCAAGCCAGAAATGCAAGCCCGCCTCAACAGGGATTGCCTCACCATCTGCAAAGCCCTCGGCTATGACCTCAACACTGTCGAATTCGCCGTAGAAGACGGCATCCCCTACGCCATCGACTTCATGAACCCTGCCCCTGACGCTGGCATCGAATCCGTCGGCAAAGACAACTTCAACTGGATCGTCGAACACGTCGCCAAGTTAGCGGTAAACAAGGCCCTCAGCGACGACAAGCCCCAAACCGAATACCGCTGGGCCAAATTCCTCAACGGCGAATAATAATATGAACAAGCTCATCCTAATCCCCGTCGCCGCCCTGCTCCTTGTTGGCTTTCAGCAGGCCACCAAAACAAACTATGCCGACCCGCTTCTCAACGGCTTCTCAAAATCGACAGTAGCATCAGTAGCCGACGCCGTTGATCAAATCACCGGCAAGCGTGGCTACATGTCCCACGACATGCGCCCCCGTGTCGGCATGAGCTTCGTAGGCCGCGCTACAACGGCTCTCCTCAAACCAGCCACACCAGAACAAGCCACCGCAGCTCTTTCAGCCAGAGACAGTGTCGCGATGATCGACGCGGCAAAACCAGGCGAAGTCGGCATCATCGTAATCGCTGAGTCGCTAGACCTGGCAGGCATGGGTGGCCTTATGGCCACTGCTGCCAAAGCCCGCGGCATGGCCGGCATCATCCTCGACGGTGGCGTCAGAGACCTCGCCGAAATCCGCAGCCTCGGCCTCCCGGTCTTCGCCCGCTCGGTAAGCCCCGGCTCAAGCGTCGGCCGCTGGGCCAGCGTCGCTAAAGACATCGAAGTCGATTGCGCCGGCATCAAGGTCAAACCGGGCGATATCATCGTAGCTGGCGAAGACGGCGTCGTCGTCGTCCCTAGAGAAATGGAAGCAGCGATTCTAAAACGTTCGCAGGAAATCGATGATCGTGAAACCAAAATGGTCCCCTTCATCAAGCAGTTCAAGAGCCTTGGCGAGACCGTCAAGAAGTTCAATCGGATCTAATCACGCTTTGGTCGAAGCTGAAATTGGAGATTGGTTGTGATCAGGTTGATGTAACCGCCGCTTGCAAGTTGCCGGTGTTCAAACCCCACTGACACATCACGTCCACCACTCATCACAAACAGAGCACCAGCCCCAAAGCGCCCCATCACAATGCTCTGCTGAGCCAGGCCTTCCAATTGCAGATAAGGCCGCACCTTGCCTGTTCCAAAGCTCAGCAGCATCCGTTCCCTCGCGCGAAAATAGTCCCCACGACTAGTCCTAACGAATCGTTCCAACAAGCTCCGGGCTTCAATCTTCACCTTCGAAGGCGACGGCAAGACAAAACTGGCTCCTCCAAAGGATCGATGGAAGTCACTCCGAGCTCCGCTTCGCGCCTCCTCGTCGGCAAAATAGTAGCCCCCAATCAGGCTCACCTTCGGCAGCACACGATACGACAAGATCGCCCCGCCACGAGACTGAAAATAATCTCCAAAATTATCGTGCGTCCTCAATCGCGAATGAAACTGCAACAACAACTTCTCGCCCAATGGCAAGTTGGCATTCACGATATGCAAGCTGCCCCAATCCTGCGCCCCGCAGGCGAGCGGCAGAAGGAGCGCAATCCAGCGCATTCCGTAATGTTACAAAATGGTTACAGTCAGGTCAACGAGCTTTTTTTGCCGGCACCACCCGCCGAATCTCCTCAATCAACTCAAGCGTGCTTTCTGTCCGGAACACAATCTTCCGCGAAGCATCAAGCAACAGATAGGTAGGGTACAAACCCACCCGTGTCCGGTAATCAAACAACACACCCGGCTCGGTCGACTGCACATCCGGCCACAACACCTCAAACTGCGCCAGCACCCGCGAAGCCGCCCCCGCATCTTCATCTCCATTCACACCCAGTATCTTCACTTCATGCTTTTCCGCAATCGCCTTCAATTGCGGAAAAGCCGCAATACAAGGCCCGCACCATGAAGCCCAAAAATCAATCAACGTAAATGAACTCCCATGCCCACTAAGCCTTCGCGTCTCCTGCAACCGGTCCACATAAGCAAAATCCGCCAACACTTCACCCTCGACAAACTTCGGCCCCACAGCAGTCTCCTTCATCACGAGCACTCGTCTCTTCCAATCCACCCGGTCGAACACAAAGGCGCGTCCATCCCATTCAAACGCTCCACCACGAACTCGCGCGTACTCCGCCGGCGAATTCATATCCACCGTCCCATCTCCGTTGGCGTCCACCCCAACCGGTCCCTTCAAGTCCACATCAAACAGCGCCAGCCTCCCCCCGCACTGTGCCGCCGCATAAACTCCACCAGTCATCTGTATCGTTACCTTTGCCGCACCATAGCCCAATGCCGCCCGATAAACCCGAAAACCAACTGGCTTCAAACCCACCTTCGCCACACCTTCAAAGCCAAGTATCCCCATCGGCTTCAGCAAGACCACCTGTGCGCCAACCTTCAACCCCACGGCCCCATCAGCTAACCGTCGAGTAACCTCAACAGCAGCCCCACCCCAAGCCTCAAACCCCTTCAACGCTGTTTTTCTGGACAACTCCAGAGGCCTGTAATCCGGCACGGGAGGCAACCGTAACTCAGCCTCAATCGGGCACTCCATCACCGGCGCCGCAAGCATTACCTGCAGCAAGAGTGTCATTGCGCCAAGACTCACAACCATGGTTCATTTTTGCAGAATCAGATGAGTGCGCACCATCGGTCATGGAACTTGTCATAAGATTGTGATAGATTATTTCAGATTTCAGGGATTTCCATGATGACTAAACTGACTAAGCTTCTATTCCTACCGCTTCTCCTGCTGGCCTCGCTGCCAGGCTTCTCGCAACAGGGTCGCGGCACCATCCTTGGCACCGTCTCCGACGGCAGCGGCGCAGCCATTGCAGGCGCGAAGATCCGCGTATTCAACACCGCAACCAACGCAGGCATCGAAACAACGTCCACGGCAGATGGCCTCTACCAGGCCCCAAATCTCGCCGTCGGTGACTATACGGTAACGGTCGAGAAAACCGGCTTCCGTAAAGTCGTTCGCTCCGGCCTGCAACTCCAGGTCGACCAGCGCGCACAGGTCGACATTCAGCTCGAAGTCGGCCAGGTCACAGAATCTATCGAAGTAAAAAGTGAAGCTCTTCTCGTAGACACTTCCAACACCTCCATCGGTAAGGTAGTCGATCAGAAGCGCGTCAGCGAACTTCCTCTCAACGGTCGCAACGCCCTCGCGCTCACCCTCCTCACCCCCAGCGTCAAATCCAACGCCGGCTCCACTTCCTCAGGCTTTGCAGATCGTGGCATCCAGCTTTCGTCGATTTCAATCAACGGCGGCCCCAACGCAATGAACGGCCAGCTCCTCGACGGCGGCAATAACATCCAGAGCTACATCGGCGAAGTCGCCATCAACCCAGGCGTCGATTCAGTTGAAGAGTTCAAGGTCCAGTCCGGGGGCATGTCGGCAGAATACGGCTTCACTGCCGGTGGCGTTATCAACATGGTTACCCGCTCAGGCACCAACAAGCTCCACGGCAGCGTCTACGAGTTCTTCCGCAACGATGCCCTCGACGCCCGCAACACCTTCGCCACCATCAAGCCACCCTTCCGCTACAACCAGTTCGGTGCCAGCGCCGGCGGCCCCGTGATCAAGGACCGCACCTTCTTCTTCGGCAATTGGGAAGAATACCGCTACCGCCGCTCGCGTCCCGTAATCGCCAGCTTCCCCACCCTCGGCCAGCGTACCGGCAACTTCAGCGATCTCTTCAACGCTAACGGCACGCCTATCCCCATCTACGATCCCTTCACCACCCAGGGCTCCGGCACCGGCGTCACTCGCCAGATCTATCCCGGCAACATCATCCCTGCCACCCAAATCGACCCCGTCGCAAGGGCCATCAACGAGTTCTACCCCCTTCCCAACCGTGCGCCAACAGATCGCTTCACCAACGCCAACAATTTCATTGGCACAGCCAGCGAAATTCAGTCCATGCGCCAATACACCCTGAAAGGGGATCACAAGTTCACCAACGCCAACTCCATGTTTGGCCGCTATTCATTCTTCAATCACAAGACTGACAACGGTGGCGGCGGAGCTGCCCTCTACCCCAACGAAGTCGTCGGCAAGCGCGACGACAATCTCAAAAACTGGAACATCGTCCTCAGCGACACTCACGTCGTGTCCCCCACCATCGTCAACGAACTTCGCATCGGCGCAACCCGCGGCTACTTCCCCTTCGTGGTCCGCAGCTTCGGTGGCGGCTGGCCCCAGAAACTCGGTCTTCCGTCCATCGTGCCTGCCGATACTTTCCCGGCCATCGGCAACAGCCTCACTGGCTTCAACACCGGCACAGCCGGCCTCCGCGGCAGCCTCAACTGGCAGTTCCTCGATCAGGTCAACATGGTCCGCGGCAAACATTCGATGAAGGTTGGCTTCGACCTGCGCCTCCTGCAGGGCCACAACCTCCAGCGTTCTTCCCCTTCTGGTAACTACAGCTTCGCGGCCGGCCTTACAGGCAACCCGATCACCCCCGCCGGCACTGGCAGTTCCTATGCGACCTACCTGCTCGGCGCAGTCAGCGGCGCCAGCGTCACCACCCACCTTGGCGAATCCCAGGTCACGCATTCCATCAGCGGCTACTTCCAGGACGACTGGAAGATCACCCGCCGCCTCACCATCAACCTCGGCCTCCGCTATGACTTCCAGTCCCAGGCTGTCGAGCGCAACAACGGCGCAACCAATTTCGACCCCGCCTGCAAGCTCCCGAACGGCCTCCTCGGCTGCACCGTCTTCGCCGGCGTCAACGGTCAACCACGCAACTGGCGCGGGGAAGACTACGGCAACTTCGGCCCCCGCCTCGGCTTCGCCTATGACGTTTTTGGCAACACCAAGACGATCCTCCGCGCCGGCTACGGCATGATGTACCCCTCGCAGATGTGGCGTGAAAACTACGGCAACTCCCAGGGCTTCGCCCAGACCGGCACCACCTATCCGCAGTCTAATCCAAACTTGCCTGCCTTCCTGTTGCGGCAGGGCTTCCCCTCGGCCCCCATCCAGCCACAGGGCCGCGCACTCGGCGCCGCAGCCTTCCTCGGCCAGGGCGTCGCCTACGACGAAACCAACGGCAACATCCCCCGCATCCAGCAGTTCACGCTCAGCCTGCAACAGCAGGTCTGGAACAACTGGCTCTTTGAAGCCTCCTACGCAGGCAACCTCGGACGTGGCCTTACCGCAGGCAGCTACGATCTCAATCAGCTCGATCCTCAATTCCTGTCGCTCGGCCAGGCATTGACACAACAGGTGCCCAACCCCTTTGCAGGACAAGTCCCAGGGGCACTCGGCAGCGCTACGATCACACGTGAACAATCGCTCCGCCCCTTCCCCTACTTCACTGGCGTCGCCGTACGAAATCCGCGTCTCGGCAGCTACAACTCACATCTTTTACTCCTTAGCGCTGAAAAGCGCCTCTCCAAAGGCCTCGTTTTCCTCGTCTCTTTCACCGGCGGCAAGGTCATCTCTGACAGCCTTCAGACCCCAGTCAACTTTGGCCCCATTGAACAGGCTTCCGTAACCGGATACCAGAACGGCAAGTTCAATCGTGCTGCCGAGCGTAGCGTAGACCCGAGCGACGTCTCCAAGCGCGCCACCATTAGCGCCGTCTACGAACTGCCATTCGGCAAAGGCAATAACGTCTGGAGCCGCCTCATCGGCGGTTGGCAGGTCAACACCATCGGCATCATGCAGACTGGTCTACCGCTGCTCATCGGTGGGGCAAACAATCAACGCGCCTCTCGTCCTGACTCCACCGGGAAATCAGCCCAACTTGACGAACCCACTGCCCAACGTTGGTTCGACACGACGCAGTTTGTCAATCCAGCGCCTTTCACCTTCGGCAATCTTGGCCGCGTAATTGGGAACGTACGCACCCCTGGCACTGTCAATTGGGATTTGTCCTTCATCAAGAACACCCGGGTCACAGAACGCTTCAACGTCCAGTTCCGCACTGAGATGTTCAACTTCATGAACCACGTCAACCTCAGCGCTCCCAACACCTCCTTCGTGCCAGGCCCAACTGGCTTCAACCAGTCAGGTTCCTTCGGTGTCATTACCTCAGCCCGCGACTCACGCACCATCCAGTTGTCACTCAAGCTGATGTTCTGAGGCAGTAACATTGCCAGCAACCACTCAATCTGAAATCTTACAAGCCCTAACCCGGCTCGGCCTGCAGGCCGGCGACACGGCGATGGTCCACGCAAGCCTCCGCCGCATCGGCCCTATCACTGCTGGCGCAGCCACCATCATCGACGCCATCCTCCAACAGATCGGCCCCACAGGCACCCTTGCCGCCTATCTAGACTTCGAGCCCTTCTTTGAAGATGGAGACCAGGAGATACCAGCCTTCAATAAACTCACCACCTCGGCCGCCAGGGATCATGGCGTTCTCCACGAACAGATCCGCACCTGGCCCGGCGCAATCCGGAGCGATCATCCCGACGCTGGCATCGCCGCCATCGGCGCAAATGCTGAATGGCTTACCTCAAGCCACCCCTTCAACTACGGCTACGGCCCAGGCACGCCCTTTGAAAAACTCGTCCAAACCAACGCAAAAATTCTGATGCTCGGCGCTCCGCTAGACACCATCACGCTGCTCCACTACGCCGAACACTGCGCGAAACTTCCCAGCAAACGAATTGTCCGCTACCGCAGAAGGATGCCCACAGCATCAGGCCCGCAATGGATCGACTTCGAAGAGTTCGACACCAGCGAGCCAGTGAACAGCGACCTGCCAGAAAACGTCTTTGAACAGATCGCCCAAGCCTTCCTCAACTCGGGCCAAGGCCAACAGACAAAGATCGGCCAGGCGCATGCAGTCCTCCTGGACAGCCAATCGCTGATTCCCTTCGCGATAAATTGGCTTGAAGCCTTTTCATTTCACGAATCGTCCTAAGTGCCACAGTGAGGCTTCATCTGGTTTTTTGGCTTTCGTATATTCTTGAAGTATACGTAGGGTAGAAAGTCTGAACCTCCTGAGCGATTGCACAGGTTTCGATTGGGATGAATTCAATATTTCCAAGAACTGGGTGCTCCATCGCGTTTCAACCGCCGAGGCCGAAGACTTCTTCTTTGGGGAGTCGCGCTTGATCTAATTTCAGCGAGAGACATGACAAGGAAAGAATCCGTGCATTATGAGCGCAGCGAAAAAGCAGATTCCTAAGTTCAAGAACGAAGACGAAGAGCGGCTCTTTTGGGCTAAGGCCGACTCAACCAACTATGTGGATTGGTCTCAGGCAAAGCGGACCAAACTACCCAAGATCAAACCGTCTCTAAAGACGATCTCCCTCCGCCTGCCAGTAGTCGTAATTGAAGAACTAAAGATTCTGGCAAACCGGCAAGATGTGCCCTACCAATCCTTGCTGAAGCTTTACCTAACCGAAAGAATCTCCCAGGAACGAATTTCTTCCAAACGCTAAGTCTGGTAGATAATCACATCTATGAGCCAGCCTTCCCTCACCATCGGAATCGAAGAGGAATACCAAACCATCGACCCCGTCACACGGGACCTGCGCTCGCACATCAGCGCCGAAATCATCGGCAAAGGCCAGCGCATTCTCGCCGAGCGCGTCAAGCCCGAAATGCACCAGAGTGTTGTCGAGGTCGGTACCGGCATCTGCCACAACATGAAGGAAGCCCGCGCCGACCTCCACGAACTCCGCACCGGCATCATCAACCTCGCCAAGCAAAATAACCTCCGCATCGCCGCTGCCTCCACGCACCCCTTCGCCGACTGGCGCAAACAAGAGATCTACCCCGATGAACGCTACGCCACCATCGTCGAAGACATGCAGTCCGTGGCCCGCTCCAACTTGATCTTCGGCCTCCACGTCCACATCGGCGTCGAAGACCGCGAAGCCGCCATCCAGATCATGAACGCAGCCCGCTACTTTGTCCCGCACATCCTCGGCCTCACCAGCAATTCCCCCTTCTGGCTTGGCCTCGAGACCGGCCTCAAGAGCTACCGCTGCAAGGTCTTCGACAAGTTCCCACGCACTAACATCCCCGATTACTTCCCTAGCTGGGGCGAATACACCAACTTCGTAAACCTCCTCATCAAGACCAACTGCATCGACAGCGCCAAAAAGATTTGGTGGGACATCCGGCCCCATCCTCACTTTCCTACTCTCGAGTTCCGAATCATGGATCTCCCTATGCGCATGGATGAAACCCTCGCCGTCACAGCGCTCATCCAGGCCCTTGTCGCCAAGCTATACAAGCTCCACAGCAACAACCAGGGCTTCCGCCTCTACCGAAGAGCGCTTATCATGGAGAATAAGTGGCGTGCTGCGCGCTACGGCCTCGACGGCAAGCTGGTGGACTTCGGCAAGCAAACTGAAGTTCCACTCAAAGATCTGCTCTTCGAACTCCTCCATTTTGTCGACGACGTAGTGGACGACTTGGGAAGCCGCGAAGAAATCGCCCACATCTACAAGATGATTCGTAACGGAACCGGAGCAGATCGACAATTGAAGGTTTGGCGGGAAACAGGCGACCTCAAAGCCGTCGTCGATTACATCATTTCTGAAACGGAGGCTGGCCTTTAAGTTGCTGCCCACTACATTCGATCCCGAACTTACCCCAGGTGCCCGAAACGCGGTAAATACTTGCCTCCGCATCGAGCCAACAGAAAAGGTAACCCTCATCACAGACAGGGTTTCTGAAGAAATCGCTGCAGCGTTAGCAAGCGAACTCACCGCCCTCGGTTGCCCCTGGACTGCATTCCTCCTCGAAGACTACGCCGAGCGTCCCCTCACCGGTATGCCTCAGGCAGTCCTCGAAGACATGGAGACTTCTAACGTTTCCATCTTTGCCGTTGTCGCCCAACAGGGCGAGCTGAAAAGCCGCATGCAGATGACCGACGTCGTCAATCGTCGCAAGATGCGCCACGCCCACATGGTCAACATCGAAAAGCGCATCATGCTCGAAGGCATGAGAGCAGACTTTCTCAAGGTCGACGCCTTAAGCGTAGAGGTCCGCAACATTGCCGCCAGTGCAAAAAAGATTCGGGCCACCACGGCCGCTGGAACCGACATCATCGCCGACATGAATCCCAACTACAACTGGATCAAAACCAGCGGCATCATTTCCACTGCCAAATGGGGCAACCTCCCTGGTGGCGAATGCTTCACATCGCCCGGGGAGGTCAACGGCCTCTTCGTCATTGATGGCGTCGTTGGAGATTATCTCTGTGCCAAGTACGGCGACCTGCGCGAGACCCCTCTCACGGTCAAAATTGAAAAAAACCGCATGGTCTCAGCCGAAAGCGTCAACCAGGAACTCCGCGATGAGTTCTGGGCCTACTGCCACACAGACGAAAATTCCGACCGCGTCGGCGAGTTCGCCATAGGCACCAACCTTGCCCTCAACGACGTCATCGGAAACATTCTGCAGGACGAAAAGATCCCTGGCATCCACATCGCCTTCGGCAATCCTTACGGCGCACACACCGGAGCCGACTGGTATTCTTCAACCCACATCGACGTGGTCGGCCGCAAGTTCAACATCTGGGCCGACGACCGTCAGATCATGCGCGACGGCCACTTCCTGCTCGAACACTGAAATGATCACGCACCTTCGCGAAGACTTCAACCGCCGCTGGACTCCGGAGAAATATAAGCTCCTCCAAACCTCGCTCGATAGCGCCATCGGTCAGCACGTAGCCTTCCGTCACTCCGAGACACCCTGCTTCTTCCCGCGCGACCTCCTTCAGGAAATGTCCCGCGCCGGCCGCGACCTCGTCGGCCAGCTCCTCAACAACAAGCCCTACCTCGAGGCCTCAAACCGCGAGATTCCCGAGCAATACCGGGTGCCGAACGAAGCTCATGAACCCATGTTCATCCAGGCCGATTTCGGTATCGTTCACGAGAACGGGGTTTACGCTCCCAAACTAGTCGAGATCCAGGGCTTCCCCAGCCTCTACGCTTACCAGGCCGAGATGGCCCGCCAGTACATGCGAGCCTATGACCTCGATCCAAACCTGCGCCACCTGCTCAGCGATCTCGATCTCGCCGCCTACCATCAACTTCTGGGCGAAGCGCTCCTCAACGGCCACTCCCCGGAAAACGTAGTGCTCCTCGAGATCGACCCTGAGCACCAAAAGACCGTCTGCGACTTCATCTGCACCGAGCGCATCTACGGCGTCCGCGCCGTCTGCATCACCAAGCTGATCAAGCGCGGCAACAAACTCTTCTACAATCGCGGCGGAGTTGAAACCCCGATCCACCGTATCTACAACCGCGCCATCTTCGACGAGCTAGAGCGCAAGCAAGCCGTCATCCCTTTTAACTGGACCGACGACCTGCAAGTAGAATGGGCCGGCCACCCCAACTGGTTCTTCCGCCTGAGCAAGTTCTCGATCCCCTGGTTCAAGCACCCAACGGTACCTGAGAGCCACTTCTTCCACGAAGTAACTGACTTGCCTGGCAACCCCGAAAACTACGTCTTAAAGCCGCTCTATTCTTTCGCCGGCCTGGGCGTGATCGTAGGGCCCACAACGGAAGAACTGGAAGCAATCCCCGTCCGCGAGCGCCGCAACTACATCCTGCAAGAGCGGGTCCGCTTCGCCCCAACGGTGATCACCCCGCACGGCCCCACCATGGCTGAAGTCCGCATCATGTACATCTGGCTCCCCTCAATGCAGGCCCCCGTCGCTGCCAACATGATCGTTCGCATGGGCCGGGGAAAACAGATGGGCGTCGACCACAACAAGAACCTCGAATGGGTCGGCGCCTCCGCCGGCTTCTACTTGTAAGGTCGAAGCTGAGCCACATCAATAATGCGCCCATCAGGACTAGACTCAAAGAGAATCTATGATAATCCGCGTGATTGTTCACAAGGCCGAAGAAGGAGGCCTTTGGGCTGAAATGCCTTCGATACCTGGCTGCGCTACCCAAGGCGAGACCATGGAGGAGATTGAAACCAACATTCGCGAGGCCATTGATGGGTGTCTTTCCTCCGCCATTGAGGAACCGGTCCTGCTACTCGACGATCAGGTGATCGAACTCGCCCTGTGACGCCACTTTCGGGCTCAGAGTTGGACATCCAGTCTTACAAACTTATCGCCGCCATGCCTTCGCCTGACATGACTCCGGCCTCCGGCAAGTTGCTCAAGAATAGTTTTTTGTGCCACCACAGCTAGATTCTTCCAGACCTCTCTGCGGCATCAAAATATAGTCCTCGTGCCGCCTAGGGTTGAGTGGCCTCTCGACGCATACATTCGATTACCCACATCCGAACCAGCGTCGACACCTCAACGGTCTTGCGTTTGGCCAGCATCTCGATCATCCGCTTGGCACTCATCGGGATCCGGATATTTAACTGCTTGGAGTTCGCTTCCTTACAGTATTCCGCCAACATCCGGTCGAGGTCCGTCCGATCTGGATCGACTTCAGTAACCCCCTGCTTCAACAAAGTTACGGCATCGTGGCGATCAAAGAATTTATCGAGTTGCTGATAGCTCGCTGATTTACGGGGAAGCCGCACTCTGAGTGCCGTCTTCGCCTTACTGAGTTTGTTCATCGTTTTCGATACCTTGCCTTTTCCGCTGCACTCATAACGCGCATATGAAAGACGACGGTCCTGTCCTTTTCCTGGCGATACGCAATATGCAAGTAGTCTCCATTCTGGGTCCTGCCGAGCAGTTCATAGATACTTTCCAAACCGCGACGCGAACGCAGCTTCAACGGGCCAGTCTCCAGCACTTCAAAGAAGTCGTCCTCGTTGTAGCCATGCTTGAATGCGCTTTCGACGAATACTACCAATTAGCTCATTGTATAGCATACTCTAGCATCCCTAATTGCGTGCAATGAGATTCTGCAATCACATGCGCTCCCAAATCAAATAGTTCAATTCCGACGAAGCCACTCATCAAGTCCTGCGGCTGACTTTGGACAGCGATGCTTCAAAGAAAGCTGGCTTGCTGAAATCAACTGGCATCGTGACTCTAAATGAACCAGTATCCCCACCATCATCAATTGTTAACGCCCAGGCAATTCCAGGTGGCATTTTCGGGCCAGTTCCTGAGCAAGCTTCTCGAAATCTTTGTAGCAATCTCGCACGGCAAGGCTATGTGCGCCAATAGCTCCATCTGACGGAGTGAGTTTGAAAATTGGCTTTCTAGCCTCCATCGCCATCGGCATGAGCGAACGGAAGTGCTTAAGAATCGCTAAACAGTTCGGATCATGAAGCGGAGCCTCTCCTGTTTGCTCTTTACCAAGCACAGAGCCGTTATATTCGGCTGGGATTCGCCGCATCCAAACGTCAAAAGATTTCGTTGGCCTGCTTGCGCGAACCGCATGTTGCATCACGATATAGCCAGCGGGTGCCATCAGCCCACCAGGGAGTGCAGGAAGCTTCAGTTTCATTTCATCAGCCATTACCAATCGACTTTGCCATTGCTTTCGCCAGTTCCTCAAGGTGGGCCCAAGATTCCTTAGGCCCTGGAGCGAGAACAAATCAGGCACAAGCGGTACGGCAACATTGTCAGCCGCAATCAATGCAGATCGATTGATAGCGCCAAGATTTGGCCCGACATCGACGAGAGTCAGATCTGCATCGAAGTCATGTCCGGCCGCCTGGATAATCCTGTAAAATCCAGAAATCACCCGAAACGCCCTCTCCTTCCCATCACTGCAGAGAGGCCATTGCGAGCTGAATTCATCTTCCATTCTTGCCAGCGCCAGACGACTCGAGATCCGGCAGCAACAACAACAACTCCGCTTCAGTGATCATCAATTTCTTGTCATCTTCGCATTACCGCTCAAAGACCATTTCAAACGGCACCAATTCAATGCTCCCCACCCGCAACGGCCACTCCGCCACTTCCCGGTCCACCGCCAACACCTCTTCCGGTTGCTCCACCTCATACGCAATCGGCGTACCCACGCTCTCTCGCATCTGACGGCCTAGCTCTTCCATTCCCGGCCCCACCGCAACAAAACACAGGTTCTCCGTATCCAGATACTTTCGCGCCGCCCGGTTCACATCCTCCAGCGTCAAACGCGCAAGCCCCTCTGCGATGTACTGTGTATACTCTTCCGTCCCATAAAACTCGCTGTCGATTCGATATCCCTGCCCCAAAGCCTCAGTCTTAAGCAACAACTTCACATACTTCGACAAAAAGTTCTGCGTTCTCTCAAAAGCTTCGATGCTCATCCCATTCTGCTTCAATTGATCGATTTCATAGAGCGCCAACCGGAGTGCAAAAAGCGCCTTCTCCGGCGTCACCGGCCGCAGCCAAACCTCAAAGATTTGCTGCTGCCGCGCCAGATTCGGCTCTGGCTCAAACTCATACATCCCGTTCGGGAAGTACTCAATATAGGCGTAGTCCCCGTAATTCAAACCACGCAACTCGCGAATCGAGTCAAAAAGCCTGCCCCCATTCCGGTGCTGCCCCAGCCAGCTCTGCGCCACAAGCAGCGCATGATAATCCGCATGCCCTCGCCTCACCTCGATCGGATAGCCAAAACTCATCGCTACTCCGCGAGCATCCGCCTTCTCCACCAGCGTCACTTCCAACCCTTCAATCGTGCGAGCCGGCGGCAAATCCAACCGCTCACTCCGCTTCAACACATTTGCGAAATACTCTTTCAAGTCCGCAAGCTCAATCGCCTCCAGCCCCGCCACCGTACCGCTACACGGATGCCCATACGGATGCCCGGCAAACACCTTTGCATAGAGCAGCTCCTTGGCCAGCTCTTCGTCATTGCTACCCCGCAGCCCCACCTTGAGATAATTCAGCAGATCCGACTTCACCCGCTCAAAATCCTCAACCAAAAACGCCGGCTCCTCCAGCATCTCCTGCACAATAGCCTCATACTGCACCAGATGATCCCGGTGCACCGTCCCAGAGAAAACGGTCAGTTCCTGATCTACCTGCACCTCAAAGCTAGTCGCCATCCGGAAGAAGTCATCGAGAATCTGCTTATAGCTCCGCGTTCGCGAAGCTCCCTCCGCTACCAGAGTCGCCGTCAGACTCGCCAGTCCCTCTTTACCCTTGGGGTCGAGCGCACTCCCACTTCGAAACGCAATCCGGACACTATGCAAAGACCCGCTCATACTTTACTCCTCAACTGGGCCGTCACCCGGTTCTCTTCCACAAAATACGTGCGAGCCACCCGCTGCAAATCCTCTGCCGTTACTTGCGCATACTGCTCATACAGTCGGTTAATGGTCTCGGGTGATCGCTTCAGCGCAACATAACGCGCCAGCAACCCGGCGATCCCGTCGGTGTGATCCATCCGCATCGCAAACCCATACCGAAGGTGGCTCTTCACTATCTCTAGCCGCGCCGCGTCTACCACTTCGGTCTTCATCAATTCAACCGTCTCGGCGATCCGCCGCCGCACATCCTCCACTCGCGCCGCCTCCTTCACGCGGGCCGTCACAACATACAAATACGGATCGACATGATCGGCATAAATTCCAAAGAAAACATCGCAGATCTGCTCAGCCAATACCAGTTCTTCGTAAAGCGCCGAGCTCGAAGAGAAATAAAGATACGACAAGATATCCAGAGCCGCAGATTCTACGGTCACATCCGAGTATGCTGGAGTCCGGTAAGCCACCTGCAACACCGGCAGCGTATCCGAAGGCCAATCAACTACAACCTCCTTCGGCCCGCGCAGCGACGGCGCCTCAGGAATTTCGTCGACGAATTCCCCACGCTTCCACCCGCCCCAACTTGATTCCACCAGCTTCCGCGTTTCGGCAACATCCACATCCCCCGCCACAATCATCGTCGTATTCTCAGGCCGGTAATAGCGACTGTGAAACTGCCGCGAAAACTCATACAACTCCGGCATCCGCTCAATATCACGCAAGAATCCCATCGTCGTGTGCTGGTAAGGATGCCGCTCAAACGAGGCCCCCCGCAACTTTTCATGCAACAAATGAAACGGCTCCGCGCTGTCTTTGTTGTACTCTGCAAGCACCGCTCGGGCCTCCGTCCGAAACGCCTCTTCCCCATAGTCGAGATTGGCAAACCGGTCAGCCTCCATCTCAAGAATCTGCGGTAGATCCTCACGCGTAATCGTCGTGTGATAAACCGTCAGATCATCATCGGTGTAAGCGTTGTGAGCCGCCCCAGCCTGCTTCAAGACGGTTTCATAGCGTTCCGGTGGATATGCTGCCGTCCCACGAAACATCATGTGCTCAAACAG
>JAYSVS010000109.1:0-5018 GCA_043718395.1 Acidobacteriota bacterium
ATCGAAGCCTTTGTCGCAAGGACCAATGAACACCCCAAGCCCTTTCATTGGCGCAAACGTGAAGTGAAGGGAAGCCAGCTTCGCAATACAATTATAAACGTATGCAATTAAGCACTAGCAGGAAGATTTCCTGTTGACAGAGACAGCCGCCTCATGGAAGGCTGACCACTTGGCAGGAGTGGAGTCGTCTGGGTGTTTGGAGCTAGATTGATTCCCGCAATTCGAGGAGTCGAGCCTTAACTTCTGCCCATGACGGATACGGTCCGTAGCAAAGAATCTTGCATTGGGCTTCGTATTCCGACTTCAGCTCACGCTCGATCTCGTTCGGCGGAAACAGCGCATCGCTCGCGGCGAAACGCATACCCACGGGAAAGAAGTAGCTCCTGTCGAAATGCTCACGGCTGATACGGTCGTAGTCGGCTTTGATCGCACCGTATTCGTCTGACTTCAGCATCTCGATCACTTCGGGCTGTGCGGCCAATTGGAATAGGTCGTAATAGTGCCTCGCATACGACCCGAGGGGCTGGCCGTTTCGCTTCATCAGTTCCACCTTGCCGTGGATGGCAAACATCTTCTCGACAAACGTTCGCCGGAAGTGCAGGAGGCGCATCGAAAACGGCCCCTCATCATCTGCCCCAAGTGAGACGCCCCGATCTCGCATGAATTGGCTGAGGTAGGAACTAAGTTCGACGATGGTGGTGGGCTCGCGCCCGCTTGCGGTCCCGGCTTCGAGAAGGACTCGGTTTGCGACTTCGCCGGGGCCACCGAAGCGCTGCTCGTACGAGAAGCGGTCATTGCGTCCGAATCCGCCGATGGTCTGACTCTCGCCTTCGACAAAAGCCAGCGCCGGGTGAGCGGCCACGATTTCGCGCAAAGTCTTCAACTCCCGGTCGATACCCCTCTTGCCGAGTGGCGGATGGAACGCGAGGGGATCAAGGAAGATGTAGATGTCTTCGGAGAACCGCGCGATGAGGTTCCAGCCTTTGGACAGGCTGGTACCACCTTTGAAGATGATGGTGTTGCTGATGTTGCCGGTGCTGCTGCTGTGAGATCCGGCGGCGGCGACCTTTGCTACATTGGCGGTCGCGACGGAGCGCAGTGCCTCGGTGACGTAGTAGTCCTTTTCGATGATGGCCGCTCGTAAGCCCTGCGGGCGAAAGTGTTCCGCCGCCTGGATGATAGCCTGCTCGAAGTCGGGATGTTCAAAGAGTTTCATGCCGTAGGACTGTTTTTGGACTGCCACTTCTTCGCGTGCTGCAATCCCGCGAGCAATCCAAAATCATACTTGGAGAACGGATTCAGGGCATCGTGAAGGCGCTCCAAAGCGCTCGGCTTCTTGCCGAGTTGCTCGCCGACAGCACCGAACATCGCGCGAACGCGCGGCGGCTCGGTATCAGCCACTTTCAGGAGTCGCTCATAGCGGCCTTTCTCGCTGAGCAACGCGAGTGTCTTCTGGATGGTCTGCTTCGGTGACAGTTCGCTAGTCTCGCCTCCACACCTCAGGAATTCGAGAAGCGCGGCGTCCTCCTGCGAGAGCGTGTTCCATGCCGCCGGTCGCCGTGCGTGAACAACCGTGTCTTGCCCGACCAGTTTCCGGGGAAGGCTTCCAGCGCTGGTCGAAACTTCATTCTGTGTGCCGGTCTGCGTGCTGAAGCCCAGTAGGTTAGCTGCAGCAAGGCCCGATGGGAAAACCGGTTTGGCCGCGAGCTTTTGAATCGCGGAAGGGTTAGGGCGGCTTTGCCCGAGGGCCGTTGGTCGGGTCTTGTAGTAGATTCCTTTGCTCAACCGTTCCAGGGTTCCGGCACGCGTGAGCCGCGATAGCGCCTGCGCAGCAGCGGCAAAGGGCATGTCCCGGAAGTCCTCCAGTCGCCAGACACGTTCGCCGCCCTTCTCGATCCGTTGCCGGATGGAGGCGGTGTAGAACTGTGGCGATGTGGGGGTGTCTCCCATACTGGGAGTATGAACCTGGAGAAAGAGAGTGTCAAGTTTTTTTGCTATTAAACTTGACACAAGAACAGGAGCAGCCGTGGTTTACGTTTTGGCCTGAAGGATGAGTCAGACTGAGCAAACACGGAGATTCCTAAACCTACGGGAGGCTTTCACTCCATTTTCACTCCAATAAGAGGCGACGGCTCGGACAAAGTTCGTAAGTTGTTGAATGCATTAGACCTGAATCCACGCTCTTGAACGCCTAAGTCTCTTATTATCAACTGACGCTGAGATTCCCAAGCTGGACGTCAGCGTCTTTTATGCCTCGCTCTGAACATTCATAACCACGTGTTAGAAACGCCGACGGTAGAGAATTCTGTAGTTGCCCAATTCATCCGGAATCTCCAAAACGCCACGATTCGCTACAGAGGCCCTAGCCAAGCCAAAAGCCGGCATTGCAAATAAATGAGATGTTTGATTTTGGTCGGGGCGGCGGGATTCGAACTCGCGACCCCCTGCATACAAGACGCCAAGTCGCTCTCCGCGAAAAGATGCAGTTCTTTATTGCCGATGCGGGGATTAGGACCTTTCATCTCCGCAGTTTTGGCGCTGGATGCTGCCCCATGCGGCGATTACAAGGTATAATCACCGCATGGGATGCGGCGAATGTATATCCACGAACTGAGGGACTGGCCCCGTTTCACCTGGGATGCAGAAAAGCTTGCGGAGCCTCTGGCTGCTATCCGTCATCGTCAGGGCAGGCTCATTGGCCGCATGGAAGCGCTTGGCTTCAACCTGCGGCAGGAAGCGATCCTAGAGACCCTCACCGAGGACGTGCTCAAGAGCAGCGAGATCGAAGGCGAGAAGCTGGACGCCGAACAGGTGCGCTCCTCCATCGCCCGGCGCCTCGGTATGGATATCGGCGCGCTGAAACCGACCGACCGCGACGTGGAGGGCGTGGTCGAGATGATGCTCGATGCAACGCGTCATTATGACCAGTTGCTCACCGACGAACGCCTCTTCGCGTGGCATGCAGCTCTTTTCCCGACAGGACGAAGTGGCATGACTAAAATCCGTACCGGCGCGTGGCGGGACGATAGCAAAGGACCGATGCAGGTAATCTCCGGACCTCTCGGCAAGGAGCGCGTTCACTATCAAGCGCCTAACGCGGGACGTCTCGACGTGGAAATGCGGGGCTTTCTGCATTGGTTCGGGACTCAATCAGGAATGGACCCCGTACTGACGGCCGCGTTTTCGCACCTTTGGTTCGTCACCATTCATCCCTTTGACGATGGCAACGGACGCATTGCGCGTGCGATTACGGACATGGCGCTGGCCCGCTCAGAGTATAGCCCGCAGCGGTTTTACAGCATGTCCGCACAGATCAGGCAGGAGCGCGAGGACTACTACGACATTCTGGAACGGACCCAGAAAGGCACGATGGATGTTACGGCCTGGATGGACTGGTTTCTCGGGTGTCTCGGACGGGCGATCGATGGTGCGCAGACCACCCTCGCTGCGGTGCTGGCCAAGGCACGCTTTTGGGAAACATTCGCGCAATTTCCTTTCAACGACCGGCAGCTCCGCGTCGTGAGCCGTCTGCAGGATGGCTTTGAAGGTAATCTCACCACTTCGAAATACGCCATTCTCGCGAAGTGTTCTCAGGATTCGGCGCTGCGCGATATTGAAGCACTGGTCGAAGGCGGCGTTCTAGTGCGTAATGCCGCCGGCGGTCGCAGCACAAACTACTCGATGTCCCCCGGAGGAACAGAATGATCACCGCCGCCGCATACATTCTCAAGGTGCCGGACAGCCGCCACGAAGTCCTGCTGGGCGAGGATGCCACTGGATGGCACTCGGAGGTGCCTTCGGTAGGCGAACCCGTTGCTCGCTTCACGCACAGCAAGCGAGCACCGCTCATCGTTTTCGGCTGCTTTGACGACAATGCGATTACACACTTCGCCGCAGGGCGTAAGGGCGCTTCCGCCGGAACTGATGTGGGATGTGAGGACGATGTGGGGACAGCCACGCAGGTTGAAGTGAACTTCACGCTGGCCAAGTGATGTTGAGGCTTCTTCTTGGTGTTGGGCTTAGGAAGGAGCTGGTCGGGGCGGTTGGAGGGCTTCCCGGTAATCAATCTGGAATTTTCCTGACCCCGCGCTGTGGTTGCGCTCGCAGACAGCCCGACTTAAAGCGATCCTCCTGCGTCATTCCATTCCGTTCGAAGTACCCAAAGCGCAACAGCCCTCAACCGAGCGGTGTCTGCCAGCGCCCTCAGATCTTTCCCAATTCGGAACCCTCACAGATGATGAAGCCAAGGTTACGTTGTTTGGGTCCTGATTCCGTGGGCGCGAGATGTTGTTGCTGAACGATGGCGAGCCAAGGACGGTATGGGGCTATCGACCGGCAGTCCGGCGGAATGATCAAGCTTTGTAATGGTTAGTGGCCGACCGGTGAATGAGCAGGAAGCTCGACCTGTCCCAAGCTGAAATTCGCAAAATTTGACGATTTTTGAGATTTGAGGTAAGTGGTGCTTAAGTTGCTGTTATGGCTTGAGATAGCAACTTTTCTGTAGTTTGGTGGTCCTGTGTATTCTATGCTGAAGACGGGCAATGGCTTTGTTCAAGGGCTGATTATATTAGGGATTTTGCAAGGTGCAGTACAGGCCGTCCCATAAGCTTCGTCCCATAAGCTTCGGTGAGTCCGACGCGGATTCGCATTGGGGGCAATGTGCAGGCGGCGAAGCTGATCAACCGGGTTATTCCGATCTATCCGGCAGACTGCAGAGCGGAGAAGGTTGAGGGTGTTGTTTTGCTGACGGCCGTGATTGGGAAAGGTGGGGAGGTCTTGAGTCTTGAGCCGGTGAATCAGTTTGTGGATGCGCGGTTGCGGGATGCTGCGGTGAGTACTGTGAAGTTGTGGCGGTATCAGCCGACGCTACTGAACGGGAACCCGGTAGAGGTGACCACGCAGGTTGAAGTGAACTTCACGCTGGCCGTCCCATAAGCCAAGGGCATCTACGTCGGCTCACGCGCGATGTTCCAGAACCTCAACCGGGCACTGGCGCAAAACCAGTTGAGGCCGGTGAT
>JAYSVS010000110.1:0-1756 GCA_043718395.1 Acidobacteriota bacterium
GCGTGCGTACGGCTCTTGGACTACGCCGGGTCCATCGAAGACGCGGACCTCGCGAAATTTTCGTCTTCTTTTGATATTGCCTTCCCGTTGCAAGCACTCGGTCGGCACCCGGATTGTGTTTTTCGAAGCTCGATTCCTCGCCCGCCGATGCCTCTGTCTACACTTCACCTGACACCTCACGGCGCCCGGCGCAAGACTCGAGGTCAAGATGGATTTCGCTTCTCCTTTCTTGTAGGGCTCTTTCATCCCCGACTGCACGCCGGTTTATCCCGGCGCTTGCACTCCCTGACGGTCGCGCCTCTGTAAGTGCATCAATATACAGAGCCGTGACCGGTCAGGGTGCGGTCGCCAATATAAACTGAATCTCACGATTATGGTTTCCAACTGCCGTTTTTGGGGTAAAGGGTGTGGTCAGAAAAAGACAAGAGCGGCAATCTCAAAAAGATCGATTCGGCAGAACATGGCCTAAACCTTATCTAATGAGCCCTCTGAACTCAACTTGAATCTAAACGAGCCCTCAGGGTCTTCGCTGAATGGCGAACTCCGCCACCGTAATTCCCTGGTGGGGACGACATTGCTGCTGCGGCAGATTCACCCGAAGGCTGGCCTACTAAGTCTTTTAGAATTTGGTGCGCCCGGAGGGATTCGAACCCCCGGCCTACTGGTTCGAAGCCAGTTGCTCTATCCAGCTGAGCTACAGGCGCATAGGCGAGTACCCTTACATTATACGCCTCAGATTGCTGGATGCCAATAAGATCGTCGCTTTCCCTGCATATCACCACCACCCTCAAATTCTCTACGCGAAAAATGTCAGTGCATCGTCTCACCTTCCGTTTTTGGGATAATAAAAGAATGCGCTTCCTTGCAGCACTCTTACTTTCCGGGATGGCTATTGCTCAGCCCTGGAAAACCGCCACGGACCTGCCAAACGTGGATTGGGGCAAAGCAACTCCCGCCCAAAAACAGCGTGGCTTGACCGTCCTTCGATCCATTGGCTGCACTTGTGGTTGTGCCATGAAAGTGGCTCAGTGCCGCGTTGAGGATCCGCCTTGCGCTCAGAGCAAGACTCTGGCTGCCATCGTCACCACCGCTGCCGCCGAAGGGAAAACTCAAGCCGAGTTGGAAAAATTGGTTAACGGCAGTGATCTTGCCAAGCGCGCCGTCAATCGCGACCGCCTTCTGTGGGATCCAGTGGAAATCGCCACCACCAATGCTCCAACAAAGGGTGCCGCAAATCCCAAAGTGACGTTAGTGGAATTCTCAGACTTTCAATGTCCTTATTGCACCGTAGCTGTCGGCCATCTGGAAACCATTCTGAAGGCCTACCCCAAAGATGTAAGTCTGATTTTCAAACAATTTCCGTTGGACAACCATAAACAGGCTCGCCTGGCCGCCTGGGCTTCGCTAGCAGCTCATAAACAAGGGAAGTTCTGGCCCATGCATGATCGGCTGTACGCTAATGCCCGGGCCATCACGCGCGCCAACATCGGGGAATGGGCCAAGCAACTGGGGTTGGATCTGAATCGCTTCAACGCTGATATCGACTCCCCAGGCATTAAATTGCAAGTGGATGCCGATTTCGCCGAAGGCGAGAAGATTGGAGTTGACGCCACTCCAACGGTATTCGTCAACGGGAAGAAGTATACAGGTTCTCTGGAACCAGCCGAATTCAAAAAGATCGTCGAAGCAGAGATCAAAATTTCAACCAGTCCCCGCAGGTAAGGCGGGTTGTATTTAGGAGACTCTTCATGTTTCA
>JAYSVS010000012.1:0-27430 GCA_043718395.1 Acidobacteriota bacterium
GCAATTGCTCTTGGCTCAATGTCACTCTCTCTTTTCGGCAGGGGGTGACAGAATCCCTGAGCAGTTAGGGGGTGACAGAATCGCTGAGCAACTTCAGAAAAATTGCCGCGCCTTGGAGCGCGGCAATTTTTTGTGTTAACTTCATTGCGTCATGCAGAGCAAAGCTGTTACTGTCTCCGATTATCTTGCCTCCCTTCCTGAAGTCCGCCGCACGGCCATTGAGGCCGTGCGCAAAGTGATCCTCGCGAATCTCGACAAAGACTTTGAAGAAGGCATGACCTACGGCATGATCGGCTATTACGTCCCTCACCAAATCTATCCCGCCGGATATCACTGCGACCCCAAACAGCCTGTGCCCTATATCAATCTGGCTTCGCAGAAAAACCACATGGCCGTCTACATGATGGGACTTTACGCAGACCCTGAATACGCAAAATGGTTTGTCGATTCATGGGAGAAGACCGGCAAGAAGCTGGAAAAAGGCAAGTCCTGCATTCGCTTTAAGAAGGTGGAAGATCTTGCCCTTGACGTGCTCGGCCAATCGATCAAACGTACGCCGGTCAAGAAGTATTTGGCCATCTACGAAAAGATGATTTCCAGTCCTCGTCCAAAGAAGTCCAAATAGCCAAATCGAGATGCAGAGCAAAGAAACCACCGTTGCAGGCTATTTCGCCTCTCTGCCTGAAGACCGGCGTACTGCCCTTGAGGCGGTCCGTAAAGTCATCCTGGCCAATCTAGACAAAGACTACGAAGAGGGCATGAGCTACGGCCACATTGGTTATTATGTGCCTCACCGGGTCTATCCTGCGGGTTACAATTGTGACCCCGAAGTACCGCTACCGTATGTGGCAATCGCCTCCCAAAAAAATCATATGGCCGGCTATATGAAGTGCATCTATGGAGACAATGCGCACGCGGAATGGTTTCAGTCTGAATGGGCCAAGACGGGCAAGAGACTGGACATGGGCAAATCCTGCATCCGTTTCAAGAAGGTCGAGAACCTTGCGCCTGATGTGATTGGCGAGTCGATCCGGCGTACTCCCGCCAAGAAATACATCCAGCGGATCGAAGCAGGTCTTGCTGCTACCCGTTCGCGCGTTCGGCAGCCCGCAACAAGGAAGCCTCAAGCTGCTCCTTTGAAAGTGAAGTCGAAATAAAAAGCTCTTGCCGGGCGCCATCGCTGAGGGCGATCGCCTTAAAGCCATTCATCGTAGGCACTGTGATCCGCACGCTTACCTTGCCCTTGGCATCGCGCACCTGGGCGATCCTACCCGGCACGACACTGCGAATTTCGGGATTGTCTTCGAGCAACCATCCGAGCATCCTCCGGACGCCATCGACAATGGCATGTTCGATTTTCAGCCGGTCATTGGTGGAGCGAAGTCTCATGCTAGTTCTAAGATTAAGCCCGAAACTCAAAATGACCAAAATCAATATTGCCGATAAACTGAGCCAGTTCACAGAACACTGGTCGCCGCGCATCGTCGCCGAGTTAAACGGCCAGCACGTGAAGTTGGTAAAGTTCATGGGCGAATTTGTCTGGCATCATCACGCGGAAGAAGACGAACTCTTTCTCGTTATCGAAGGTGAATTCAACATGGAATACAAAGACGGCCAAGGTCAAATACGATCGATTCCGCTCAGACAAGGCGAATTTCTGAACGTGCCGAGAGGCATCGAACACCGCCCCGTGGCAATCAATGAAGTGAGTGTGATGCTTTTTGAACCGGCCGGCACGCTCAACACAGGCTCGGCACTGGGGAGCCCGCTTACCGTTGCGGCCCCCGCCCGGCTATTTCAGCCGTTTGCGGAAGAATAGATCAAGGCCGAAGATGCCGTTCTCGTCGCGCACGGCCACAACACTCCAGGCCTTTGAAATGTCCCAGTCGATCCTGACAATCTGCTGCTGGGTGCGATTCAAGTTGGTAATGTAGGTGAGCGTTACATCGCGACTGACCTGCTGCTCAAGGGTCAATCTTGCTTGCGGCACATTGTCGATGCCCGTTAACTGCGGGTCGATACGAACTCGCGAGATTCCAAAGAAGCGCTGCAGACGGCCGTTGATCCCTGCTGTAACCGCCGCACCCACAAGCACGCTGGAATCGTTGCCAAACATTCCCTGCGTTTGCCCTACCGGGGTCTGAGCAATCGAACTGGATGCTCCAGGATTACGTCCCACGGTTAGCAAGGCCAGAATCTCACTGGATTGCAGAGGCGGGTCGCTGCGGTAGGACATATTCAACTTGCTTGCCGGCCCCGAGAAATTCATGGAAATCACAACACCGCGCACTCTCGTTTCGAGGTCCATTCCGATGACTGGTTCAATCCGTAATGGATTGTTGAAATTCACTTCAGCCCGGCTGATCTGATAACGGGCACCGAAGAAGTCGACTTCGCCCTGAGTTACTACAATGCGCCCCAGCAACACTGGGCGTTGCGGGGTGCCGCGTAGCCGCAAGGCAACTTCACCCTTCACGTCTTTGGTGAATGCTGTAGAGAACTCCACGTTTTGAGCTGCCTCAACCCGAACGTCAAACTGCATATTCCGCAAGAATTCGTTCTGGATTGGGGCGGGCCCATCGGCAATACCTCCGGTGCCCGCCAAGAGTTGTGCTGTATCGATCTGCCCGATGCTGCTGCGAAGAATAGAAATGTTGCCCGTCAAGATACTTTGCGCTGTCGTACCAGTCAGGGCCAGCAAGCCATTTGCCGTGGTTGAGACCCCTTCTGGATAACGCAGGCGAACCTGAATCGCTTGCGCCTGAAGGCGATAACTCAGTACCTTTCCGAAGCCCACAAATCCAGTCAATTGAAGTTCGCCCCCGCCTGTCTGCGCTTTCAAAGATTCGATCGTCGCCCGGCCCTTATCGAACAACACGGTTCCATTTACCTTGTCCAGTCCCGTAATCACGTCTCGCAAATAAAAGGAAGCGTTTGTGAAGGAGAGTTTGCCGTTTAGCTGCGGGTCTTGCGTTGAACCCTGTATGTTTGCATCTACGGCGGCAACCCCTTTAGCAAGCAAGTCTGGCTTTAGTGTCGACAACACCGCCAGATTGATTGTCCCCTTGAGCTGTCCGGTCAATCCCTGCGTGCTCGTGCGGTACGTAAGCGATGTGGTGAGGTTGGTGTCTTTGGCAACCAGATGGATCTCGCGAGTGGAAATCGATCCCTGTTTGAACTCAAAGACAATTGGGTTCTGGTTTCGCAGTACAAAGTCTGCAACGGCCGGCAACGTTTCGTTTACATATTCTTTATTCGGAGACAGTTGTAGTTGCGGGATGGTCAACTGCCCGTCCCAATGCTGCGGTTCCAGAAGAGGGCCTTTGAAGAAGAAGCTTGCCTCCGCACCACCCTCATAAGGCAGCGGATCTGGCAAAAGTTCTTCGCTGAACAATTGCGCAATGGTTGGGAAATCGAGCTTTGGCAACTGCAGTCGCAACTCTGAATTCAAACGCGTTCCAAATTGAATCGTTGCATCACCTTTCACCGGCAATTTCCCAATAGAGCCTATTGCAGTGAGTGAGGCCCGTTGTCCCGTTGTCCGTGAAGTGAATTCAAGCTGCCCCACGGGCCGCCCGTAGCGGGTAATGTTTGCCAGAGTCAGTCTTCCGTCCAGCTTTGACGGCGCGATTCCTTCAGGCGACCAGGTAAAATCGATCTGCGAGTCGGTGGTCAGTTGCGCATTGACGGCGATCGCCTGCTGTCTATATTGCGGGATCGACAACAACGGCAGCGCTTCTACTTTCAGAATTGCGTTACCAGAACCCAGCTTCCAATCGTTGCCCCCCGCCTTGAGGTTCAAGCTGCCCCTCAATGGTTGACGAGCCAAACGCGCTTCCCAATGAGAAATCTTCAGTTCGCGCCGCGAGCCGCTAAAAGTGGCCAATACCTGTTGAAACTGCAAGTCTCGAAGATCTACAGACGCCGAGCGCAAGTTGCCGTCGGCTTCCGGTTCAGACCAGGTGCCGCGGAGGTTGAACGTGCCTGACGCAGCTCCGGCAACTGGCTCGGGGAATCCTAGTTTTCCGAGGTCCGCAACTTGTGCCTCCAGCCTACCGCTGAGCAAGCTGGAGGACCCGAGCCGTCCCTCCTCCATCACCGCCCTCAGATTGCCCTTCAGGGTAGTCCCAATGCTTTCGAGTTCTAGCTGGTCGAGAGTAACCAACTCTTGCCCGTAGTCCACTTGGGCCTTCACCCGATCTACCAGCCGATTCTCAACAATCAACCCCTCGGCGGCAACCAAGCCACGGAAGCGCGGTTGCTTTACTGAACCCGTTAACTGGCCACTCAGTTGTGCGCTCCCCTGGCGCAAACTGATCGGGAACGCTCCATCCTTAAATCCGGCCAGTTGAAGCACTGGGAGCAATTCCTGGAACTGCGTTGATCGCAACTCAAGCGCGATGCCTCTTCCTAAGTCTCCAGCAAAGTTCAATCGCGAATGCGGCAATGCGAGATAGCTATTGCGTGCGATTAGCCGGTTTCCAGTCTCCTCGTAGGTCAAGGCAAAAAGACCTTGGAGTGGACTCGGTCCTGCCGTCGAAACGATCTCGAGGTCCGCGCTGAAGTCCAAAGGCTTCTTGCCTCCCTTAGCCTCGATTGGCCCACGGATCTGGCCGCTCCACGGCACATCTTTGACATTCAACTGCTTTAGCACTGTTGCAATATTAACTTTTGAAAGATTCCCGTCCAGGCTCCAGCCTTCCTGCTGATCCCAAAGGAAATTGCCGTCTACGCTGCCTCCGAAGCCTTCTGCTCGAAGAGTGCTCAGCGTCAACCTGGCTGGAAGGAAATCGACTTTTGCCTTTGCCGTCAACGGCCCCATTCGAGTTGTTGAATCCCTGTAATAGAGATCTCTACCCCTGGCTTCGCCGTGCAATTCAAATCCGCGGCTAGCTTCAAACAAAAGCTTGCCGGTGTAGTTCAACCGGCCGCTGGGTTCGAGGAGCACCTTAACGAATGGCAGGGCCTCTTTCACGGCTATTTCCGCTTCGATATCCAGTTCCAGCCGGAAGGGATCCTCGCGATTGTCAATGTTCCGCAAGGTGCCGCGGCCCGTGATCTCCGTGCCGAGAGGAGACTGGAACCTCACCAGATCGATCCGGATCTTTTCTTGCTCGAGCCCAAAATCGACCGTTGTGCTGCCGGCTACAGAAGGTAGAGCCGCCATTTGGTAGCGCACGGATGCCGCATCCAATTTCCCTTTGTAGCTGCGCGATGCCGGCAGGTAGTCCATCTTTACCGCAACATCCTCCCCGCGTACTTCAAATGGCGTTTTCAATTCGTTCCAGCGGAACTCTCCGCGCTCTACCTCAAGCTTTCCCAGCCTCCAGTTAATGATGGTTTCGAGTACGCCGCGATTGCTTCCGCTCGACTTCGGTCCGGGCAAATTGGTGGTGCCGTCGGCGTATGTCACCAGATGCAGTTTCGGCTCTTTGACGATCAGCCCTCTCAGGTCTATTCGCGAGGCGCTCAGGCTAGCCAGCCCAGTCTGAATATGAATTTCTTTTGCGGTGAAGAGCGCTTGCTCGCCGGCACCCTCCCGCCCCCTCAACACGACGTCTTCGACAACCGCCTTGCCGCCCCAGATATCGATCTTGAGCTTGCCAATTGTGAGCTTCGCCCCCAAACCCTTTTCCACTTCAAGCATTGCCCGCTCTACAACATAGCGGTCAATTTGGCCCGAATTTAAAAACCAATTTGCCCCAACCGCAAGCAAAACCACCAAGCCCAGTAGAAATAAAGCAAACTTTGTGCGGCGTCTCACTTAGGACCTCCCGCGAATACTGACTCAACCCAGCGCACCTTCGTCGTGGCTTCGGTCTGGTTCAACCAGCGGTCGAGAAGGTTATCGATCCGCTGCTGCGTCAGCAGTTCGAGAATTTCGCTCCGGGCCAAATTGTAAGATGGTTTCGTCCGCCCGGCAAACTCTTTTGGATAGTCGTACTGGAAATAGTCGCGAATTTCATCCTCTGGAATCTGGACGCCTGGCCGGAAGCGAAATTCGATAAAGCTCAGAATAGCGAGCTGCCACTTCAATGAGTCGAGGATCTCTGCCTCAGCTACCTTGTTCTGGGCCAGAGCCTTCTGAAAGACCGCATTGTTGCCTCCGAAACGCTGCTTCTTTACGGATTCAAATGCTGAGATGACTTGAGGCTCACTGGGCAGAGGGTAACGGTTGCTCTGCATCTCGATACGAATCAGCGCCAGTTCGATCAGTTTCTGGCCCGCCCTGCGCTTGTCCGCTGGCGTTTCTTTCGGCGGCTCACCATTCAGAAGCGCGGCAGTTCTGATATAAAGCAGCAACTGCTGCTCGGTGATGATTTCTTCTCCCACGCTAAGCGCCAGTCGATCCAATACTTCTCCGCCTGTCAGAACGAGGGTTAGAAGTATCTCAATCATTAAAACGCCTGCCCGAGAGAAATATGAAATTGGAACTGATTCACGCGCAAGTGGGCCGCACGGCCCCGCCCAAAGAGCAAGTCTTCGCGGCTTCCTTGAAATCCATTGAAGCGAGGCGAATTTGGTGTAAGCGCCAGATCCACGCGTACCGGCCCAATAGGTGTCCGGTATCGGATGCCGAAACCAAACGAATGCACCATGTAATCGAAGTCGGTCAATCCGTTCTGCTTCCATTTGAGGTTGACCCGCTTCAGGTCGCTAAACACGTTACCCGCATCGTGAAAGAACACACCACCAAGATTGTCGCCGATCAGAGGGAAGCGCAACTCGAGATTATTGACCAGCAGAGCCTTACCTCCGATCGGGAACCCGGTCTTGAGATCGCGCGGGCCTGCCTGATTCTCGGGGAATCCCCGATGAGAGTATGCGCCGCCCCCGAAGAACCGTTCTGGGAGGGGAATATCCGTTTGAGAAGTCAGTCCTGCGCTGCGGTAAGGCGCGAGAATGCCAAGGTTGATACTACGGGCGAAGACCAGATCCTTGCCGATCTTGTAATAGCTGGAGTTTCGCGTGAGGAGCCGCAAGAAGTTTGCCGAGGAGGCGAAGGCTTCGCTGGCGATGCCAATGTCGACGGTGGTGTAGCGGCCACGCTTGGCATCGGCTGGATCGTCGCGCCGGTCCTGAATGAAAGTCGAAGAAAAGCTCCCGACTCGAACGGGCTGTGCGAGCAACGGGATCAGCGCCGGGTCTACCTTGATTGTGTTCTCGTCTATCGTGACGCGCCGGTAAGTAAATCGATATTGAACTGAATTCGCAAGGCTGAGACGCTGCGCGAGTTGGAGGCTGCCTTCCAGCCGCTTCGAATTGAAAGTACGTACATTGCGAGCGTCGTCGTAAATCGCTGTTGCCGTAAGGCCAAAGCGGTCGCTGTCGCGGAACTGTGGGGCGAGGTAGCTCAGAAGCACGCGGCGCTGGATGTTGGAGATTCGTGTCTGTGCGCCGATTGTGTGTCCAAGGCCGAGGAAGTTTGTACGGTTCACTCCAAGGCTGAGGCGAGGTGAGAAGCCCGTGCCCCCGGCCGGGGAATCAAAGCTGGTGACTCCACCTCCGATGCGAGCGATCTCCGCACCGAGGCCACCGCTGAAGCTGAGCCTTGAGGCTTCTTCGAGATTGAAGAGCAGAATCTTCGAAATCTCCTGACCATCGGGATTCTGTTGCGCGGTGTCCACCTTGGCGAAGATGCCGAGGTCATAGAGCCGCCGCTGGGAGGCGTATACTTCGTTGTTGCTCAGCGGGTCTCCGGGATTCAAGCGGATGCGCTTGTCGACGAGAGAGGCGTTTGTGTTCTTGAGGCCGGTAACTACGATTTCGCGAACGAAGTGCTGCTGGCCACTATCTATTTTGTAAATCAGCTCAATCTGATCAGGTGTGGTGCCCCTTTCTACTTTGATATCCAGAGCCGCCGCAGAGAAGCCCGTCTGATAGAGCAAATTAAGGATCCGGTTACGATCACTGTTGATCGTCAATGTCGAATAAGGCTGTCCGGCCGATACGCCCATATAGCCCCGAATCACATCCTGATCGCTTTCAGCAATTCCGTCGAGGCGGACTGACTCGATGCGTGTTTGAATTCCTTCTTCAATGTTGATCGAAATGGCGACAAGATTATCCTGACCCTGGTACTTACGGTTGACCGAACTGGTTACTTTTATACCTAGGAATCCATTGCCGCGGTAAAGCTCTTCAATGGCGGATCTGTCTCCGGCCAGCAATTCATCGCTATAGCGCCCTTGTCGAAAGCGCAGAATAGTCGCCGGGCGGATGGCCATGCGTTCGAGCAGCGTGGCACGGTCGAAGTAGCGATTGCCTATCAAAAGTAGCGCTGCGACTTTGAAGCGCTGGCCCCGGTCGATGTTGTAATCGACATAGGCGTCTTTCTTCGGGTCAATTTCGTCTACTGGCTGCGCGTCCTGTTCTACCTCATAAGTCACCTTGGCATCGAAGTATCCTTTGCCACGCAAAAATCCAGTCACCTTGCGATCCCCTTCGATGAGCAGATCCCTGTCGATGCTTTGCTCTTCATAAATCGGAACCAGCTTTCGCAACGCACTTTTACTGATCTTGGTGCCAACCGCGCGAACCTCAATTTTGGGTCCCGACTCGATCTTGAGGCTTGGGATGGCGACCTTTTCTTTCGGCTGGTAGTCGAGACGCTCAAGCTGCACTGTCGCCATGAGGCGGTCCAGCTTCCGGTAGCGCTGTAGCATGCCCCGGATGCCGCTTTGCACTCTCTGCTCGCTGACGAAGCGCCATCCGAGCCGGCTGAGAAAGCGCCTCCACTCCGCTGCTTTGATCAGCCGGTCTTCGGTTAGAAGTAGATTGCCCTTGAGAACGGGTCTTGCGAAGCGAGCCCTGGGGCCGGCATCAATGAAAAAGCGGATGTTGGCTTGCTGGTGCGTGGGATCTCGCGAAACCTCGTATCGTACTTTGCTTTCGTAGAAGCCGTCGAGGCGCAGTTCTGCTTCCATCGACTCCACCGATTGATTCAAGAGGCTGGCGTCGAACTGCGCGCCGAGCGGGAGTTTGGCTGCGTTGATTAATCCGCCTTTGGCACTTGAGCCCGGGGTGCCCACCACATCGACGTTGCCATTGAATTCATGGTTTTCTGTGATGAAGGTCAGGTCAAGGCCATCAGACTCATTAGTGGCTTCGACTGTCAGATTTGAGTAGCGGCCAGTGCGGTAGAGGGCAGCCATGGCCTCCCGCAATTGCAAGCGGGTATACACATCTCCAGGCTGCAGCGGAAGTATCTGACGTAACTCCACAGCGGGGATCGGTTGCGAGTCTGGCGAGAAGCGGATTGATGCGATCTTGCTCCCCTCATAGGGTTGTGCGAGAGCGACAACCGCTACCAGGAGTACCAAAAGTACCCGCTGAGTCCGCAATAACACCTTTGTTGATCTTAGCAATCGCAACTATGGTGATTGTTAAGATGAGTTAAATGTTGCCGCCAGACAGGTATTCAAGGCAGGTCCGTTTCGCGCCTCTAGGTGCAGAGGGGCAGGCACGGCTGTCTGCCGCCAGTGTCGCCATACTAGGATGTGGAGCGTTAGGAACTTTCCAAGCTGCTGCTCTTGCTCGTGCCGGTGTCGGCCGGTTGAAGATTCTCGACCGGGATGTTGTGGAATGGTCTAACCTGCAACGTCAGTGGCTCTTTGACGAAGCCGATGCCCGCGAGCAGCGTCCAAAGGCTGTCGCAGCTGCTGCTCAGATCGCCAAGATCAACAGCGAAGTGTGCATTGAGGCGATAGCTGTTGATGTTAATGCTGCCAACATTGAGGATTTGCTTGAAGATACGGATTTGATCCTAGACGCAACGGATAACTTTGAGACCCGGTTTCTACTCAATGACTATTCTGTCGAGAGGGGATTGCCATGGATTTACGGAGCAGCGGTGGGAAGCTACGGGTTAGCGTTCCCGGTCTTGCCTGGGATCGGGCCATGCCTGCGCTGCATCTATCCTGAAGCTCCAACAGGCATCCAGCCCACGTGCGAGACCGCTGGGGTGCTGAACACGATTACCAGTCTGGTTGCGGCCTGGCAGACAGCGCTGGCGACGAAATTATTGGTGAGCGGTGCGGAGAGCTTGCCGCTGCAGCTTGCCACTTTTGACAGTTGGGATTTTCAAACGAGGCAGATGAAGATTTCGATCAACCCAGATTGTCCCTGTTGCCAGGGGCGCCAATTTGATTCCCTCGACGGGCGGGTGAGAGCGCCGATCAGTCTTTGCGGCCGCAACGCAGTACAGATTCACGAACGCCGTGCCGCGCTTGATCTTGAGGCCCTAGAGCTTGAACTAACTGGATTAGGGACGCTCAGAAGAAACGAATTTGCCCTCCGTTTCTCGCCGAATGAACAGTTTGAACTGACTATTTTCCCTGACGGACGGGCCATCATCAAAGGAACGCAAGATGTCGGGATAGCACGAAGTCTCTACTCACGCTACCTTGGACGCTAGGAGTACTGAGGCGACAAAGAGCCCTGTTTAAGGTAGAACCCGATGTTGGTTCTATGGCCGCAGTCTCTACAATCAGGCTAGTACCATGCATCTCAAGCCTGCCACCAACAAAGCTCAATACTCGGAAATCGAGGTTGCCCAACAACTGGGAATCACGGTTGAGGACCTGCGCATGCTGATCCGCAGGCATATCGTGATTGAAGAAGCCGAAGCAACCAACGTGCCGATGACGACTTTTCAGCCGTCAGATCTACTGGTATTGCGGCTTCTTGTGAAAAACCACCTATCGACATTCGCCTAAGCCGGAATACAATCGAAGGACCATGGCGAATCTTGGTTTTCTCGGTTTGGGCATTATGGGTTATCCCATGGCCCGCAATTTGATAGATGCTGGCCACAAAGTGGCTCTTTGGTCGCACTCTCCCGGCAAGGCTGAAAAGCTCGCCTCGGAGAAGGGTGCGAAAGCGTGCTTGACCCCTGCCGAAGTAGCGGCGCAGTCAGACTTTGTTTTCTACTGCGTTGGCGACTCTGAGATGAGTAGCGACTTGTGTCATCAGTTGCTGGAAGGTGCGAAGCCGGGCACAGTGATTGTGGATGCCTCTACCGTGGCGCCTTCTGCGTCGCGTAAGCTCAGCGAAGCCTGCAAGGCCAAAGGAGTACATTTTCTCGATGCACCGTGCACCGGATCAAGGCCTGGGGCTGAATCGGGCAACTTGACTTTTATGGTGGGCGGCGACAAGGAAGTATTCGAGCGCGTGAAGCCATTCTTTGAGCCGATGGGAAAGAAGCTTTACTACTGCGGTGGTCCAGGGCTTGGGCTGCATGCCAAGCTGACCCAGAATCTTGTGCTTTCCAATTTATTGAATGCCTTCAATGAAGGGCTGGTGCTTTCCACCAAGGCTGGGGTCGATCCTGAATTGATGCTCGACATCCTCGACAACTCGGCAGCCAAGTCTGGCTTAATTTCTTTCAAAGCGCCTTACGTTTTCCGTCGCGACTTTTCGACAAACTTCTCCGTAAAGTGGATGCACAAAGATATCGGGCTCATGCTTGAGTCGTCTGCGGAGCTTGGAGTACCATTACCGCTAACCTCTTTGACTCGCCAAATGTTTCAGGCCGCAATCGCAACAGGTCACGGTGAGGAAGATATCTGCTCTACAATCAAGGTTTTAGAGGGAATGGTCGGACTAGAAGTGAAAGGCAAAGAAAAGTAAAAAAGTACTCATCTATTATTTTTTGTAGAAAACTCTTGCAATTCCAAAAAGAGTATTCTAGTATTGGAATTAAGCCGGGGAGCTCACAACTCCCACCAAAGCGAGACTAACCTCAGAAAGACCCCTGAAGCAACTTTAGCTCCCCGGCGCCCTTTGGGTCTTCCTTCTCTTCTTCCTTTCTAAAATCCAAGTATTCTAAATTATGGTGAACCGCGTCCGTTTGGACAAGTGGCTGTGGGCCGCGCGCTTTTTCAAGACTCGTGCGCTCGCTGGGGATTCCTGCGATATGGGCCGGATCGAATGCAATTCCCAGACGGCTAAGGCATCGCGCGAAGTGCGGGTGGGGGACAAGTTGACGGTTCGCCACGAAGGCTATGAGTTTGAGCTTGAAGTGTTGATCGTGAGTGAGACTCGCGGGCCGGGTGCGGTCGCTCAAACGATGTATATCGAGAGCGATGCCAGCAAGTTGAAGAGGATTAAGGTAGCCGCAGAGCGCGAGGCCATGCACGAGATGGATGCACACCGGCCTACCAAGCGCGACCGTCGAGATATTAACCGGATGCGCGGACGGAGTGGCACCTGATCTGTGCTGGATTGGGAGGTCGCTGTTGGGGCTAACGCGCTAGCATTGACTTGCGATGCAAATGCTGAGTGTTTTGGGTTCTACGGGCTCTATTGGTGTCAATACGTTGGATGTGGTGAGACGGTGGAAGGGCCGTTACGGGATCCATTCTCTGGTTGCTGGGCGCAATGTAAAGTTGCTTTCCGAGCAAATCGTTGAGTTTCGCCCTAAGCTGGCGGTAGTGGCGGATGCCGACGGGCGTGAGCGGCTGATTGAGCAGTTGCGGGCGAGCGGTTTGGCTGACAGAGAATGGCCACAACTGGAGTTTGGGGCGAAGGCGAGGGTGCTAGCGGCGACTGTTCCAGAAGTCGAATTTGTACTGTCAGCCATCGTTGGCGTTGCTGGACTTGAAGCTACTTATGAGGCAGTGAAACTGGGGAAGCGGATTGGGCTTGCCAACAAAGAAGTGCTGGTGTCTGGCGGAGAGCTTGTGATGGCCGCCACACGAGAATCGGGTACGGAGCTAATGCCTGTTGATAGTGAACACAATGGGGCCCACCAGTGTCTGAGAGCAGGGAAGCGCAATGAAGCCGTGAAACTGATTCTTACTGCTTCGGGTGGCCCGTTTCGAAAGACTCCCTATGAAGAGTTGAAGACGGTGACTCCAGAGCAGGCGCTGAATCACCCAACCTGGAAGATGGGGCCCCGCATCACAGTAGATTCTTCGACGTTGATGAACAAAGGCTTTGAAGTGATCGAGGCCTGCTGGCTCTTTGACTTCACGGCGGAAGAAGTTGAGGTGGTAATACACCCGCAATCAAAGGTGCATGCGATGGTAGAGTTCAACGACGGCAGTGTGATCGCACAGGTCTGCGCAACCGATATGCGGATGCCGATTCAGTACGCGCTCTCCTACCCTGAGCGAGCCGATGCACCGGTGCCCAAGCTGAAGTGGGATGAAGCGCATAGTTGGGATTTTCATCCTCCAGACTGGGAGAAGTTTCCGTTGTTGGGACTGTCTTACCAGGCGATCCGGGCCGGCGGCAGTGCTGGCTGTACTTTGAATGCGGCGGATGAAGTTGCTGTGGAGGCTTTCCTGAAGGGTGAGATTCCTTATCTTGCGATTGCCGCCACTGTCGCCGAGACGCTGCAGCGGGTTCCTGTGACGCATCCCGGTACTGTGGCCGCATTGCTTGAAGTCGACCGGCAGTCGCGCGAGGTGGCGCATGCGCTGGTTCACTCCTCTTTTGCTCTTTCGCGATGAGTGGCGTCGTTTTCAAAGTGAACTTCTTTCTCTGTGGCGCATCTCATACACTGAAGACTGTACATGGAATTCCTAAATAGTGTTTTTTGGCTGCTCATTCTCCTGGGCGTGATGATCATCATCCACGAACTGGGCCACTACTGGGCGGCATTGCTCTGCGATGTCAAGGTGGAGCAGTTTTCGCTTGGCTTTGGGCCACGGCTGTTTGGGTTCAAGATCGGCGAGACAGACTTTCGCTTCTCAGCGATTCTGTTTGGCGGTTACGTGAAGATGCTGGGGCAGGACGACATGAGTGTCGACCCGGGGACGAACCCAGACCCGCGCAGCTTCATGAACAAGACCCGGCCTCAGCGGCTCTTCATTATCGCGGCAGGGCCAGCGATGAATATCTTGCTTGCTGTTGGACTGTTGACCGGCCTCTTCATGTACCAGTTTCCGAAGGTGACAAATGCGAATGGGCCTGCCGTTGTTGGGCATGTGGAGAAGGGGTCTCCGGCGGCTCTGGCTGGTGTGGCTGAGGGCGACACAATTATTGAATTCGATGGGAAGAAGAATCCTACCTGGGAAGACGTAGTTGTGAAGGAGTTGACTGGTGCAGGAAAGCCGTTTGCGCTGCAGGTAAAGCGAAACGCCGCGACGATGGCATTGACAGTGACACCGAGGGAAGACGAAAAAACTCAAGTAGGTTATGCCGGATGGCGCGAACAGAGCGAGATCCGAATTAAGTACATCCTGAAAGGTTTTGACGCCGAGAAGGTGGGGTTGATGCCGGGCGACGTTGTGATCAGTGTTAACAATATTCCGGTGCGGAGCTTGACCAAGCTGGTGGAGATTGTCAAGGAGAGCAATGGTAAGGCCGTTGATCTGATCTATGAGCGCCAGAATGTGCGCAACAAGGTGGGTGTACAGCCTAAATTCAATGAGACAGAGAAGCGATGGATGATCGGGATTCAGCTTGAGCCCAAGTACGTAGTAGTCGCGCTCGGGCCGGTGGAGGCGCTACAACAGAGCATCAACTACAACATGCGCGGGGCGACGATGATCTTCGATTACCTGAAGGGCGTCGTTCAGATGCGCTTGTCTCCGAAGCAGTTTGAAGGGCCAGTGGGAATTGCCCGGATGGCTGCAGCTGCGGCGAAAGAAGGTGTTGGAGACTTTGTCTCGTTGATGGCGATGGTTAGCTTGAATCTGGCCATCTTTAACCTGCTGCCGATTCCAGTGCTGGATGGCGGCGGTATTTTGGTGTTGCTGGTGGAGATGGTACGGCGCAGGGATTTGTCGCTGCAGTTGAAGGAGCGTGTTTTGCAGGTGGGCCTGGCGTTCCTCTTGATGATGGTGGTGTTTGTGCTCTACAACGACATCTCAAAAGCTGTCATGCCCAAAGGGTGATACAGTTTGGGCGATGAATCATTGGCGCCCATTTATTTACATGGGAGTTGTAAGCCTTGGCTTGATGCTAATGGGGTTTGGGATGTGGACATTCTCACCCAAGCAGACCGCAGTGATCGAGCCTATCACTTTCTTTCTTGAGATGGGTGATCAGGGCGAGGCGAGCGGTCTGGTGGCTGTAGAGCACGGCCTGCGGCCAAGACAATTTGAACTCCGTGGGGTAGTAGCTGCCACACCAATTGTAGATGCGGTCACCATGCAGGTTAAGGTTCAGGATCAAACGAATGGTCAAGTTCTCTATCAGGCGGAGCAGAAATTGCTTCTTGATGGCAAGGGGCAATTCGCATCGTTTCGCGCGGAGTTTGTGCCCCGGAATCAAGGTGAGCATTTGCTGACTGTCAAAGTTGGAAAACCGGTCAGAGCCATACAAGTGACCGTGGATCGCTGAGGGAACTGCCATGGATCTAATAGACGGCTTTCGGTTATTGGTAGGGAGTGGTTTGAGCGCCGCCATCTTCATGGGTTTTTGGTTGATGTGGCTGAGGACGAAGAATCCAGGCTTTCGAATTTTTGCTTTTGCGCTAGGTTTGGTGCCCATAGGATTTGTGGTTCTCGTGATTCTTGGACGTCTGATTTTTGCCAGTGGTGTTGTTCATGAATTCACTACTGGTGCTGTTGGGCCAGGCTTGAGGGAGTTAGCCTTCCCGGTGGAGGATTCCGAAATTGGGCACTCAATTGAAATTACCCCGGTGATTGAAAAAGTCCTGGTGAAGAATCCGGCTGGAGAATTGCTCGAAACGAAGCAATCCGTTAACGAGGGGAAATTACTAGTGGAATTTGAGGCTCGTCGCGGCGGGAATCACTTTTTGGTGCTGGAGATTCCTGAAGGAGTGGGATCTGTGAAGGTGGTGGCGAGGGAAGTGAGATAAGCCGCAGGAAAGGAATTTCGAGGATTTGATCCTGCCAACTGGTATGGTCGGCGGCTAGTGAGGCGAGTTCGAGCCAGGTAGTTGCATCGGCGAGAGGGGTTTGCGGATGGAGGAGAAAGACGCCCGGGCTGAAAGCGCCGGAGGCAAGATAGTGAGTGAATTGAATGGGCAGGATGTGGATGTCGTGAGTGACCAGAATGCGATCTTCTCCGGCAGCGTAGTGAAGTAGATCGAAGTGGGAAAGCCCTTCGATGCGAGCCTTGACCGCGCCAAGAAAATCGATGGTTTTGGCTCTGCGGCGGCAGGCCGTGAGCAGGTGATGGTTAAGACTGCTATCGGCGAGGAGGCGGAGCATTTAAGTCTTGCGGGTTGCCTGTTGGCGGTAGTCTTCAAGCATCAGGTCGAGCTTGGAGGGAGCGGGGTTAGCGGTGCGGAAGTCCTGCCACGCTTTACGGGTCTGCCATGACCCATCTTCAATGATTTGACGATTCCCCAGGTAGAAGGCAATGGCACCGTGGATTTGTTCCAGTGTAAGAGTAGGAAAGCTAAAGTGGATTTCTTCGGGCGAAGCACCGTTTTCGTATTCAGTCACGAGCAAGTAGAGAGGCAGGCGGCTGTCTACCAGATAGAAGGCGTCATCGCGCAACTCGACATAGTCTTTTGCCATGGTCCTTCTCCATGATAGTAGGAGACTAGACTCCCAGTTGCGATTTCAGGCGCTCAACGAAGTCTTCGAGTGCTTTGACCCGGGCCTCGAGTTCATCGATTCGGTTGGGCGTTGCAACCCTCGCGGTAATCGCTTCCGGGGTTGAGAATTCAGGGATCGAATCGCCAAGCAGGTGCGTCCAGCGGGCTTCTTTGGTGCCTGGGGCTCTGGGGAGTTCCTGGACGAGCTGCTCCTCCTTACCGGCGAGGCGGCTGAGCGTCGACAGCACAGTGTCGAGGTCTTCGAAGGGGAAGAGCGATTGGGTTCGTCCGCGCAACTCGCCAGGGGTTTGAGGGCCGCGGCATAGCAGCACACAGAGAACGGCGAGGTCTTTGTTGCTGAGGTTGAGTTTTTGGCCCAGGCCTTGCGAATACTTGGGCACGCGGTGTTCGCGGCCAGAGTGCTCGTAGGCGATCCCTTTGTGCCGCATCACCTCAATTGAATTGAGGACGTCCGCTTCGACAAGGTGCAAGACGGGCTCGCGGTTGTTCTTCTGGTTGCAGGCGTTGACGAGCGCGTTAAGCGAAAGCGGATAGTATTCGGGCGTTGCCATCTCCTTTTCAATCAATGCGCCGAGGACTCGTTGTTCGGTGGCGGTGAGATCGAAGAACATGTCGGTTAACCTCTCAGATTGTGGAATGCAGTTTCGATTTCGAGTTGGGCTGATCTTGAGACCGGGATCAACGGAAGACGCGGCGGACCGCCGTAGTAGCCGTTGAAGTCCATAGCGTACTTAAGCCCAGGGATACCGTATTTGACTGTAATGAGTGTGGCCGCTTCTGTAATGCGGCGTTGCCAGTCATCAGCAGCATCGTACTCGCGTTTGAGGATCGCCTCGGCGATGGTGAGGCAGGAGAAAGGGGCTGCGCTGGCGTAAGCGAGGACGGCACCAACGGCACCGGCCCGGAGGCTGGCGGCGAGATTCAGTGCGCTGCCATTCAAGACTTGAAACCCAGGCTTGACTGCTTTGAGGAGGGCTTGGACTTTGTCCATGTTGCCACTCGACTCTTTGATTGCGATGATATTTGGATGTTCGCTGAGGACGGCGACCGTGTCAACAGAGATGTCGAGGCCCGTCGATTGGGGCCAATTGTAGATCATGAGCGGGATCCTGGATTGATCGGCTACAGAGCGAAAGTAAAGGGCCTGGGCGTCGAGGTTGTTGAGCAGATTCTTGTAGTAGTGGGGAGTGCGTACCATGGCGCATCTATAGCCAAGGTCTGCGGCGCTGTTGGTAAGTTGGACTGTCTCGCGGACACTCTCAACGCCCGTGCCGGCGATGAGGAGTTTGGTGGAGGGAGTGTGTTTGGCGACTTCTTCCCAGAGGTAGAGTTTCTCTGCTCCTGTGAGATAGACAGATTCGCCAGTGGAGCCGCAGGCAACGTAACCAGCGAGCGTGGTCATGTTCCACTTTTCGACGTTGGAGCGGATCTTGGCGGGGTATATGTCGCCGGAATGGTTGAAGGGGGTGGGGATGGGCGGGAATATGCCGCTAAGTTTGATTTGTGGCATACTTCCCGCCCGGATAACTAGCCGACCTTTACGAAGGTAAAGAGCGCGAGCGACTCGATGAAGGCCAGACCGATGAGGAGCAAGGTCTGGATCTTGCCGGCTGCGCCGGGGTTACGAGCGATGCCTTCTGCGGCGGAGGCGATTGCCTGGCCCTGACCGCGGCCGCAAAGGCCTGCGGCGATTGCCATGGCGAATGCCGGGAGCAAGATGCCCTTTTCACCGACCATCGGCTGGGCAGTACCCTGGGCGAAGATGGGGGCGGCGAAAGCGAGCAAGAAAAGAATCATCATTACTTTGTTACGCATATTGAAAAGTCTCCTTTATTAGACTTGGTTGAAATGGCCTGACAGGAGGTGGTGCCGTTGGTACGTTGGGACGCCCAGGGCTCACACTGGCGGGCAAACTCGGGTTTAGTGATCCTCGTGGGCGACGGCCATGCCGACGTAAGCCATGGAGAGAATCATGAAGATGAAGGCCTGAAGGAAGCTGACGAAGGTATGGAGGCCCATCAAGAGTGCGGGTGCTCCCACGGGGATCAGATTCATGAAAGCGATTGTGACCTGTTCTCCGGCAAGCATGTTCGCGAAAAGACGAATCGTAAGGCTGACCGGACGGATCAAGTGAGAAATGATTTCGATGCCGAACATGAAGGGGGCGAGCCACCAGACGGGGCCCATAAAGTGCTTGATGTGGCCGACGATGCCTTGGGCCTTGATGCCAGCGCCGTTGTAGTAAAAAAAGGTGGCGACGGCAATGCCGAGCGGTACCGCAGGCGACATGGTGGGGCTCTCAAAAGTGGGGATGACGCCCAGCAGGTTGGAGAAAAGAATAAAGACGAAACAAGTAGTGAACCAATAGGCGTACTTGGCACCGCCGTGGCCGATAACTTCTTCCGACTGGCCCTTGATGAAGGTGATCAAAAGTTCGCCGATTTGCTGCAGGTAGCCGGGCTTGGCGAGGTTGAGGCCAGCGCGGATGATCCAGGGCAGAACCAAAAGGAAAGCCACAATGATCATCAACATGGCGTTGTAGTTGGACCAGGGCCTGGCAGGGTCGTGGGCATGCTGTCCGGCAAGCGAAATCAGTGCGTTGGCAGGGGCGGCAAGGTATTGGTTCAACAGCGCAGTGAACCAGAGTTCATGTTCGTGCATTCTTGTAAGACTCGATGAGGGCTTCAGTTCCGATGGCCAGAATCGACAGGAAAATTCCGAAAAAGACTTCCAGCGAACGACCCGGATAAACCTTAAGAATAGCAGACAGGGCGAGCGCGTAAACAAGTAAGCGAACAACAAAGCCCAAGCCTTTGAGCCAGGAAGTGCGGCCTTCGCCCAGCAGATCGATGCCGCGGGCCAGGACCCAGAGGCTGAGCACACTAATGCCAGCAGTGGAGAGAAAGGCGACGGCGCTGTCGATGCCGCGCCAAACGACGAAAATGGCAAAGCCGAGAGTAGCGAGGGCCGCCGCCACCTTGAGGATCTTGTTCGATTTGAGCCGGTATTCAGTCACGATTCAATCACGCGAGTTTCGTTCCATCAGCTTAAGTTGGCGCATGATTTCGTAGAGACCAATCCCGAATCCGAGCATCAGGCCAATCACATTGGCGTACTTTGTGCCGTAGGTCTGGTCGATCCATTGTCCGGCATAATAGCCCCCGGCAATGGTTACGAGCAGAACAATTGGCAAATTCATGTAGGCAGCGGCTTTTCCCATGTGTGTCCTCTTATATATTGTGTACATGGCATTTCAGGCAATGCAGGCAGAACGATATGACGTGATCGTGGTGGGTAGTGGCGCAACGGGTGGTTGGGCTGCCAAGAAATTAACAGAGAGCGGGATGCGGGTCGTCATGCTCGAGGCGGGCGGCAACGTAACCAAGAAAGACTACACAGAACATACGCAACCATGGCAGATGCCCTATTTGGGCATGTCACCCAAGGTGTTCAAAGACCGTCCGATTCAGGGCACCTGCTACGCATGCACTGAATACAATGCCAAGTGGTTTGTAAACGACAACGAAAACCCGTACACGCAGGACAAGCCTTATAAATGGATCCGCATGCGCGTTCTGGGGGGCCGTAGCTTGAGCTGGGGCCGTCAAAGCTACCGTATGGGTGATATCGATTTCAAGGCTGCGTCTAAGGACGGCTACGGCGAGGACTGGCCGATACAGTATTCCGACCTGGTCCCCTACTACGACGAAGTTGAGAAATACGTAGGCATCTCCGGTATGTCCGAGGGGCTCGATCATCTGCCCGATTCGATCTTTCAGCCTGCGATGGATTTCACTTGCACAGAGGCCCATCTGCGGCAGCAGGTGAAAGCGAAAATGGGCCGGGTGGTGACAATGGGCCGTGTGGCGATTCTGACGAAGCCTTTGAACGGACGACAGCCCTGCCACTACTGCGGCCCGTGCGAACGAGGCTGCACAACCACCAGCTATTTCTCGTCGCCTTTCACCACTGTTGCCGATGCAATGAAGACGGGCCGGATGACCTTGCTGACAAATGCCGCAGCGGCGAGAGTGATGATGCAGGATGGCGGCAAGGCCGAAGGCATTGAGTATGTCGATACCAAGACTCGCGAGCTGAAGCGCGTTCGAGCGAAGGTGATTGTGTTGTGCGCCTCGACGCTAGAGTCGACGCGGCTGCTGATGAATTCCAATATCGCCAACTCCTCGGGTGCGCTTGGCAAATACCTGATGGATCACATCTATCAAGGGGGAGCTTCGGGTCTGATGCCGATGTTTGAGGCCAAGCCCTGGGCCGGTGCGCCCAAACGTCCGAATGGGATCTACGTGCCTCGCTTCCGCAACATCAAAGAAAAGATGACCAACGGATTTATCCGTGGCTACGGCTATCAGGGAGGGTCCACGCCGGCTTTCAGCTTCAACTCCCCTGGCTTTGGCAAAGACTACAAAGACGCTGTTCGCAATGGACAGTTTGGAATGTCGCTGGGCCTTTGGGGCGAGTGTCTGGCCCGTGCTGAGAACCATGTGACGCTCGACCGCACCAAACGCGATGCCTGGGGCATCCCGACGCTGAAGGTCAGTGCAGACTGGAGCGATAACGAAAAGAAGCTTTGGGAGGATGGCCGCAATCAGGCGGCAGAAATGCTAGAGGCTTCTGGCGCAAAGAACATCCAGAAGACCGGGCAATACAGTGTCCCAGGTTTCTGTATTCACGAAATCGGTACCGCCCGAATGAGCAACGACCCGAAGAAGGGCGTTCTGAACAAGTACAACCAGACGCATGATGTGGAGAATGTATTTGTTACAGATGGTGCGGCGTGGGTGAGTTCCGGTTGTCAGAACCCGACGCTGACAATGATGGCAATCACCGTGCGCGCTTGCGATTACATCACTCGCGAATACTCAAAACGAATGGCTTAAGCACCGGTTTTTGGCGAGAATGAGGGAGTGACTCTGCGATCCTCACTTTCCTATCAGCCGGTTGAGCTCAAGTTCGGTACCAGCGGCCGGCGAGGCGAAATTATCCACCTGACCCCGCTTGAGATCTATGTGAATGTTCTGGCAGAAATGGAATACCTGCAATCGCTCCCTTTGACGCAAGGAGGCATTCGCAAGGGTGATGATTTCTTCTTCGCCAGCGACCTGCGGCCGAGCTCGCCAGATTTGGCCGTGCCGGCCGTAGTGGCGCTACGCACTGCGGGGATGATGCCAGTAAACTGCGGGCAGATTCCAACTCCAGCCCTTACCTATTACGCCATGGCAAAGGGCAAAGGCTCCCTGATGATTACAGGCAGCCACATTCCCTTCAATCGCAATGGCTACAAGCTGAATACTTCACGTGGAGAATTGCTGAAGCACCATGAAGCGCCGATCAATGCACGGGTGGCGACTGTGCGAGGGCGGCTTTATGACCAAGCGGCAGAGTCGTCGTTATTCAATGCCGAGGGCAAGTTTAAGACATTGCAAGCGGAGTTGCCATGCGCGGTTCACGCCGCAGCGGAGATGTATTTGGATCGCTACCTTCGTTTCTTTGAGGGCCAATCGCTTGAGGGACGTCGAATTTTGGTATACCAGCATTCTGCCGTGGGCAGAGACTTGCTGGTGGACCTATTGCGAAGGTTAGGGGCAGAGGCGGTGCCGGCGGGGCGAAGCGACGTCTTTGTGCCCATCGATACAGAGAACATCGAGGCTTCTCAGTTGGCGGCGATTCAGGCATTGGTAGACGGCCCCTACGACGCTGTGGCTTCGATTGACGGCGATAGCGATAGACCTCTGCTCCTGGGAGTTGGGGCAGACCTGAGGGTACGGTTCTTCGGTGGTGATTTGCTGGGAATGGTAGTGGCAGAGTATCTGCATGCCGATGCTGTCGTGGTGCCTATCAGTTGTAACGATGCGATCGACCTGGGTGTGCTGGCGGGTGTAACCGAGCCTAAGACACAGATTGGGTCTCCTTATGTGATTGCCGGGATGGAAGCTGCACTGGCGCAGGGTAAGAAAGTGGTTTGTGGCTGGGAGGCGAATGGGGGTTTTCTGCTTGGATCCGATCTGCCCAAGCTTCGGGCTTTAGCGACAAGGGACGCATTCTTACCCTTGCTATGCGCCTTGTTTGCGGCTGAGGGTGGGTCGCTTGCAGACTTGTTTGATCGTCTGCCCGCACGGTTTAGCCGGGCGGCGCTGCTGAAAGACTTTCCGCGTTCTACCAGTTTGAAGATCTTGCAGCAACTGACCCCGGAGACGATTGGCCGTTTTTTTGAAGCAGAGCTTGGGTTTGGTTCGCTTGAACGGATTGACCACACCGATGGGGTCAGAATGATTTTCTCAAATGGAGATGTGGCCCATGTGCGGCCATCGGGCAATGCCGACGAGTTGCGGATATATGCCGTGGCCGACACGCAGAGCCGGGCGGATGAGATCATTAAGGCTGGCATAACGCCAGGAGGCATCTTGAGACGCTTGGAGGCGATAACGCTATGAAGCGCCGCGCTTTATTTCTGCTGCCGGGGTTGCTGTTGCGGGCCGAGGGCAGGCGCTTGCGCGGAAAGCTGCTGACGGGCAAGAAGCTTCAGGTTGGAGACAAAATTGTGGCTCTGGCTAGCGATGAGGCCGTGGCCAAAATACTGGAAGACGAGCGGTTGATTGGCACCGAGCTTGAGGTGGAAGGTGTGGCGGCGGGGGAAGCGAAATTCGAGATCGACGGGATCTACACCAAACCGGTATACACATTTATTAAAGGCGAGAGGCTTGGCGTTAGTTACTGGTGCGAGGTCTGTTATATCCGCACCTATGCGCCCGGCAAATGCTGGTGTTGCCAGGAAAACACGAAGCTCGATCCGAAAGCCTTAACATAGGCGTATGGCACAATATCGCGCTGTACAGACGAGTGAAGACGGGCAGCCCGTGGTTCGGCTAACAGAAGTGGACAGTAATAGCGAAGTGGCAGTTGCGCCAGGGTTTGGGGCGAACGCCTATGACTTTCATGTCAACGGCAAGAAGGTGTTCTGGGGGCCTTCTGGTGTTGGTATTGGAGAGCTGGTGGCGAAGCCCCGGCTGCTGGGTAATCCATTGTTGTCGCCCTGGGCCAACCGGATTGAGGGGATGAGCTACAAGGTGAACAACAAGGAGTACCTTCTGAACGCCTCACTGGGGAACTTGCGCCTCGACGGGAATAAAAATCCGATCCACGGGCTGGTGACATTTACGAAGCTGTGGCAAGTGAAGGAAGTATCTGCCCAGAGCGATCATGCCCTTGTGCGTCTGACTCTCGATTGTTCCCGGCAGCCGGATTGGCTTGCACAGTTTCCATTTCCTCACCGTATTGAGTTGACCTACAAACTGACCGCCGGGACGCTGGAGGTGGTTACGGCCGTTGAGAATCTGGCTAGCGAGCCCATGCCGTTGGCGATCGGGTATCACCCTTACTTCCAGCTCAGCGATGCGCCAAGAGATGAGTGGGAAGTCACAATTCCGGCCAAGGACCTGTTGGTGCTGTCGCCCAAGCTAATTCCAACGGGAGAGAAGAAACCGAACCCTTATGCAAAGGGGATGAAGTTGAAGGGCGTTGTTTTAGACGATGTGTTTGGCGGGCTGGAAGAGAATGCCACGTTCAAGGTAAAGGGCAAGTCGCAGACAATCGAGGTGGTTTACGGGAAGGATTATCGCATTGGTGTGGTCTACGCTCCGGCGGGGCAATCGTTCATTTGCTTTGAACCTATGACCGCACCGACGAATGCATTCAACACCCCGGGCAGCTACAAAACAATCGCGCCAGGTATGACATGGCGCGAGAGCTACTGGATTCGAACGGGCGGCTTCTAAAGCCGCTTACTTCTTGGCGGGCGGGGCTGGCGTTTTTGGGGCAACTGGTGCGATGGTTTTGGGAGCGGCAGCGGGCGCAGCCGTCTTTGGCGCAGCCATTGTCGAAGGGGCATTGGCGTCGTAAAGCTTGATGACTTCGTTGGTGATGTCGAGCGTGTTCGATGCCCAGATTACGGGAGTTTGTGGTGAGCTGATGTCGAGGATCATTGAGAAGCCATTGTCGGTGGCGTACTTGTTGATGACCTGCATGATTCGGCCACCGAGTTCGTTGAGCACCTTTTGCTGTTCCGCATCGAATTCTGCCTGAGCGTCTTCGCTCTCGCGCTGAAGGCTCTTGGTCTTCATTTCGATGTCGGTCTGGAGTTTGCGCTTGGCATCATCGCTACCAACGGTGCCGAGCTTTTGGTATTGCGCCTGGAGGGCCTGAACGGAGGCATTCGACTTCTCAATTTCCTTACGGCGGGGCTCGAAGCGCGTCTGAAGTTCAGCGGCTGCCTTCTGGCCGTCTTTGGTGGAAACGATTGCCTGTTGGATGTTGATGGTTCCGGCTTTATTCTGCGCAAACGCAGAGGCGGAGAGACCGAGCACTACAGCGCCGGCCAGGATGTTCTTAACGAAAATGCTCATTTACTTGGATTTCTCTTTCAGAATCTTATCAAAACAGTTGCTTAGAATGTTCGGCTGATCGTAAAGCGGAAGATTCTCGATCTTTCGCGATACGGGCTGCCCTGGCCAAACTGGGCAACAGAGTTGATAAAGGTGGCTTGGTTCGGGAAGTACGACCGGTCAGCCGCGATAGGCGGTTGGATGAAGTCGTCAACCCGCAGTGGATTTAATGCGTAATAGAAGCGGAAAGGCGCGTTTACAACCGGCATCATGATCTGTACTTCAAGACCGGTCGACATACGGGGCTTCTGCGTAAAATCGATCAGGAAGGCCTTGTTCTCGAAGCCTGCCTGCGGGAATTCGGCATTGAGACGATCGATTCGGCCCGGGTTGAGGTTGAGGCCGTTGGAACGGCTGATGCGGTTGACACCGAGGTCGGCGAAAGCAGCCAGGACGACCGGGCCAAAGATTGGAATGCGGTATTCAAAATTGCCTACGCCTTGCGTATCGCCACCAGGATAGATGATCTGGTAGGTGGGGATGTTTTGGGTTACCTGGGAGAGGAAAAGCCTGCCGTCAGAACCGATCGACCGCTGAATTCGGGCGCTGCCGTCTTCATTCAGTACCGGCACTTGCGTGCTGCTCGGAATATAGGCGAGCGGGCTGATGCCCCAGATGTCAAAGCCGCGGATGTCGTTTTCGCCGCCCATGTAAAAGCGGTTAAACGGTGGTGCTGTCTTGCCACCATAGCCGGTGATAAAGCGGCCTAAGGTGTGAACGCCAATGACGTGGCCCTTTTTAAAGCCAGCGCGGAAGTATTTAAAGTCGATCGTGGGTTCGATCATGTTGGTGTTGCCACCGAGAAACGAACCAGCGAAGGTGCTGGAGATGTAGATCGACTTGCCTCGTGATGGCGTGACCGGGTGGTCAACGGTGTTGTAGGAGTAGTTGGGGATGATCGAAGACTGGCGAATGCCGGAGAGCTGATTCGGGCCGTCGAGGTTTTGGAAGTTCACAGCTTCAAAGTATGTGCGGGCTGCCGTGGTCGAGGGTGCGTACTTCGAGTTTGAATAACTGTAGGTGATGCCGACGCGGGCAAAGCTCCGGCGAAGTAGCGTCGAAGCGTAGGCAGTGAAGCCGTAGCCGTTTGATGAGTAGTTGAGCAAGTTGTCGCGGCCGATAGAGTCGAACTGCTGAGTCAAATTACGACCTGAGAACAAGGAGACTTCACGGCCCTGGTCGTAGTTGAATCTCTGGTAGAAAATTGTAAAGCCCACCTGGATTGGCTTATCGAGAAAGTAGGGTTCTGTGAAGCCAAAGGTGGCTGACCGGATGCGGTCGCCAAGCTGGGTGTCGAGCGAGAGAGTCTCACCAAGGCCAAGGAAGTTGTTGGTGGAATAGCCGAAGCTGACGAAGCTGCCGGCGATGCCTGAGACGCCACCCGACATCTGCACTGAATTTTTTCCGCGTTCTTTCACCTTGAGAGTGATGTCGACGGTGTTGTTCTTGGTATCACGTGTGATGTTGGCTGCTTCGGTTTCTTTTAGTACTTCAAAGTAGCCGAGCTGGTTGAGTCGCAGAAGGCTGACTTCCCAAAGGCGTGAGTTGAAGAGATCGCCTTCGTCGAGCAGAATTTCGCGGCGGATGACTTTGTCACGCGTTGTCGTGTTGCCCGCAAAGTCAATGCGGCGGACGAAGAACTGCTTGCCTTCGTCGACATTGAGCGTAAGGTCGATTTTGCCGTTCTTGAGATCGGGTTCAAATCCGGGCTCGGGAACGAAATCGAGAAAACCAAATTGGCCGTAAAGCTTGCGCATGTCTTCGAGACCCTTGCGGAGCTTGGCCGTGGAGAAGACATCGCCCTCACCCATGCCGAGGACTCGACTAAAGAGTTCTTCTGGGGCACGGAAAAATTTAACGCCAACCAGGTTCAGCTTGGACAGGCGGTACTTGGGGCCTTCATCGATGTTGACGCGGAAGTCAGCGCGCTTGCCGGGCTTATTGGGCTTGATTAGAGGGATGCGCATGCCTTTGCCTCCGACATCCTTGATGACGGGATCTTCGGCGCTAGCCTTGGCCGTGAAATAGCCTTTTTCCTGATAAAAGCTCTGTACGCGGCTCATGTCTTCTTCGAGCTTGGTTGCGTCGTAGGTCTTGGCAAATAAATTCTCGAGAAGTATAGAGCGGGGAATTCCCACCGGGCGGAGGTTCTTCATGGCACGACGCACCACTGCATCGCTGAATACCTTGTTGCCCTGAATGTCGATATTGCCGACCTTTACCTTAGGACCTTCGGCAACCCGGAAGTTGACTTCGAGTGAAGAGGGCGGGATCTGGCGGATTTCAGGCGTAACGGTGGCGAACTGACGGCCGCGTTCAGAAAGGTATTCCTTCAAAACGTTTGCGGCGCGTTGGATTTTGTTGGGGTCATACTGCTGTTCCACCTGAAGGCCGACCTTGCGCTCCTTGAATCGATCCAGAATTTCAGAGACTGTGACTGACTTCATGCCGTCGTACTTGATGGATCGAACTACGCGACGTTCAGTGA
>JAYSVS010000111.1:0-4994 GCA_043718395.1 Acidobacteriota bacterium
TCGAATCCTGGAAGATGCTTTTCATCAACCACCCTCACGGCAAGTATGACGGTAAGCTCACTAAGTCAGCCCAGGGCTGGAAAGAGCCCGACGATCTCATTGAGGCCCTCTTCGCCCTCTCCCGCAAGGCCGTCGACAACGAACCCCTCAAAATGTTCCTGAGCCTCAGCGATCTCAATCGCAGTCGCAATGAACCGCTCTCGCCAGCCGCCGTCGAGCGCATGCTCAAAGACTGGAAGCTCTTGGGTGCCCAATACGCCGCCATCGCCGAAATGCCTGAGCTCAGTGAAAAGTCGATCCTCCAGTACCTGACAACCGCCAGCACCCTTAACAACATTGGCGACATCCAACTCCGCGCCGACTCCATTGGTTCTTTTCAGGCCCTCTGTGCGATAACGCAGATCCTCTCTCGCAACCGCCTCCTAACCACCTCGCTCGATTCCGCGATTGAACCCACCCTCACCCAAATCGCTTTGGCCAAGAACCCTCGCGATCTATTCGACGCATCCAAAACCTCAATCAAAAACCTCCTCAAGTCTGCGGGTATCGACGACAAAGCCGACCCGCATGCCGCCATGCTCGGTCTCCTCGCTGGAACCGCCAAAACCACTGACGACGATACCCACCGCATCCTGATCGCTGAGATGCAAAAGGTCTTTGACGCCCAGCGTCTGGTTTCCCTCAAAGTCATCTTCGACATCGACGAAAACCTCGAAGCCCCCTCAACCGGTGGAAAGATCAACGTCGCTCTGGTCAATCGCCTCAGCGGTCGCATCACCGACCAGCAGCCACCCCGTAGCTCTCTTTCTGGCGCAGAACGCAATGCTATGGCTTTCGGCTACTGGGTCGATAAGCACATCGAAAACGAGCGTAAGATCAACTTCCGCGCCATCGTCGATAAAGCGGGTGCAGACGCTGTCAAGCTCAAAGAAGCCCGTGGCAATCTCACCGGCTTCCTCCGCGATACCCTGGTCGGCCTCGCCTACATCCACTACGCCCCGCCCGGCGCGCAGATCCTTTTTACTAACCCTCACTTCGTCCGCAGCCACGACTTCCTCGGCGTCCAGGGCAGCAATCAATCCTGGCGCACCACAGAAGTTTTCGGCACCGGCTGGCCCTCCAGCGCCGGCGGCCGTCTTGTAGGCTCCCTTGTCAGTCTGCCCTACGCCCTTGCCGAAGCCGAGCAAAACTTCCTCATCCCCACCCGCGAACAAGCCCTGATCTGGGGCGACCTCGTACCCCAAATGATCCTCTCAGCCAAGGTCCCGCGCTACTGGCGAGTCACTCCAGCCCAGATGCATTTCACGGGTCTCCACTACCGTGCCGGTGAATCCCTCGTAGCTCAGGCCGCAGTCGACGACAACCTCCGCGCCAAAGTAATTTCGGCACTCATGCGCTACGCTCCGCCCGCCCGTTCCGAAGCGGTAAATGCGTACCTCGAATCCGGCCGCGTCTCAGATGCGCTAGACCTTATCACCCCGTCTGAGGCGTTCAACCTCGCTGCTCACATGATCAACGCAAACGAAGCCGACACCGCTTCCCCTTTCGTCGCCGAAATCATCCGTCTCAAGCAAGCCATGCCCCAAGAGCTCTCCGTAGCCTCCATCTCACAAGCCTTCGGCACCCCCAAGCCAACGCTTGCCAACTCCTACCAGCCCCAACTCCTGAGCCTGCGCACCTTCCCAACGCTCATGGGTTACTCCAGCCGCATCCTCGCCGAGAGCTGGGAATCCTCCAACATCTACTTCGCCTCTCTTGCCGATGAACTCGGCATGAAGCCCTCCGAGCTCAACGTTCAGATTCCGATTTGGACCAAGCTCGCTGTCGAAAAGATCTTCGCCACACACCTCGAGGATTGGCCCGCCCTCCTCCGCAGCCTCCGGCTTGTCGGTCAGGAGATGAGACAATCTTCAAAACAAACCCAGCAAGGGAGCTTCTGATTTACCCATGCGCAAGTTCTTCGCATTAACCCTAATCGCCGCCGCCGTCCTCGGCCTAACCCTTTACGCTCAGGACGCCGTCTTCAAGGTAAAGGTCGACATGGTCGTCCTCAGCTTCACCGTCACTGACTCCAAAGGCAAGTACGTCAACGGCCTCAAGCACACAGACTTCCGCGTCCTGGAAGACGGCATCGTCCAGAAGATGTCTACCTTTGCTGAAGGCAACCGCCCCCCCATCCAGATCAATGAAGACGGCTCTACCAAGCCCCTTACCATCTCCGATAACACCGCCAGAGAAGGTGACCTCAAAGGTCCCTCTGACGCCTTCGTCGGTACCAACGTCTTCGTCCTCTTTGATACCTCCAACTACATGTACCGCAGCTTCGTCTACGCCTCCGACGCCATCGCAGACTTCGTCCGCGGCCTCGACAAAGCAGACTCGGTAGCCGTCTACACCTTCTCGCGCAACCTGACCCGCGCCGCAGACCTCACCAGAGACCGCAACTTCGCCATCGCAGGCCTCCGCAAAGCCGTAGCCGGTGACGATTCTGCCCTCTACAACGGCCTACTGCTCTCCCTGCGAGACGCCGCCAAAGTCCCTGGCCGCAAAGTGGTAATCGTCTTCTCCAACGGCCCCGACAATGGTTCGATGGTAGCCCCCGACGACGTCCGCGCCGTAGCCGAAGACGAAGGCATCCCGATCTACGTCATCTCAACGGCCGAAGTAAACAAAGACCCGATTTCTTCCGGAGTCTTCCGCCGCCTCGCCGGTCGCACTGGTGGCAAGGCCTACTTCGCCAAGACCTGGCAGAAGCAAGTCGAAGCATTCGAATCGATCCGCGAAGACCTCGGCAACAGCTACACGATCACCTACTATCCGCAGACCAACCCGAACGAAGGCTTCAGGAAAATTGCAGTAGAAATCAAATCCGACGCCGCCAAAAAGCTGAGAGTCCGGGCCCGCCCCGGCTACCGCCCACGCACCTCTTAAACTCGTGATCATAGAGGCAATCGTCCACAACTTCAAACAAGAAGGCTTCTGGGCCAAACTCCCTTCGATCCCGGCTGTGCCACCCAAGGCGAAACCGCAGAAGAGATAAAAGCCAACATCCTTGAAGCGATGGAAGGCTGCCTTGATATCAAAATTGAGTAGGCTTTGCTCCAACTAGATATCCAGGGAATCATTTGCTTTGCTATGGCACTAAACTAGGAAAAGGAGCCCTCGAGCATGGAAACTTCAGGACTGATCGTCTCAAACCCAAAGGTGATGATGGGCAAACCCATCATTCGCGGGACACGAATCACGGTTGAATTAATTCTGGAGAGGTTTGCGGCTGGACACACAGAAGATGAGATTCTTCTTGCACACCCACACATCACCAGAGAAGGCGTGAGGGCTGCCTTGGCATTTGCAGCGGAAGCCTTGCAGGCATCGGCTATCTACCCTTTGGAGCGCATGCCTCTTGAGCCCATCGCTTCATGATTTTGGTTGCCGATGAAAGTGTCGAGGGTCCAACGATTATCGCGCTTCGAACTGCAGGCCATGTGGTTCTATCCATCGCAGAGGCGGCACCGGGCATTGAAGATACGGAAGTCCTGGTGATTGCACGCGGACAAAAGGCGCTTCTGCTGACAGCAGACAAGGACTTTGGGGAATTGGTTTTTCGCAACCGTGAACCGCACTTTGGGGTTCTGCTAGTGCGGCCACCTGAAGTCAACCTGCAGGAAAATGCTGCCAACACGCTCGCCGCAATCGATCAACACGGGGCCGAGCTGCAGAACCGTTTCTCAGTCCTGACTGGACGCACGCTGCGGATAAGAAATACGCCCAACTCCCGCTAAACCTATTTTCCTTCTACATTGCGGGCTATATTCGCAGCGGCTCCGGTACATCTTCGCCATTCTCCATCATGTCAGCGAGTACTTGCAGCGCAATCGCCTTAACCCTGCGCATCGCCTCGCTCTCGTCAGCCCCATAGACCATCACCCCAGGAAGGTCAGGCACCGACGCCAGAGTCCTGCCGTCTGCTTCACATTCCACTTCGACTCGAATAGGATCAATGCTCACCATGACCCTCTTGGGCTAACCGACCACCTGAGAAAACCGGCGTAGCTTGGGTCAGTCGATTGGAGACAGCTCACAAATCCAACACCTTCGCGTTCTGGTCTTTCGCCAGTCGGTACGCATCGTCCACAGGAGCCCATAAGAGTCACCCGCAACCAAGCCTGCATTACGCTTGGATCGGAACGAATTTCCATGAGAAGTTCTCGTGTACCCTGTAACTGAGGAGTGCTTTTTATGGCAAATCTAGACTGGTCCGAATGTGATGCGGTAGAAAGTGTGTCGGATCGCCGCAGCGGCGAGTGGGTTTTTCGAAACACTAGAATGCCCGTAGCGACGGTCTTTGAAAACCTCGAATTGGGAACCCCCATCGACGAAATCATAGAGCAGTATGATGTCAGTCGGGAACAAATCCGAGCCGTTCTGGAATTTGCCGCGAGAAGCCTCGACGCACGGCCAGCTCTGGCCGGAACGACGGACCGCTCTGATGCGCATCCTCTTTGATCAGGGAGTACCAAGAGGCATTGGTAAATCATTGCTAGGCCACGAGGTGACCGAAGCGAGAAAACTCAACTGGGAAAGAATATCCAATGGAGAACTACTCAGCCTGGCAGAAGACTCTGGCTTCGAACTCATCGTAACCACGGACAAAAACGTGCGCTACCAACAGAACCTGGCTGGCCGGAAGATTTCAAAAGTAGTCCTCGGGAACTCACCCTGGTGGCTAGTGCGCCAGCACCTTCGCGAAATCGTTGCTGCCGTTAATGTCGCGTCCCTTGGCAGCTATGCCGAAGTCGAAATCCCGTTCCCCTAGCAAAGGATTGGTAGGTTGCCACCCAAATTATGCACAGCAAACACAGCTTGAGCTCCACGCGCACCAGAAGAAGCGCTTGTGCGGACGGCAATCGGTATTTCTATAAGCGATTCGAGCTTCGTTAGACCTGCTTTCTGCCCTGTTTGGCGCTGGGCGTGCGCACCGTGCATAAAGTTCT
>JAYSVS010000112.1:0-16448 GCA_043718395.1 Acidobacteriota bacterium
CTTGGCTAGTGTTTGGATTGAAGGATTTTTGAAAATCAGACACCAGCAGATGATTCGGAGTACCTAGCTGGTGTTGAACTCATCCGTTGTCCATATTGCAAGATGCGAACCCTGTTATGGGGCAGATGTACTAGATAGCGCCCCGGAACTCGGACGCGAAGTAAGGGTGTCCAAAGCACTAGTTGCGCTGAGGCGGCTTTTGGCAAATACAGGCATGGATAGCAAGAACTATGGAAGTCCTCATTGGAACCCCCTGGGCTATTGTCTTGGACCGGGAAAGCGCATCGTGATCAAGCCGAACTGGGTGCATCATCAAAATGCGTCCGGGCTGGGGCTGGACTGCCTCCTTACCCATAGCAGTGTGATCGAAGCAGTTGTTGAATATGTTGCTCTTGGCAAACCCAGCGCAATCCTTGTTGGAGATGCGCCGATTCAGTCCTGCAATTTTGAAAGGCTATTGGAACTGTGCAGACTAGATGAGATCTTTGGGCGGCTTCAGAGACGTGGCATTCCGGTTGAATATCGGGATTTCCGATTGAGTACCCTGCCGGATGGGGTGTGGAGTTCGAATCGAACCACTTCGCGTACAGAAATGGATTACGTGCGTTTCAACTTGGGAAGCGCTAGCCTGCTTGAGCCGGTGAGCATTCAGCCGTCGCAATTCCGGGTGACAATGTATGATCCTCGGGCGCTCGAGCAAACTCATGGCCCAGCCAACCACCAATACCTGATCGCACGCGAAGTAATTGAGGCAGATGTTGTGATCAATCTCCCCAAGCTGAAAACTCACAAGAAGGCTGGAATCACAGGTGCGTTGAAGAATCTGGTTGGGGCTAATGGTCACAAGAGCTACCTTCCTCACCATCGCAAGGGCAGTATTGGCGACGGTGGGGACTGCTACGAGAGCTTCGATCCCTTGCGATCCGTAGCCGAGGGTTTGCTCGACCGGACTAATCGAAGCAATGACAGGCTGGAGCGCAGGATATTCGGACACGCGGCCGGTGCGGCCATCAAAGCAGGGCGAATGTGGTCTGACGGTTTTGATGTGGAAGGGTCCTGGCACGGAAACGACACGGTGTGGCGTATGGTACTCGACTTGCAAAAGATTTTGCATTATGGAAAATCCGATGGCACTCTGGCCGAAACCCCTGCAAGGGAAATCGTGAATATTACGGACGCCATTGTCGGTGGCCAGGGGGATGGCCCTTTATCGCCAGAACCGGCACCATTAGGCTTTTTGAGCCTTGGGAGAAATGCGGCGGCTTGCGACTGGGTTCATGGTGCATTGATGGGCCTCGATCCAGATCGAATCCCGTTGACGCGAGAAGCCTTTGCCTCACAGGCAGCCCGGCTGACCAACTTTGCTCCGAATCAGATTTGCGTTCAAAAGGATCAACAAGAGCTGAGCGTTGATCAGGCAGCCCGGGCTTTTGGGTATCGAGTCAAAACACCGGCGGGATGGCGCGGACAATGCGAATCGTCCATCGAAATGGAGCAATTGGCATGTTGAGCGCAGGACTCTGGAGTTGCTATGCGAGTGCCAAGGGGCTACCGGCCATCTACGGGAGCCTCGACGCGCATGCATCGATGAGGAGCGATCAAGCAAAGATGGAGATTGGATTGAGGCTGCAGGCACAGGTTCGATATTTCGGTGCTCGGTGCGATGCGTTACCTGAATGGAAAGAAGCGGCCAGAATTCAGAACCCGCTCGATCTGATCTCGGCCTGGTCGTATCTGCCGGTCTTGAGCCGGCAAGACCTAAACAAGCGATTTTCAGCTTCGGAGATCAAGAAGCGGTTCGGCATCGCAGGAATTGTCAGCCAGACCGGTGGATCTACCGGCGAGCCCACAGCTTATCTGCATGACAAGAGGATGCTTCAAGCATCAACAGCAGCGCGGTCTTACTGCCGGATGAAGGCGGGATGGCGTCCAGGAATGAAAACGATTTCGATTTGGGGATCGGATCGAGATATTGGCAAAGCGAGCAGTCTAGGGAATCGGATCTCGGGGCGGTTGCGCAATGAGTGGATTGTGGGTGGTTATAAGCTCAGTCAGGAAACAACAGACCAGGTTGCAAAATTGATTGGCGAAAACGAAGAAGTGGCCATCTATGGCTTTAGCTCGATGCTTGAATTCGTCGCGCAAGACATCCTTAAGCGGGGAATCCACATTCAGAGTGGTGCTGTAGTGGCGGCGTGGAATGGGGGAGAGATGCTTCAACCCCGGCAATCGGAATTGTTTAAATTGGCATTTGGAGTTCCACTGTTGAACCTCTACGGGAGCCGTGAGCTTTCGGCAATGGCATATCAGGATCGGCCTGGGCAGGGACTTCGGGTTTTGAGGCCGCTGCACTATCTTGAGATCGTCAACGACCAGAATCAGCCAGTTAGTGTTGGCGAAACAGGAAGACTTTTGTGGACGAGCACGGTATGCCGGGGGACCCCATTGCTCCGCTATGAATGTGGCGATCTGGGCCGCTATGAAGCGAGAGGCGTGGATGAGTCAGGGATCCGGGAGATTGCCGAGTTGACAGGGCGATCCGCTGGTTTGATCGAAATCAATGGCAAGACAATCAACGCGCTCTTCTGGAACCACCTCTTCAAAGACTACCCGGAGATTGAGCAATTTCAAGTGGCGGTGAAGTCAGCCAGAGCACTTGAAATACGCCTGAAGGGCAAGCCCTTCTCGGAGGACCAGGAAGTCCGGTTGCGCTTTTTATTAAATGAAATGACAGGAAGCGCCCCAGTAAGCCTCCGGTGGGTAGACCAAATGACCCGAACTAAGCAGGGAAAGCTAGAGCAGGTCTTGCGCGAGGCATGAGGAGAACCGAAGAAAAACCGATTCGAATTCTTCATATCTTCGGCGTCATGGACCGTGGGGGTGCCGAGACACGAACGATGGAACTGATGCGCTCGATGGATCGCAAACGCTTCAGGTTTGAGTTTGTCGCCCTTACCGGGCAGCGCGGAGAATTCGATGACGAGATCAAACGGCTTGGCGGCCATATCCACTACCTCGGCTTAAACCTCACCTGGCCGTTTCGCTTTCTCGCCTTGATCATGAGTCGAAAATTTGGAGTGCTCCATTCGCATGTTCACTATTTCACAGCGCTTTTGCTCGTCATCGGTTGGTTTGCTCGAATACCGAGACGCATTGCGCACTTTCGAAGTACGGGTGATGGAATGGGCAGAGGCTTACTGCGACGCTTCCGAAATCGACTTTTCAGGCAAATTATCCTATGGACGGCAACAGACTTGATTGGGGTCAGTGAAGCGAGTCTTGCGTTGTCCATTGGGTCCAATTGGACGGAAGACAACCGATGCCGGGTCGTTTATTCAGGAGTGCGACTGGAGGATTTCCAGAAACCGATCGACAGAGATGGCGTGAGGCACGAGTTTGGTATCCCGCTCGATTCGATGATAGTGGTTCATGTAGGCCGGCAGGTAGCGGAAAAGAATCATATTCGATTGGTAAAGATCTTCCACAAGATGGCCGCGCGGATGGGTCATGCGCATCTACTTCTGGCTGGGAAAAGCGACTCATTGATCCAATATGGATTACTAGAGATGGTTCAGACATATGGCCTCGAAAGTCACGTGCATTTTGCGGGAGTTCGAGAAGACATTGGACGCCTTTTGTCGGCTGCCGATTTGATGATTTTTCCTTCGCTTCGAGAAGGATTACCAGGAGCTGTCCTTGAGGCTGCGGCGGCCGGGATTCCTGTCGTTGCCAGTGATATTCCAGGGGTCAGCGAATTGGCTGGAATTGTGCCAGGCCTGCGACTCTGTTCACTGGATCAATCCGATGAAGAATGGGCGAGCACTTGCATTGGGATGCTCGAAGTTGGCGATGGCATGAGCATGAGAAGGCGAGCTTTCCCCGCCCTTTTCGATAGCTTTCATGCTGAAAAGCAGTTTCAGCGTCTGTATTCAGCGGAACAGAGCAAGCAATTGGCGGACATGCACCGATGATTGGAGTCCTTGAAAGAATCTCGTTGATCATCGGGGCTGCGGGAACGGCCATGGTGTGGTTGATTCCTTACCTGCTGGGTGGCAGTTCGGCCCCTGAATGGGTCGTCAGCCGCTGGTATCTGCTTGTGGGAGTTCCAGCTTTGCTCTTTGGAGCGCTCGCATATTTGAGGTTTGGAGACTTCGCCAAATCTCCTGCCGTCCTGCTCTACTCCGGGCTTGTCGCTTGCGGGTGCCTTTGGACAGATCCGACAGAACAAGGCCGTGGACTCTTAATCGCTACGGCATTCGTAATGGTGGTTCCGATCAGCGCTTTGATACGAAAGCATAACTACCTGGAAGTGTTTCTCACTACCTTTGCGGTGGTGAGTGCAGCAACAATGATCTATGCCTTCGCATTCGCCGGAAGCCTGGTGCTTAAAGACTCCTTGGGGACAACGACCACCAACCCGAACGGAATTGGAATCCATGCAGGGTTTGCGGCACTGGTTGCATTGATGTATATCCGCGAGAAGTCCAGCTCGAGGCAGATCACCATGGCGTGCCTTGCTATTGTGCTGATGCTTTTTTCGATCAGCACCGCCTCGAGGACGGCATTTCTCTCACTGGGTGGAGCGATCCTCGTTTCGTTGTTTTTCCGGAATCGCCAATCCGCGTTTCGAGTCGTGATTCTTCTGTTGTTAGCAGTCACATCCAGTATTGGCATCAGTGAGTTTCTTGATATTGAGGTGCCGTTCTATCAGGGCATAGTCAGTCGACTCATTCAAGATGAAGAGGGCACAATGGAGACCTTGGGTGATCGAGTCCAAATTTGGGATGTGGCTTCAAGTGCCTTTGGAAGCGATACAAACTGGATGCACGGCACGGGCACAGGTGGTGTAGACAAGGTGCTTGGAGGGCTCTACGAGAGTAAAGGCAGGGCTAGAGGGCGAGACGGGATCTGGCGGATTCATGCTCACAACACTTTGGTCTGGAGCGGCCTGGCCTTTGGAGTACCAGGAATCCTGTTTCTGGTCTGGTTGGCCGTGATGATGTCAGTGCGGGCAATTCAGATGGATTCAGAGCTACAAGGATGGGAACACTCAGCCCTCGTTACCTATATCGGGATAGCAAGCCTAGGCGGCGTAATTACTCAGGATGGGTGTTGGTGCGTTTTTGGCTCAGCCTTGCTGGCGGGATTATCCGCACCGGTTGCTCAGCTTTCAAAACGAGTGGAATACGTTCTTCATGGTGAAGGGGATCCTGGCAGACGGGCTAGAGGCTTTGGGATGTTCGGCAATGGGAGGCCGCGGATCGAATGGACCTGACCGTAACGCTGGAAGCACGCTATCAAATGGCCCCCGACGGATCTGTATGGTCACAAGCGGGACTCGCCAAAGCCTTTTGGGAGAGATATCTGGATGTCTTTGATCGAATCCGCGTTGTGGCAAGGGCAACGCAGGTGGATCGCTCACCGGAGGGATGGTTGCCTGTAACCGGGAAGAATATTTCTTTTCATCCTCTACCAGATTTCCTCGGTCCAAGACAATATCTGGAGCGGTACGTCTCAATTCGAAATGCAATTCGCGAGGCAACACCGACCACGGGGGCTCTAATTATGCGAGTGGGGTCTCAGATTGCCAATGTCATGAGCGGGAAACTGCGGGAGACAGGGTATCCGTATGCTCTGGAGGTGATCGGGGACCCTTTTGATGTATTTGCACCGGGAGTGGTCGAACACCCGCTTCGCCCCTTCTTTCGCTGGCATTTTTCCAGAAGCCTCAGGGAGCAGTGCCTCAATGCCATAGGTGTCGCTTACGTAACTCGACACTCGTTGCAAGAGCGTTATCCAAACCAAATGAGGAGCGAGAGCCTGAGCGATGTAGAACTCCCGCGAGAAGCGCTACTCGGTGGAATCGCTTCCACACATTTTTCGAGTATTGAACTGGAAGCTTCAAGCATTGTCGAGAGAGCCAAGAAGGCCAAACTGGGTGGCCCATATCGAGTGATCACGGTTGGGTCACTGGCTCAGATGTACAAGGGCGTCGATGTGTTGATTGAAGCAGTTGCAATTTGCCATCAGTCGGGTTTGGAAATTGAAGTCGTTGTGGTTGGCGATGGAAAGTATCGGCCTCAACTCGAAGCGCTAGCCCGTGATCGAGGTTTGGCAAAAAAGGTCACATTTTTGGGGCAACTGACAGCAGGTTCTGCCGTTCGCGATGAGTTGGACAAATCTGATTTGTTCGTGCTCCCTTCTCGAACAGAAGGCTTGCCCCGGGCCTTGATCGAAGCTATGGCACGAGGATTGCCCTGCATCGGGTCAAGAGTAGGAGGGATACCGGAACTGCTAGAGGAAAACGAATTGGTGCAACCGGGCCAACCCCAGTCACTGGCATCGAAGATGCTCGAGGTTCTGCGCCAACCGAAAAGGCTTGAAGCCTTGTCATTCCGGAACAGAAACCTATCGCTTGAATATCGAGATCAGGTGCTCAAGGGGCGGCGACGTGCGTTTTATCAGCACATTCTCGAATGTACCAAGGAGCGAAGTCATCAAAACGCTCACTAAGGACCGGGCAGCCGGGCAGGGAGACCACGTGGCACAGAGACGGGCGCGAATTTGCGTTGTCGTCGCAATCCCGATGACGCTTGAAGTTTTTCTTCTCGCGCAGCTTAAAGCGTTGCAAGAATTCTACGACGTCACGGTAATTGCCAATTGCCCTGATGCGCAATTCCTCAGGAAATTGGGACTGGACATCGATTTGTTGCATGTCGCCATCGAGCGCGACATTTCTCCGTTTCAAGATGCCAAATGCCTGATCGCGCTGTTCAGACTATTTCGATCCCACCAGTTTTCGGTCGTACATTCGATTACCCCTAAAGCAGGGCTACTAGCGATGGTTGCGGCGAGGTTAGCCAGAATACCGAATCGAATGCATACCTTCACCGGCCAAGTTTGGGTAGGGTTGGGCGGTTGGAAACGAGGAATTCTCAAGCAGATGGACAGAATCCTTGCTGAGTCTGCTACAGAGCTTCTGGCAGATAGCTATTCGCAACTGAAGTTCCTGAGGGATGAAGGGATTGTCAGTACTTCGAGCGGCGTGGTTCTTGGCAAAGGCAGTATCAGCGGAGTGGACAGGAAGCGGTTCCATCCGAGGCCTATTGAAAGGCAGAGGATCCGGCAGGAGCTCGGGCTAGCAGACTCGGTAATCGTTTTTGGCTTCATAGGGAGGCTCAAAAAAGACAAGGGGGTGCTAGACCTCGCTCAAGCCTTCCGAAATGTCTGTAAAGAGCACGAATCAGTCCATCTTCTGGTGGTGGGCCCAGACGAAGAGCGCCTGATGCAGAGAATGATTGCCCTGGCCGGCGAGGCAGCCAGCAGCATGTCATTCGTGAGTTGGACAAAAGAACCAGAGCATTACATGGCCTCAATTGATCTGCTCTGTCTGCCCAGTTATCGAGAGGGATTTGGGAGCGTAATCATTGAGGCTGCGGCATGCGGGGTTCCAGCGTTGGCGAGCAGGATTTACGGCGTAAGCGACGCTTTGATTGAAGGTGTTACCGGAATGATGCATGAGTGCGGAGATGTTGGAGGAATCGCCGATGGGCTGAAGCGTGCAGTGGCAGCAGGGTTTGAGTTGGGCGAAATGGGATTCAGGGCCCAACAGCGGGCCAATGAAGATTTCGATTCGTCCATTCTGAGCAGTGAACTAGTTGCTCGCTATAGGCGGGTGCTTGGGGAAAGGACGGTGGCATGAAGCGGATCGTGGATCTGGTCGTTTCGACCTTTACATTTGCCTGTGCGCTGCCCATAATGGGAGCCGTTTCAGTCTGGATCCGCTTCACAATGGGATCGCCCGTACTTTTCCGGCAGGCGCGACCAGGGATTTATGGGCAAACATTTGAGGTACTCAAGTTTCGAACGATGGCGGAATCGCGGGGGCCGGATGGGGAATTACTCGATGACGAGCAGCGGCTGACTGCAGTTGGCACGTTTCTTCGGCGGAGCAGCCTGGATGAGTTGCCGCAGCTCTGGAACGTAATTCGGGGTGAAATGAGCCTGGTTGGCCCACGTCCGCTATTGCCCGAGTACTTGGCGTTATACAGCCAAAGGCAAGCCAGACGCCATGAAGTGCTGCCTGGAATCACGGGCTTGGCTCAAGTTCTGGGACGCAATGCACTCGAATGGGATAAGCGATTGGAACTCGACGTGCAATATGTCGAGCAGCAGAGTTTCAATCTGGATCTCAGGATTCTCTGGATGACGATTGCCTGCGTAGCAGGGCGGTCGGGAATCAGTCATGGAGGACACGCGACGATGCCGAAGTTTTCAGGTTCGATGAAATGATTCAAGGAATTGTTGGAAATCAACCACGAATTGGATTTGGGGGAGACCGCCAGATTGCGCTCAGGGTTCTGGAGTTTCTGGTCTCGCAAGGGTGCGTGCCGGAATGCCTGGTCGTGGCAGGAGAAGAAACCGAAACGCACGCTAAGGCATTAGAACATTGCTTCCAGGAGGCTGGCGGCAATATCGTTTTTCGGGGACGAGAATTCTTTGAATCTCCGTCACTGCTTGCACTGGAAAAGATGGATTTGGACTTTTTGATTCTTACGCATTTGCAATACAAAATACCGGCTTCCATACTCAGGCTGCCCAAGCATGGCGTGCTCAACTTGCACCCTGCCTATCTCCCCGAAAACAGAGGCTGGCATACGCCCACTTGGGCGATTCTCAACGGGACGAAATTTGGGGCCACCTTGCATTTCATGGATCAAGGGATTGACGAAGGAGACATTGTCCACCAGCGGGAGCTGACGATCAAGCCCTTTGATACGGCAGACAGTCTCTACCAAAAGGCACTTGACCTGGAATACGAGATTTTTCGCGAAGCTTGGCCAAGCCTGGCTGACATGAGTTACCGGAGAGTTCAGCAGTCCGCAATCACTGGACAAGCACATAAGAAAAAGGACCTCAATGGGTCTGGTGTACGTGAATTGAAAATGGAAGAAGCAATTCCGGTTGGCGCACTGATTCGGAAGTTGAGGGCACTGACAACGAGCCGACTGGAGGAAGCCTGTTTTTTCGAAGAAGGCGGACAAAAGTTCTGGCTTCAAGTGAAGATGGGCGAGGTCATTTCGACGACGGAGAGAGTGCCTGAGAAGAAAGGCGCACTTTGATGGCTAGAATTTTGCTTTCGATCCCACATATGTCCGGCCACGAGCAGAGATATGTCGAAGAAGCGTTTCGTTCGAATTGGCTCTCGACTGTCGGACCAAACCTGAACGCCTTCGAAAGGAAGATGGAGGAAAGGGTTGGGATACCAGCGGTGGCGTTGTCTAGCGGCACTGCGGCAATTCATTTGGGATTGAGACTGCTTGGAGTTGGGGCTGGAGACGAAGTTCTTTGTCCCACGCTCACCTTTGCAGCAAGCTGCAATCCTGTTCTGTATTTAGGTGGCTCCCCAGTCTTTCTTGACAGTGAGAAATCCAGTTGGAACCTGGACCCTAATTTGCTTGAGGAGGCTTTAAAAAAGAAGGCTCAGAAAAGCAGGCTGCCGAAAGCACTAGTCGTGGTTCATCTCTTTGGGCAATGCGCTGATATGGATGCAATCGCGAGTATCTGCCAGCGCTATGAAGTGAAGATTCTCGAAGATGCTGCAGAGGCCCTGGGGGCAGAGTACAAAGGGCGGCCAGCGGGAAGTCTTGGTGATGTTGCTGCGTTCTCATTCAATGGAAACAAGATCATCACGACGACGGGCGGGGGAATGCTTGTATCGCGGTGCAGGGATTGGATAGACAAAGCCCGATTCTGGTCGACCCAGGCTCGCGAGCCGGGACTGGCGTTTGAACACGCAGAACTCGGTTACAACTACCGGCTCAGCAACGTGCTTGCCGGTGTTGGCCTCGGCCAGTTGGAAGTATTGAACGAAAGAGTGCGTGCCCGTCGAGCGATTGCATTCCAGTATCAAGAAGCCTTCGCAGATCTCGACGGGATTGAACTCATGCCGCAGGCTCCGTTTGGCCTTCACACGAACTGGCTGAGTTGCTTCTTGATCGACGCTGGGAAGTTCGGGATCAGCCGCGATGAGTTGATCGAGAGGCTGGAAGCCTCAGACATTGAATCACGGCCGGTCTGGAAACCGATGCATTTACAGACGCTCTATCGGAGTTGCGAGATGCATGGGGGACGGGTTGCGGAGGATTTATTCAGAAGAGGAATCTGCCTTCCAAGTTCAAGCAGTTTGAGCAAGGAAGACCAGGAGCGAGTGATCACGGCGATTCGATGTGCGGCTCGATCCGTCATCAACCGGGATAGAGACACTGCCGTTGCCTGGTGCCGGTAGAATTTGCGATTGAAGGGTAAAAGATGGACATATCAGATTGGATATTGAACGCTTACCGGGCGATGAAACAGATGGCGAGATTCCGCAGAATTTTCGTCTTTTCAATAGAGGTCAGCATTAGTGTAGCTTCAGTATTTCTGGCATTCCTGCTCCGGTTTGACTTGAATATTCCGGAGAACTTTGGGCCTCATTTGGTCAGTGCCGTTCTCATCACTTTGCCTGTAAAGCTTTTCTTCTCCGTAGCTTTTGGCGTCCATCATCACTCGTTCCGCTACGCCAGTGTGCAGGACTTTGCGCGACTCATGCTGGTGCAACTTTTCTCGACTGGCATAAGTTCGGTACTCATTGCATTTGGGGTGCCGGGCTTCCCACGTTCGATCTATTTTCTTCAGTTCCTGACTAGCCTCATGCTTACGGCAGGCACCAGAGCAGGAGCGATGCTTTTGAGTGAGTATGTGGTTCGACGCAGGGCGAAACGAGACCGCAAGAAGGTAGTGGTTTACGGGGCAGGAGCGGCTGGGGTGGGTTTGCTCAGAGAGATCCGAAACAACAGTACGCTGCCGTATGACGTGACAGGATTTGTTGATGATCAAGTGGGCGGTAAGGGCCTGTTGATCCACGGAACCCGTGTACTGGGAAAAGGAACTGATCTTCCAGCGCTTACAAAACGGAGCAACATCGAAATGGCGCTCATCGCTATTCCATCGGCGAGTGGCGCTCAACTGATCGAAATTCTCGAGAATTGCCGAAGGGCCGGTATAAGTTTTCTGACAATACCCAGCCTTGGCGAGATGATGGGGGAACCGGGGCTGGTCAGGCAGTTGCGAGATGTTGCTGTTGAGGATTTGCTTGGGCGTTCGCCGGTCCGGCTGGAACAGGACAAGATACGAGCCCGGCATGCCGGCCGGGTCATATTGGTTACAGGGGCAGCAGGTTCAATTGGTTCGGAACTATGCCGGCAGATTGCGCGCTTTGAACCCCGAAAGATTGTTGGATTTGAGATGGCTGAATCTGCTCTATTTGAACTGCAGCAAGAACTTGCTCGGACTTATCCACAGTTGGAGTTCTCAGCCGAAATCGGAAGCATTCAAAATGCGCAACGGCTGGCCGAGGTATTTGACCGGCATAGGCCGTCGATGGTTTATCACGCTGCGGCATATAAGCATGTTCCGATGATGGAAGAGCACGTGTTTGAGGCGGTAGAGAACAACGTATTTGGCACCTTGAATGTAGCTATGGCTGCGGGCCGGCACCAGGTTGAAGATTTTGTAATGATCTCATCGGATAAGGCAGTACGTCCGACCAATGTGATGGGGACAACCAAGCGGATGGCGGAGATGATTATCCGGTCATTGAAAATGGGGTCAACGAAATATGTGTCGGTTCGATTTGGCAATGTACTGGGGAGTAACGGGAGCGTTGTACCAATCTTTAAGCAGCAGATTGCCCGAGGCGGCCCGGTGACGGTGACTCACCCCGAGATGCGCCGCTATTTCATGACCATCCCGGAAGCATCTCAATTGGTATTGCAGTCGGCAACCATGGGACAGGGTGGCGAGATATTCGTCCTCGATATGGGGGAACCAGTTCGAATCCTGGATCTGGCAAGGAACCTGATTCTGCTCTCTGGCCTACGGCCAGATCAAGACATCAAAATTGAATTTTCCGGGGTAAGGCCGGGTGAGAAGCTCTATGAGGAACTAAGCGCGATCGATGAAAGTATTCTGCCTACTTACCACGAAAAGATCAAGATATTTGAGGGAACCTCGCCAAGCTGGCACTGGATGGAAAGTGAATTGAGCCATTTGCAGCATCTGTGCGCAGTGCGAAAGTTTGATGAGTTGATGGTGACAATGAAAAATATGGTTCCAGAGTACAATCCAAGTTTAGAGATGCTGCGAAGGGCTCTGCAGCCACGGCAAGGTGAGTTTGCCCTAGCTGAATTGAGAGTGGGTGTGATCCAGTGAGGCCGTTGGGAGTGAAGCCCTGATTGCGGTGCCCCAGAAGGCGAAATAGAGAGCGGACAGCGCCGGGGTCTGCTGCATTGGATAATCGATCAAACCGTGGATCCAGACGAAGACGAATCCGAAGGCCCACCAGTGAACACGCGCTATCCGGATCGCGATTGAGAAGATTGTGAGAGTCAGGACAAGCATTGTGAACCCGCCTTCGATTAGCCACTGGATCCAGTCGCAGTGAGCCTGATTGATCCGCAGGCCGCTATCAAAGCGGGCAAATTCCGGATAGAGAATTGCCCAGGTTCCGAGGCCAGATCCTTTCCAAAAGTAAACTTTTGCCATATCGAAACTGGAGGCGAAAATGACCCAGCGGCTATCCAGCAGGGCGTCGGATGACTTCAGTCGATTGGTGATTGAACTTCCCCCCAATGCGAACCACGCGATGGCGAGTACGGGAACAAAGAAAACTGCGAAGCGGCGCAATTCAGCTCGCTGGGAAGCATGGGTAGCACGGAAGTGCAAAAAAAGCAGTAGTGAGAGCTCCAGAGCCACGATTAGAGTACCTCCACGAGAGGAAGAAGCTGCAACTGAGGCCATCAGGATGGCTGAGGCACTCCAGTAGACAAAACGGTTGCGCTTCGAAGTCATGGCTAGCCAGAGAGATGGGGCAAGAGCGAGTTCGATGAAATTGGCGAATTTCGTGTGATATACAAAAGGGCCAAAGACCTGGTCTCGAAATCCACTATCAAAGACAACCCAGACTTTGCCGGGAGCCACGTAACTGTGAGCAATAGCAAAGAGGGATAGGGCCACCGCAAAGTAGACAAATCCCTGAAAGAACCTATGCCGGTGGAGAGGTTGCCCAAGAAGTTGAAAGCCTAGAAGCGAGGCCAGGCCAAAGGTAGCCCATTCGAAAGCCGCTCGGCGGGTCTCCCAGGGATCGATTGTTGCATCTGCGTAGAATTGAATTGTAGCTAGGCCTGCCACCGCGAACGGAAGTAAAAGTAAGGGATGCCAGTCGACAGAAGTCTTCTCGAGGATTGCACGAAGCGAAAGCAGCAGCAGGGACATTGCGAGCGAGAATTCGAGGATGACAAATGGCCAGGCGTGGGGAAGCCAAAGCAAGGCTAGCGAAAAGCCGAAGCCGAACAGAGAGACGGAGATTGCAAGGGGTTTCAGGATTTTCATGGCTCTTCTATTAGTGCTACAGAAGAAATTTTCAAGCTCTGTGGTTGACGAGCAACACCAGTTGGCCTGGCATAGCGAAGGGTAAGGAGCCAGAGGCGATCCTCGGTGGAGGATGTCAAATCGAATTGTTGCAATGCGAAACCCCGTTCATTGGCAGCAGGCCCCGGCAATAGCTGCAAGTAGATAGGCTCAGTTGAGCCAAATTTGGTGAATTGCCACTGGAATCCAGAAGGAGAGGGGCAAGCCGTGCAAGAAGAACGAGACTCGAACCGATAGATTTTCTGTTTGGGGATGAATATGATCTGACTTAGAAGCGCTACAGATTCCGGCTGAGTTCCGCTTAGACTGACCCGAACCAAGGATTGTGGCGCATCGACATCAATGGAGACGCCAGCGCTACGGAAGAGTTGCCAATCAAAGGGGTTCGAATCTAGATGAGCCGCAAATTTTGAGTTTGTGATGATTTGCGAGGGGTTGAACGGCGAAGCCTGAAGGGTTTGACTTTGAACCAAGACATTCAGGAAAGCCACCGCGCGACGGCCTTGACTGGAGGCGAGCAACCGGTCGAGAACACTGAGCAAAGCCTTTTGCTCCTCGGCAAGCAAAGGAAAGCGGCGCTTGAAGGCAACGGACAGGGGATCGGAGTCGAGGCCGGGCAAGCCGGGAGGGTGATCAGGGATCAGATCCAGGAGTTGAGAAGCAACGGATTCTAGAGAGGAAAGATCTGGGTGGCTGGTTCGGTATTGCAGATAAGCGAGGAGTACAGCACGGTTTTTGGGAAGAAAACGCTGAGGAAGTTCGGATGGAGTAATCCCTGCTGACTCGATGAGTTGGAAGAGCGATCTGAGATCACCCGATGATCGTTCGGCGCAAGAACGTGCCCACTCGAGCGATGCGGCCTGATTTCCCTGGCGGGCATAAAAGCTGGCCAGGGTCCAGCGTGGCAGCCAAGTCTTGCTAAGCGACGCAGCATGGCGTAACAGTTTCCCGGCTTGAGTTGAATTGTGTAGGGATTCAGCCTCGAGGGCCAAACGGATCCACGCCTCCGGGTCGCGGGGAGCTTTTTGGGCAGACTGAGTCCAAGCACTCTGAGCATTCAGGCCTCGCTGCTGTTGGAGTTCAGCCAGGAGAGTGTAACCGTAAGCATTGAGCGGATCGAGCGAGATGGCAGCTTCCACTTGCCCAGGCGTGGGATTTCGACGGATAGAATCGGCTTGGGCTAATCGCCACTGCCAGAAGGAGATAACGAAAAAGGCCAAGGCCAATAAAAGAGGAAAAAATTGCCGCCAAATGGTATGGAGGGGAGAAAGAGCGAAGCCGGTCGCAGGATGGTTTGGCACTGTTTCTAGACATACAGTGAGCTGGATAAAGAAAAGTCTCAAGGAAAGTGGGGTTGAGGCGATAAGACTACTAAGGGTTCAGCGGCAGAATCCACACATCAAACGGACTGAGGCTTCAAGAAGGAATATTTATGATCAATTTTAGGCGTAGTTTTGAGACTTTCATTTTGGGAATTTCGATCAGTATGGCAATCTTAGCCGATTCGTTTATCGGCGTAGCTTCGACAAGAGGGAGCATGTCTGTCAATCATGTCTCTGTCAAAGGAAACGCGAATATTGTCCCCGGTTCGACGATCCAAACAAGTGAGTCGGCAAGCCAGGTACAATTGCAGAGCGGCGCGCAAGTAACCCTTAACGAAAGAAGCAGTGCGGCAGTGTTTGGCGACCGAATGGAGTTGAAGCAGGGTGGGGCACAAATCCAAACAAAGAAAGGTTACGCTGTCGAAGCACTTGGATTTCGTTTCACGCCGGAGCAAGGGGAAGCTACAACGCAGGTTTCTTACGCCAAGTCCAACCGCTTAATGGTGTCTGCGGTTCTCGGACCGGTCAAGGTTCTCAATCAGGAAGGCCTGCTTCTGGCGAAGCTGTCTCCAGGGACATCGTACTTCATTGAAGATCAGTCAGATCCGAAATTGGCGCGCGGGGCCGGACAGCAGAGTTCGCCGGAAGATGCCAACAAAACAGTTTCCAATACCCGGAGAGCAGGGAAATTCGGCCGGTCCGCCAAGATCTGGATTGTGACGGGAACCATTGGAGCGACCGCTGCAAGCATTGGTGCCGTTGTCGCCAACGCAAGTAATTAGTCTTAAACAAAAAATCGGGTGGAGGCTCAAGGGCTCCACTTTGAGTTCTAATTCAAGTCCCAATTCCCTCCCCCAATCCAAACTCCGGCAGGGACCGCTGAGCCTCTGCCGAGAGTGCGCGCCACGCAGTTGGTTTCGCTCAGAAAGTGAAATTCAAAGTGAAATTCGTGCAGACCAGCCTATCTAAATCCGGTGGCGAGATCACTCGTCGGATCCTGTTTCAGGCAGCTTGCGGCTTGACTCCGCTGGGTTTGAAGTTGCAGGCGGCAGAAGAAAAAGTTTCCGAAGCAAGCAGTGCGGTGGATCGATTGCTTGATCGAGTCATCGCCGCCGAACAGAGAATGATGAAGATCCTGGCCGAGCGCAGTCCCATTGTAGAAACATACATTCAGGAAGAAGCAACTGAATCGAGTAGTTCAAAAGCGGGCCGAGACCATTACTTTCTTGGCCGGATGGTTCTGATCAATTCAGTAAACTACGTCTCGTTTGTCAAGCGAAGTATTGAAGCGCCAGTCATCACCGAGAGTAAATCGAAAGTCAGGTTGCCGTTTTTCAAGAAAACGGGCCCGGTGGTGGAGAATCCGGTGCCAGTGGCATTCCTTCCAGTAGGATTTGCGCAGATGGCGTTGATCGATACGAAATCCTTCGACCGCAAGACCTACAAGTTTGATTTCGTGCGCAGAGAATTTCTTGGTGAGGTACGTTGCCTTGTATTTGATGTGGCTCCGATAGCCCAGGATCAGGCTGGTAAGTTTTTGGGGCGGATTTGGGTAGAAGATCAGGATTCATGTGTAGTTCGAATCAATGGGACATATACTTTGCGGAGTGAAGAAGGCATTTATTTTCACTTTGACAGTTGGAGAGTGAATTC
>JAYSVS010000113.1:0-45686 GCA_043718395.1 Acidobacteriota bacterium
CGACGGCGCGCATCAGACCGATATTTCCCTCCTGGATCAAATCGAGGAACTGGAGGCCGCGGTTGGTATAACGTTTGGCAATAGAAACTACAAGCCTCAGATTGGCCTCTATCAATTGCTTTTTGGCGACCAAGGCTTCGGCTTCGCTGCGCTCGACAATTTGCAGCGTTCGCTTGAGGTCAGTAGCCGTGGCACCAGAATCCTCTTCGATCTCTTGAATTCTGGCGGTAAGGACTTTCAGGTCTTTCCGGAAATCCAGCTTAAGATTGCCTTCTTCAGCGCGCCGCTGCAGGCGGGACACTTCCCATTCGAGCGACTTCAATTGATCCACAGTCTTGCGAAGACGCGTGACAATGCGATTCAGCAGCCAGGAACTAAAACTATGCTTTCGGATTTCAATCGAAGTCTCGATGATGGTGCGGGCGAGAACAAAGCGCAGCTTGCGGTGTTCTTTCGGCTTCATGCCACGGGAAATCGAAGTCAGTTTCTGTCGCGTCTGATGGGCCCGGCGGGCCAGCTTCGACATTTCTTCAACACCCAGCAGAAAGGCTTCTTCTTCTGGGCGCACCGTATCATCTTCGATCTCTTCGATCTCTTCTTCTGTGATATCCCGCTCAATACCCGCGCCCTCGTTCAGGCTGAGAAGGTCGTAAATCGAAATCTCGCCCTGATCGAGCTCGCCTCGCAACTGGATCAACTCGTTGACAACAAAAGGTGAGCGAGACAGAATTTTCAGTACGGCACGTTGGCCGCGTTCAATCTTTCGAGCTAGTGAAATTTCACCTTCGCGAGTCAAGAGGGCAACAGTACCCATCTCCCGCAAATACATACGCACCGGATCGTTAGTCTTCTCGATGAGGTCAACGGCTTCATCGTCTTCAGCCGCTTCAGACTGTTCTGGACTAACCTCGTCGAGCGCGATTTCTTCGGCGTCGCCCTCGCGGTCGACAAAGGGTTCAATCGCAGCGAGCGATTCCATCTCGTCGATGCGGCGAATGACCTGTTCAGCGACTCCTTCGCTCATTTGGTCGCCGGTGCTAAAGTCCTCTTCCATAGTTGGTTCCCTGAAGTTCCGCCTGAATAATCACTGACGCCTGACTAATGTTCCTTGTTTGGTCACTTTAGCAAAAATCGCGCCCTACAAACACCATGCCTCCACTAGTGATTTACTTACGGGTCCTTTCCAGCATTCTTTCTAATTCCATCAGTCGCATCGCTTCGCCAAAATCTCCGCTCGATTCTGCATCGCGAACCTGCTGGCGAAGTTCTTTACGCTGAAGTTCGCGCGAGTCGTGCGCCAGCTTTTCAAGGCACGCCCGCAATTGAGCAGAAGGGTCTTCATGATTTCTTTCTACATCTTCCGTATCGGACGAAAAGAGAGCGGCCAATAGGTTTGCGTCTGCCTCACTGAGTTTGGACTGCAATACGGAGAAGTCTAATTGGCCATCCGCCTCCAGCAGACCCAGAGCTGTTTCCAGGATATTGTGGCTCGCCATGGAAGCTAAGCCTTCCAGCCCAAGGATGGTGTCGCAATAGCCGGCAACCACGCCAGGGTGATGAAGAATCAACCGGATCAGCACCCGTTCAATATCCGGCAGAAGCCTGTCTGGCTTGACTTCGATTGCCTTGGGCATACTGCGGTCTCCAGCGGATTTGCGGAATTGGTCCAGCATCTCGCCCGGTTCGACGCGAAGATAGCTCGCCATGTCGTTCACGACGGCCAGGCGCTCCAGCTTGTCAGGCAGTTTCTGGATTGCTGGGAGCAAAAACCGGAACGCCTCCATGCGGCCCTCAGCGTTACGCATATCGAAGCGCCCGCGGGCGCGCTCGGCCAGCCAGTGGAAGTAGCCTGGGCTACGGTCCAGTTCTTTGACATAAGCGTCGGTGCCATTTTGCTTCACATAGGCATCAGGGTCGAGTCCTCCTGGTAAAGAACAGATGCGAATTTGCAGACTTTCTTCGAGCAAGAGCTCGATGCTGCGCTCAGTGGCATTGGCCCCAGCGCTATCGGGGTCGAAATTAACGACAATCCGGTCGGCATGGCGTTTGATCGCGCGCACCTGTTGGTTGCTTAGCGCTGTGCCACAGCTGGCAACCACCTCCTTGACCCCGGCCGCATGAACGCCAATCACATCCATATAGCCTTCTACCAACACCATCCGTCCGCTCTTGCGCGCCCCTACGCGAGCCTGGTGCAGGTTGTAAAGCACATTCTTCTTTTCGTAGATCGAAGTTGCCGGTGAATTCAGATACTTTGGCTGGTCATCTCCTAGCGTGCGGCCTCCGAAGGCGATCACCTTGCCGCTTTCATTCCAGATCGGAAACATCAAGCGGTTTCGAAAACGATCAAAGAATCCATTGCCTTCATTGCGCCTCAGACAAAGTCCGGATTCTTCAAGCAGCCCTTCTTCGACCCCTTGCCTCTGAAAAACTTTGGTCAATCCGCCTGATGGGTCACTAAAGCCAAGACAAAATTCTTCGGCCAGCTTTTGCCCAAGGCCGCGCTTCTTCAGATAAGTTCGGGCAGGTTCCCCCGCATCGGAATACAAAACTTCGCGAAAATACTTTGCGGCAATTTCATGCAGATCTTGAAGGGAGGCCTTCTTGCGGCTGGCTGGATCAAAATCCGGCTTGGGTGCCGGCATGGCAATTCCATTCTTTTCGGCCAGCAACTTCATTGCCTCAAAGAAACCGAGACCTTCAATTTCCATCACAAAACTAAAGACGTCGCCACCTTTGGCACAGCCGAAGCACTTAAAGAACTGACGGTCGGCGTGTACGTAAAAACTGGGAGTCTTTTCGTTATGAAAGGGGCAAAGCCCTCGATAGCGAGCACTACCGCCCAGCTTTTGCAGGCGGATATAATCACCGATCACCCGCACGATGTCGACCGAGTTCTTCAGCGTATCTTTGAACTCAAAGCTGCTCACTGCACTTCTGTCCGTTCTCCCAGCCGCTCAAAGTATCGCGCAATCGCAGCAATGCCGCGGTAGACATTTGGCAAATAAACTTTCTCATTCGGGGCATGCAGATTGTCGTCGGGCAGGCCGAATCCAGTCATCACACTCGGGATGCCCAGCACGTCCTTGAAGAGCCCTACAATCGGGATGGATCCGCCGCTGCGGGTAAAGACAGTGGTCTGTCCAAACACTTCACGCATGGCTTCGGCTGCCTCGCGAACAAAAGGATTAGCCGGGTCCACTACACTTGCCGCAGCTTTGCCCAGGATCTTCAAATTTGTGCGTGCGCCATCTGGAGCAGCAGCCGCAATGGCATCGGCCAGGAGTTGGGCAATGCGATCAGGATCTTGCCCTGGGGCAAGCCGGCAACTCAGTTTGACAACCGCTGAGCAGGGGATCACAGTCTTGGCACCTTCGCCCGTAAAGCCACCGCCAATGCCGTGGATCTCAAGTGTCGGCCTGGCCCATAGTTGTTGGAAAAGCCCAAAGCCAGGTTCTCCGTGCAGCGCAAAGACTCTCGCTTCATCCTTCTGGTATGCAGTCATGTCGAAGGGCAATGCGCACCAGCTTTGCTCTTCTTCCGCAGTTGGCGGAATTACATCATCAGCAAAACCGTCAATGAGGATTCGTCCGTCTTTGTCTTTCAAGGAAGAAACGATCCTGGCGGCAGCCTCGATTGCGTTTGGAACTCCCCCGCCATAAACCCCGGAATGCAAATCCACTTCACCTGTTGTGACATGCAGTTCGGCATAAACAATTCCGCGCAGGCCGACACAGATCGTCGGCACCTCGGGAGCAAACATTTCGGTATCGCAGATCAGGGCGGCGTCTGCGCTTAACTCCGCTGCATGCGACCGCAAATATGCTGACACGTGATCGCCGCCCGATTCTTCTTCGCCCTCAAAGAGGAAGCGAACGTTAACAGGCAAAGGCTTCCCTGCCCTGAGGAAATGCTGGACGGCGCGAATCAGAATGATCGCCAGCCCTTTGTCGTCGGCGGCTCCACGGGCATACAAATTTTCGCCAAGCACGGTTGGCTCAAAGGGAGGAGTTCGCCACAGACCGAGCGGTTCAGCCGGCTGCACATCGTAGTGCCCATAGCAAAGTAGAGTTGGCTTCGATGAATCGTGAAGCCATTCACCATAAACCAGCGGATGGCCTTCGCCCTCGATCAGACCAACGCTCACAAGACCGGCCTGCGCAAACAGATGCGCGGTAAACTCTGCTGCCCGCCTCACCTCCGGTGCCGCCTCCAGATCGGAACTAACACTGGGGATGCGCAACCATTCTTTCAAATCATTCAGGACTTCTTCCACTCTGCCTCCAACTTCTTCACCACGTCCGCACACAATACCGCAGCGTGCTTGGACTCATTAATCAATCCACCCACCGCCGCTTCCACCTGTGCAGCCCGAATCACAGAAAGCTCAGAACGGCTCTTGCCCGCAAGCAATTCGGTGAGAGCACTGGCGCAGGCAATGCATGCCGTGCAGCCACGAGCGAGAAACCGTACCTCTGCAATGCGGCCCTCGCAACACAACACCGTTACCCGCAACTGGTCGCCACAGACGGGATTCTCACAAGAAACCCGATGTGTTGGGGCCTCAAGTTCACCGGCGTTCCGTGGATTTGCAAAATGGTCGAGAAGTTCAGCGCTGTACAAGTTAATCCCATTTTCACCGATTCAGCGCTTGGAGGTGTAAGCTAATGGCATTCATGGCGAAAGTAGTTTCAGTCGTCGCGGGCGTTGTAATGCACAGCGGAAAGATCCTCATCGGTCAACGCAAGCGCAACGACTGGCACGGTCTCAAGTGGGAATTTCCTGGTGGCAAGATCGAGCAGGGCGAAGAACCTGAACAGGCTCTGGCCCGTGAACTGCGCGAAGAGCTTGGTATTGAGGCGATCATTGGCGAGGTTTTGCAGCGCTACCAGTTCAGCTACAACGAGCGTCCACCGGTGGAGCTGGTTTTCTACAGCATTACGCAGTTTTCCGGTGTTCCCGTCAACTATGAGTTCGAGCAAATCCTTTGGGCCGAGGCGCACAGTCTGCCTGATTACGACTTTCTCGAAGGCGACAAGGAATTCATCGAGTGGCTCGCGATGCGAGGCAGGGGCCAGGCGCTACTCGTACCGTAGCGCGTCCACTGGATCGAGTCTGGCCGCTTTGTTGGCTGGCCAGATTCCGAAGAACAGCCCTACGCCGACGCTGACAACCAATCCTGTTCCTGCCGCCCAAAGGGGCACGCTCATGGGAAGTTCAGGAAACACTAAGCTACCCACAACCGGGATCATCCAGCCAAAGGCCATACCGAGCAAGCCGCCAACAAACGTCAGCACCACCGCCTCGGTCATAAACTGCGTGATGATGTCTCTTTGCCGTGCCCCCAAGGCTTTTCTGACTCCAATCTCGCGGGTACGCTCTGTCACGCTAACCAACATGATGTTCATTACGCCAATGCCGCCGACCAGCAATCCGATGGAGGACATCACCACCATTACCAGAGCAGTAATGGACATGATGTTGCGGAAGTCTTCGATCATTTGCTCGCTGGTTGAAATTGAGAAGCTGTCCGGCTGATTGTATTTGACGCGGCGCTCCTGCCGCAAGACACCTCTGACCTCATCCATCGCCACAGCCAGTTGCCCTTTCATTGGCTTTACAAAAAGCATGTGTTCTTCTGCGGCAGGCTGCAACTTGCGCATGGTCCAGTAAGGCATGACCAGGCGGTTATCGCGGCTGCCAGGGCCGCCGGTGGCCGATTTCTTCATCACACCGATCACTTCCAGCTTTTGGCCTTCGACATCCACCCACTTGCCTGTAGGATCTGAATTTGAGAAGAGCCCCTTCCAGACATCCTCCCCCAGCACAACAACGCGGGAGCGGTGCTGATTGTCGAGTTCATTGTAAAAGCGGCCGTGGAGCATTTCGACCTGCCACACGTCAGCGTAGCTGGGGTCTGCACCCCACATGTCAAGCCCGGCGTAGTCGTTGGCCAGGTAGCGAATTTTCTGAACACCGCGCATCGGCAGCAAACCTGCCGTCACACGTTCTACGTGAGGGCATCGCTCGCGGATGGCCTGAGCCTGATCAAAAGTAAGCGGTTTGCGCATGCGCTCCTCAGCGCTGCGGTTACCAAACCTAGGCCCGACGGCGAACTTAAAAACCACCATTGTGTCTGAGCCAAACGTGCGCATGGCATTGGCAAATGACGCATCCATGCCGGTAATGATGGAGCCAACGCCGATGATAGTTCCAGTTCCGATAATCACGCCAAGCACGGTGAGAAACGAGCGCAATTTGTAGCTTCGAAGCGTGTCGAAAGCCATGCCGACACTGGACCAGAATACAGATCGAAACATCAGCTTATCTTTCCACCCGCAGCGCTTCAATCGGATCTAATTTAGAGGCCTGGCGGGCCGGATAAATTCCGAAGAACAAGCCCACCGTCATCGATAAGCCCACTCCCAGCGCTACGCTTCCTAGAGGCATCGACATTGGAACGGGCGTCGTGTTCCTGATTGCCACGGCAAAGAGCCACGCGATCATCACACCAAACAGGCCGCCACTGGCCGACAGCACCGCACTCTCAACCAGGAATTGATTCAGGATGTCGGTCCGCCGTGCCCCAAGACTCTTGCGAATGCCAATTTCCTGCGTGCGCTCGCTCACCACCGCGAGCATGATGTTCATGATCACTACGCCTCCGACCACCATGAACACGCTTACGATGGCTATAGCAGTGGCAGCGATTGCGCCCGTCATTTGACTCCAGGCGGTGGAGAGTGAATCGGAATTAAAGATGGCGAAGTTGTCTTCTATCGCAGGCGTGAGATGCCGGAAAGAACGAATCAAAGTGCGCACCTCGTCTTGAGCCTGCATCAGCTTGTCATGTCCAACGGCAAGCACGGAGTAATTGATGCCTTTTCTCGCGCCATAACTTTTGAAATAGGTCTCAGAGGGAATGGTCACAAAACTGTCCTGAGTCTGCCCAAACACGCTTCCTTTGGCCTTGGCCACGCCAATGACCTCAAAGGGCCGGCCATCAATCATAATGCTCTTGCCTACAGCTTCGATATTCGGGAACCATCGCTCCTTAAAGTCGTGCCCCAGGAAGGCCACCATCAACCGCCTCTGGTTATCGATTTCACTGAGGTAGCGGCCACTTTCAATCTGCGTATTCTCTATCGCAGCCAGGTTGGGAGTGCCACCTTCGATCGTTACCTGATCCACCCGGTCTCCCTCGTAGACTACTGGCCCTCGACGCGAAACCTGGATCGCAATTTCTTTCACCAGCGTTGCCTTGGCTTTGACAAACTCGTATTCTTCACGGCGCAGTTCCGGATTCTTCCGTAACAGCTCCAAATACTTTTTCGGATCCCAATCTCCAATAAAGGCCATGCGAACGACGCGAAATCCGTCTGCCCCCATGTCGCTGACTTTTTCAGCAATGTAGACGTCCATGCCGTGGATCAGACTCATGACGGCGATCAGCGTGGTTGTAGCAAGAATGATTCCCAGCAGTGTGAGGAAACTTCGCAGCTTGCTGGCCTGCAAGCTGGAAAGAGCGACGCGGACTGCCTCGAAAAATGCGTTGCTGCGCTGATTCGACATTTAGTAGGAATACGTGCGAGTGCTAGGGCAAGTTCCCGAGAATCCAGTCGCCCGCACATTCTTCTGCCCAAAACCGCTTAGGACCCCTAGCGAGAAACCCGACGTGCCCGCCATGCGCAGTCAAAATCAGCTTCAGATTGGGATTCTTTTCTGGTGCCGCCTTTTCATACACCCAGGAAGGAATCAGCGGATCGTCAGCAGAGTGAATTAATAGCCCCGGAACGGCAATCGCCTGCAAGAATGCCTGACTTGATTGCGTCCCGTAATAATCGGCTGCGTTTCCAAACCCGAATGCTTTGGAGGTGAATTTGTCGTCAAATTCAAGAACACTCTTGACGGAGTCGAGACCGTCGAGTGGAAATAGCATGGGAAACTCTACGGAGCGGCGACGGTACCGGGCTTTGAGCCGCTCGATGAACTTGTTGGAATAAATAAAATTTCGCTTCTCCTGCATCCGCAGACAGCAGGCCATCAGATCGAGCGGAGTTGAAACGCTGAGGATTCCGGCAATGCCCAAATTCCTGGCCCGCCCGCCCAATTCCCCCGCCAGTTTCAACACTACATTGCCGCCCAGCGAAAATCCCATCAAAAAAACCGGTCCGCGCCCAGAGGCGTGAAGACGCTCCACGATGCTGAGCAAGTCAGTCGTGAGGCCAGCATGATAGAGAGTGGGTGCCAGCGCTTCTGTACCACCGCAGGTGCGCATGTTCAAGCGGTGAACACGCAAACCACGCAGTAATCCAGCTTGAGCCATGCTTTGCATGTAGCCAGATTCGTGGGAGCCCTCAAGGCCATGCAGAAGAATGAGTTCTCCGTGAACTGGACCCTCAGGCTCGTGCCGCATGGCCAGCACTTGAACATCTGGTTCCGTGCGGTGCAACTCACGCACGCCGGGATAGCGCCTTTGGTCGAGATTGCGCGGCCAGAAGTTGGAGGCAATCGTAGTCAGATCGCCATTGGGGAACAGAGGATTGAAAGAGTGCAACTCTCCTAGGCTAGCTTCTCGTCATCAGGATCGTCACTCTTACGGGAGAGTTCTTCGGCAAGTATGATCGCATCGGCCAATTCTTTCATTGGCTTGCGGTGGCGGCGGCTCTCATTTCGCAGACGCAGATAGGCTTCTTCTTCAGTCAACTTGTACCGGCTTTGCAAGATGCCCTTGGCTCGCTCCACCAATTTGCGTGTCTCGAGCTGCCGCTTCATCTCTTCGGTCTCGCTGACCAGACGCTGATTGACTTCGCTCAACACTTCTTTCGAAATCGCGATTCCCATCTGCTCGCCAATAAAGGTAAGCAGCGAAATCTCTTCCGCCGTATGCGCATGTGGATCGCGATGATGCACATTGATAACGCCGATGATCTCGCCCTGATTTATCAGCGGTACAGACAGAAAGGCTTCATAGGTGTCTTCCACCAAGCCCTGGAACCGCTTGAATCGATGGTCCAGCCCTGAATTGGCTGCGAGCGCGACAACCGATTTGTGCTCGGCTACCCAGCCCGTCACACCTTCGCCTACTTTCATGCGCAACAAATTCAGATCGTGCGCGTGAGGCACCTGAGATGCGCGTAATACAATTTCATTTGCTTCCTTTTCAATCAGGTAAACCAGAGCAGCGTCACACTCGGTAACCTGTACTGTGAGGCCGATGATTTCGCCCAACATTTCGTCCAAAGACCGCTGCGAACTAACGATGCTTGAAATCCGGTGTAATAGTGCTACTTGTGAGGTCTGGGGTTCGGTCATAGTGCTGGGTCCCATATTGCAATGCTAGGGAATCTCTCCTGTTTCCACAATTCAATCTTTTTATCAGTGCGATGGATCGCGGTACTTCTATCTCTATTCGTGACTACACAAATGGCTGCTCAGACTGCGCTGCGTTCGCCACACTTCATTTTGTACAGTAGCTCTCTAAATCTGAGGGGTGCCGAACAAGGGCTGAAACGCTTAGAGGAACTGCGCTCCGCTATTCAGGCGCTGCACGGCATGAAATGGGCTTCAGCGAGTCCATTGCGAATCTGGCTGCCTTCAAACGGGAAAGAATGGCAAAAAATAGCTTCAAACAACGCGGAACAGGGCGTATTTCTAAGCGGTTCAAACCAGGATTGGATTATCGTCAATCCAGAAGCCCGCAATTTTCTCGAGGTCCTCAGTCACGAGTACGTCCACGCGGTACTCCACCGGACTCTCCCGAATCTGCCCACATGGTTCGAAGAAGGTATCTGTGAATATTACTCTACCCTTGTTTTGCGCCGTAAGGGGAATCTGTTTGATGTTGTTGTTGGTCGGCCTCCCGCCGGGCATCGCGCGCGCCTCAACGAGTTGTCTTCTGTCCCGATCTCGAAACTCGCCACTCAACCCATAACCGCTGATAGCTACGCGCCGGCCTGGGCTGCCGCCTATCATCTTTGGCCAAGCTATAAGCTTGGAGACAAGTTCCCCGAGAGCTTGAAGGTTGGCCCATACCCGATTCGGTCGATCGCCATCGACTACCAGCCAACGGACCTAACACTGAGTCCGCTTGGCACGAACGAGCTGAACGAATTGGAATTCGAATTCCGCAATCTGTTTCCGGGTCCGCTGTCTTCTGGATCGATTGCTGCGGCGGGAGCTGAGAAGATCTTCCTCGAAGGCTTGCGACTCTCAGATTCCAATCAAACCGGGGCTGCAATTCCGCTGCTCAAACAGGCTTGCCAGCTTCGGCCATCCAACAGCACCTGGTGGCACGCCCTGGCGCTTGCCTACCAGGAAGACAAGCAGATGCCAGAAGCCCGGACTGCAATAGAGAAAGCCCTCGCCACGGCAAGAAACGACGCAGAAGCCAGCGCGGCTCGGACTCTCCAAAAGTCACTCAACTAACATGAATGGCAGTGTGGATTCACAAAATGATCGCAATAGCCACAGAGGGGTACTTTCCTCTTTGTTTCAGTTGTCCAAACTTTATAAGGCGAAGTTTGCCATCATTAGCCTCTTCGCATTATTGGCCACCGGAGCAGATCTGCTGCAGCCGCTCATCTATCGCAGCGCGATCAATGACGTCGCCGGGCTCTTCGTAACGCCCGTACCAGAGCAAGCCCCGCAACCCCATCGCCCGGATTACATTGCACCTCGCACTGCTGAGCAGACTTTTGAGACTCTGGTGCAATCGGTCGCCCTTCTCTTTCTGATCAGCACCGTTGGCTACTTCTTTTCGCTGCGGTCAGACTATTACGGTGCCCGCGTGGCGAGTGCCATGGAGGCCAACCTGATCGTTTCCACGTTTGGTCACGTACTCCGCCTGCCACTCAGTTTCTTTGCGCCTCGATCCAGCGCCGGCATCGCCAAACGCATTGACCAATCCGATCAACTCGCCCCGGTCGTCCATGCTTTCTCGCAACAGATTGCCCCCGAGGCCATTCGCCTGGTGGGCATCTGCGCGATCATGTTTAGCCAGAACTGGCGCTTGGCGCTGGTCTCGCTTTTCCTCTTGCCGCCGTACCTCTGGATCGCACGGCGGTCCGCTCTACGCATGAAAACCGGCCTTGAGCCCTATTACGAACTTTGGGAAAACATCTCGGCTCGCATCACCGGAGCACTCAGTGCGATCAAGACCGTCAAATTATCGGGGGCTGAAGCCCGGGAAGAAGCCCAGCTCGACCGGGAATCAAATGCCGCATATGAGGTGTATGTCGAGCGAATCCGTGTGGCCCACCGCTTCTATCTCGCCCAGTCCGTGCTGAGCAATCTCAGCAAGTCGCTCGTCCTCGGCTACGGCGGCTATCTGGTGCTCCAACGCCAGATGACCCCGGGCGACGTCATCATGTTTGTTGCCTATCTTGACCGCCTCTTCGGTCCCGTCGATTCACTCAATGGCATCGCCGTCTCTCTACAGCAACACTTGACTTCAATCAGCCGCGCGATGAGGCTGCGCGATGAAGGACCAACAGAGTTGCCCGGGGACGACCTTCCAGAAGGGCCTGGCAAGGTTGAGTTCCGTGACGTTCACTTCAGCTATGTGCCCGGCCGGGAGGTGCTCAAAGGCCTGAACCTTAGCCTTGCTCCGGGCAAGATCACTGCGCTGGCTGGCCCATCTGGAGCTGGCAAAACGACTACAGCCGACCTGCTCCTGAAACTGTTTGAACCCGGCTCGGGCGAGATCCTGATCGACGGCTATTCGATTGCCAAATCAGGCCCTGCGCCTGTACGACGGGCGATCGGAGTTGTGGCAACTGATGGTGCCATCTTCCGGGGAACGCTTGCGGAGAACATCCGCTACAAACGCCCTGCGGCCACCGAACAAGAGATTCTCATGGCCGCCCAGGCTGCAGGGCTAAGCCGTCTATTGGAACGGCTCCCTGATGGGCTCGCTACTGAAATTGGCGATCACGGCGTTGGCCTTTCTGTGGGCGAGCGGCAACGCCTGCAGATTGCAAGAATTCTGGTCGACAAGCCACGCCTGCTTGTTTTGGACGAAGCAACTGCCAATCTCGATTACTCGACTGAGCTTGAAATTAAGCACTCGCTTCTGCAGCTCAAGCCCAGGCCCACCACGCTGATCATCGCCCACCGTTACACCATGATCAAAGAAGCTGATTATGTTTATGTCCTCAAGGACGGCCAGGTTGCCGAAGAAGGAACGCCCGCAAAACTGATCGCCGACAATGGCTGGTTCGCTGAGTTGGCGCAGCAGTCTGGCTCAGGAAGCGAGCCAGCAGAATAGCCCCTATGCCATTACAAAACCGCGTCACGCCATTCTCGAACATTGAAGTCTCGCCCGCCCGTGGTCTTTTCACGGGCAACCGCGGCATCCTTCACAACGACCAGCGGCAACTTGTCACGACACACTGGCGCCACAAAGCCTGGATCACCTGCGAGCTCGAGTACAAGGGCCTCCGCCGGAACCTGATGCAGCCAGGCCACTGGACCGAGCTTTTCTTCCTGGACGAAGCGACAGCACTCGCCGCCGGCCACCGTCCTTGCGCCCTCTGCCGTCGCAAAGCCTACAACGAGTTTTTAAGGCTCTCTGGCCGGCCTTCGGCCAAACAACTCGACGAAGCACTCCATCCGCAACGCACCATCGAGCAGGCTGCAACGACCTTTGATCGCCTGCCCAATAACAGTCTTTTCGCGCTAGGGGGGCAGGCTTATCTCAAGCGTGCCGGTCAGAGCCTGCTCTGGTCACATACCGGTTATACTCTGGCCGGGAAGCCACCGTCCACCGCAGAACTTCAACCTCTTACGCCTAGTCTGACGCGCCATATCCTCGCGCAAGGCTATCAACCGATTCTTCATCCTTCTGCGCTGCATTTCAGTTGAGCGAGCCCAAGCGAAACTTGCTTATAACCCCATCCGGGATACGGCGTAAAGAGCGGCACCGAAAAGTGCAGCACCCAGGAACACGCAGGCCGGCAGGGTAAGCACCCACGCAAGTAACATGTTTCTAACAGTCTTCATCTGAACACCACTCTTGTTTGCCGCCATAGTGCCGGCAACTCCGCTCGTCAAGACATGCGTAGTGCTGACGGGTAGCCCCAAATGATCTGCAGCACCGATTGTGAGCATCGCAACTAACTCTGCACTGGCACCTTGTGCATATGTGAGATGGTCTTTGCCAATTTTCTCACCTACAGTGATCACAATGCGCTTCCAGCCCACCATCGTTCCGAGACCCAATGCCAAGGCTACTGCGACTTTCACCCACAAGGGTATATACCGGGTGGTATTGTCGAGTTCGCTCTTATAGCGTCCGATTGCGGCCTTCAATGCAACGTCAGTCACCCTGCCCTGCTTCACGAATTTACCTAAAGTCTCGTCAATGAGGTAGAGGTCACTTCGCAGTGCGGTACGATCAATGCGCGGCACATCGCTTAATCGCTTCTTGTCAGACAACTGCGTCCTTACGTCGCGATTCAGGTGAGTTATGGCGGCGGCCGTCCACTTATTGGGTGAGACGTTTGGCTTGAGATAATTAGACAACTCTAGCCGTGCTTCCTTGCTGGTCATTATTTCTTTGTCATAGTGCTGCTCTAGCAAAGAGGAGACCACGACGGAATCGCGAAGCAAATCCTCCATCTCTTTGGGCGAAGCGGCGACATTTAAAGCAAACGATGCAGGAATCACGCCAATCAGAATCAGCATGAGCAGACCCATTCCCTTTTGGCCGTCATTGGAGCCATGCGCAAAGCTAACCCCGGTGCAGGTGAAGACCAAGATTGCGCGGATCCAGAGTGGCGGTGGAGTGTCTTTGGTAGGAGCTTTGTAGAGCGCGGGATTCTTGATCAATGCTTTGCTCAGGAGCAGCAGCAGCGCCGCGCAGCCAAAGCCGATCAGGGGCGATAGCATCAGGCTGGCAAAGACTTCTTGCACTTTCGACCAGTTCACTCCCCGGCCAAAAACCTCCGAGGACATCACCGAGTGAGCCAAACCCACGCCGAGAATGGACCCAATCAAGGTGTGCGAACTGGATGCCGGCAAGCCCAGATACCACGTACCCAAATTCCAGATAATGGCAGAAACAAGCAGCGAAAAAACCATCGCCATGCCAGCGCTTGAGCCGACATTCAAGACAAGTTCGACGGGTAAAAGAGAAACGACGCCGAAGGCAACCGCCCCAGAACTCGCCAGCACACCAAGCAGGTTCCAAATCCCAGACCATACCACAGCCACGTTCGGTTTCAGGGTGTTTGTGTAGATCACGGTGGCAACCGCATTGGCAGTATCGTGAAAGCCGTTCACCATCTCAAACCCCAAAGCCAACGCCAATGCTATGAGCAAAAGAATCGCCGTCGACAACGCTACGGACTCACCAAATAGTTCCACTTTGAGCTACCTATAGCAGTTGACCAGATTCGCGTGGGCTCTAGCAATCTATTCATTAAAGATTCACAGAGCGTTTACCCCCCTGCTACATTGGTGCGTCATACTAACTAAAGGAATCAAAATGTCTCGCGTCATCACAACCCTACTATTCACAGCGTTTTACGCGCTCGCTCAATTCGATTCGGCCGCCGTCGTGGGCTCAGTTCGCGACGAAAAGGGAGGCGCAATATCTGGTGCCAAGGTTGTACTTCGCAACAACGATACCGGCATCATACAAAGCACCAGCACAACCGAAATTGGCGATTTCATCTTTCCATCGGTGCGAATTGGGGTTTACAAGCTGACCGCTGAAATGCAAGGCTTCACGAGCGCCGCAGCAGATAACATCAGCATCACCGTCAATGCCCGCCAGCGCGTTGACCTCAACCTCCGGGTTGGCCAGGTTTCTGAAATTGTAAATGTGGAAGCCACAACGCCTTTGCTCGAAGCCGACAGTTCTTCAAAGGGTCAGGTGATCGCCGCCAAGCAGGTCGTTGAACTTCCTTTGCAGGGTCGTAGCTACGCCAACCTCGCACTGCTTTCGCCTGGCGTTCGCCAATCGCAATCTGGCAACCAAGGATCGATCGCCTTCCGGCGCGAAGGCTCCTACAACGTCAACGGCTTGCGCAGCGTCTGGAATAACTTCCTGCTCGACGGCATCGACAACAACTTTTACGGAACAACCAACCAGGGCTTCTCCAACCAATCCATCCAGCCCTCGCCAGACTCGGTTGCAGAATTCCGGCTCATCATAAATGGTTACTCTGCCGAGTTCGGTCGCAGCGGTGGTGCAGTCATGAACGTCGCTACCAAGTCAGGTACCAACGCAATCCATGGTGCAGTATGGGAATTCCTCCAGAACGAAAAGCTGAACGCAACTGGTTTCTTCAAGCCGACGCTCAACCAGAAACCAATCAACAAACGCAACCAGTTTGGTGCCGCAGTGGGTGGGCCGGTCATTAAAGACCGCACCTTCTTCTTCGCTGATTACGAAGGCTCCCGCTGGTCCATAGCTCCTTTTGCGCTTACCTCGCTACCTTCTACAGATATGCGACGCGGAGTACTTCCTCTTGACGTCCGCGCACCCTACGCATTCACCGACGACACGGGTCGCACCATTGCCGCCGGCACAGTTTTTCCAGCCGGTTCTGTCATTCCAATGACCCGCTTCGCCCGTCGAGTTCTGGCTGAACTTCCGCAATCCAACCGCGCGGGTGGCGGCGCACTCGGCATCGCAACCAACTTTGGTGGCTTCGACAGCAACAAGCTCACAGACAACAAAGGCGCAATCAAGATTGACCACAAGGTTTCAAACAACCTCAACAGCTTCCTTCGCTACGCTCATCGCCGCCAAAACATTCTGGCTCCGGGCCTGATCACCGGCTTCGCTGGAGGCAACAACCTCGGCAGCCTCGATACTTTCAACCAACAGGGCATCGCTGGCCTGACATGGACCAAGTCCGCAACAGAAGTTATCGAGTATCGCTTCGGAGTCACTCGTCTTGGTATGGATCGCTTGCCCGCGCAAGTAGGCGGCCCTTCGATGCGCGAACTCTTTGGCATTACCGGCCTGCCCGAAGGCCCGCGCATCCAGGGCGGTATCACGCCGCAAGACATCCAGGGCTTCCCGCGCTTTGGCCGCCAATCCACCAATCCCCAAGCGCAGTTTCCCACCACCATCAACTCGCGCATGAACCTCAGCAAAATCGTCAATCGTCACAACCTCAAGATGGGTTACGAACTCCTCTTCATGAACATCCTCGTCGATGACACCAACCCGCTCTATGGCATTGATGGTTATGGCGGTTTCTACTCACGGCTGCCAGGTCAAAATCTCGGTGCGCTCGCCGGCGGTTCTGCTAATACCGTTCACTCCCTTGCCGACTTTTACTTCGGCTCCCGCAGTTCTTACCAGATCGCCACTCAGGTTCAAGCGAAGGTTCGCCAGCAGGCTCACTGGTTCTACATCCAGGACGACTTCAAGGTCAATTCCAAGCTCACCCTCAACATGGGTCTCCGCTATGAAATGACCACCCCTGCCTATGACGCCGACAACAAGCTAGCAAACTTCGATCCCACGCAAAACAAGCTAATCCTCGCCTCAGGCGGTGGCATCGAAAACCGTACCTTGCAGCGTCAAACCTGGAACAACTTTGCCCCGCGCATTGGAGCAGCCTATCAGCTCGATTCCAAAACCGTCCTTCGCGGCGGCTACGGCTTCGGCTGGAACTACTGGAATCGTATGGCCAGTGCTGAGTACCTCAGCACCAACGCCCCATTCGTCACTCGCTTCTCGGCCCAGAACAGCCCCGCCCAGCTTGGCAATCTTTGCGCTGCTAACAACTTCGCCAATTGCTTCCGCACCCGCGAACAAGGCTACCCTGTCAACCCCGGCTCAAACGTGATCCTGTACATGGATCGCAACACTCCCTGGGGCTATGTACAGAATTGGCACTTTACCATCCAGCGTAATCTTTTCAAGAACACGCTGCTTGATGTGGCTTATGTCGGCAACCGCGCTGACCATTTGCCCGTTCTCGGCGATTTTAACCAGGCTCGCCCCATGACTCAAGCTGAAGTTTCGCAAGGCCTCACAACAATCGGTACCTTGCTGGCCCGCCGCCCTGTCCAGGGCTTCGGCAACATCACTGCTGTCGTCCCAGCCGCCTTCTCCAACTACAACTCGCTCCAGGTGAAGTTCGAGCATCGCGGCAACTGGCTCACCTTCCTCAACTCCTTCACTTACGGCAAGGCTATCGATACAGTCGGTCAGGTTCTCGAAGGTTCAGTCGGCGGCAGCCCCAATCCTCAGGACATTCGCAATGTAGCCAATGACAAGGGCTCATCCAGCTTCGACCAACGCTGGAACAACACCACCAGCTTCGTCGTCGAACTGCCCTTCGGCAAGGGTCGCAAGTTTGGCCGCGATATGAATGGTGCATTCGATGCCATCCTTGGCGGCTGGCAGACCAGCGCCATTGTCAATTCGCAGAGTGGCCTCCCGCTCAACATTCGCTACCCTGATGCCTCAGGCATTCTATCCGACGGTCAACCAGACTTTCTCGGTAACGTTGCCCTCCGCCCCAATGTGATCAATGGCTCCATCGGCGTGCTCGCCCCCGAAGCAGACCGTAGTTACACCAACTACTTCAACCGCGCCAATCTGGCCATACCTGCGGTAACTTCACCATTTGGCAACCTGGGTCGCAACGTTGCCTTCGGCTTCCCGCTCTATCAGACCGATTTTGTACTCTCCAAGAGTTTCGGCATGCGCTTCATCAATGAGGGCGCAAGGCTTCAGTTCCGCAGCGAGTTCTACAATCTCTTCAACAAGACCAACTTTGCCGCTCCCGAAATCGGCCTTGCTAGCGCAAACTTTGGCCGGGTAGCCTCAACTCTCGATCCTCGCTTTGTCCAATTTGCGCTCAAGCTTGTCTTTTAGGCGCGACAATTGCGACCAACAAGCCTGAGTGTTTAGGATGGAGCTTATGCTTTGATTAGGATGGGCAGGCACAATTCATTTGTACTAATCAATCGCAAAAGAATGCATGCGGCCGCATCTCAAAATCGTAGGTGAATGCCATTCAGAAAAACTCTGATCTCATTTCTTGAAGGGCTTCTTACCTCCTCTACGCCATTAGAGAAGGGTGAGAACTTGAAAATATTCATCTTTGACGGCACAGGCCCGTATAGTGACGAACAGTACGGTCAGGATTTCTGCAATTCCTTTTGCAGCCAAATCCTGCGGAAGAAGCCAAGCACAATCGAGACCAAATATTACCCAGGGCCTGGGACTCTTGGCTGTTCTACTTATTTCATTGCCTGCAAGGGCTTCGACGACGTGGTGGCCTACCACCGCGCGAACCCTAGAGAGAAGATCTTCCTGGTGGGATACAGCCGGGGCGGGGTGGCCGCCATGGACATCGCTAAATGGTGCAAAACCGAAAACAAAGAATACAAGATTTTGAACAGGCCCACCAAGGAACACCCTATGCAATATCCAGGCGCTATTGAAACCATCGTTCCCATCCCAATAGAGGGCCTGTTCCTGCTTGATCCCGTTGACAAAGATCCTACGATGGATGGCAACGGAGTCGAGTCCAACGTCAAGAATTGCTACGTCATGTATCGAGACCAAATGATCATTCAATATGATGCGCCCATCAAAGCTTCAGATTGGGATGCCTACGTCGATAGGGGGCTGGTAGTCGGTATGAGTAGCCTCGACCCAGATCGCTACGCACGCAAATTCATGAACAAATGCAACGTGGCTCCAGTTAAAGGCAATAGTGTTACGAAATACTGCTTCGGCAAAGCCGATGGCAGTAAGGTCCGTACAGGTGTCATTGGCGGTGCTTCCCACGGTGCCATCGGCGGGCTTCCGTGGATCCAGCGCCGCAAGGATCAGCAGGCCACCGCCGAAGCGGCCGATACACTCAATTCGTGGCTTACTGACAAAGACCTTGGCATTAAGGTTTGGGACAACTCCTATACCCCAGCAAAAAAGAACCGCTACCCAGAAGTCACCGACGAATACATTCGCACCTACCAAAAGGATCTGGAAGCGGCAGCCATAAGGAAAGTCCAACAAATGGATAGGCAAATGCTCCGGACAAAATTATAGCGAATGCACAAAGGGGCTACGATCCCGCAGCCTTTAAGTAATTCCTGACTACCGAAGGATCACGCCTCGCCCACCGCGTCCTACCAGAAATGAATACGCCAGCGCATGAAAGTGACGGCCGAGGCTCAGCCCAGGGCCTCGAACTCTACGCTGAAAAGCGTTTCGGCGACAAGTGGTTTGCCATCGGCAACCTCTCTTACTCGAAATCCCGCCAGGCGGGCCTTGACGGCATCCAGCGTCCCAGCTCCTTTGACTACAACCGCATCGCCAACATCACCGGTGGCTATCGTCTCACCCAAAAGTGCGAGATCTCCGTGCGCACTTCGTATCTATCGGGCCGCCCCTACACGCCCTTCGAAGCTCGGCTCTCCACCCAGCAAAGCCGTGCCATTTTCGAGCTCTCCCGTGTCAACGCCCAGCGTCTTCCAGACTACTTCCGCCTCGACCTCCGCGCCGACCGCCGCTTCACCGTCAAGGGCAAACCAGTCCTCTTCTTCATCGGTGCCCAGAACATCACCAATCGCAAGCACACCGCTGGCTTCACCTGGAATCGCCGCCTCAACACACAACTCGTCAACGAGCAGTAGGGCCTCTTTCCCAACATCGGTCTCGACTGGCGCTTCTAATATGCTTTGCTAAAGGAATGCCAGAACGTCGCGACTTCCTCATCGGCCTCTCCGCCATGCTCGCCTTGGAGGAAGAATCATCCTCTTCGGACACAATCTACATCCCTGCAGCGCACTCCGAGAAGGATCGCCCCCTCCTGCTCGACTTCATGGAAGAATACGCCTTCGCCATGATCGTCACCTCGAAGGGCGGCCTCCGCATCACCAATGTGCCTACGATTCTGAGCCGCGACAAAGACGGTTGGGGCAGCATTTGGTGGCACATCGCGAAGAACAACCCGCAAAACAACGCGATTGATGGCAATGAAGAAGCCCTGGTCGTCTTCCACGGCCCGCACTCCTATATCTCACCCAACTGGTACAGCACCAAAAACGCCGTCCCCACCTGGATCTTCGCTGTCGTCCACGCCACCGGCAAGCCCAAGCGCATCGACGGTGACGAAGCCTTTGCCGTAGGCCTAAAGCGATTGGTCGCAACAAACGAAGGGCATTATGGCGGCGGCGACAAATGGGATTACGACAAGCTCCCCGAAAGCTACCTCAAAGGAATGAGCCAGGGCATTGTGGGTTACGAGATGCAGATCCAGACTGTGGAAGGCAAGTTCAAACTAGGCCGCGAACGCAATCCAGCAGACCGCGAAGGCATCCTCAAAGGCCTCACCGAAAGCAAAAAAGAACGCAACATCCTCGACCTAACCCGCGACTACTACAGCCGCCTCAATGCCTGAATTGTGCCATACTGTGTATATACATCGTGCAATACGAATGGGATGCGCAAAAGAATCTGCTAAACAGGCGTAAACACGCTGGCATCTCTTTCGAACTGGCAACTCTAGTTTTCGAGGACCCGCAATGCCTGATTGGACTGGATAGGGTCGACGAGACGGGCGAGCTCCGTTGGCAAGCCACTGGAGCAATTCAAACCGCCTCAAGACAGCCTGGAGTTCTCCTGGTTGTGTACGCGTATAGAGAGGACGTCAATGGCCAAGAAATTATCCGCATCATCTCAGCCCGCCCCGCTGATTCGCATGAGCTCAGAAGATATAAAGCGCAGGCAATGGACTGACGAAGAAAAGCGCGCAATAAGCCAAATCGCCAAGAACCAAAAAGCTGGGGACGATTCCAAAATTGACTTCAGTGACATTCCTCAACTGACTAAACACCAGTTGGCGAACATGATTCGGCTACGCGAAGTAAAAAAGAAAGTTGCAGTAAGCGTGCGTCTCGACCCAAAAGTGCTGATTTGGCTCAAATCCAAAGGGGATGGTCACTTGACGAGGATCAACGATATTCTCCTCAATCTCATGGAAGCCGAGCGGTAACCCAGTTGAATAGGCTGGATACTTTTTTGTCGCAACCCATTAGACCCTGATCGATTGACTCTAATGGCAGCGCATTAGGTCGCTAATTCCCGCAACACCTTCCCGTGCACATCCGTCAGCCGTCGGTCAATCCCATTGTTCCGATAAGTCAAACGAGTATGATCGATCCCCAACTGATGCAGTAGCGTCGCATGTACGTCGTAACAGAACACGGGCTTCTCGACAGCCTTGTAGCTCCACTCATCCGTGGCCCCAAAGCTCGTGCCGCCCTTAAAACCGCCACCCGCTAGCCACGACGTAAACCCAAGCGGATTATGATCCCGCCCCAGACTCCCCTGACTACAAGGCATCCGTCCAAACTCGGTTGTCCAATAGACAATCGTGTCGTCTAGCAATCCGCGCGACTTCAGATCCTTCAGTAGGCCGGCCATCGGCTTGTCCAGCTCATAAGACAGCATCCCGTGATCCTTCTTCAGGTTCTCGTGGCTGTCCCAGTTGCGCCGTGGAAAGCCATTATCCGCCCCACTCCAGATCTGCACAAAACGGACACCACGCTCCACCAGACGACGCGCCACCAGGCATCGCCGCCCTAAGTCAGCAGTAAGTGGATCAGCCATCCCATACAACTTACGAGTAGCCTCACTCTCACCCTCAACGCCCAGCACCTCCGGCGCACTCAACTGCAACCGTGCCGCCATCTCGTAGGATGCAATCCGGGCTTCGAGCCGTGAGTCCCCACCGCGACCTTGCAAATGCTGCCGGTTTACACGATCAAGCAACGCCAAGCCATCCTTCTCACTTGCCGCCGTCACATAGCTTCCAGTCGGCATTTCCAGGTCTTGAATCGGATGCGGCGTTCCCACCTTCACCGTCGTCGCCTGATGCGCCGCTGGCAAAAATCCTCCAGACCAGTTCGCAGGCCCATTCGGAGGCATCCCGCGCGGGTCCGGCAACACCACAAACACGGGCAGATTCTGATTCATGCTCCCCAGCGCATAACTCACCCAGGCCCCTGCACTCGGGAATCCCGGGAGTATAAAGCCCGTATTCTGCATAAACGTAGCGGGACCATGAACATTCGATTTGGTCATCATGGAATGCACAAACGCGATATCGTCCACGCACCCTGCCGTATGCGGAAACAGATCACTCACCCACTTGCCACTCTCCCCATACTGCTTCCATCCCCAAGGGCTTGGCATCACCACCCCGGGATTGCTCTGAAACAGTTCCACCTTTTCACCCGGGTCCCATTTCTCGCCCGCCTTGGCAATCAAACGAGGCTTGTAATCGAAGGTGTCGCACTGGCTCGCCGCCCCCGACATAAACAACTGGATCACGCGCTTGGCCTTCGGCTTGTGGTGCAATTCCTGCGCCATCATCTGCGACAGCGCAACGCCACCCAATCCCCCGCCGATGTCAAAAAGAAATCGTCTGCGATCCATACTTCACCTCAGTCGACAAACAAAAACTCATTCGTATTCAAAAACAGCCGGGCAAGATTCGCTATCCCATGTTTGGCCGAATACTCGCGATAAAGACTCAACTCATCCGCCCGCAGATCCCGCCCCAAAACAAGCCGTCCAGCGAGCCCAACATCATTGCCAACGCGCGCAGCCAGATGCTCAGCCATCCGCAACATAAACGGGTTGTTCCACATCGCCAGCGCCTGAATCGCAGTCAGCGTTGTCGACCGTTTCGGAGTCTGCACCGATGGATCAGGGCAATCCAGCCGCTCCATAAATGGGTCCGGCACACTTCGCACTATAAAGCGATAAATACTACGGCGGTGCCCTCCTTCGGCATCAGGATCAAATTTCGTGTAGTCGTAAACAGGCGAGTGATCGTCCTTGAAGCCAAACATTCTCACACCCGGCCCACCCATTTTGAAATCCAGCTTGCCCGCAACTGCCAGCGCCGCATCATGAACACTTTCGGCATCAAGGCGGGTCCGGTTCATCCGCCAAAGCAGCCGATTATCGGTATCCACTTTTGCCGCCGCCTCATTGTGAGTTGAAACCTGTTGGTAAGCAACACTTGTTACCAGCAAACGGTGCAACTGCTTCAGAGATCCCTTTGCTTCATCGCGAAACCAAAGGGCAAGCCAATCGAGCAACTCGGGATGCGAAGGCATCGACCCCATCTTTCCAAAATCACTCGGGGAATCCACTAACCCAACCCCAAAGTGGTGATGCCATACCCGGTTCACGATTGATCGCCACGTCAACACGTTCTTATCATCGGTAATCCATTTCGCAAGGGCCGCCCGGCGTGCTCCCTCCTCGACGGCTTCAAACGTTGCATTGAGCCCCGGCACGGCCCGCAAAGCGCCTGGCCCCACGAGCTTACCCGGCGAATTGACGCCGCCACGATCCAGTAGATGCATCGGTCGTGGCTCAAGCGAAGGTCTGAAATTACCGACCCGCGCAAAGAAGCCAGCCCCCGAATAAACCAGCTTCGGCGCAGGCAGAAGCGCCAGTTGCTCATTGAGCTTCTTCAACTCGGCGTTCATTCCATCGATGGCCGCAAAGGTGGCTGCCCCAACTACAGCATCGACCAACTTCTGCCTTGCCGCGCGATCCACTAAGCGCCGCGCCTCAAGCGTCTTTTTCTCAAGTTCCTGCGCCGCATCTTTCGGCGTCCCCAAATGCGCCAACAACAAACCTGCATCCTGAATCCGGTCATCAAGCGCGGCAATCTCGACGCTGGTGGCAAACTCCACCTTGTCCAAATGGGGCTGCAGCCGCTTCTGAATCGCGAGCTTCTCGTTCATCAACGCCCGGCGCTTCGCTCCCACTGCCGGATCTTCGTCATAAGGACGATCCGCCCGGTCCACGCCCGCAAACACTGCCTGCAAACGGTAATAATCCTCCTGCGGTATCGGGTCAAACTTGTGGTCATGACACCGCGCACAGTGGGCCGTCATACTCGAGAACGCCGACACCGTGGTTGCTACCATATCGTCCCGGTCCAGCACCCGCGTCAGCTTCTTGTCAGTGGTGCCCTCACGCAATTCCTGATGACCCACAAAATCCCAGGGCCCAGCCGCCAGAAATCCCGTCAACTCAAAGGCGCGAGGATCCCCAAGGTTGAGCACATCCCCGGCAAGCTGTTGCCGCACAAACTCTCCGTATGGCAAATCTTCATTCAAAGCTCGAATCACCGCATCCCGGTAAGGCCACGAATTCGGCCGCGGTTTGTCTTTGTCAAAGCCATGCGAATCCCCGTAATGAACTACATCCAGCCAGTGCCGGGCCCAGCGCTCCCCATAGCGCGGTGAGGCAAGCATCCTGTCTACCAGCTTCTCGTAGGCAGCAGGTGACTTGTCTGCCTCAAAAGCGGCAACTTCTTCCGGCTGTGGCGGCAAGCCATGCAGATCAAAACTCAAGCGGCGGATCAGCGTCCTCCGATCAGATGCAGCAGAAAACCCCAGCGCTTTGGCCTTCAGCTTCTCAAGCAAGAACGCATCCACCGATGTCAGAGAAGACTTCGCCAGCGGCCGCAAAGACCACCACGCTGCATCTTTTGCATCGTTCTTGGCACCTTCAGAAATCCACTGCCGGATCGACTCCACCTGAGCGGCCTTCAGCGGCCCGCCCGCCTTTGGCATTCGTGCCTTTTCTCCCACCACAGCGCGCAGAAGAATGCTTTCATCAGGCTTGCCAGCCTCCACTAATCCGCCTTCCATCACCTCGGCATAAGAGCTCAAACTAACATCCCCCGCACCGTTGCCCGAAGGATGACACATGACGCAACGGCCGTTCAAAATCGGCTGAATTGTCCGCTCAAAACTAAGAGACTGCGCCATCATCGCGCAGCCTGTCAAAACAAATAAAACAAGGTACTTCACGGCCATCAGAATATCAGGCGTGCGCCTTGGTTCCACGCCCGGTTAGGATCTTTAGGATTGTAACTGGTAAGGTCACCACTTCCCATACCAAACGCAGGACGCCGCCAACAGCAATCCCAACCAACCGGAAGGGGAGCAAGATTAGCCAAACCAGCGGATAGAGCAGCAGCGCCACAATCGCCAGCGGCCAGCAAACCACAAAGAGCAGCACCCACAAAATGAACGCCAGCATCGCATCGCCTCCATCCATAAATACGAAAAGAGGGTGAACCAGGTTCACCCTCCTTATCAATTTAGTTAGCGATTGCTTCTACTGTTTGACCGCAATCACTGTTCCAAGTTGGTTTTGGCTCGGCACCGACCGCAACTGCACCAGCACCGAGATCGCATTGCCTGGTGGCACTGCGTCGGGGATCTTGACGTTTAACTGCCACAATCCCACATAGCCGGGGCCAAGCCCAGAGAATTGCACATCAGCGGCTGGCACTTGCCGGGCATTGATGAAGACATCCGGTTTTTCACCAACTGCCAGCGGACTGCTAGGCGAGGGAGCGCCGTCAGCCGGCTGATTTGAAACAGCCCCAACGCCAGTCCCGTATAGCTGGATTACCTGTCCTCGCCCGACAGGATTCGTGATGCTGTTTACTGTATTGTCCTGGTTCAAAGCAGAGATCTGACCGCGACCATTTGCTGTCGCAGTAAAGAACCCGGGAGAAACCTGAACTATTGGCGTCAGGCTCGAAGCCAGCACCTGTCCGGTTGACTTCTTTATAACCGTGATATCAGCGCTGAATCCTGGGGGCGTCCCCCACGGCACCTGGTAATTGATTTGACCAGGGCTGACGAAAAACAGCGGCGCAGGTTTGTCATTTACCAACACCTGCGTGTCAGCAAGTTCCGTTGGCAAGGTAGCCGTTGAGGCAACCACCGTCGAGTCGGCAAAAACGCCACCCTGCGCATAGGTTGAGGCAATCATTCCTGGGGCCAGATTAGCTGTCTGCTGATTGGCTCCGTTCACGCTCACCTGTGCCTGATAGTAGAAATGGATTCGATTCGAGAAGTCAGAGAGAATCAAATTCGAATTGTTATCCACTTTAATATCCAAAGGAAACACCGCATTCAAAACAGCCAGATTTGACCGCGAATTTACGGAGAGGGATCCGAAATCCGGGAATCGAAGCGCACGCTGGTTTGCACCATCTGTAATCCAGAGTTCGGCAGTGCGCGGGTCGGAATGAACGCCCTGCGGCTGGTTAAATCCTGTCAGCGTAAGCGCAGGAGTTGGATCGTTGCCTGCCTGCGTAATGCGGTTATAAATATGCAGACGCAGATTGCCGCCGTCCACAACATACATTCGATCATCCACGTCAACAGTCACACCACGAGGACCATTCATTCGCTTCGGATCATTGCTGCCTACCGTTGAAACAAAGTCGGGCTGCCCAAACACGGATGCTGCTGCTTGTCCGTTACTGAAGTCGCCACCATTGGGCCGCAAGAAGAGCAGTACTCGATTGTGACCAGCATCGGAGACAACCAGATGTCCGCCAGTAGCAAAAGCCAAGCCGACCGGAGCACTCATGTTACGGGGGCTCGCATCGGTAAGACGGCCGGTAAAACTAGACTGACCCAAGACCAGATTCGGCACCAGGTTCGCCCGGTTGTCAAATGGCCGGGGATAACGGACCACACGGCTATTCAGCGTATCGGCAATGTAGAGATCACCGCGCGAGTCAACTGCCACCGCATGAGGAAGAAACAAGCCGGTCTGGTTGGCAATATTCTGATTGCCAGTCGGCGAATTGATGGTGGTACGGGTCATGCTGGCCTGCCCAATGACGAGGTCCGCTGGTTGGCCCAAGGCTACACTACGCACATCGCGATAGCCAAGCACGCGATTGTTGAGCGTGTCAGCAATATAGAGAGTATTGCCGTCAAGAGCAATGCCTCCGCCCCGGTACTGCCGGTTCTGGAAGGTACCTGCAAAGAAGAATTCCTTACCTTCGACAAGATTCGGTGCGTTTAGATCTAGGTCGAGTTGACCGAAGACTTTCGTCGCCGCGTTGCTGAAGGGCGGTCCTCCAGAGATCATCAAAACGCGATGGTTGTTGGCATCAACCACAAAAAGGTTGTTTCCAAATGCCACTGCATCCACTGGCAAGTTCAAGCCAGTCGCACCGGGCACTCGCAATCCGCGGTTCGCATCGCCAGAAATGAAATCGGGCTGTCCAATGACATCTCGCATTCTGGGCGAAATCGCTGTAGCCGTTTCTGGCGGCCATGTATCTGGCAAATCGTAACGCACGATACGGTTGTTGCGGGCATCCACAACATAAGGAGCATTGTTGACGACGAAGATCGCCTCGGGAGATCCGAGCGCCTGATCATTCACCGGAGGCAGAAGCGGCTGACCAGATACTTGTACAGCTAATCCCAGTATTCGATCCGCAGCCTGCCCCGTACCAGTTGGATTGCGGAAAACAAGGACTCTGCCCCGTCCGTCCGAAACATAGAGCCGACCATCGGCTCCAAACGCCACACCGGAAGGCAATGAAAAAGTTGTTTTGTCCCGGGGATCGGCGTTAGGGACGTTTGAGATCGAATTCAATTGGCCAAGGAAGACGTCTGCATCGGCTCCAAAATTTCCGGCAGTCAGCACTCGAGCCGGAAAACGCACTACCCGGTTGTTGCCCGAGTCCGCCACCCATAAGTTGCCAAGGGCATCAAATGTGATTCGGATCCGCAAGATACTGCTGAAGTCACTAAAGAAGAAAGTGCTTGCAAGCGGTGTTGCACGGCCTCGGTTCGGAAGTCTGCCCGTGTTTCCACCAGAGGCGCTTCCAAACGTCTCTTGCCCAAGAATGAGGTCAATCTCAAGCAACTGATCCGTCGGTTGATCAAAGGGTTTTGGGTAGCGGACAATCCGGTTGTTATTGGTATCCACCACGTAGAGATTGCCCTGGGCGTCAACCGCAACACCCGTTGGCTGATTCAGCCCAGTGGTGAAAGTGGTTCCAGGCCCATTTGGAGTGCTAAGAAATTTGTCCCGCTGTCCGATCACCAGATCGGCCGGCGCGCCGTTAGAGGCATTGACTGGATTTCTCCAGGCAAGTACTCGGTTGTTCCCCGTGTCTGAGACATAGAGAATAGGAGGGCTGGTTGAGGTGTCTAGAGCAATGCCTTGTGGAGTCGTCAACTCCCGGCCTTCGACAAAGTTCGGTGCCAGCGTAAGCAGATCTTTTTTTGGCTGCCCCAGAACACGGGATGGAATCGGATTCAATTGAACGCTCGTCGGCTGACCAAGCAAAACGCTGGACAAGGAAATGGCGTACAAAAAATATTTCAGTTTCATTAGATATCTTCCTCTTTAGGACAGACGCGGGGAGAGTCCGTTTCTACCTTTATCATTATCTCAGAAAATCAAAGACATGCCGCATATCCTCCTATCGGCCCCGGGATAGGTAGAATATAGACAATGATATGGATTTTACTGACGATCACATTCAGTGCAGGCCTGCTTGAGGATGCCCGGGACCGCCAGGACTCGGCAACCCTCGCCGCACAAATCACCAAACTCACCAGCATTTCCGCCAAACCTAATAGCGACGCCAAGTCCAACTATGAGTTAGCTCTTGCCCGCAGCTTTGAGGCTGAAGTCGCCATGGAGAAGGGTGACAAGCGTGCCAGCGCCGCCGCTGCTGAAGCTGGCATGGAGCCCGCCCGCAAGGCAATCGCCGCGCAATCGACCAACGCCGAGTACCATCGCATTCTTGGCACGCTGTGCGGCCAAGTCATCCCTGCCAACGTTTTCGCCGGCCTAAAATACGGCCGCTGCGCCATGGATGAAGTGGCCAAAGCGATTGAGCTGAACCCGAAATCTGCTGACAATTGGCTGTCTCGCGGAGTCGGCAACTACTATCTGCCCGCATCCTTTGGTGGCGGCGTCGACAAAGCAATCAGCGACTTCGATAAGGCGATTGAGCTCAATGCCAAACTCGCCGACGCACACCTCTGGCGCGGAATCGCTCTACGAAAGTCTGGCAAGAACGCAGACGCCCGCAAGTCGCTTGCCAAAGCTCTTGAGCTCAACCCCAAACGCGTCTGGGCCAAAACCCAAATTGAGAAGACCCCTGCTCAATGAACTGGCGCGAGTCCTGCCTTCTCAGCGCTCTATTTGCAGCGCTGGCGGCCCTCGGTCTCTACTACTTCCCCGGCCATAGCTTCCTCCTCAGCGACACCCAAATCTACATCCCGCTCTTTGAGCACATCCGCGACCCTCGCCTCTACCCAAACGAACTCATCCTCTCAGGCGCACACCTTAGCTACACCATCTACGACGAAGTTAGTCTCACCCTTTCCAGTCTTCTTGCCCAAGACTTTGAATCCGTTCTCCTAGGCCAGCAACTTGTCTTCCGCTGGATTGGCTACTGGGGTGCCTTTTGGCTAGCACGTGCGGCCGGCCTCTCACTCGGTGCCAGCGTCCTCACTAGTTCCATGCTCTGGCTCGGTGCGTTCGTCTACGGACCTGCTGTCATTACTACTGAATTCGAGCCCGTTCCCAGAGGTTTCGCCGTCCCGCTTGTTGTTGCCTCCCTTGGTGCTCTGGCCCAAGGATGCAGAAACGCCTCGGCGGGATTTCTGGCCCTCGCATTTCTGTATCATGCTCCCGCCGTCTGGCCTATCCTCACCATCGCTCTCCTCTCAAAACATTGGCGCGCCCTTGCGTACACCGCTGCTGCCGCCTTGATTCTCTTCCTGCTCGCTGATCAACAGCAGGGCATTGTCGAGGCCCAACCCTTGTTTAGCCTGATCGATGCCAAACACCGCACCATCCAACAGACCCGGGCCTCCTACAACTGGATCTCTCTTTGGCCCACCCGCTACTGGCTTCAATTCTTCGTTACTGGCTCGCTCGCCATCGCCGCCTTCTACCGGATCCGCACACTACTCCCGGATCAAGTCCAGCCCTACTTCCGCTTCATTCCCGTCATTGGCCTCGCCACGATGCCTCTGTCTTGGCTTCTTCTTGAGCAACTCGGCTGGGCGCTCTTGCCTCAAATCCAACCCATGCGCGCCCTCCTTTACTGCCACCTTTTCTGTCAGTGGCTCGGGGCAATCGCCGCAGCGCAAGAGATCAAGCAAGGCAAATGGCTCCGTGCCTTCGCCTGGATGATCGTTCCCCTCAGCCTCTCTCTGCGAGGCGATATCCTCGACCTTCCGACCAGCGCCATTCCCAACCAGGCCATCCTCATTGCATTGCTTGCGGCAACTGTTTTTATTGCCCATAAATGGCCGCGTAGAGAATACACTTGGGCTGCCAGCCTTAGCCTGGCGCTCATCTTCGGAGAGACCCTCAACGCCCGCGCCTTCAAGCCAGTCGGCTCAACACCTCTCAATGATCTGGCCACTTGGGCGAAGCACAAGACGCCCAATGCGTCCTCCTTCTTTTTCCCGGATCTCGGCCGCCGTATTGAGCCCGGCATCTTCCGCGCCAAGTCCACTAGATCCGTTTACGTCTGCTGGAAGCAGGGCGGCCAGGTGAACTACTTCCCCAAATACGCCGAAATCTGGTGGGAGCGCTGGTCTCAACTTCTGGCCCCGGGGCACCCAACCCTCGACTACAACAACCTCCGTCAGCGCGGCATCACACACCTGGTCTTCAGCAAAGACTTGCCCATCGAAGAACTCCCTGCCGTCTACGCCTCACCCGGTTTCCGCGTCTACCAGCTCAAACCGTAGGCGTCCACCCCAGCATCAGATCCCCAGATCTACGCCTAACTTTTTCAGCTCTTCAGCGTAGTAGCGCCTGTGGAGAATCTCGTATTCTTCGCTGCCCTCGAGAATGCCCTTCTTCTGATTCAGCACCTTTGTTCGCGCATCCCTGTCGGCCTTTTCATCGGTCAGCAGTGCTTCGGTGAAGGTCTTCACGATTTCGAGCCGCGTTTCGTTCTGTTCCTTCTTCACTCTCGTCTCGCGCTGCTTGCGCAGCATCGCCGCCAGCGTATGAGACAGATCCGTAATCTTGTCACGCGACAGCTTCATATTGTCGTTCGATTCCCGGCCCGAAGCCCGGATAATCTTGCGCTGCGTCACCATCGTGCTCTTGATCTTCCGGAACATATCCTGATACGACACGCCTTCCTTGCGCATGTAGTCCGTATATTGCTCAAGAATCTCGCGTACTTCATCATTGAGTTGGTCTTCAATCGAAAGATCTTCAGTGATGGCATCAGCAATCTGTTGAGCCAGCCCTTGCGGGTTGGCCGTATCGATATAAACCGGGGATAAGCGCTGCACCAGGCGGCGCGATAGGTAGGCAACAAAATCTTTAGCAAGCAGCATGTCTTAAATGTCTAACAAATAGTGTATCGAGAGAGGTCCGAGCCCTAAGAGCTTTTCCCGCAAACATCGCATTCCCCGTACAAAACCAGCTCATGAGATGTGGCCACGAACCCAGCCGGCAGGTGCGGCTTGATCTGCACCGGGCACCCCGGCAAATCGAAGACCTTTTTGCAAGTCTGGCAATGAAAGTGGTGATGGTGTGCTTTGCCCGAAATTTCATAGCGCGACGCCTCACCCGGCAGATCCACAGGCGTCAGCCAGCCATCCTCCACCAGCGCTTTTATGTTGCGATACACCGTGGCAATACCAAGCCCCTGTATCTGGCTCCCTGCATGTTCCAACACTTCTTGAGGCCCCAGCGGGCGGTCCATCCCGGCAAACACGCCACGGATGGCCGCCTTTTGGCGCGTATTGCGCTGCAGGACTGATTTGCTTTCAGCCTCAGGCAAGTTCAATCGGTCCATGGTTGTCACAGTGTCCATTATGAACATGGTGCAGATGCCCATCGACCAGATAATCGACATGACCTCCGTGCGGCACTGCTTCATGACCACAACCATCACCATGCACATGCCCTGCCTCATGCCCGTTGCAAACATGACCGTTTGAGCAATCTGCCGGATTTCTGGCCGTTACCGCCAGGACGTGTTCGTCAAAGTGTCCTTCGTGAGGATGATGCAGATGCCCGTCGTGCAAATAGTCGACGTGCCCTTCGTGTTGAATCGCGGTATGCCCGCAACCAGGCCCGTGAATGTGCGAATGATCTTCGTGTACGTGATGTTCCATATTTAAACCTTCCCTTTCGTTACTTTTTTGATTGCAGTCACCGGCACGGACTTTTCCGTCGAATGTGCCAGTGCATTAAAAACCAGCCCAGCTACATGCTGATCTGCCAGTGAATAAAGAATGTGTTTGCCCTGACGGCGCCTTACCAGCAAGTTTTCGCTGCGTAGAACGCGCAGCCGTTGTGAAATCGTAGACAATTCTTCTCTTGTCGCGGCCGCAATTTCGCTCACGCAGGCCTCACCGTGCGATAGCATCGCGAGTGTGCGCAACCGCGAGGGGTCGCCCATCGCTCTAAAGATCCTCGCTGCCGCCTCAAGCGATGCCTCGTCCACCGGCGGAGCCAACCGCCGTCGATGTTCTGGATCGTTCGGAGCACAAGGTTCTTCGGTTTTGATTGTTGATTTCACTTGAATAACTGTTCAATTGAATCGTAACACAATTCAACCGCAATGCAAGTCCTCCATCAAAGCTATAAATTGACAGTACAATTCAAAGTCCGAAAGACTGGTTTTGCAATCATTGCGAAGCCTGGCGCAGATATGGTTCTCGAATGCCACGTCCGCAGCGATTCCGATCCCAAGTCGCTTCGAAGAGCACCTCTCTCTCGATCCAGCCCGATTCGCTTGGAGCCGTTTGGTCTGGCTCCCTACCCGCCCGAGACCCCGGCGATGAAACCAGCCACCAGGCGCTGGATCTCGGCCGGTGGCAGGTTGTAGCGAGCGTTGCTATCCGGCAAGCCCATATTGCCGCTGATCACAAAAGCGCGCAGCCCCGCCTTGGCCAGACTCTTTGCCTGTGCAATGCTGAGCCCACCGACAACCTGCACCGGGACCGCCTTCCCAATCTTCTCGAAGACGGCCCGAGCCACATCGCTAAGATAGTCATCCTCGATCAGTTTCGGGTTTGCCCGCCGCGCGTCAGACTGCAGGTGGATCCCCACAGCATCGACGCCTGCCTCAACCATCCGAAGCGCCACCTCGCCTGCCCGCGCCGCCGGACCCTGGTGCGGCACCATGATATCGGCAAAGGCAAGTCGTGGCATTTCAGAGCCGGCGCGCCGGAATTCATCCCGCACAGCGCAAATCGCCTTCGCCGTATCCACCCCGGCCAGAGCGAGGAAATCAACGATATTGCCGCCGCCGGCATAGACGCTGCGCGCCTCCCCGCCCCCACCGTCCATGGTCTTCATGTCGGCCAGCAGAAGAGCCTCGGAGAACCGCTTTCGAAAGGCAGACACGACGTTTGCAACGCCCTGTGTCTTGAGCAGCGGCGTTCCCATTTCGACGATGTCAACTCCACCCGCCAACGCGGCACTGGCCACCGTCAGCCCCAGATCCAGGGTCCCCACATCGACAGAAATCTGAAACGAAAATCGGCTCTTGAACCGGTCCACTACGCGGGCGGAACTGGGGTGTGTCTCCTTCGCCGGCCGCTGGCCCCAGGCGGAACTGGGCCATATAGACTCAAAGACGGCGCTGCCGGCCAAGCCGCCGCCGAGCCGGCCAGCGCCATCGAGAAATGATCGCCGGTTGAGATGCCCTTGGCAATTCGACGTCGTGTTGTGATCCATGATCGCAGCTCCTTTGAAACCTGGACTCTGGAGAAAGCTGATCGTAGCCTGACTTATCTGTACCCAGATCCCAACAGAATATAATAGTGTAAGATCAAACTCGCTGCTAGAAAGAAGGATCGGATGCCTCCAGTGGTGCCGGCAAAAACAATGGATCTGGTTGGGGTAACCACCGGACAAGTCTTCAAAATATCCAAGGATCCAACTTGGCCCACGATCGTGCTCACCACCAACATGGAAGCAACGGTCGCCCATACCTGGAAGTGGGAAATCAAATGGAAGACTTTCACGAAGTCGGGCTCAGTCAACACGCCAGGCAATAGTTGGGATGCTACGACGACGTTTCAGGATCTGGGCGGAGACATTACGCTCACGGTGCAAGCCGGGCCTGCCCAGAAGACCTTCACCCTGAAAATCGAAGGAGAACAGCCCACCGCCAGCGACATCAAGGCTTATGTATTAACCAAGGTTGGAGTGAGCGGATTTGACAAGCTGATTGAGCACGAGTCCAAGTTCAAACACTTTGACACCAAAGGGTATCCAATCAAGTCATTCGACAATGGCTATGGCATGTGCCAATTGACCTCGCCAGCTCCCACTTATGAAGAGGTCTGGAACTGGAAGAAAAATGTGGATGGCGGAGTGAAACTCTATCAGATTAAGCAGAATTCCGCACGCAACTATCTGAGCCAGTCTGCGCGCACCTTTACCGATTCGCAATTGAAATATGAAACCATCTGCCGCTGGAATGGTGGCGCTTATCATGTCTGGGATGCTACGGCGCTGGCATGGGTTCGCAATGGGAATATATTGTGTGACTCACTTACCGGTAATATTGGTTGGGACATGACTGAAGCAGACAACAAGGGCAAAACAGAAGCCGACTTGCATAAACGCGACGCTCGGCCCAAAGGGGGCTATGACAAGAGAAAAGCTGGCGATAATTGGATCTATTCGGGGGTTTGCTACGCCGATGCGATTCTTGATTAGCTTGTCGCTCATTGCGCTTCTGGGCTCTTGTGATGATCGCGGCTGGCCAAAGCTGGTTCCCGGGTCGCAGGTGCTAGCCGGGGCCAAGCCGGAGGTGAAAACGATTGCGCGCGGTGAAACTTGGGCTTGGATTACCGAGAGCTATCCCTCGAAGCCGCAAGGTATGTCAAGATGCCAGGCCGGGAAAGAAGTCTATCTTCGACTCCTTGAGAAAGCCGGCAAAAAATTCCAGCAAAAGGCTCAGCGCAAAATTGAAAGTTGCCTCGACGACATTGAGCTTGCCGAGAACGGATTGCGTTGGGATGGAGAAGCGAAACGGTTGACGCTGCAGATCCTTGGTGGAGCCAAGACGAGTTGGGAGTTCATCGAGAGCAAAAAGGCGTTTGAGGTGAAATAGGCCACGCAGGCCCTTCCGCCTCAACGAAATGGGAGATGTTCTAATCGTGTTGACCATTCAGCTTATCCGTGAACGCGGCGCAACATACCCAGGAATTTTGCCGCCGCATGGGCCTTCCTCCAATCACGCTCGAACCCAACCCCCCTCCAATGGATGGCATTCGCTAGTCGTCCACGCCGCAAAAACGAGGTTCAAAGCCAGTAAGCTACCTCACAGTTCTCTGAACATTGAATATAAACCAATTACTCGCTAAGGCACAAAGCCCCGGGTGTCTCCACTTTCAGAGCACCCGGCAGGAGGCGAGCAGGGCGAGATTACCCCAGACGCTCGTGCATCCGCGCCTCATCCAGATCCCCCGTCCACTTCGCCACCACCACTGCCGCAACCCCATTCCCCACCACATTCGTCAACGCCCGCGCCTCGCTCATAAACCGGTCAATCCCGAGAATCAGAGCCAACCCGCCCACCGGCACAGTACCCACCGCCGACATCGTCGCAGCCAGCACAATAAAGCCGCTCCCCGTAACTCCTGCTGCTCCCTTCGAGGTCAGCAGCAACACAGCCAGCAGCGTGATCTGTTGCATCAATGTCATCGGCGTATTCGTCGCCTGGGCCACAAACACCGCCGCCATCGTCAGATAGATCGAAGTGCCATCGAGGTTAAACGAATAACCAGTAGGAATCACCAAACCCACAGTCGACTTGCCCGCCCCGAGCCCCTCCATCTTTGCCATCATCCTCGGCAGTGCCGCCTCGCTCGACGACGTTCCCAGCACAATCAGCAGCTCCTCGCGGATATAACGCAGAAACTTCCAGATGCTGAATCCATGCACCCTGGCAATCATCCCCAATACAACAAACACAAACAGCAGACACGTAAGATAAAAAGTACCCATCAACTTCGCGAGAGAAAGCAGGCTGCCAATCCCGTAAGCTCCAACCGTAAATGCCATCGCCCCAAAGGCACCAATCGGCGCCACATACATAATCATTTTTATGATCGCAAACAAAATCTCAGAGGTCTTCTCGATCAGCGAAAACACATTGCTTACTCTCCCACCCACCTTCTGCAACGCCACCCCAAACAGAATCGCAATCAGCAGCACCTGCAAGATCTCACCCTTGGCAAACGCATCCACCATCGTTGCCGGAATGATGTGAAGAACGAAATCTTTCAAACTCTCCATCTTCCCCGGCCCCGCATAGGCAGCCACAGCTCCGGCATCGAGACTCTTGATATCAACATTCATCCCAGCGCCTGGTTGGATCACGTTCACCACTACCAGCCCCACCAGCAATGCAATCGTACTTACCACCTCAAAATAAAGCAGCGCCAGACCACCCGTACGGCCCACTCGCTTCAGGTCTTCGCTGCCAGCAATCCCGATCACCACCGTACAAAAAATGATCGGCGCGATCATCATTTTAATAAGCTTGATAAAACCATCTCCCAGCGGTTTCATCGCCGCCCCAGTCGCGGGGGCGTAGTGGCCCAGCAGAGCCCCTACGCCAATCGCAACCAACACTTGAAAGTAGAGCGACCGGTATATCGGCACTCTCGCCGCTACAGTCTGCATATCAGCAGTTCGCGCTCATAGATCACCTCGGGAGGCAAATGGTCGTGAAGCTCAATAAACAACTCCTCGTGGCCCAGCACTTCGCTCTTCCATGCCGTCCGGTCAAACGCCTGCAACTCGTCAAACTGGCTTTTGGCAAATTCAAGCCCCTTCCAGTCGATGTCTTCATAGCGGGGAACATAACCGATCGGAGTCTCCCGTCCATAGGCGCGCCCGTGTGATCGATCCACAATCCACTTCAGAACCCGCATGTTCTCGCTGAAACCAGGCCACAAGAAGTTGCCATCTGAATCCCGGCGGAACCAGTTCACATGGAAGATACGCGGCGTCTGCGTTAGCGTCCGCTGCATCCGGATCCAATGCCGGAAGTAATCCCCCATGTGATAGCCGCAAAACGGCAGCATCGCCATCGGATCACGGCGCACTTTGCCCACAGCACCTACAGACGCCGCCGTGGTCTCAGACCCCATCGTCGCCCCTACATACACGCCAGCGCTCCAGTTGAAGGCCTGATACACAAGCGGGATCCCCGTCGGCCTGCGCCCACCAAACAGGAATGCACTAATCGGCACGCCGTTCGGATTCTCCCATTCAGGATCTATAGTCGGGCATTGCGATGCAGGCGCGGTAAAGCGCGAATTCGGATGAGCCGCCTTCGCACCAGTCGCACGAGCAATCGCCGGGGTCCAGGAATTTCCCTTCCAGTCGATACATTCTGCAGGTGGCTCATCCGTCATGCCTTCCCACCAGACACCACCATCCAGCGTCATCGCAGTGTTGGTAAAGATTGAATTGCGAGAAAGCGAAGCCATCGCATTCGGATTCGTCTTCATCGACGTACCCGGCGCAACACCAAAGAATCCAGCCTCAGGGTTAATCGCGTGCAGCACCCCATTCTCATTCGGCTTGATCCAGGCAATATCATCACCGACAGTCCAAACCTTCCATCCCTCAAAGCCCTGCGGCGGAATCAGCATCGCAAAGTTCGTCTTGCCACAAGCACTAGGGAACGCACCCGCTACATAGGTCTTCTCACCCTGCGGGCTCTCCACACCCACAATCATCATGTGCTCAGCCATCCAGCCTTCATCACGGGCAATGTTGGAAGCGATTCGCAAGGCAAAGCACTTCTTGCCCAACAGTGCGTTGCCGCCATATCCAGACCCGTAGCTCCAGATCTCACGCGTTTCAGGAAAATGCACAATGTACTTGTCCGGGTTGCATGGCCACGGCACATCCTTCTGCCCGCCCGTCAGCGGCATTCCTACACTGTGCATGCAAGGCACAACACGCTTCTCGTTCTTGTCGATCTCGCGGTAGACCGCCATCCCGATCCGCGCCATGATTCGCATGTTCACCACCACATACGGCGAATCGGTGAGTTGAACGCCAATCTGCGACATCGGCGAACCAACCGGCCCCATGCTGAATGGCAACACATACATGGTGCGCCCCTTCATGCAACCGTTGAAGAGTTCCTTCAGTTTCTTGCGCATCTGGAAAGGCTCAACCCAGTTGTTCGTAGGGCCCGCACCGTCCTTTGAAAGCGAGCAGATGAAGGTACGATCCTCAACACGAGCGACATCGTTGGCGTCCGAGCGTGCGTAGTAGCAACCAGGCCACAGCGCCTCATTCAACTTTGTAAACGTGCCACTTGCCACAAGAAAATCACAAAGCGCTTGATTCTCTTCGGCAGACCCATCCACCCAATGAATCGAATCGGGCTTGGTCAACTGGCTCATCTTTTCTACCCACTTGAGGAGGTTCTTGTTCTCACTCAATGGGGTAGCGTGGTTGCGCTCTTGCGGCATGGAAAGAAAATGTCCTTGGTTAGAAATGCAAAGCTAAAATACCAGCTTAACCGCCAACTGGATCACACGCGGATTTCCCGTCGTATTTCTGATCACGCCGTAGCTGACAGCTGTAATGCTGCCACCTGGATTGGCGAAATTGGCAATGTTCAGCATGTTGAAGAACTCAGAACGCCATTCGGCTGCAACCCGCTCCGTAATCGCAAACCGCTTGTTCACAGAGATATCAAGGTTGCGCTGGATCGGTCCGCGTAAAATGTTGCGGCCGCTGTCTCCCCACAAATTCCCTGCTCTTACAAAGGCAGAGGTAATGAAGTATTGATTCAAGCGATCCTGAGTGCGTCCAGATCCCTGGGCAGACTCAACCGTCGCCCCAGGTGCCCAGCTGGCCCGGCTATTGGCAGTTCCATAAAGCGCGGCACCGCTGGTGTCGAGGATGCTGATCGGCGTCCCGCTCTGCATCACGGCGACACCGGCCGCCTGCCAGCCAGCAAAGAACTTCTTGCCAAAGCGAGAAGAGCCCCACGCCGGAAGATTGTAACTGAAGTTCACAACCGCCCGGTGCGTCCGGTCGAAATCGGAAAGCCCACGGTTCAGCCCAAGTCTCAGTTGGTCGCCTTCGGTCTGACTGAAGGTCGCACCTGTTCCAGAGCCGGAGTTATTATCGAGCGACTTCGCGAATGTATAGGAACCAAGCAGCCTCAAGCCTTTGCTGAACCGCCGCGTAACGCTGGTCTGCAAAGAGTTGTAACGCGAATCGGTTGATGTCTCAAGCCAGACCAAGCCAGTCGGGCTGAAACCGGTATAAGGTACGCGTAGCGCCGCATTGGCGGTGGTATTGGTCGTGATGCCATTGACTGGACGTTCTGGGCTAGCCAGAATCGGCTGATTAATCAAGCGCTGTGTAGCAAGCCGGGTCCCCTTAGTGCCCTGATATCCGACTTCGATCATCGTGCTGTCTGTAGCCTGATATTGCAGGTTCAAACCATACTGCTGCGGGTAAGGCGTACGAAGCGTTGGATCGACAGCATTCAATCCGATTGCCGGCCGGTCGTTTGTATAAGGCGGCGCAAAGAGCCGGGGCACAATCGGGAATTCCGACCGCTGCGGCAAATTGGGGTAGGGGTCGCGAAGCGAAGCAGCAATTGCCGAAGCTGCCTGTAAATCCGTCCTGACATAGCCTGGTAAAGACAACGCTTCGAGCAGGCCCAACTGATTCGATAGTCGATCATAAAAGATACCGTAGCCGGCTCGCGCAACAAGACTCTTGCTCACTCGGTAAGCCATCCCGGCTCTTGGCGCAAAATTGCGCCGTGGCTCATTGTCGATCAAAGTCGGTGAGACCTTGGGCAAACCAGCGACAGGCCGCACGGCATTCGAGTTCTGAACGAATCCTGCGGTGGTCGACCCACCAACAGGCGGCGGCTGATAGAGCCGCGTATCGAAGCTGCCATTCCGGCCAGCTTTATCGACAGCCAGTCCGAGGTACTCCCAACGCAACCCTGCATTGATCGTCAACCGCGAGCTGATCTTCCAGTCATCTTGAACAAAGATCGCCAGGTCGGTCATGCGATCAGATCGCGCCGCCACGCCGCTGGCAACACTCGAAGTATTAATATTGCTAAAGCCTGTACCGTTGCCGCCGTCGGCTGGCGAGGTACCGGGCAGCCCAATCAGAAAGTCGCCAAAGCTTTGCATGGTGAGAGTGCCGCGCATGCGGTTGTTTGAATAGTAATTATCTTGATACCGGCGCGCCTCAAGTCCGCCCTTAAACTGATGCTTGCCCTTGGTCCAGGCCAGTGTATCCACCCAGTGGAAGGTATTCTGCGCCACGCCCTGATCGGCATTCACGCTATAGCCAATGCTGAATGCTCCGGTCACGGTAATCTGTGGAATATCGCTGAAGTCGGCTGAGTTGAAGCGCCTCATCCCGATTCCGCTCAGCGGGATTTGAGTCTCCGGTTGCACAACACCAAGCAGACGCGAAAAGCCCATGCGGCCCTCATTGACGAGGTTCGGCGTAAACACGTGTGTGTCGGTCAGACTGAGGATCCGGCTCTTGAAGTCCTGCGTAGTGCCAAAACCCGGCAGATTCGCCGCAGGCAGTGGCTGAAAGGCCGGCTGCTCTGAAACAGTCGACTTGAAGGTCAAACGATTCAAACGCGTAAGTTGATGGTCGGCATTTGAAATGTACTGGTTCTCCGAATAGCGTGCCGGAATCGATGTCGTGTAGTTCACGCCGGCAGCATCGCTCTGCGGATTCGGAATCACGTATTCGCCGTTCTCCCGCTTGTAGTTCAACAGGGCAAGAGAAACGGGATTGATATTTGATCCGTCGGGAAGAATGGCAGGGCCGCCACGCGCGCCCCTTGTGCCTGCGAAGGTGCGGCCAAGTGCGGCCCGGCTGCGGTCTGCGGTCAGCCTTGGCAGAGTCAGGGAACTCGATCCAGACAAGCCATTCCTTTGCCTTGTTCCCTGGTAGGAGAAGAAGAAGAATGTCTTGTCCTTGACAACTGGCCCACCCAAATTTCCACCAAACTGGTTCTGTTTAAGAACAGGCCGCGATTGCCCGGTGTTGTTAAAGAAAAAACTATTGGCATTCAGTTTGTTGTTGCGGAAGAACTCAAACAAAGTTCCGTGGAACTGCGGACCACCCGACTTCGTAACCAGCACCACAGCGGCCCCGCCGCTACGGCCAGAGGTCGCATCATACAACCCTGTTTGAACCTTGAACTCCTGAATCGCTTCTGGAGAAGGGGCAACAAGTCCGTTCGAGGCAAATGCGTTTTCGTTGGCCGTGTTGCTGTGGATGTTCACAGCGTCGACCCCATCGATATAGATTGAATTTGACCCAAGCCGCGCACCACCTGAGGAGATATTCTGAGTACCGCGGCCCAGAGCGCCAGCATCGTTCAGCGGGCCCGACGTACCGGGAGACAGCGCAAGCAATTGCGTAAAGTTACGAGATGACAATGGCAGCTCCTTTACCGTGCTGCCCTCTACCACTCGGCCCAAAGCGGAATTTTCAGTCTGCAGCAGCGGAACACTTGAGGTCACCTCGATCCGCTCGGCTGAACTCGAAACCTTCAGTACAACATCAACGGCGACCACATCAGCGACGTTCAGCGTCGCCTTGATTACTGCCGTTGAAAACCCGTCGCGCGAGACCTCAAGTTGATACTCGCCTGGCGGCAGAAAAGGTAGTGCATAGACACCACGCTCGCTGCTGGTAGTTCCGCGACGCTCCCCGCTTGTAGTGCTTCGTGCCTCAATCTTTGCCCCAGGAACCAATGCACCCGATGCGTCCCTCACCGTCCCATTGATTGTGCCGCTGGTCTGCGCCAGCGACGAAACACATATGCCCAAAGCACCAACAAGAACAAGCACAGGGAAAGTTTTCATTTCAAATTCCATTCAGACCAAATTTGTCTTCATCTTCGCACTACCCCTCTCGGTTAAGCTAGTGCCATGCGGCGCATCTTGATTTCGCTGTTCATCCTGGCCGCGATCTCTGCGCTTTATGCCCAATTCCGGGGCAGCGCCACGGGTTCGCGCAAGTGGGCTATGTACGAACATGAGATGCAGGACCCCGTCGAGGACCCGCCTGACGCCTTCCTCCCCGGCGAGTTTGTACTCGGCCGGCTCAGATACCGCTCAAACCGCGATGGCCGCGGAGGTTATGCCCGCTGGGGCATTGATGCCAACAAAGGCGACCGCATCTTCCTCTCCACCCTGCGCCGTCTCACTCGCCTTCACACCCAGTCCGTCGAAGACATCATCGACATCGATAGCGAAGCCATGTTCGATACCCCATTCCTCTTTGCCATCTCCCCCGGAGATTGGCGAATCAGCGCCTCCCAGGGTGAGCGCCTCCGTAAGTACTTTGACCGTGGCGGCTTCATGATGGTCGACGACTTCCACGGCCCTCGCGACTGGGACAACTTCATGAACGGCATCCACATGATCTACCCCGATGCCCGCGTCGTCGAACTGGGCGATAACGAACCAATCTTCAAGGTCATCTACGAACTCAAGGAACGCATCAATGTCCCTGGTGCCAACGTTGTCCATGGCCCAGGCTATGAAAAGGACGGCGTCACTCCCTTCTGGCGCGGCGTAATCGATTCTGAAGGCCGCGTCATCATCGCCATCTGCTTCAACATGGACGTAGGCGACGGCTGGGAATTCGCCGACTCCCCAGATTACCCGGAGAAGTTCTCGGCAATGGCCCTTCGTCTTGGCGTGAACTACGCCATCTACTCCATGACACACTGAGTAGTCCGGTTCAAATGAAGCTCTTGCGCACTTCGATTCCCTACTATTCAATTGCTATCCTTCTCATCCTCGTCCGCCTTGTGCTCGACATTCCGTCGCTAGGGCGCAGCTTCTGGACTGATGAGGTGTGGCTAGCCAATTCCATCGTTTCACCTTCGCTCACGCAACTCTTCTACCCCGATGCATGGCTGCAGACGACGGCTCCCCTCTTCCTGCTTTTGGCTCGCGGAACAAGGTTCATTGCCGACATCAGCGAGACCGCTTTGCGGATCATGCCCTATCTTATGGCGGTGTTTGCCGCTCTCGGCTTTACGATTCTGGCCCGGCGGGTATTGCAGCCACCCGCTGCCATTCTGGCCATGGCCTTATTCTTTTCACGCCTCAACTTTTGATCTTTGCCAGACTGCTGAAGCAATACAGTGCTGAACTGGCAGCATCTGTTTCGATCCTGCTCGCAGCCCACTTCTATTTCAAATCAAGGTCCAATCAGGGCTTTCTATTCCTTCTTTCCACCAGCCTTGCAGGCATTGCTTTGGGTTACGGTTTGGCATTCATGCTGCCTTCACTCCTCAGCTTGATGATCTGGCCATTGCTCTCAGCCGAGTCAACCATTGAGGTCAAAAGAAAGTCATTACTGCACGCTTCCTGCTTTATGCTGCTCACTGCGGCTACTTTGATCTCTGAATACTACTACTTTGTTCCGCCAAATTCGTCAGATGCACTTACATACTTCTGGCAGCATGCGTCAATCGAATCACTTCCTGACTTTCTGGTTAAACGGGGCTACCAACTCTTCCAAAGATCACTTCCGTTTCTTCCCGAGCATCTCTCTCTGCAGAACCCAAAACACTGGCTTGTAGTCTGCCCACTAGCATTGGCACTTGCTTCTGGCCTTACACGCTCTTTCACTGGTTCGGTTAATACCACATTCCGAATTCTTGCCTATGCCACAATTTCTGCTCTGCTAGTTGCTGACCGGCTTGGAATTTATCCGGCCATTGATCGCACAAGTTTTTTCACCCTGCCACTCAGCGTGATCCTGCTTGCGGATGGTCATTTGTACAGGTGGGCCTTTCCGCCTGGAACTGCCCATAATGCCGCGCTTAACTTGCTAGCGCGAGATACGCAGGCCAAGTGTAAACTGCTGCACTCCAAACGCCTCGTACGCATAGATCGTTTGTCCCATTGAAACATTGCGCCACTCGGCCAGCAATCCGATTCCACTGGCTACCGGAACTTGCAGCCGCATCAAGGGCTGGTAGTAACGGCTAGGCCGGCTACCGGCAGACCGAAACATGCTGCCGCCAAATGTAAGCGTAGCTTTTCGCGTCATTCTCAGGTCAGCGGCCAGGGTGCCGGTATGCGCGTTGTCGCGATAGATATTGGGTTCCAGCCGGTAGGTAACGGGGTCGAGAAATCCAAGATTGGTAAAGATGGCCGAACGAGTGTAGTCAGCCATCAGCGAAACCAGTTTCTTTGTCCATTGAACAGTCAGATTCGACTGCTGATTCCGGAAGTTCAGATTCACTCCCGGTGTTGGATTCGCATTGTTCATCCGCGTAAACCGGACATTAAATTGCCAGGCTTCTGAGACCTGGTAGCGTCCCCGCAAACGCATCTGTTCAAAATTCTGAAGACTGGTGCGAAAGTAGGTCTGATCGCCACGGCCCACTTCTGTCTCACCGTTAATAGTGAGTTTCGAGAAGGGTCTGTAAATGAATCCTCCAAGCGCGGATTGTCGATTCAGATAGCCAAACTCCCTGGGAATGCCCGGAGATAGTGTCGCCCGCCGTACCTCAGCATTCCCCCATAAATATCGATGTCCGCCAAAGAGCGTCAATCGCTTGGTCACATCAAAGAAAGCCTGCAGGCGTTGTTCGTTCTGCCTCGAAACCAGGCGATCAATCGAACTCACCGGGCTAAGTGCGCGGCCATCAAGCGTAGTCCCAAACGATACCGAACCTGAATTGTGCATATGTTCCACCTGCCAGGCATCAATAATTCGCAAGCGGTTAAACGGTCGCACCTCAAGCGTCAGTCCACCGGCACTTCTCGGCTGATTCGCATAGCCCGTGGCCAGAGATTGCTGCCCATTGGCGAAGCGTAAAGTATCCAGCCAGAGGATCGTGCCGCGAGCCGTCTCATTGAAGCGAACCTCCGACTTCGGCTGCGAAAAGTAGTACTCCGCACTAAAATCCAGCCAGGACACAGGCGAAATCGTAAGGTCCGCCGACGAGTAAAGATGGTTTCCATTCACTTCGTATAGCCTGGTCGAATCCCCCAGCGTAAGCTGCCGGCCAAAATAGGTATTCTCGCGGTTGCCCAGGTTGAGAATGTTGTTCAGCAAAGAAGTACCGTCGTGGAAAGTCGCCCCGCCCTGCTCCAGCGTCAGATGCAGCAATTCCGTTTCAAGGCGCATGCCGCCCCGAAAAACCGTATAGCCAGTATCGATCCGGCTCGCCGCCGGGTAGCTGTTCTCATCGAGCACGAGCGGACTGACTCCAAGCCCTCGGCTCGTGTTCTGAGCAATCCCGAAGAAGGGCTGCAACCTTCGGCCCGGTCTCAAGTCCAGATCCAGATTCCAAAAGCGATTCCGGGTATCTTGCCAGGACTGGCTGGTGGTGTATGCCGATGCTCCCAGCCGTGCGAGCTGCGGACTAGCAAAGGACGGAAGCGTATTGAAGTAGGCAAGGTTACGATACTGAAAATTCACCCGGTACACTGCCGACTTCTCAGCATTCAATTGAAAGGTATTCAGCGGGTCGCCCCAGTTCGCCCCATGAATGCGAAATTCATCGAATAGCTTCGTATTCGGAGGCTTATAGGTGGACTGAAACTGCAGCAGTCGGGGACCCTCACCGAGATTAACGATGCTGCGGTAGGTATTTATGTTGCCATGCTGCCCAGTAAGCATCCGGTAGCCGATATCACTTTGCATCTGAAACGGATTCTCAACGTTTGGCTTAGCTGGCTCTTGTCCTTTTAGAAAACTCACGATAAATACGCCAAGAATGAATTTCTTCATCGCAGTAAGTCCCTGTTAATGTGCGATCCATGAACTTTCGTGTGACAAGTGGTGCAATTCCGGTATGCTGGCAACCTCAAATCAT